>NZ_JBHSBC010000041.1:0-69965 GCF_042650425.1 Streptosporangium jomthongense | reverse complement strand
GACCCGTCCGGCCGCTTCGACGTCCCGCCGCCCTACACCGCGCGCCTCTCGGCACCGGTCGGTGAGGACCGCGAGGAAGGCTGGATCGACGGGCTGCTCGCCCTGTGGGCCGAACACGGCCCCGCCCCCTGGCGGCCGGAGGCCGCGGAGGAGTTCGCCCGTCTCACCGGTGTCACCCTGACGACGGCCAGACTGGTCGTCGCCGGCCTGCCGTACGTCGACAGCCACGACCGGGGCTTCCTGCCGTCGGCGGTGAGGACCGGGCTCGGGCTGAAGGCCGCCGACGCCGTCGTCGCCAGGGACGAGCTGCGCGAGCTGGACGCCACCGTCCGCAGGCAGGTCGTCGCGGCGCTGCTGCCCGCCGACCTCGCGACGCTGTGGACGGACGGCCCGGACGTCGCGGCGGCGGCGCGGGTGTGGAACGAAAAGGTCGGCAGGCGGGTGGCCGTCCCCGAGTGGATCGTCTCCGAGGCCTCCCGCGCGGTGCGGACCCCCTGGGAGCCGAGCCGCGCGCTTCCCGCGCTGCTCGACCCCGCCTCCGCGCCCGAGCTGAGCGGAGACCTGCGCTGGCGGGTGTACCGCGACCGGGTCTCCCCGATCGAGGAGGGGACCGTGGGCTTCACCGAGTCCACGCTCGTCAGCGTGGTCGCCGTGATGGCCTGGCTCGCCCACCGGCTGCCCGCGGGAGACCCGGTGCGGGCCGTGCTGCCCGCCGCGCTTGCCACGGTCAGGGAACGGCTGGCCAACCCCGACCTGATGCTCAGCCTGGGCCGCTACGTCAACCTGCCCGGCTTCAGGAAGGTCGCGGGGACCCCCAGCGAGGTCGCGGACGGGTGGGAGCGCTACGGCGCCGTGATCATGGCCACCCACGACAACCAGCCCGCTCCGGGCATCAGGATGGCCCTGCTCGACGCCTCGGGGGAGGACCCCTACCTGCCCGCCCTGCGGGCCCTCGCCGGGGAGGCCGGGGCGCCGTTCCCGGTCGAGCTGGCGCTGCGCGCCGCCAGGGACACACGTTCCGAGGCGTTCCTGGCCGACCCGGTCCGCCCGGCCGCGGGGGAGCGGGCGGCCGACGGCACCTGGTGGCCGCAGGACCCCTCCCGTTCGGCGCCCGAGCTGGTCTCCGAGGCCGTCGCCGAGTACGGCATCGGCGCGGACGCGGCCACGCTCTACCTGATCCTGCTGGCGATGCCGGACCCCACCGACAGGAACGTCGCCCGGTGGACCGGCTGGAAGCCCGCCCGGCTGAAGGCGGCCCGCGCCGAGCTGGCCGCGACGGAGCTGGCGGTCGAGGCCAGCCGGGTCAGGGCGGGGCGTTCACTCTTCCTGCCGGGCGCCTGGACCGACCTCAGGACGCCGCGCCTGCCGTTCGAGCAGTGGAAGGCCCCGCTGTACGACCTGATCAGCGGAGAGAGCGCGCAGCTCGGGGTGGTCGTGCCCATCGAGCCTGCGGCCGCCCTCCACGCCAGGGCGTGGCGGCGCGTCCGCGACGGGGACGTCCCCCGTTTCGAGGAGCTCCGCATCCGGCGCGGCAGGCGCCGCTGAACCCCATGACGTCACGGCCCGAGCCTCTCGCCTGAGTCCCGGCCGGGATCGACGGCGGGGGCGCGGAACGACCCCGGGACGGATGTCGAAACCGCCCCCGCCACCGCACCATCCACACGACACGTCCCTCCCGAGGGGCGCGAGACCCGAAGGACCTCCCTCCATGACCACGACGCGACAGGCGGCGCCCGCCGCGACCTCGGACGGGGCTCCCCCGGCCAGGCAGGCACAGCCGGCCGAGGAACGCCACGCCACCGAACTCGCCTTCCTCGCGGCGTACGACGACGGCCCCCGCCCGCCGGGCTGGGCGCTGACCCCGCGGGCGGTGGTCACGTTCATCTGCGGCAGCGGCGGCGAAGCCCTGGAGCTGCCGAAGGGGCGCCGCTCCGGCGTCACCACCCCGGGCGACGGCCAGGCGCCGCCGTCCCGGCTCGTGGTCGAAGCCAAGTTCGTCGGTGAGCGCGCCCTGGTCGAGCGCTGCGTGGTCACCCTCGCGGGCGAGCGCGGGCTGCTGCTCGTCGGCGAACCGGGCACCGCCAAGTCGATGCTCTCCGAACTGCTCGCCGCCGCCGTCTGCGGCACGAGCGCCCTCACCGTGCAGGGCACGGCGGGCACGACGGAGGACGCCTTCCGCTACGGCTGGAACTACGCCCTGCTGCTCGCCCAGGGGCCGAGCCCCCAGGCGCTGGTCGCCTCCCCGGTGCTGACCGCCATGCGCTCCGGGCGCGTCGCCAGGGTCGAGGAGATCACCCGCTGCCTGCCCGAGGTGCAGGACGCCCTGGTGTCGATCCTGTCCGACCGCCGTGTCAGCGTGCCCGAACTGGCGGGCACCCCGGACGCCCAGGTCGCGGCGGCCCCCGGCTTCACCGTGATCGCCACGGCGAACCTGCGTGACCGGGGTGTCTCCGAGATGTCGGCGGCGCTCAAACGCCGGTTCAACTTCGAGACCGTCAACCCCATCGCCGACCCCGAGGCCGAGGCCGCCCTGGTGCGCGGCCAGGCCACGGCCGTGGTCGGGCGGGCGGGCGCCGCCTTCCGCGTGGACGACGCGGTGCTGGACGCCCTGGTCACGGTCTTCCGCGACCTGCGTTCCGGCCGTTCCGCCGAGGGCTGGGACGTCGAGCGGCCGGGAACGGTGATGTCGACCGCCGAGGCGGTGCAGGTCGCGGCCTCCCTGGGGGTCGCGGCCGCCTACCTGCCCTCGGGGGACGTCCTCGACCTGGTGCCCGGTCACCTGCTCGGCGTGGTCCGCAAGGACGACCCCGCCGACCATTCGAGGCTGCTCGGCTACTGGGACGGCCCGGTACGGCGCCGTGCCGAGGAGGGCTCCGCGATGTGGCGCCGCCTGTGGGACCTGCGGGAGAACCTGCGTTGACCACCGGAGAAGGCCGGGGGAACGGGGCCCCCGAGGACACGACGGACGCCTTCCGGGAGCCGGAGAGCGCTTCCCGGGCGGCGGGAGGCTTTGGAAGGGCGGCCGACGGTCCCCGGCGGGCCGTCGACACGCTGGCCGCCTGCGCCCGGCCGTACCTCCTGGGGGTCCGCCACCACAGTCCCGCGCTGGCGGCGGCCGTGCCGGCGCTGCTCGCGGAGGCCGGGGCCGAGGTGGTCTGCGTCGAGCTGCCCGCCGACTTCCAGCCGTGGCTGGTCCACCTGGCCGATCCGGCGACCGTCGCGCCGGTGGCCCTGGCCGGGACCGGGCAGGACGGCAGACTCGGGTTCTACCCCTTCGCCGACTTCTCCCCGGAGCTGGCCGCCGTCCGCTGGGCCAGGCAGCACGGGGCCGAGGTGCTCTGCTGCGACCTTCCGCTGTCCGCCCCGGCCGCGGTGCGGGAAGGGACGCGGGACGGGGCGCGCGTCCCGTCCTCCCGCGACCAGGCGGGCCGGGCCGGCGTCGCCGCCAGGCCGGGTTCCGAGGAGCCCGAGACCTCCGAGCCCCCCGGAACCCCCACGGACCACGGGGCCGCCCGGGACACGGCCCTCCCGGTGGGGAACGCGTTCGCTGACGGGCTCGCCGCCTCCTGCACCGGCAGGCAGGGCGACGACATGTGGGACCGCGCTGTCGAGGTGCTCGCCCCCGGCTGCTCCCCCGAGGAGGTGCGCCGGGCCGCGCTCGGCGTCGGCTGGGCACTGCGTCAGGACGCCGAGTCCGCCGGAGGCGTGCCCCCGGCCGACCTGGCCCGTGAGGCGCACATGCGCGAGGTGATCGCCGGGGCCCTGGCCCGTGGGGCGCGGGTCGCCGCGGTCGTCGGCGCCTTCCACGCCCCCGCGCTGCTCCTCGCGGATGAGGAACCCGGCGCCGTGGCCTCCGCACAGGGACAGGCCACCGCACGGGCGGAAGAGCACGCCCGCGCCGCCGCACGGGTCCCCGCCCCGGAGGCCGTCCCGGCCGCGACGTCGCTGGTGCCGTACGCCTTCGACCTGCTCGACTCCCGCTCCGGCTACCCGGCGGGCATCCGGGACCCGCGCTGGCAGCAGGAGGTCTTCGCGGCCGGCGGAGACCCGGACAGGGTCAGGGACGCCGCGGCCCGCGCGATCACCGGCGTGTGCAGGAGACTGCGCGAGGCCGGGCACACCGCGGGCACCGGAGAGGCCGTGGAGACGCTGCGGGTCGCCTGCGACCTGGCGCGCCTGCGCGGGCTGCCCGCGCCGGGCCGGGGAGAGATCGTCGAGGCGGTGACCATGGTGCTCGGCCAGGGCGAACCCCTGGGCCGGGGCAGGGCGCTCGCCCGCGCCCTGGAGGCCGTCCTCGTCGGCGCCGAACGCGGCAGGACCGCCCCGGGCACGCCCCGCTCCGGGCTCGGCCCCGCCGTCGAGGCCGAACTGGCGGCGCTGAAACTGCCCTGCCCGGACAACCCCGACGCCAGGGAGGTCCGGCTCGACCCGCTCCGCTCCGACCTGGACGGCCGCCGCGAGGTCCTGCTGCAACGCCTCCTGGTGTGCGGGGTCGGGTACGGCAAGCAGATCGAGGTCACCGGGACGGGGGACGCCTCCGCGCTCACCACCCGATGGCGGCTCTCATGGACCCCCTCCGTCGCGGCCCTGCTCGACCTGGCGGGCATCCGCGGTGTCACCGCGGAGCTGGCGGCGGCGGGCACCCTGCGTGAGAACTTCCGCCGGGAGTCGGCGGAGGGCGGTCCGACCTGCGAGCTGATCCTGACGGGACTGCGCGCCGCGGCCGTATGCGACCTGCCCGGCCTCGTCACGGACCGGCTTGAGGACGCCGCGGCCGTGCTCCCCGCGACCGCCGGACTCCCCGACCTGCTGCGGGCGCTCGACCTGCTGGAGGCGCTGCGGAGACGGCACCTGCCGGGCACCACCCCGCACAGCAGACAGCAGGCGGCCGAACTGGCCGCGACCCTGCTGGACGCCGCAGTCCGCGCGCTGCCCGGCCTGGTCGGCAGCGACCGGCACGAGGACGCCGCCGCCCTGGTCGCGCTCGTGACCCGGGCGGGCGAGCATCGCCTCAGCATGCGCATGGACGACGTGCTCGCCACCCTGGCGAAGGAGGGGTCCCCGCTCATGCAGGGGGCGGCGCTCGCCGCCAGGGTCCTGCTCGACCTGGACGAACCGCACACCCTCGGCACCCGCGCCGCGGGGTGGATCGACACCGCGACCGGTCCCGAGGGGCGTCACCGCCTGTCCCGCCTGGTCACCGGACTGCTCACCGCGGCCGGGCCGCTGCTGCAGTCGGCGACGCCGGTGTTCGAACCGCTGCTCGACCGCGTCGACGGCCTCGCCGACCGTGAGTTCCTCGACCGGCTGCCCGCCCTGCGCGGAGGATTCGACACGCTCACCCCGGCCGCCCGTGACCGGCTGCTGCTGGCGGTGACCGACCGGCTCGGCGACCGCATCGACCTGGCGCTGGGCGCGCCACCGGCGCTGCTCGCGCTGTGGACGGCGGCGGACGCCGCCGGGCTGGCCGCCCTCGGCGCCCTCGGGGTCCCCCTGCCGTCTCCGGGCCCCGAGGAAACGGACACCGGAGACGACGAGGGACCGCCGACCGCCCGCGACCCCGGCACGCCGTCACGGGCGGCCCGGAGGCTCACCCCGGCCGACAGGTGGCGTCTGCTGCTCGGCAGGGAGACCGGACGGCTCCCCGAGGACGCCCGCCGCTACGCCCACGCGCTCGACGAGCTGTACGGCGGAGGCCGGGGAGAGGGGGCGGACGACCTGACGGCCGGGCAGGGCGGACAGGCCGGTGGCCAGGGGGCCTCCTTCCCCGGGGCCCGCGAGTGGGCCGCCGAGCTGGACGCCCTGTTCGGGCCCGAGGTCCGTGAGGAGGTGCTGGCCAGGGCCGCGGACGAGGGCAGGACCGACGTGTTGTCCGTGCTCGACCCGGACGCGGTGCGCCCCTCGGTGGAGCTGCTGACCTCGGTCCTGTCCCTGGCGGGCGGCCTGCCGGAGCAGCAGCTGGCCAAGCTGAGGCCGCTGGTGCGGCGCCTGGTCGCCGAACTGTCGCGCGAGCTCGCCACCCGCCTGCGCCCCGCGCTGACCGGCCTGTCGACGCCCCGGCGGAGCCGCCGCCGCAACGGCAGGCTCAACCTGCCCGCCACCCTGAGGGCCAACCTGGCGCACACCCGCAGGAACGCCGACGGCGGGTTCGTCGTCGTCCCCGAACGGCCGATCTTCGACACCTCGGTCCGCAAGGAGGCCGACTGGCGGTTGATCTTCGTGGTCGACGTGTCCGGTTCGATGGAGGCCTCGGTCGTCTGGTCCGCGCTGACCGCCGCCGTCCTCGGGGGCGTGCCGACGCTCTCGACCCACTTCCTCGCCTTCTCCACACAGGTGATCGACCTGACCGGCCAGGTGGCCGACCCGCTGTCCCTGCTGCTGGAGGTCCAGGTCGGCGGGGGCACCCACATCGCCGCCGGGCTCGCCCACGCGCGGTCCCTGGTCACCGTGCCCAGCCGGACGCTCGTCGTCGTGGTCAGCGACTTCGAGGAGGGCTACCCGATCGGGGGCCTGCTCGGAGAGGTCCGCTCCCTCGTCTCGTCGGGAGTGCACCTGCTGGGGTGCGCCGCGCTCGACGACACGGGGGCACCCCGTTACTCGGTGCCCGTCGCCCAGCAACTGGTCGCCGCGGGCATGCCCGTCGCCGCGCTCAGCCCGCTCGCCCTCGCCCGCTGGGTCGGCGACCGCCTCAGAGGAGAGAACCGTTGACCCCGCCCGCCGTACGGCTGCCGCAGGTCGAGCCGCACGTGGCCGCGACCGCGGTCGAGAACCTCACCCCCCGGCTGCGCAGGAGACTGGAGGAGGCGGTCGGACGTTGCGCGGGCCTGCCCGTGACCCAGGAGCAGGGCCGCGTCTCGGTCAGCTGGGGGGAGGACGCGGTGGTCACCCTCAGCCCGGCCGGGACGGGCGTCGTCACCGACCCGGCGGCGGCGCTGTGCAGCTGCCTGCTGGCGCCGCGCTGTCTGCACCTGGCGGCCGTCCTCAGCGCCTGTCCGGTCGCGGAGGGAGGCTCCGACGGCGACCCGGTCGCGGCGGCGGCCGAGCCCGTCCTCGCGGAGACACCCCAGGCCGAGACAGCCCCGGCTGAGACACCGCAGGCCAGGAGACCCGTTCAGGGACAGGTCGCGGCGGCGGCCGAGCTGTGGGCCGCGGGCACGGCCGTGCTGGCGGCCGGGGTGCCGGGAGCGGGGGCGCTGCTCCAGGCCGAGCTGCTCAGGGCCGCGCACACCGCCAGGCTCGCCGGGCTGCCCAGGGCGGAGGCCGCGGCGCTGCGCGTCGTCCGCGGCGTGCGCGCCGCCCGCGAACGCCAGGACGGCCACCGCCTGTCCGACCTGGTCTCCGCGCTCGGCGACCTGCTGCTGACCTCCGGCAGGCTCGCGGCCTCCGACCCCGACCCGGCTCTGGTCGGCACCGCCCGCCGCGCCTACCGTCAGGGTGAGGGACTGCGCGTCTACGGGGTCTGCCGGGAACCGGTGATCAGCGCGACCGGCTACGGCGGGGTGGTCACGCACCTCGTCACCGAGGACGGCCGCTGGTTCTCCGTCGCCGACGTCAGGCCGGGAGGACCGGCCCGCGCGAAGGGGGCGGGCACGGCGGCCGTCGCGCTCGGCTCCGCGGCCCTGAACCACGCGCAACTGGCCAGGGGAGGCCTGCTGATCTCCGGCGCGACGGTCTCCCCCGAAGGGCGTCTCGGTTCGGGCAAGGGCGTCAGGGCCACCTCCGTCACGAGGCCGTCCTGGTCGCAGGGGCCGCTGGCGGCGCTGTTCTCCCGGCCCCTGGCCCAGGCGGCGGACCTGAGGCTCGCCGAGGAGGCCTGGCGTGAACCACGGGAGACGGACGAGACGAACCGGCCGGTCGGCTGCGACCTGATGGTCGTCGGAGCCGTCGGGGAACTGCTGTTCGCCCGCGAGCTGTCCCCCGGGGGAGCGGCGCAGGACGGGCCGCTGATCCGCCTGATGGCCGCGAGCTCCGACCCCGGCCTCGCCCACGTCGCCAACCTGCGGCAGCTGGCCTCCCGGCCGGGGCTGCGGGTCAGGGTGCTCGGACGGCTCGACCCCGACAGGGCGGCGACCATGCGCCCGCTGGCGGCCGGGCCGGTCCCGGGGGAGGGTCCGACACTTCGCCTGCCCGCCGAGTGGCACGGCCACGCCGATCTCGGCTACGACCGGCTGAGCGGTTCCCACCTGCCCCCTCGCGAGGCCTGCGCGCAGGACGGGCCGGCCGGGGACGAGGCGCCGGGCCCCGACCCGGTGACCGGCTCACCGCTGTGGCGGGTGCGCCGCCTGGTCGAGCTGGCCGTGACCGGCGGCAGACGGGCGCTCGCCGAGTCCGCCAGGGGCGGCGACTGCCTCGCCCAGCGGGCCTCGCTCCGCCGGGCCGGCTTCGGCACCGCGGCGGAGCTGGTCGGCGCGCTCGGCGCCGAGGCCGACCGCCGTGCCCGCGACGTGTTCGGCCGCCTGACGGACACCGGGGGCGACCGGTACGCCTGGGCGTGGCTGGCCGCCGCGCTCCACCTCGCCGCCACCGAACGGGCGCTGGTCAGGGCCTCCTGGCAGCCGGAGCATCCCGGCTGAGAAGGAGGTCAGGCGAGCAGGTCGGCCAGGCGCAGGCCGTCCAGCTCCGGGGCGTCCCGTGACGGCAGCCGCAGTGCGACGGCCTCCTCAAGCGAGCGTTCCCCGCCGGGAACCACCCCGAGCCGCCTGACCTCGTCGATCTCCCCGGCGACCAGCGTGGCCACCCGCTTCCTGTCCAGCGGCGTCAGGTCGGGCGAACACCAGGCCCGCACCACGGCGTCGGAGCGCAGGTCCCGGAACGTCTGGGTCTCCCCGCGCCGGAGATACTCCTCCCCGGCGCGGTCGATCAGCTGGGCCAGCTCGGGAAAACGCCAGTCGTCCCGCTCGGCCCTGCACTCGATCCGCAGCACCAGGAAGTCGGCCCCGACGGGGGGCCTGCCGTCCACGAGCAGCCTGCCGTCCTCGATCGACAGCGTCCCCGGCGGCTCGGGAGAGTCGATCACCACCAGGTGCCCGGCGCGCACGGTCCTGACGCCGGAGCCGGAGACGCCGGGCACGGGCGCGACCATGGTCCAGTGCACGCCGAGAACCGGCTGTTCGCCCAGGTCGCCCAGGATTCTGTCGATTCCCTCGGACACCTTGGTCGCGATGGTCGCGGCGGCGGCCAGCGGCGGCGCCACCAGCCCGGCCAGCCCCCCGGCGATCTGTACGGCGGTGCCGAGCGGCCCCCTTCCCGAGACGCGGTACAGGCCCGCCTGCACCGTCACCGTGCCCCCGCCGTACGGCAGCAGCGGCGTGATCGGCTCGCCGAGCGTGACGCCGGGGGCCATCCAGGAGGACTGCCCGGCCATCGTGGTGAACGCCAGCGGCTCCCCGCCGAGGAAGGACAGCGAGACCCCGCCGTGCAGCGCCGGATACTGGTCGGCGGCCCAGCTGCGCCGGTCGGCGAGAAACCCCTCGGCGACGAACAGCCGGACGTATCCCTCGTACGGCGCCGGCGCCGCCGCGCCCTCCTCGGGGACGAATCCGACGGTGATGTGCTCCGAGGCGGCGTGGAACCAGGATTCGATCCGCTGCCACATGGTCATCCGGGGGTGTCCTCTCCTGTGAAGGTGGTCGGAAGGAAGAGCAGCACGTCGCAGACGGCCTCCCGTTCGCCGCCCGCCTTCCCGACGAGGGCCCGCAGGTCGCGCTGGAGCCGCAGCAGGTGCCGGGGAAGAAGCGAGGCTCCGTGCCCGGAGGCCCTCGACCGCACCAGGGACACGGCCTGGTCGGCGACGGTGTCGGGCAGCGGAGGGACGACGAGCACGGCGCGGGTGCCCATGGCGAGGAGTTCTCTCGCCATGGCGGCGAAACGGCCACGCTGCTCGGCGAGCGGCGCCGGGGGCCCGTCGACCGGGTCGGCCTGCAGGGCGACCAGGGTCCTCGTCCCGGCCTCCATCGACATCGGGCCGAGCAGTTCGGACCGTCTGCCCTGGAGGTCGCCGTTGAGGCGGATCCGCGGTCCCGCCGCCGTCGTCACGGCCGTGCCGACGACGTGCAGCAGGGAGAAGGACGTCCGGCGCACCACCTGCCCGTCCGCGTTCCGCTCAGGGACGGGCGGTTGCGCGGGCGGCGCGGCGGCGCCCCGGAAGACTTGGGCGTGGGGCGGAAGGCGTGACTCCCAAGGCTCGTCGTCGAGAGAGGAGGGAAGTTCGAGCCGGACGAGGGACCGGAGACGATCGGCGAAATAGGGGCGCTGGAACCTCCACATGGCGAACTCCCCGCCGTCGGGGGGCCCGCTCCAGGCCACGTCGGCCCAGTCCGGCCTCCGGTTCCGCAGGGACCGGCGGCCGACGACGCGGATCACCGCGCGACGGTGCCCGACGCCAATGACCGTGACGACGAGCATTCGGGGGATCAGCCGGTCCAGGAGACCGATCGTGCCCACCGGCACGCGTCGTTCCCAGCCGGAGGGCAGCACCAGGACGACCGCCGCGGTGAACGGGACCAGGGCGGACAGCAACCGCAGGACGGACGGCAGACGGTCCGCGACGGGAAGCAGCCCCGCCGCGAAGGCCAGCGCGAGCAGCGCCACGACGGCCACCCCTCGTACGGCGCCGCCGAACCCGCCGACGGCGAAGGCGGAGGAGGCCCCGGGGGACAGGGGAGCCGAGGCGGCGAGGTCCAGGGCCAGCTCCGGCAGGTCGGAGCCGGTGGCGGCGGGGTCCTCAAGCAGGCCGCGCAGGTAGGCGATCCGTTCCGACCAGCCGGAGCCGGGCGGGAGGTCCACCTCCCCGAGGGGAAGCGCGTCCAGGACCGCGACGGGAGGACGTTCGCGCGGGTCGCCGACACGCACCCGGGCCAGCAACGCCAGGATCCGGGCCTGAAGCGCGCCACGCCGGTCGTACGCCCTGTCGAGCAGCGCCGCCGCCTCGTCGAGCATCGGCCCGGCCAGGTCAGGGGAGCGCAGGGCGAGCGTCTCGGCCTTCTCCAGCAGCCGTCTGCCCTCGCCTCCCGGTCCCGGGGGCGGCACCGGGGGACGAACGGCCGGGGTCTCAGGGTTCCCGGCGTACTCCTCGCGGGCGGCCAGCGTCAGCTCCCAGGGGATGCCGGGCTCGGCCGTGGACGGCGGACCCCAGGGCCGGCCACCGGCCAGGGAACGCCTGTCCTGGCACTGCCACCAGCCGTACCAGCTGCCCGCCTCCTCGGGCGAGGCGGGCCGCGTCCCGGTCACCAGAGTGAGGGCGATCCAGGCCTCCGCGCGCACCAGGGGCGTCCCCGAGACGGCGAGTGAGGCCAGTTCCGGACAGAGGGCGAGCGACCTGACGCGGCGGCAGGCCCGGATCAGGGCGAGCTGGCACTGCTCGACGGTGTCCGGGTCGTCCCCGGCGGCGACCGCCGCCTCGACGCGCCCGCGCAGCAGTTCCGCGGCCCTGGCGGGCTCACCGAGGGTCAGCCACGCCTCGGCCACCTCGGCCACCAGCGGCCGTACCCGGTGGTGCTGCCACACCGACGCGCGTCTGGCCGGGGAGTAGGCGTCCAGGACGGTCAGCGACTCCAGGACGTGCGGGTCGAGCGGCCGTCTCCCGTTGTGGACGCGCACCCGCCAGGAGAGCAGTCGTTCCACGTCGATGTCGTCGATCGGGGCAGAGAAGGCGTGCCACGGAGTCTGGAGGTCGTCGTGCTCCTCAAGCCCCGCCGTGACCAGCCGCCACACGAGCAGGCAGCGCGCGTCCAGACGCCGGGGGACGCGCCAGTCGGCCCAGGCGGGGGCGGGCGCGTCGCCGGGGGAGGCGGCCGCGACCAGCGCCAGGGACAGGGCGGTGGCGTTCCCCTCAGGGGCGTCCGGCAGGGGTCTCCGCACGGTGGGCAGGGCGGCGGCGAACGCGTGGGCCGCCAGCCGTCCGGCGGTCTCGCGATCACCGTGGTGCAGGGCCAGCAGGGCACGCTGGGCGGTGACCGCGGCGGCGATCCCCGTCCGCGCGGCGGCGTCCGGACGCCTCTCCTCGGCGCGGTCGAGGCCCTCGCCGATCCGCCGCAGGTCCGCGTCCCGCAGGACGGACCAGTCGCCGTGCCGCATCCACCCGTCGAGCGCGGCGACGAAGGAACCCTCGGGGGCCGCGCGCCGGGCGACCACGCCGGGCAGGACGTCGCCGAGCGGGACATCGGCCCCGGACGCGGCCAGGCCGAGAAGGGCGCGATCGGCGAGCACGACGGCCTGGGCCGGATCGGGATGCCCGGGCGCGTGCTCGGCGACCCGCCGCCACAGCTCGCCGGTGCCCCCGGTCCCGGTGTGCGTCCTGGCCGCCGCCTGGGTGGCGAGGATCGCGGCCAGGATCGACGGCCCAGGCTCTCCTGCCCGCGGCGCCTCCTCGGCGGCGGCGCGTACCGTGACCTGCTCGGCCCACGGCCAGGCCTCCTGCGTCGCGGCCCTGTTCTCGACCCTTCGCCAGAAATCCGCCGCCTCCCCGGTGGGCAGCAGGCGGACGGCGGCCAGCACGGTCGCCGCCGAGACCTCGGACAGGACGGGGGCGGTGTCGGCGACGGCGGCGGCGTCCCGGCCGAGCAGGTCCCTCCTGAGCGGGAACCTGCCCGGGTCCGCGGCCGTCACGCGGCGCAGGCGGATCCTGACCTGCTCATCAAGCTCGACCACCCGGGGGCGGCCGTCCCGTCCCGTCTCGGTGACGCGTGCCCACTCCTGGGCGGCCAGGCCGTCGAAGACCGCGTCGGGGTCCAGGCCAAGGCGCAGCAGGGCCGGGCGGACCTGTGCCCGGTCGAACCTGCCCAGCTCGGCGGCGACCGCCAGCGCCCGGGTCACCCCCTGGTCGGCGAGACGGCCGATGATCCGGTGCTCGACGTACGGATCACCCTCGGCGTCGCGCAGCCGCAGAGGGTCGAGCCCGGGTTCGCTCAGCGCCCACTCGGTGTAGGCGGCCAGGTCGAAGGGGTTGAAGACGTCCCCGTTCGCCGACCGGGCGAGCACGGCGGGTCTGAGCGGCGGCGGCACCTCACGGGCCGCGAGGTAGTCGTCCGCCTCGGCGCGGGTGAAGCCGTGCGTCCTGACCACCCGCAGGTACGGCCTGGGCCGCAGCAGGGGCCCCGCGGACGTCCCGGCCTCCTCGGCCTCCCCGGTGGCGTCGTACGGCGTGGCGAGCCACCGGCGCCCGGCCAGCAGGACCCGGATCGAGGGCGCCCGTTCGCGCAGCCGTTCCAGCAGGCCGAAGGTCATGTCGATCGCCGGTGCGGGCGCCCCCGGCGGGTACAGCTTGGCCAGCTCCTCGCAGGTGTCCAGCACCAGCACCACCGGAGCCGGAAGTTCCCCGACGAACCGGGCGAAGGCCCTCACCATGTGGTCGAGCATCGGGGCCGCCCTGCCGGACAGGCGCCTGCCGCGCGCCAGCTCCTCGTGCAGGCCGGTGACGGAGTCGACGAACCTGCGGTGGGCGTTCTCGGCGTCCCTTCCGATGCCGAACCCCAGCAGTTCCTCGCCGAGGGCGAGAAGGATCTCCCCGGGACGGTCCTGCGGATAGCGGGGGTCGAGGTGGTCGAAGTCGACCCTGGCCACCGGAACGGGCGCCGGCCCCCGGTCCCGGGCGTAACGGCCGGAGGCCAGGTGGCGCACGACCATCGTCTTGCCCGTCCCGCCCGCGCCCAGCAGGTGCAGCGCCCAGTACGGCGGGTCGTCGCCGAGCAGGTCGGCGAGGGCGGCCTCGATACCCGCGCGGGGCAGGTAATGGCGCAGGAAACGGGCGTCCTCGGCCTCGCGGGCCGCGCGGTCGACCCGGCGCCGGGCCCGCCGCGCGGCGCCGGCGAGCGGCTCGCCGAGGACCTCACCGAGCATCCGGGCGGTCGCGACGAGCTGGGCGGCCTCGCTCACCGCGCCCGACTCGACGAGGCCGGAGACGTCCGCCATGAGCGTGGCGCCCGAGCGGTCCCCGCGGTAGACGGTCGCGGCGCGCCGCCAGTCGCCCAGCTCGGCGACGCGGTACGTCAGCTGGAGCAGCTCTCCGGTGACCTCGTCGAGCAGCCGCCCGTGCGCCTGGCGCAGGTGGGAGCCGAGTTCCGGCCGCCTGCTCGCGCGCACCCAGAACGCCTCCCGCCCGGTCGGCAGGGTCCGTGACTCGACCAGCCCCAGGTCGTCGAGGTCGTCGAGGAACCCGGACAGTTCCTCCTCGGGGGCCAGCGAGAGCCGTACGGCCAGCTCCGTGGTCCACTCGGGCAGCAGCGCGAGCCTGGCCAGCCGGGCCGGGTCGAAACGGCCGAACTGCTCGGCCCGCCACGCGGCGGCGTGCCGTTCCAGCTCGGCGCCCAGGTCGGCCGGGTTCACGGCTCGTACCTCAGGCCGTGGGTTCGGGCGTAGACGCTCCAGCCCTCGGTGTCGTCGTGGGTGAGGAACACCTTGTGCAGGGCCAGGAGCTGCGCCATCCGGTACAGCTCGGTCTTGATCAAACCGGGACGCCCTTCGAGGTGGAGCCTGAAGCTCTCCCTGAGCACCGCCGGATCACTGCCCGGCGCGGCGTAGTAGGTCAGGCGGAAGCGCTCCCTCGGGTGCCACGGCTGCAGCAGAACCCACTGGAAGCCGAGCGAGGCCTCCTCGTCGGACAGCGGTTCGAGGTCGTGGAAGGCGCACCACGGCATTCCGGCCTTCTCCTCGCGGAAGCTGCGCAACGGCGGGCACTCACCGAGGGCGGCGGTCGCGACCACGGGGACCGGCCTGGCGGCGGTGCCGAGACCGTCCGGGGTCAGCAGGTCGAGCAGCCCCTGCGAGGGCTCCGTCCAGCCCAGGGCCCCGACCCACAGGTGCAGCGCCTCCGCCAGGACGACCACGCGGGTGTGGGCGCCGAACGGCGGACCGAGCGTCTCCGCCGCACCGGCCAGGTCGGCCAGGTCGGCGGCGAGCAGCGTGTCGACCGCGCTGGGCGCGAGCGGCGCCGCCGCCGTGGCGAACCGGGCGACCGCCGACTTCACCCGCTGCCGTGCCACCGCCTCGTCCTCGTCCGCGTCAGGACCGTGCCGTCCTCCGCTCCGCGGCGGTCCGGACCACAGGGACCGCAGCCGTGGCACCGGGAGCGAGAGACGCTCGCCCGTCCGCACGACCTGCGCGAGGACCTCCCCGACGACCTGGCGCAGGCTGTGCGGCGCGGACTGGACGTCGTTGAACGGCGCCAGCAGCAGGGGGAGGTGACCCGCCTGCAGCAGCCGGAACCCTATCTCCCTGAGCAGCCGGGTGCCGCCCATGCCGCCGAAGGCGCCGCCGCTGGTGACGCCGAGGAAGGTCCGCTCGCTTCCCGGCGCGATCAGCCCGTCGAGGGTGTCGAAGATGGGTCCCCTGCCGACGTAGGCGGGTCCTTCGAGGAGTTCGAGCCTTCCCGCCATGCTCCTGGTGCGGTTGACCTCCCCGGGATCGACGGCCCTGAAGTCCGCGGGCAGCGTCTCGGCGAGGAACAGGGTCGGCATCGCCCAGTCGAGACGGTCGTCGGGGTTCGGCTCGCCGAGAAGGGCGGCCCTGCGCCCGTGCGCGGCGGCCTCGGCGACCGCGTCCCCGTGCAGAAGCGCCTGGACGAACCGCCGGGAGAACAACCGGCACGCGTACTCGGTCACCTCCCCGGCGACGGCGACCACGATGGGTACCCCGCCGCGCACCAGGGTCTCCACCAGCCCCGAGGTGCGGTCGAGGCCGCCGTGCGCGCCGCTGTGGCAGACGCTGAGGACGACGGCCAGCGGCGGGGGAGCGTCTCCCGAGACCAGCGCCGAGGCAAGGCCGCCACCCCTGGTCCACTCACCCGCCAGCTCGACCCAGGTCTCCCCGTCCACCGGGTCGGGCCTGCCGTGGGCGACCAGGTGCACCAGGTCGGGTCGGAGGGACGCGCAGCGCCGCCGCAGCCGGTCCGCGGTCGTCTCCTCGGAGATCCTGGTCATCGCGAGCCCCTGCGACTCGCACTCCCTGACCAGGCCGAGGAACATCGCTCCCGGGCGGATCACCGGGTCGGTCAGCTTCGCGCCGGAGGCGAACAGGATCCTGGGCGTTCCCCGCACGGTGCGGTGCCCGCCGGGCCCCGGGGCGGGGATGAGCCGGGTGACGGCCACGAGCAGGCGGGGGTGGGCGGCCAGCGGGCCGTCCTCGGTGTACATCGCCTCCCAGATCAGGGGTTGCAGTTCCATCGGCAGCCGCAACGCCAGCTCGATCCCCCGGCCGTTCCCGGTCAGGCCGGTGACCGCCCGCCAGACGGGACGCAGCAGGGCCTCGAACAGCGCGGTGCCGTACGAGCGGGCGTCGGGGCAGGCGGCGGCCCTGGCCGTCAGCGACGGCCCGGCCCCGCGTTCCAGCGGATAGGAGACGGCCCCGTCGTCGCAGGGCAACGGCCTGCCCTCGTGCAGGACCGTCACCGTGTTCTCCGGACCGGTCACGCTGACGAGCAGCCGGGCGCTCATCGCGTGCTCCCGAGCAGTCGTCCCGTCAGTTCCTCGGCCAGCCGGGCGACCGGCGGCCCGGCGGGGGAGACGCCGAGCCTGCCCGGCGGGCCGCACCGGGGCAGGTGTCGCAGCAGGTTGGCGTGGAGCGCGGACGGAGCGGCAGGGCCCGCGTCAACGACCGTCGCCGCCGCCGCGAGGAGCAGCCGCGCCGAGTACGGCTCCGCCAGGCGGGGCAGGAACGGATCGGATCCGGCCAGCGAGCGCGCCTGCGCCCGCACCGTGCCCCGTTCGGCGAACCACCCGGGGGACAGGCCGCTGAGCTCGACGAGCGTACGGCCACCGGCCCGCAGGCCGAGCAGCGCTCCGGCGGCCCCGGCCAGCCCGGGGGCGCCCGCGCCGCCGAGGCCCGCCTGCCTGGCGACCTCGGCCATCAGCGCCAGCCGTACCGGGAGAGGCGGGTAGCCGCCGTGGGCCCGTGTCAGGGACTCGGGAGGGCCGTGGCCCAGTTCCTCGACGATCCACGCGGCGGCGGGGCCGAGCATCAGGACCGAGTAGGCGTCGGCGAAGGATTCCAGCGCCCAGCGGCGCCACCTCTCGTCACCCGTCGCCTCGGCGAGGGCGTCCCTGCTGGCGTTCTCAAGCCCGGGGTCCAGGTCCTTGTGCACGTGGTGGCCGACCTCGTGGGCGGCCAGCGTCAGCCACCACGCCTGGACGGCCGTCCACTCGGGCAGGCAGACCACCGGGACGGGCAGCCGTCCGACGAACTCGGCGACCAGGGAGTCGGCGGGCAGGCGCAGGTCGGGCGGCACGGAGACGCGCGGAGTCGCGAAGGCGTCGAAACGCGGCTCGACGTAGGCGAGCGGCCCGGTCGGCGGCTCACGCCCGAGATCCTCGAACGGCTGCCGCCAGCAGCTGAGCACGACCTCGTCGGCGCAGGCCAGGATCCCGGCCAGAACGGGGTCGCGGCGCTGGTCGTACTTGGCGGCGTACCAGTCGAACAGGCGCCGGATCGTGAACACGGCCCCGTCGAGCTCGCCGCAGCGCCGGTAGGCCTCCCCCGAGGCCGCGCGGGGGTCGATCGCCTCGATCTCACGGACGACGGCGCCGAGCATCCGCGACAGGACCCCGTCGAGCACGTCGAGGTGGCCGGTGAAACGGTGGAGCCGCCGGTCGTCGTGGCCGCGCCGCATCCAGCCGCCGATCTCGTGGCCGAGGCGCAGGGCCGTGGTCGCAGACCGGTCCAGCCTGGCCCGGACCCGCTCGGGATGCACAGCAGCAAAATATGCCGGGGGAACGCGTTCCCGGGGCCGGATGGAAATTCGTGACCGGGTCGTTGCGGGTGCCCTCGCCCGCCCGTTCTCACCCGCCGGGAAAAACCCATTTTGTGCCGTTATTTCGGCTTTTGGGTGCGTAAATGGCCTTACTTACGGGGCTCTGGAGAAAGGGAACGGACCCGCGTCCTGGTGAGACGCGGGTCCGTCCGAAGAAACGACCAGAGGGGTCAGATCTTCTGCCAGAGGCTCGGCACGTTCGCCGGCTCCCAGCCGGGCAGGGCGGTGTGGCCCTGCAGGCAGCGGTAGGTGGAGCCGCCGTAGGTGACCTGGTCACCCGCGCGGTAGGCGGTGCCCGCGGCCCAGGTGCCGCCGGGGTTGGAGGTCGGGGTCACCGTCGGCGTCACCGTGGGGGTAACGGTGGGCGTGGCGGTGGGGGTGGGGTCGGGGTTACCGCCGCCCACCTGTACGTCGACACACGCGTAGAAGGCGTTGCCCGTGTCGGCGATGTTCCAGATGGCGAGGACCTTCTGGCGTCCGGTCCTGCCACCCAGGCTGACGCTGTGGGAGACGGTCGAGCCCGGCTGCCTGCCGCCGTCGTTGAACGAGGCGATCTTGGAGCCGCCGATGAAGTACTCCCACGTGCTGGTGGCGTGACGCGCGGTCAGCGTCCAGGTGAAGTTCACCGTGTTGCCGACGCTGGTGACCGGCCACGCCCTGCTGTCGTCGTCGAGCTCGGTGAAGCGGGAACCGCCGCTGCACTGCCTCGAGCCCTTGGGGGCCTCGACGCTCTGCGGCTCGTACTTGACCTGCCCGCAGGAGATCTTGCCCTGGGCGCAGAACGCCTGACGGCTCGGCGGGGAGGAGATGTAACCGTGTGCCTCGGCAGGAGTCGCCATGAAGACGGTGGTCACCATGGCCAGTATCGAGGCCGATGCGAGGGTTGTCGTTCTCCGCATGTGGTGCTCCTTTGCTGGGGGGTGACTCCGAATATAAAGGAAAGTTTCCTAACAGTAAATCCTCGTGTGGGGTGAGGCCCGGGACGAGGCCGTGACGGGGAGCCGTCACGCGGGGGGTGCTCGCCCCGGGCCGGGGGAGTGTCACGAGGACAGGAGTCCCGCCTGGGAGAAGCCTCCGCCTTTCTCGCGTATGTGCAAGGGGTGTTGAACGCTCGTTGAGTGCCGGTTAAGGGATCGTTAAGGGAATCGGGGAACGTTTCGGGGATCGCCGGGAAACCCCTGGGTGGCGCCGGTCGCTCCCGCCGTCCGGTGTGCCCCGGGTGCGAGCCGTACGGTCCGGCGAAGTCAGGCATCCATGGCCATCTCGGGATCTTCCCTGTCAAAGGGTTGTCAGAGATGGCTCTGCGGGCGTAAGAATCCCGTTTGGATCACTTTTTCCGATCGATGGCCGCCATAGCGTGCTTCTCGCGCGGCCACCGCGCCTCGCTACCTGAAGGAGAAGGAGTCCATGGAGATCTCGCGCCGGAACGACCCCCCGCTGCTGGTGCCCGTACGCGCTGGCCGGGGGAGCCTGGCCCTGCGCCTGTTCCGGACGGCGACCGGGGAGAGGACGGCGGTCGCGTTCACCTCGCGGGACCGGCTCGTCCGGGCACTCGGCGACGGCCACGCCTGGATGTGGCTCACCGAGCGCGCGTTGCGGAGGATGCTGGAGGACCTCGGCGTCAGCGGCATCGTGATCGACCCTGCGGGAACCGAGGGAGACCCCAGCCTGCAGGCGGCGTGAGACGGGCCCCGCCCGGAGGTTCCGGGCGTTCCCCCGTCGCTCTCCGCCGGGCCGACACGGGAACAACGGGGAGGGCGGCCGAACGGCCGCCCTCCCTCACGGATCGGACCGCCGGGTCCCGGAGACGTCAGGGCCTCGTCCTCCCGGATCCCGCGGAGGCGAACGGGGACGCGGAGAGAGCGCACGGGCGGGCCGCTCCCACGGCGCAGGCCGGCCTCTTCCGCCGCGCGGGGGTGAGGTGAGCCCTACCCCAGGCGTTCCGGCGTGTGGCCGGGGAAGGACCACCCACATCGGCTGTACGGCGCGAGGGAGGGTCCAAGGAGGGGCGGATGCCGGAGAAGAGACTCACCAGAGCACGCTGGACGCACGTCGCCCTGCCCAGCGGCGATCTGGACGAGGCGATCGAGTTCTACACCACGATGACCCCGCTGGTCGTCGTCTCCCGGCACGAGGACGACCAGGGACGCAACGCCTGGCTGTCCAACGAGGGGCAGGTCGAGACGCCCTTCGTGCTCGTGCTGGTGGAGTTCGCCGCCGACCGGGGCAGGCGGCAGCCACAGTTGTTCCCGTTCGCGCACCTCGGCATGGAGGTGCCCGAACGTGAGGACGTCGACCGCGCGGCGACCGAGGGGAGAAGGCGGGGCTGCCTGCACTGGGAGCCCATGGACCTGCCCCCGCCGGTCGGTTACGTCTGCGCGTTGCGCGACCCGGACGGCAACGTCGTGGAGATCTCCCACGACCAGCGCGTCTTCGAGGAGGTCCGCACCGTCTGGGGGGACTGACCCTCTCCGCCGGTGTCACCGGTCTGGCATGGTGGCACCGGACAACCCGGGCGAATCAGCGGGAACGCCGGAGCCCGGCGGGGGAGAAGGGGAGCCATGACAGGCGGCGTGGAGGAGACGACGGCTCAGGAGGGGGTCCACGGAACGGCCCGGGGGAGGGGCCGGGCGGAGATCGTGACGACGGTGGTCGCGGTGACCGCCGTCGTCACGCTTTCCCTGAACCTGCGCCCCGCCCTGGCCGGGTTCTCCCCGCTCGCCGGGGAGGCCGGGACCGAGCTGGGGCTGGGCGCGGGCGCGATCTCCCTGGTGACCACGCTGCCGCTGGTGTGCTTCGGGGTCTTCGCCCTGTTCGCCCCCGCGCTCAGCCGAAGGTTCGGCGCCGAGCGGGCGCTCATGGCGACGATGCCCCTGCTCGCGGCGGGCATCCTGCTGCGCGGCGCGGGCGCGACCACGGCCCTTCTCCTCGGGACCGTCCTGGTCGGGATCGCCATCGCCATCGGCAACGTGCTGCTTCCCGGCGTGGTCAAGAGGCGCTTCCCCACGGCGACCGGGGCGATGACCGGCCTGTACGCCTCCGCGATCGGCGGCGGCGCGATGCTCGCCGCCGCCCTGGCCAAACCGCTGGACGACCTGACGCACGGCTGGCGCCCGGCCCTGGCGGTGTGGGCGCTGCCCGCCCTGGCCGCCGCGGTGCCCCTGGCGCTTCTGGCCCGCGCCACCCCGCGCGGCGCCGTGACCGTACCGGACTCCCAGGCCACGCAGGAGGCGGACGCCGGTCGGCGGCCGGTGCGGCGGCTGACCACGGCGGCGCTGGCGGTCTTCTTCGGGCTGCAGTCGGTCGTCTTCTACGTCGTGCTCGCCTGGCTGCCCCGCGTCCTCACCGAGGCGGGGACCGCCCCGGCCGACGCGGGGTTGCCGCTGTCGTTCGTCCAGCTCGTCAGCCTGCCCACGGGCCTGACGGTGTCGATCCTGGCGCGTACCTCCCGGAGCCAGGCGTGGTACGCCGCGGCCTGCGGGGTCGCGGGCGCCGCCGGGTTCACGGGGCTGCTGGTCGCGCCGGGGGCGGCGCCGTACGCGTGGGCGCTCCTGCTGGGGCTCAGCGTCGCCTCGTTCCCGCTGGCCCTGGCCATGATCACAGCCAAGGCGGGCGGGCCCTCGCACGCCGACCGGCTGTCGAGCGTGGTGCAGGGCTGCGGTTATCTCATGGCCGCCGCCGGTCCGCTGGCCGCGGGACTGCTGCGGGACGCGACCGGCACGTGGACGGCGTCGCTGGCCTTCCTGCTCGTCATGGCCGTTCTCCTGGCGCCCGTCGGCTGGTTCGCCGCCAGGCTCTGACCCGCCGCCGGGCCGGCGTTCCTGCGTCCAGCGGGCGGTGAACACACGACCGTCATCGTGGCCGCGTGTTCAGGCCTCCGCTGGAATTCCCGCGGAGGCCGTTTCACGGAAGACACGCTCTAATCGAATGACAAAAGGTTATGGTCACGGCCCCCTCCGGGCCCGGAGAACACTCCCTTCCTCTCACACGCGCGCATTATCATGCGGCAATGACAGACATGAGAAACGGCGTCTGCGCGGTCTGCGGAGGCGAGGAGATCTACACCGCGTCGACCCGTCTGGAGACTCCGACCGCTCTGTTCGGGATGCTCCACACCGAGAAGGTGGATCTCTATGCCTGTGTCTCCTGCGGATTCCTCCAGACCTTCCTCGACCGTACGGACGACCAGGCCCGGTGGATGCGCAACTCCTGGAAACGGGTCTGAGGTCAGGAGCAGTTCAGGCCGGGGTCGTTCCTGGGGCCGCACGGGCCGTGGTTGCCTCCGCCGTCGGTCACCTCGCCCGCCCGTCCCCAGATGACGAATCCGCCGTTGTCCGTGCCGTCGTTGCGGGCCAGTTCGACCGGCGCCTGTTCGGTGCCGGAGACGTGGACACCGTCCTTGATGGGGTCGCCGTCCCTGTCGACGGCGCCGAGCGGTGCCAGGCCGTTGTGCACGAAGGTGTTCCCGCTGACCGGGTAGGGGGTGACCCCGGTGAAGCGGATGGGGTCGATGAGGATTCCGGCCACCCGGTTGCCCTCGAACTTGTTGCCGCTCACCGACACGTTGGAGAAGCTGACCCAGAAGGTCATGCCGTAGCGGTTGGCCTTGAAGACGTTGTTCTCGACCCTGTTCGGGGCGCCGGCCGAGTGCTCGGCACGGAAGCCGACCTGGGCGTTGGTGAAGACGTTGTCGGTGTAGAGGTTGTCGTTGCTCCGCTCGGTCAGGTTCACCGGGAAGCCGTCGAAGAGGTTGCCGCTGAAGACGTTGGAGCCGCTCTCGGCGAGTTCAAGGTAGCCGTTGCTCAGCACGCTGCCCTTGACCGTCCACCCGTGCCCGTTCGTCCCCTGGAGCCGTCCGTGCACGGTGCACCGGTCGATCGTCAGGACGGAGGAGCCGGTCACGTCGATCCCCTCGGCCAGGCAGGCGGAACGCGGGCCGACCAGGGTCAGGGAGGCGGCCTGGTCCGCGCTCAGCGCGTTGCCTGCGAACCTCACCCGGGAGAAGACGGCCGCGCCGCCGACGACCTCGGCCCCCAGGCGGAACCCGCTGATCACGCCGTCGTGTACGGCGACGCCCTTCCTGTCGCCGACGGCGACACCCCTGCCGGTACCGTCTCCGGCGATGCTGTGGCCCGCGAGGTCGACGGTCACGCCGTCCGCGCCGATCGTCAGCCCGTCACCGGCGCAGTTCAGGTCCCGGGTGAGGGTCACGTCCGAGGTCAGTACGGCGCCGCAGCCGACCTCCTCGTCGGCCGCGGCCGAAGGCGAGGGCACGGCCAGCGCGGCCGTCAGGGCCAGGGTGAAGGCGGCCGTTTTTAAAACGTGCCTTTTCCCCGGTTCTTTTCCATAATTCACGGTGGTCTCTTCTCTGTTTTGGGCGGATCGTCCGGGCGTTTTGGCCGGGCCGATGCGAATTCCTTGACCGAAGAACGCGCAAGGCCAAAGACTGCATGATCCGCGCTGATTCGAGAAGTCAGAAAACCTGTGCCGCCAATGCCGTCGTTAAAGCTTTTCCGCTACTGGATCGGAAACGCCGGACGCCTTCTCCCGGCGGGCGACGCGGTAGTGGTAGGCGCACACCTCCTCGAAGCCCGCCCTTCCGTACAGTTGCAGGGCCGGGGCGTTGCCCGGCTCGACCTGTAGGTACATGCGGGCCGTTCCGCGTTCTGCGGCCCAGCGGGCCAGCGCGGCGAGTACCCCGCGGGCCGCGCCCCTTCCCCTGGCCCCGGGGAGGGTGGCCATCCCGAACACCCCGGTCCAGCCGGTGTCGGCGACAGCCCTGCCGACCGCGACGACCCCGCCGCCGGCCACCGCGCAGGCGTAGGCGCACGGCAGGTCCAGACGGGTGAGCATGTCCCACTCGGCACGGGAACCGCCCCGGCCGTTCACGGCCTGCCAGGTTCGGAACCACTCCGCTGTCGGCCGCTCGTCCAGCCGTATCCGAAGCGGGGCGTCCCCGAGGCGCTCCAGCACCCGTGTGGTGGGCGCGGCCTGTAACGACACCGCGTTCACCCTGAGGTAGCCGCGCTCAGCCAGGAGGGGGTCGAGGTCTCCGGGACACGCCGGGCTGATCTGGAAGCGCGATCTCGTACGGTGACCGGCGTAGAACGCCTCCGCCTCGACGATTCCCCGTGTGAGGTCACCGGGACCGGGGTCGCCGTGGGGCAGCACCGTTCCCGCCCACCAGGAGGGGCCGCGGGTGTGGCGCAGCGACCACTCTCCGAGGGGTCTGACGTGCTCGACGGGCAGGGCGCGGGCCGCTCTCTCCTGCAGTTCCCTCACCGGCCTCTCACCGTCCACGGCGACGCACCTCCTCGCCGCGACACCTTAGCCGGGACCGTCCTGGTGATCAGTCGTTCGCGTTTCTCAGCAGGGTCAGGTTGTGTTCGACCTCCTGCCGCATGATCTCGCTCGCCCGTCCGGCCTCACCTCGCCGTACGGCGTCGACCAGGGCGGTGTGGCTGTCGGCGCCGGGGTCGGGGCGGTCGTGGCGCAGGGGGAGCAGCCTGACCAGGTCGACCAGGCCGTCGCGCAGCGCGGGCTCGAAGGCGGAGAACAGCTCGGTCAGCACCGGGTTGTGCGCGGCGGCCACGACCGCGGCGTGCAGTGCGACGTCGGCGGCGACGAACTCCTCGTCGCCGCCGGGGGCCGCGGCGTGCCGGGCGGCCAGCGCGTGGTCCAGGGCGGTGAGGTCGTCGTCGTCCCTGCGCAGCGCGGCCAGCCCCGCCGCCTCGACCTCCAGCAGCGCGCGGACCTCGAAGAGGTGGACGGCCGAGGCGCGGCGCAGTGTGGTCCGCAGATCCTCGACCGGCCGGACGGCGACGACGAACACCCCGGACCCCTGCCGGGTCTGCAGCATCCCGGCCCCGGCCAGCGCGCGGATGGCCTCACGCACGGTCGAGCGGCCGACGCCGAGCTGTTTGGCCAGCTCGTTCTCTCCGGGGAGCCTGGTGCCGACCGGCCAGCGCCCCGAGGCGACCTGTTCGCGCAGCGTCCGCGCCGCCTGGTCGGCCAGCGGGCTGCGGGTCAGGGGATTCAGTGTCACCTGTCCAAACCTCTCAGGTTGTCTGAGGAGTTGTTTCGGGGTTAGTCTACCCGGCATGACACCGCGTGCTCTCCTTCTCGGCCGCCGCGGCGGGGCCTGACCTGACCGGCACCCCGTCGCGGAGTGCCGCTGTGCCGCCGGTCACCACGACGGCCCAAAGGAAACCCCCGTGATCTGGAACACCCAGCGCCCCAGCGCGATGCCCTCCTTCCGTTACCGCCCGGCGCACGAGCGCGTCCCGCTGCCGCCGGTCGAACGCACCTGGCCTCTTCGCCGGATCGAGCACGCCCCCCTGTGGGTGCCGGTCGACCTGCGCGACGGCAACCAGGCCCTCGCCGAGCCGATGGACCCCGCCCGCAAGCGCCGCATGTTCGACCTCTTCCTCGCCATGGGGTTCAAGGAGATAGAGGTCGGCTACCCCTCCGCCAGCCAGACGGACTTCGACTTCGTCCGCCACCTGGCCGAGGAGGACCTGGTGCCCGACGACGTCACCGTGGTCGTCTTCACGGCCGCCCGCGCCGACCTGATCCGGCGGACCTACGAGTCCGTCGCGGGCCTGCGCCGCGTGGTCGTGCACATGTACACCGCGACCGCGCCTACCTGGCGCCGGGTCGTCCTCGGCCGGGAGCGCGACGAGCTGCGCGACCTCATCCTGGCGGCGGGCCGGGACGTCGCCAGGGGCGCGGACGCGATGCCGGAGGGCTCGGTGCGCTTCGAGTTCTCCCCCGAGGTCTTCAACCTCACCGAACCCGACTACGCGCTGGAGGTCTGCAACGCCATGTCGGAGCTGTGGGACGCCTGCCCGGACCGGCCGGTGATCCACAACCTCCCGGCGACCGTCGAGATCGCCACCCCCAACGTCTACGCCGACCAGATCGAGTACATGGACCGCAACCTGGCGCGCCGTGACGGCGTCATCCTGTCGGTCCACCCCCACAACGACCGGGGCACCGGCGTCGCGTGCGCGGAACTGGCCCTGCTCGCCGGGGCGCAGCGCGTCGAGGGATGCCTGTTCGGCAACGGTGAGCGCACCGGCAACGTCGACCTGGTCACCCTGGCGCTCAACCTCCACGCCCAGGGGATCGACCCGATGATCGACCTGTCCGACATCGACGGCGTCCGCCGTACCGTCGAGCACTGCAACCGCATCCGGGTCCACGAACGCCACCCGTACGGCGGGGACCTCGTCTACACGGCCTTCTCGGGAACCCACCAGGACGCCATCGGCAAGGGGCTGGCCCATCACGCCAGGCGGGCCGCCGAGCTGGGCGTCCCCGTGGAACGGGCCCCCTGGGACGTGCCGTACCTGCCGATCGACCCCGCGGACGTGGGCCGCGACTACGAGGCGGTCATCCGGGTCAACAGCCAGTCGGGCAAGGGCGGTGTCGCCTACGTGCT
The DNA here is from genome assembly GCF_042650425.1 of Streptosporangium jomthongense. Classification (NCBI taxonomy): domain Bacteria; kingdom Bacillati; phylum Actinomycetota; class Actinomycetes; order Streptosporangiales; family Streptosporangiaceae; genus Streptosporangium; species Streptosporangium jomthongense. Next base: position 43,782 of record NZ_JBHSBC010000041.1, on the reverse strand, counting down.
GCGGACGGCCCACGGCCTGGACCTGCCGCGCCGACTGCGGATCGAGTTCTCCGGGGCGGTGCAGCGCGCGGCCGACCGCGACGGCGGCGAGATCGGCGCGGAGGGACTGTGGGACCTCTTCCGGGCCGAGTATCTCGACCGGCGCGGCCCGGTGACCCTCGGTTCCTGGCGGGTGCGCGAGCCCGAGCCGGGCACGCACCTCTTCACCGGGGAGTTCCGCGTCGGCGGGGAACGGGCCGAGCACACGGGGACGGGGCAGGGGCCGCTGTCGGCCCTGACCCGGGCCCTGGCGGAGGTGGGGATCGAGATCGACGTCCTCGACTTCGCCGAGCACGCGCTGGGACAGGGCCGTGACAGCCACGCAGCCGCCTACGCGGAGTGCCGGATCGGCGGGGTGACCCGCTGGGGGGTCGGACTCGACGCCTCGGTGCTCACCGCGTCCGTGCTCGCCGTGCTCTCCGCCGTCAACGCCGTGCTCTCTCCCGAGGGCGCCCGGGACGGGGCGGCCGCTTTCGGCTCCGGCCGTTCCCCGGAAACGGGTTAGAAGTCGGTGATCCTGCGTTCCTCCGGCGGCAGCAGGAGCACTTCGAGCGCCCTGGCGCAGGCCCGCGCGTGCATGGCGAACCAGCCGATCCGCGTGTCGGTGATGACCTCGGGCGTCGAGCGCACGGCCAGCGCGTACCTGACCTGCTCCGCCCGGTCCAGGACCGGGACCGCGAGGGTCCTGATCCCGTGGGAGGACTCGCCGTCGTTGAGGGCGTATCCGGCCTTGCGTACCCGCTCTATCTCGGCGCGCAGTTCCTCCGGGTCGACGATGGTGCGTTCGGTCTGCGGCCGCAGCGGGCCGAGCGCGGCGACGTCGTCCTCTCCCGGCGGGGCCCAGGCGAGCAGGACCTTTCCGAGCGCGGTCGAGTGCAGCGGCCTGCGCAGGCCCGTTCCGTCATCCGGGTCGACCGAGCCGCCGATCAGGATCACGGCGTGGGGGCCGTTGCGGATCGCCAAGTCGACGGTGGCGGAGGTGGCGTGGGCGAGCTGGCCGAGCTCCGGCGCGACCCGGTGCAGACCCCGCTGGTGGAAGGAGAGACGGCCGAGCTCCGTCATCGAGGGGCCGAGACGGTACCTGGAGGTCCGCGCGTCCTGTTCGAGGAAACCGGTCGACACCAGCGCGCGGGCCAGCCGGTGCGCGGTCGAGGTGGACAGCCTTGTCCTGCGGGCGAGGTCGGAGGCACTCAGCGTGGGACCTCCGTCCCTGAAGCAGGCCAGCACGCTCATGGCCCGCTGTACGGCCTGCGTGCCGGACGGGACCCCGCTCTTCTCCATATTCCCACGATATAGGAAATATCCGCATGTCACCGGGTTGAGGTCCGGGCTTATCACCTGCTTTGCGTGGTTTTGTTCCCACATTATGGGATAAAGCGCATTTCCTGCTACTTTAGTGGTGAAAAACGGGAGGGTTGGTCCCCTCCTCCCGGGCATGTCCCAGGGCGGCCTGCGCGTGAGGGTGTCTGCCGCGGCAGGATGCTCAAGAAGGTATGGCGTAATGAGATGGCCCGCCGGTGGCGACCGGTATCGGACAGGGCGTCCGACCCCATCAGCCATGTTTCAATGCCCCGTCGTTCTATATCGCGAAGTTATGGAAATTCGTGGGGTACTCCGCCGTACCTCCTCGGTGTCAGCTTTGGTCCAGCCCAACTGTCAGGGCTCCTTGCATCCCTCTAACCCCCCAAGGGACACCGAGAGGAGTCACCCCGCGTGAATCCCAAGGTCAAACTGGGCGCGGTGGCCATGCTGGCGGCCGCAGCCATGACCACTACGTCGATCGTGAGCGCCACGAGCGCCACCGCGGCACCGGCGAACACCGCGGACCGCACTATAACGGCGGCCGCACCCGGCTTCACCAAGCCGACCCCCCAGGGGCAGAAGAACGCCATCGCCCTCGCGGGCAAGGCCATTGCCGCCCAGGAGAAGAGCCTCGTCAAGAGTGAGGACGACGTCTTCTCCCTGGAGAAGGCGACCTCGGTCGGCGGTGCGCAGTACCTCACCTACAACCGCACCTACAAGGGGCTGCCGGTCTACGGCGGTGGCGTCGTCGTCGCCACCGACGGCGCGGGCCTGAAGGTCTCGACCCTTGAGACCGCGCAGAAGACCGAGCTGAACCTGGACGTCAAGCCCTCGCTCTCGGCGCGCAAGGCCGCGAACAAGGCGCGCACCCTGGTGGCCAAGGTCGAAAGCGTCACCACGCCCAAGCTGGTCGTGCACGCCCTGGCTGAGACGGGCGCGCCCCGCCTGGCCTGGGAAGTCGTCGTCAGCGGCAGCTCCAAGACCGCCCCGAGCGTCCAGCACGTCTACGTCGACGCGCTGAACGGCTCGATCCTGAGCAACTGGGACGCGGTCAAGATGGGAACCGGCAACGGTTTCTACAACGGCCAGGTCACCATCGCCACCACCCCCTCCTACACGATGCGGGACAACACCCGCAGCGGTCTGGCGTGTGGTGGCCAGGGCGGCACGCCGTACACCAAGAGCACCGACAGCTGGGGCAACGGCCAGGGAACCAACCTTGAGACCGCCTGCGTGGACGCCTACTGGGCCGCGCAGAAGGAATGGGACATGCTCAAGGACTGGTTCAACTACAACGGCTTCAACGGCCGTGGTGGTGGCTTCCCGGCGCGGGTCGGCCTGAACCAGGTCAACGCGTTCTGGAACGGCTCCTACACCAACTTCGGCCACAACCAGGCCAACACCCAGCAGGCGACCCCGATGGACGTCGTCGGCCACGAGTACGGTCACGCCATCTACCAGTTCGCCGGTTCCGGCGGCGGCGGTGGCGGCGGCAACGAGGACGGCGGCCTCAACGAGTCCACCGGTGACATCTTCGGTGCCCTGCTCGAGCACTACGCCAACAACTCCAACGACCCCGCGGACTACACCGTCGGCGAGGAGGTCAACCTGGTCGGCCAGGGGCCGATCCGCTACATGTACAAGCCGAGCACCAACGGTGACCCGGACTGCTACAGCTCCTCGATCCCGAACACCGAGGTGCACGCGGCGGCCGGTCCGCAGAACCACTGGTTCTACCTGCTGGCCGAGGGAACCAACCCCGGCGGCGGCAAGCCGAACAGCCCCGTCTGTGGTGGCCCGTCCAGCCTGACCGGCATCGGCATCCAGAAGGCCGGCCAGATCTACCTGGCCTCGCTGCAGCTGCGGACCACCTCCAGCCTGACCCACGCCCGGGCTCGCTCGGCGACGCTGACCGCGGCCAAGCAGCAGTTCCCCAACAGCTGCACCGAGTTCAACGCCGTCAAGGCCGCCTGGACCGCCGTCAGCGTTCCGGCCGTCTCCGGTGAGCCCTCCTGCACCATCCAGAACCCGAACGACTTCTCGATCGCGGTGAACCCGGCCACGGTGAGCGTCCAGGCCGGCGCGTCCGCCTCGGCGACCGTCAACACCGCGGTCACCGCCGGTAGCGCGCAGAACGTCGCGCTGACCGCGACCGGTGCCCCCTCCGGGACCACCGTGAGCTTCAGCCCGTCCAGCGTCACCGCCGGTCAGTCGTCCTCGGTCAGCATCGCCACCTCGGCGAGCACCCCGACGGGCAACTACACCATCACCGTCAACGGTGCGGGCAGCTCGGTCAGCCACTCCACCACCTTCAAGCTGTCCGTCACCGGCCAGCCCGGCCAGGACGACTTCTCGGTGTCGGTGAACCCGTCCTCCGCGACGGTCAACGCCGGTGGGTCGACGAGCGCCACGCTGTCCACCGCGGTCACCTCCGGTAACGCGCAGAACGTCTCGCTGAGCGCCAGCGGCGCCCCCTCCGGGGTCACCGTGAGCTTCAGCCCGGCCAGCGTCACCGCCGGTGGGTCCTCCACGGTCAACATCTCCGCCTCCTCCAGCGTCCAGGCTGGTAACTACACCATCACCCTCACGGGCACGGGTGCCTCGGCCGCCCACGGCACCAGCTTCGCGCTGACCGTCAACGGCGACACGGGCGGCACCACCTGGCAGGAGTGGAAGCAGTACAACGCCGGTGACGTCGTCACCTACAACGGCGCCAGCTACCGCTGCCTCCAGAGCCACACCTCCCTGCCTGGCTGGGAGCCGCCGATCGTCCCGGCGCTGTGGCAGGCGATCTAGTCTCTGACTGATCGATCACACAACTGAAGACCGGGTACGGCGGGCGGGCATGGCCGCCCGCCGTACCTCTTTTCCAGGAACGGTCACGCGCCCCAGGGCGGGTGACCGTTTCGCGTGGGCGGGTCAGCGCAGCAGTACGGCGGCGCCCTCGACGCGGTCGGCGGCCAGGTCGGCGAGCGCCCGGTCGGCGGCCTCGAAGGGATAGGCGACGGTCGTCACCTCGGGGGGATGTCCGGTGGCGAGCTCCAGATAGGCCCGCGCGTCGGCGCGGGTGTTGGCGGTGACGCTGCGCAGCGTCCGCTCCTGGAACAGGTGGCGCCGGTAGTCCAGCACGGGGATGTCGCTGAGGTGGATGCCCGCGACGGCGAGGGTGCCGCCCCGGTCCAGGGCTTCGAGCGCGACCGGCACCAGCTCTCCGGCGGGCGCGAACAGGATCGCCGCGTCCAGCGGCTCCGGCGGGGCCTGTGCCGCCTCCGCCGCGGAGGCGGCCCCCAGCCGCAGCGCCAGCTCGCGGGCCCGCGCCGAGCGGGTCATGACGTGCACGGTCGCGCCCTGCGCCACGGCCAGTTGCGCGGTCAGGTGCGCCGAGGCGCCGAAACCGTAGACGCCGAGCCTGCCGCCGGGGGGCAGGTCGCTGCGGAGCAGGGCACGGTAGCCGATGATCCCCGCGCACAGCAGCGGGGCGAGTTTCTCCGCGGACGGCCCCTGCGGCAGCGGGTGGACGTAGTCCTCCGGGGCGGTGAGGTATCCGGCGTAGCCGCCGTCGGCGTCCCAGCCGGTGTAGGTGGACGACGGGCAGAGGTTCTCCGCCCCCCTGAGGCAGTGGCGGCAGCGCCCGCAGGTCGAGCGGAGCCAGGCCACGCCGACCCGGGTGCCGCGTGGCAGCCGGGAGGCCCCCTGGCCGTGCCCGGCCACCCGGCCGACGACCTCGTGGCCGGGCACGGTCCCCGGCCGTCTGGGGGGCAGGTCCCCCTCTGCCAGGTGCAGGTCGGTACGGCAGACGGCACACGCCTCGACCTCGACCAGCACCTCCCCGGGACCCGGTTCCGGGACGGGCAGCCGGACCCGCTCCAGGGGGCGCGTGGCCATCGGCCCAGGGCGGGAGACGACCCAGGCGTCCATCCCGGCCGGGCTCCTGCCCAGGGTCACGGGGTGTTCCTGATCCGCCGCCCGGTGATCTCCACTGGGACGATCTTGATGTACAGGTCGCGCTCTCCGCCGGCCCAGGGGGCGACCCCGGATCCGGCCGCCGCCTCCCGTTCCTCGCCGGTGACGTGGTGGGCGCCGCCGCGCGCCAGCACGCTCCAGCCCTCGCGGTTGACGTCGTCGATCCGGTCGACCTCGAACGCGATCTTGAACTCGACGCCCCGGACACCCGTGCGCAGGCTCTCGTCCAGGGTGCCGCCCAGGGAGGTACGGAAGATCACCGCGCCCTCGCGCAGCACGTAGTTGACCGGCAGGATCGCGGGACCGCCCGCCTCCTCGAAGGCCACCCTGCCGACGCCCCCCGGGGCGATGAGCCGCAGGCACTCCTCGGTCCCCAGGGGTTCGAGACGGGCGTGGGGGCCGGGAGCCCCGTGGCCGGGCGGCAGGTCGACGGTGCCGCCGAGCAGTTCCTCCGGGCTCGTGTCCAGGGCGGCGGCCAGCCGTCTGACGGTCTCCGCGGTCGGGGAGGCGGTCGTCTCCTCCAGATAGCCGAGGTATCCGGAGTCGATCCCGGCCAGCGCGGCCAGGCGTTCGCGGGTCATGCCGAGCTCCTCGCGTCTGCCGGTCACCCGTCGGCCCAGGTCGCCGGGTGCCGTCGCACGTTCGGTCATCGCAGTCTCCAATGGCAGGTGAGGGGCGTCCGGGGCTCCGGCGCGCTCTTTCTGCCTGCCTCCCCCCGGTGGGCCGCCCTAATCCGGCCCCGGCTCCGTGGCAGGAGGCATGGGGGATCTCGCAAAATCTACATTGTAAAGCGAGGGGGTCCTGTCGATTGGAGAAAGGCCGCCGGGGTCGCGCCCGGAACGCGACGGCCGGGTATCCTGTAATGCCACTTTTGGTAATTATGGTGATGTACGTTCTTTTTGAACGGCTTCGTAGTGCCAGGCATGCGGTGTGACCTGCGTCGTGAGGCTTCTCCGCGCGTCCCGGCCCTCTGAGGGGTAGAGTCCGGAGAAGTGGTGATTTGCGGCTTTTGGCGAGCAAGGTTCTGGGCCACGCCCCGGAACTCTTCCCGGGGGTCCCTCGTTTGGGGTAAATGTGGGCCGTACTATAAACCCTCATATATATGCATTAGATCGGTGGGCATATTGCATTGTTCCGGCATGGGCCCCGGGGCGGCCGCACGGAGCGGTGACCGGGACCGGCAGGTGCCTGGGCAGGGCGAGGGGCGGCCTCCGCGAGGACGGCCGGGGGCCGGACGCCGGGAAGCACGAGGCCGGGCCCCACGATGGATTCGACACCGGACCTGAGGTGCTGCTGAGCCGATGACGGAAGACAACCGGTTCCGTGACTACGCCGCGCCGGGGGGCGACTTCACCTGGTCGCCGCCCTCGCGCAACGGTCAGAGCCCCCCGAACCCCCCGGCCTCTCAGGAAGACGAGACCCAGCCCGTGCGGGTGGGCACCGTGCTCACCGGCGGCGACTCCGGCGTCGAGCCCGCGGACGGGAACGGGGACGGGCGGGAGAGCGGTCCTGAGCATCCCCTGCCCGGCGGTCCCAACGGGACACGCGCCTACCGGAGCCCGGCCGGTCGCCGGGCCGCCTCCGGCGTGGGCGAGCCGGACGACGCGGTGCCGGGCGCGGCGCAGGCCCCGACGACCCCGGAGCCGAGCCCGGGCTCCTACTACAGCGAGTGGACCGCCAACGACCCGACGGACGTGTTCTCCGCGATCCGCGGCGCAGACCGCGATGCCGGCCGTGACCGTCCCGGCACGCGTGAGCTCGTCCACGAGGACGAGGAGGAACGCCCCCGGGGACTCGGCGCCGCCTACGAACGCCTGTCGGGATCGCTCTCCGGGAGGCTGTCCGGGCTGAGACGGCGACGGGAGTCCCCGCCGCCCACAACGCCGCAGCCGGCGCCGGTGCGTGCCCCGTCCCGGCTCGACACCGACTTCACCGGCATCACCGCCTACCGGGTCCCCCGCCTGTCGCGTCCCTTCCTGTGGTGCGCGGGCGCCGACCCCGCCCTCATCCCGAACCGCAGCGAGCTGTACCGGTACTCGACGATCGGCGTCTTCGTCTGCCTGGTCTCCTTCGTCGCCGCCACGATGTTCGCGGTCTTCGCCTCGGTCATCGGCGGTGGCTTCTCCCTGGCCGTCCTGCCGTTCGCGGCCATCTGGGGCATTCTCATCTTCTGGGTCGACCGGTCGATCGTCGCCGAGCCGAGCTACGGCAAGGTGCTGTCCGGCACCGACGCCACCGGTCTGCTCGATCCGGTCGGCAAGGTCAGGAAGCCCGGCTGGCTGACCTACGTGATGCGTGGAGTCCTCGCCCTGGGCGTCTCCTTCGTCATCGCCGAGGCCGTGACCCTGCTCATCTTCCACTCCGAGGTCCGTGACCAGCTCGCCTTCAACCAGAACGCGCGCGCCGACCGGCTCGACGCCACGTTCAAGGCGGCCGACCAGGACAAACGCAAACAGCTCGATGCCAAGTACGACCGGGTCGAACTGTGCGCGACCGCCAGGAGCAAGGAGAAGGTGCGCGACGCCGCGCTGAAGAAGAAGCAGGACGAGTCGCTCGGCAGGAGGGGCGAGGGGCTCAGCGGCACCGTCGGGTTCGGCCCGATCGCCACCAAGCTGGAGGCCGACTACAACAAGGCCCAGCGGGAGTACGTCACGGCCCAGGGCAGGTGCGACCTGGCCCGCGACTCGGTCAGCAGGGAGTTCAAGGTCTACGAGGGCCAGGAACGCGCGAACCGGGAGGCCGAACGCGCCGACGTGCGCAGGAACGTCGGCTGGGTCGCCCAGGAGCAGGCCCTGCACGACTTCATCGACAACAGCGGCAGCGCCGTCGTCGTCGCCCTGCCGTGGGTGCTGCGGGTCACCATCCTGCTGCTCGACCTGCTGCCGCTCAGCGTCAAGCTCTTCGGCGGCCCGACCGTCTACGAAAGGCGGCTGCGCGAACTGGCCTACAGCCAGGCCTACGAGACGCAGCGTCTGCGCGACTCGCACATCGCCAAGATCGACATGAGGTACGACCTCGACCGGTTGAACACACGGGACAGCTACGACCGGGGACGCGAGGACATCCGCGGCCCTGGCCGGAGCGTCTCGGGGACCCGGATCGACCGCAATCCATCTCCTTGAGAACCTGAGGAGTCTCGTTGACCGATTTCCACGCCGGGCAGGGCGGATCGGCCTCCTCATCCGCCACCGGCCACCGTACGGCGATCGCCCGCTACCGCGAGCTGGCCGACCGGGCGATGACCGCGCTCGGCCAGGAGGACGTCCCGCAGGCGGCGGCCTTACGCCAGGCCCACGACCGGGCCGCGGGACTGGCCGTGAAACTGAGGGAGCGCTGCGCGAAACCCGTCTCGGTGGGGATCGTCGGAGAGTACAGCGCGGGCAAGTCCATGCTGCTCGGCACGTTGCTCGGCGCCCCCGGGCTGCTGCCGGTCTCCGGTTCGCCCACCACGGGGAACGTGACGGTGCTGCGCGTCGAGCCCGCCCCGCCGGGCGAGCCGACCCGGGTGCGCGCGGCCAGGATCGAGTACCTCACCCGTGACGAGCTGGCCGAGACGGTCGGCTACATCATGGACGAACTGGTCAGGACCGTGCAGCGGGCCGGAGGCGGCAGGGACGTCTCCGCGCTGGGCGGCTACAACCCCGTCAGGGACGGCTGGGACGTCCTGAACCGGTGGGCGGAGAACACGCTGGACTGGGCGGCGATGGAGAACTCCAGGCTGCTGGGCATCACGCTCGAACTGACGAGGATCCGTGACGCGCTCAGACTCGCCGGGGAGTTCGTGCTCGACGGCCACACGGGGCTGACCCTGCCGGTCGAGCCGGACATGCTCCGCCAGGCGCTCGACATCGAGGACATCAGGGACCTGCCGCGTGCCTTCCCCAGGACCGCGCAGGGCTTCCCCCTCTCGCCCCGCGACCCGCTGACCGCCCAGACCCTGCGGACCACCTTCACCCTGATCCGCAGGGTGGTCTGCCAGGTCTCGGTGGCCCAGGGGGACTGGGCGGGGCCGCTGCCCGGGGACGGCACCGCGGCGGAGCTGTGCGACCTTCCCGGGCTGGGCGCGACCGCGGTCCGCGACGAGTACCTCAGCGTCAGGGAACTGGACGAGATCGACGCCATCGTGATCGTGCTGCCCTCGCACCGGGCCGAACGTGACGACGCGCGGCAGTTCTACTCGCTGCTCGAACGCAACCGCAGGGGCAAGGGCGCCCTCAGCGAGTCGATCCTGGTCGCGGCCAACTGCTTCGACCTGCTGCAGCCGCCGGACGTCCCGTTCGCGGGCGTGGCCGACCTGGTGGCCTCCTCCCGCGACCTGTCCTCCCTGCACCGGATGGCCACCACGCTCAACGGGCGCAGGGAGGACCGGGTGGCCTTCACCTCCTCGCTCGTCGCGATCGCCGCGCAGGGCCTGCCGTACGAGACCGGCGGTGAGGAGGGGGAGAAGATCACCGCGTCGCTCGGCGCCGCCGGGGCGCAGGCGGAGCGGTGGAAGCGGATCGCCGCGGACCTGGCCCTGACCGATCCGGGCCACCCGTACACCGCGGCGTTCGGCGGGTTCGGGCGGGACGGAGGCGTCGCAGGGCTGCGGGACATGCTGGACCGGCACGTGCAGACCTACGGCGTGTTCCTCAAGCACGAGGCAGTCGTGCCGATCGCCACCGACCTGCTGGCGGCGCTGCGGGCGCTGGACCGGATGCTGCGCCCGGCGCTCGGCGGCGCCCAGGCGGGGGTGCGTGACACGGGCTCGCTGACCGCGCTGTTCCGGATGATCGAGGAGGAGACCTCCCACACGGTCAGGTCGCTGGGGCTGCTGGCCGACCCGGAACGCCTCGCGGCCGACGGCACGCAGGTCGTCCCCGGCGGCTCCGCGGTCCTCGACCTGGCGCGGGCGGGCGCCACCTACGACGTGTTCACCTGGCGGGAATGGCAGCAGTACCGGGACCGGGTCGGTGACGACGGCCGGATCGGGCCGCCGCTCGGCGGGGGGAGGGCGGCGGGCGGCCGGGGCTTCGGCGTGGCACGGCGCATGCCGACCGAGGCCGACGCGACCGCCCCCGACACCACGGAACGGCTCTTCGCCAGGTTCGAGCCCACCTGCGTCAGGGCCGTCGGCGAGGCCAGGGAGATCTACCTGGAGGCCGTCGCCGCCTGGGCGGAACGGCGCCACCGGGAGCTGGCCCACGTGCGCGAACGGCTGCGCGCCCCGGACACGGCGGAGTCCGTCGGGCGGCTGCTGGCCGCGCTCGACCCGGAGGACGACGGCCAGGCGCGCGGGCACAACCTGCTCAGCCTGGTCTCGATGGACTGGCTGCCCGACGCGGCGGCGGGCCTGCTGCCGGTGCCCGTCCCGCCGTCCAACGGGGACCGCTCCCACGGGGACCCCCATGGAGGCTCCTATGGGGACTCCTACGAGGACAGGGAACGGATCGCCGAGCGGTTCCCGCTGCGGACCGCGCAGGCGCTGCCCTGGAACGGCGGACGCCGCAACATCGCCGGGGACGCGGGGGCCAGGATCGTCACCCACCAGATGAACATCTTCCGGGTGCGCGGCGACATCGTCGCGGCGGTCGGCCACCACGTACGGCGTCATCTGCTGGCCGACGCGGTCCGGCTGGGCCGGGAACTGCGCGTGGAGCTGCAGGAGCTGCGTGAGGCCGTACCGGCTGAGGAGAGCGTGCGGCGCCTCACCCGGCGGGGGTCGCACGAGGGCGGACGGGCCCCGGCGGGCGGCCCGGTCCGTGACCTGCTCGACGAATGGGACGCAAAGCCCGGAGGTAACGCCCGATGACCGTGCGCCTGCTGTTCGCGGGACCCAACGACGGCGAGGGGGACGACGAGACCTCAGCCGGTGTGTTCACGATCTTCGAGGTGAACGGGGAGTACCGCCTGCCCGACGTGTTCGCCGAACCGGACGGGGTGGCGAACGCCGTGGACGTCCACGGGCCGGGGCCGCAGCCACCGGGCGACGAACTGGCCGCGCGGATCGCCGAGCTGTACACGCTTCCCGGCTGGCGCCCGCGCCCGATGCCGGGACGCTACCTGCTCGTCCAGGGGCCCGCCGTCCCGGCCGCCGACCTCGGGCTCGGCGGTGAGCGGACCGTCAGGATCGCCTGGTGGATCGGCGAGGCGGGATCGGCGCCCAGGGAGTTCACGCTCGAACTGCGGCTGATGCCGCCGGGGGCGCGTCCCTCCAGGAGCGGCGTCAACCGGGACGCCACCCGGCGGGTCGCCCCGATCGGTGAGCCCCGGCGGCACGTGAGCTTCTTCGGGCACGCGGCGGTCGACTTCGGCACCTCCTCCTCGACCGTCACGCTGTACGACAGGACGGGCGGCAAACGCGTCGAGATGGACGAGCAGCAGTTCGAGGTGCTGCTCGCCGGGTTCGACCGGCTGCTGCTCGACGGCCCCGCCGGGACGCACGAGGCCGACTGGGCGCAGGCGCGCGAGGACATCGTGCGCGGCCTGACCACCCGGCTGAACTCGCTGCTCGGCCTGTCGGGCACCGGCGACTCCGTCCGGGTCACCGTCACCAGGGAGGGCCTTGAGGTGCTCCAGCCGGGCTTCCAGCACCTGCCGGTGCCGAAGGTCCGCTACCGGGACGTGCTCTGCAAGGAGCTCGACGTGGCGATCTCCCGGATGGACGAGAAGCTGGGCACGGCCTACGCCATGAGCCTCGACGGCTGCTACGCCGACGCCTTCGGCACGCCCGCGCTCGGCTCGCTGTACCTGCACCAGGTCGTCTTCGACGGTGACTCGCCGGAGATCTCCAGCGAGATCAAGGTGCTTGAGGGCTCCCCGCTGCGGGCGGTGCTCGGCGACCGGGCCGACCGGGTGACACGCGCCTACCCGGGGCTGAAGCGCGCCTTCTCCCGGCCCCGTGAGCTGCCCGAACTGCGCAGCGAGGGCGGGACTCCGGTGACGACGGACACGTTGCTGATGCACGCCTACAACGACCTGGTCGACAAGACCATCGAGTACGGTAACGAGAAACGTTCCGCGGAGTGGGGCATCCGCGGGCTGAACCACCTCGTGCTGACCTACCCGACCACACTTCCGCCGTCGGGGCGTCGCGCGCTGGAGAAACTGGCGCAGTCCAGTCTCAGGATGGCCAGGGTGACCACGACGTTCGACGAGGCCGTCGCCGCCGCGCTGTTCTTCGTGATGCGCGACTTCGGCGGCGAGTCCGACACCGGTGTCGAACCGTTCCGCGCCAGGTCACGGCGGGTACGGCCGGGGCGCCCCGCCTGGCGGCAGAACATGCTGGTCATCGACATCGGCGGGGGCACGACGGATGTCGCGCTGTTCGCGCTGCACCTGCTCGACCGGCAGGTGCCCGCCGAGGACGTCCCCGAGGAGTTCTTCGGCCGCCACTACGTGATCCGTCCCGAGGTGCGTGGCTCGACCGGGCACCCGCAGCTCGGCGGCGACCTGCTGACCCTGCGGGTGTTCCACTGGCTGAAGGCGGAGATCGCCGACGCCCTGATGGCCCTGACCACCCGCAGCGGCGGGGACACCGCCGCCGGGAGCGCCGAGGAGGAGGCGTGGCTGGGGCACTGGCCGTCCTCCCACGTCGGCGCCGACGGTGTGCCGCGCCCCATCGCCCCGGCCTTCATCGCCAACCCCGATCCGGGGCCGAGACCCGAGCGGGTCTGGACGGCGCTGCGGGAGCTGCTGCCCACGCACAGCCCGGCGCTGGCGGCGGGCGGGCGCGCCGCGCCGGGGCGGGCGTTCTTCCGGCTGTGGCAGGAGGCCGAACAGGCCAAACGGCTGCTGGGCGCGGGCCGGGAGTACACCCTGCCGAAGAACAAGCTGCAGGAGGTGCTCAACAACGTCGACGGCCGGTCGAGGCCGCCCGCGGCGCTGGTCGAACGGCTCGGGCACACCGTGGTCACCCTGCTGCCCGAGCAGTTCGAGCACCTGGCGACACCCGTGATCACCGCGGCCGTCGACATCGCGCTCACCACCTTCAGCGCGCAGCGCCGCCGGGAGCCCGAGGAGCCCATCGACATCGTCGCGCTGTCCGGCAAGACCAGCACCATGCCCCTGGTCGAACGCATCGTGGCCAGACGGCTGCGCGAGCTGACCCTGAACGCCACGGACGGGACGGACGCCGTCCCGGTTCCCCGCCTGGTCGTCGAGCGCCGCTACGCCAAGCAGGCCACCTCGATCGGCGCGTGCTGGGCGCACAGCTTCAGCCGCTACGCCGACATCGAGAGCGAGGACACGGGCGGACCCTCGGGTGAGGCCGAACGCCACGTGGACGGCCGCGAACGGCTGCGGGCGGGCCAGAACGTCGTCGGCATCGCCGTGGACAACCTGTTCCAGAGCCTGCCGTGCGACTTCTCCCTGCAGAACGCCGACACGCGGGTCGGCATGCTGCTCAACGCGGGCGACCAGCTCGACGTCGCCGACCGCACCGGCAGACTGTCGGTCCGTACGGCCTGGCGCCCGATGAAGGAGGACATCCACATCCACCGCGAGCTGGGCGGCGACCGGGGCGAGTCCATCGAGTGGGGCAGGTTCACCTTCGACAGCAGGCAGGACAGGCTCACCAGGGCCAACGTCGACTGGGGCAGGATCCGCTTCCAGATCGAGATCAACCAGGAGCTGGAACCGGTCATCCACCTGTGCCACGGCGGCAACCCCGTCTACCTCGTCGACGGTGACCACGGCGAGGTCGCGACGGCGCTGAACGGCGGACGCCGGGGCGTCCCGCTGGAGGCCACGGGGCTGCCCGCCGCCATCCACGTCAGGAGGACCCCGGACGCGCTCGACGACAGGGCGACCGTCGAGCTGTTCCCGATCCTGGCGCCGGGTGAGGAGACCCGGCGGCACCTGCGCTCCTACCTGCTGGAGAGCGGAGGCGACGGCCGGGTGTTCAGCGGGGCGATCTCCCCGGCCTGGCTGCCCCCGCCCGCCCAGGCGTACGGCGCGGCGACCTGGGAGTTCCTCTGGGTGGACGGGCGCGGCAACCTCTCCCCGCTGTTCCGGATGTCCGCGCCCCGCAGGGACGCGCACGTGCGCTACCACGTCACCCTCGACCACCTGGGGAGGCTGCGGATCCACGTCGGATACCCCCGCTACCTGGCCGCCCGCAGTCTCACCGACCTGGCCGACTACCCCGGCGCGGTGTTCACCTCCCCGATGGAGCCGGGGGAACCGTTCGGCAAACCGGAGTGGGAGCCCTTCACCGGTGACCACTGACCTTCGACAGGACGACTCCATGCGAACGCTCGACGATCTGCTCGAACCCCTGCTCGGCCTGGACGGGCGGCCGGCGCCGTTCGCCGGGCCGTTGCGTGACCTGCTGCGCGACGTCGTCACCCGCCTGGACACCCACCTCGACCAGCGGGCCGCGCAGGTGCCGACCGACCTCTACCTGCGGGGACAGGACCTGATCGGCCGGCTGCGCACCGTCTGCCGGGTGCCGGGCAGGCAGGTGCACCGGGCGGTGCAGGCCGAACTGGACGACGCGGCCAGCCCGCTGCGGGTGCCGCTGTGGAGCGCGCTCGGCGACCTGGCCGGGCGGCTGATCATCCTGCTGCACAGGGACGGCCCCCGGCAGCGGGAGGAGGCGGACGGCGACCTGGTGCTCGGCCTGGTCGGCGTGCTGCTCGGCCTGACGCACCCCGCCCCGCACCAGGAGTCCCGCAGGGAACCCCCGGCCGCTGTGGAGCCGGCCGAGCCCGTGGAGTCCGTGGAGCCCACGGCCCCCGTCGCGGCGCCCGTCGAGGAGACGGGCAGGAGGGGGCCCGGCGACCTGACCGTACGGCTGCGCGACGAGTACGACCGCCTCTACCAGGACAGCGTCGTCTACCTGGGCGAACCCGACGAGGCCCCGGAGACGGCCGAGGAGCTGTGGATCGGCCTGCACGTGGCCTGCCTGCGGCTGCCCGAGGCCATCGCCAGGTTCCAGCGCGAGCACTTCGCGCGGACCTTCGGCGGTGAGCCGGGCGAGGCCGTCGTCCCGGCGCTGCCGGCGATCGGCTTCCCCGGGCTCGGTGATCCCAAGGGGCCCGGCGGCGACCACTGGCGTTCGGCGAGGACCGAGAGGATGTACGACATCCTGGTGGAGATGTTCGCCGTCGCCGAGCTCGACCCCGGCGTCTACCACGGCCTCGACGAGATGGCGCGCGACGCCCAGGCCCCGATCAGGCTGGACGCCGAGACCCGGCGTCAGTACCGGGAGCGGGCGTGGACCAGGCTGCGGGAGCTCGACGAGCTGCAGCCGGGCAGCGACCTGGAGATCAGATACCTGGCCTGGGTCGACGAGGTCGTCTCCTCGTTCTTCCCGCTGCCGCTGCCCGTGCCGGACAGCTGGTGGGCCGAACGGTACCGGCGCTCCCGCGCCCTGGTGCTCGACGCGGTCAGGGCCGCGGGCGGCAAGGCCGACGTCCTGGACGGCAGGCCGTACGACAGGGCGTTGCGCGGCAGGCTCAGCGGAACCCAGATGATCATGCCGGTCGAGGAGGCCGACGCCGACCGGGTGCTGTGGACGTTGCGGCTGCCGTGGGAGTTCGGCGGCAGCGGCGAGCCCGGCCGGGTCGTCCACGGGGTACGGCGTCGCTGACGTGATGGCCGTTATGGCGGTTAGTGACCGTATCGGCGGGTAGGACCGCCACGTGGCACAGGGGGGATGGATCTCCCGCTGGCCGGTTGTCCGGCAGCTCAGGGGAGAAGACGGCAGGTCGCGCGCCGCCCGTTCGGCGCGCACCGACGCGCTGCGCCCCAGGACCGAGCTGGCCGACAGCGTCACCAGGTCCGTCTGCCCCTACTGCGCGGTCGGATGCGGCCAGCTCATCTACGTCAAGGACGGCCGCGTCACCCAGATCGAGGGCGACCCCGACTCGCCCATCTCGCGCGGCAGGCTCTGCCCTAAGGGCTCGGCGAGCAAACAGCTCGTCACCCACCCCGGCAGGCAGCGGCACGTGCTCTACCGGCGCCCCCACGGCACCGAATGGGAGCCGCTCGACCTCGAAACCGCGATGGACATGATCGCCGAGCGGGTGCTCCGTACCCGCCGGGAGACCTGGCAGCAGCAGGAGGAGGGCAGGACGGTCCGGCGCACCATGGGCATCGCCAGCCTGGGCGGGGCGACGCTGGACAACGAAGAGAACTACCTGATGAAGAAGCTCTACACCGCCCTCGGCGCGATCCAGGTCGAGAACCAGGCCCGTATTTGACACTCCTCGACCGTCCCCGGTCTGGGGACCAGCTTCGGGCGCGGCGGCGCGACGAATTTCCAGCAGGACCTCGTCAACGCCGACTGCATCGTCATCCAGGGCTCGAACATGGCCGAGTGCCATCCGGTCGGGTTCCAGTGGGTGGTCGAGGCCAAGGCGCGGGGCGCGAAGGTGTTCCACGTCGATCCGCGCTTCACCCGCACCAGCGCGCTGGCCGACCGGCACCTGCCGATCCGCGCGGGCGCCGACATCGTGCTGCTCGGCGCGCTGATCAACCACGTGCTGGTCAACGAGCTGGACTTCCGCGAGTACGTGCTGGCCTACACCAACGCCTCGGCGATCGTCTCCGAGGACTTCAGGGACACCGAGGACCTCGACGGGCTGTTCTCCGGCTTCGACCCCGACAGCCGTAAGTACGACCCGTCGAGCTGGTCCTACGAGGGAACCGAGGAGGAACCCGCCGCCGGGCTGCGCGGCGAGCAGCTCGAAGGCGGGGCCTACCACGCGGAGGTGGCCGGTCCCGACCAGTACGGCTCCGGCGGCGCGCGGGAACAGGCCAGGCCGCCCGCCGATCCGACGCTGCGCCACCCGCGCTGCGTCTACCAGATCCTCCGGCGTCACTTCGCCCGCTACACCCCGGAGCTGGTCGAACAGGTCTGCGGCGTCTCCAGGGAGGACTTCGCCGAACTGGCCGGGGCGATCACCGAGAACTCCGGCAGGGAACGCACCACCGCCTGGGTGTACGCGGTCGGCTGGACCCAGCACACCGTGGGCGCGCAGTACATCCGCACCGCCTCGATCCTGCAGCTACTGCTGGGCAACATGGGACGGCCGGGCGGCGGCATCATGGCTCTGCGCGGCCACGCGAGCATCCAGGGTTCGACGGACATCCCGACGCTGTTCAACATCCTGCCCGGCTACCTGCCGATGCCGAACGCCCACGGGCACGACACCCTCGACGACTACCTGCGGGGGGCCGGAGCGGAGACGGGCTTCTGGGGCAGGAAACGCTCCTACATGGTGAGCCTGCTCAAGGCGTGGTGGGGGGAGCACGCCACCCCGGACAACGACTTCTGCTTCGGTTACCTGCCCCGCCTGACCGGCGACCACGGCCACTACACGACCGTGATGGGGCAGATCGACGGCACCGTCAAGGGCTACTTCGTGGTGGGGGAGAACCCGGCCATCGGTTCCTCGGGAGGCAGGGCGCAGCGGCTCGGGCTGGCCAACCTCGACTGGCTGGTCGTGCGGGACCTGACCCTCGTCGAGACCGCCACGTTCTGGAAGGACGGCCCGGAACTGGCCACCGGGGAGATGCGCACCGAGGACATCGCGACCGAGGTGTTCTTCCTGCCCGCCGCCAGCCACGTCGAGAAGGAGGGCACCTTCACCAACACCCAGCGGCTGCTGCAGTGGCGGCACAAGGCACTCGACGCGCCGGAGGACTGCCGCAGCGAGCTGTGGTTCTACTACCACCTCGGCAAGCGGATCAAGGCCGCGCTGACCGGCGACGAGATCGACCGCCCGCTGCGCGAGCTGACCTGGGACTACCCGGAGGAGGGCGAGCGCGCCGAGCCGTCCGCGCCCGCCGTGCTGCGGGAGATCAACGGCACCGGCCCCGACGGGCGGACGCTGTCGGCCTACACCGAACTCAAGGCGGACGGCTCGACCCGGTGCGGCTGCTGGATCTACTGCGGCGTCTACGCCGACGAGGTCAACCAGGCCGCCCGGCGCAGACCGGGCGACGAGCAGAGCTGGGTGGCGCCCGAGTGGGGCTGGGCCTGGCCCGCCAACCGGCGCGTGCTCTACAACCGGGCCTCCGCCGACCCCGAGGGCCGCCCCTGGAGCGAACGCAAGGCCTACGTCTGGTGGGACGCGGAGAAGGGCGAGTGGACCGGCCACGATGTGCCGGACTTCGAGCCGGCCAAGCCGCCGAGCTATCTGCCGCCCGAGGGGGCCGTGGCTGAGGACGCCCTGGCCGGGACCGACCCGTTCATCATGCAGGCCGACGGCAAGGGCTGGCTGTTCGCCCCCGCCGGCCTGGCCGACGGGCCGCTGCCCACCCACTACGAGCCGCACGAGTCACCGCTGCCCAACCCCCTGTACGGCTGGCGGGCCAACCCCGCCCGCCGCGTCTACGACCGCCCGGAGAGCCCGTACAACCCGCCTGAGTCACCACGTTTCCCCTACGTCCTGACGACCTACCGGCTGACCGAGCACCACACGGCGGGCGCCATGAGCAGGCCGCTGCCCTACCTGGCCGAGTTGCAGCCGGCGCTGTTCTGCGAGGTCTCACCGGAACTGGCCGAACTGACCGGGTTGGTCAACGGCGGCTGGGCGACGATCGTGACGACCCGCACCGCGATCGAGGCCCGGGTCCTGGTCACCCGACGCGTCCGGCCGCTGCGGCTGCAGGGCCGTACGGTCCACCAGGTCGGCTTGCCGTACCACTGGGGATGGGGCGGGGGCGGGCTGGTGACCGGCGACGCCGCCAACGACCTGCTGCCCCTCGTGCTCGACCCGAACGTCTACATCCAGGAGGGCAAGGCCGTCACCTGCGACCTGAGGCCGGGCAGGCGCCCGACCGGCCCGGCGCTGCTCGAACTGATCAGAGAGTACCGCGACCGCTGAGCGGACGGGCGGCCTGACGACCCGGAGTGTGTTCCAGTGGCCCTGGACGCGTGACGGCATTCTCGATGATTTCCCGCAGCCGAGGTTGTATAGGAAAAGTATAGCGGTCCGCAGAATATTTCTTCCACTTAACCGGTTCGATGTGCCCGCGGCGGCGAGCTCATGCCATTAATGGAGGAACAATGACCGAACTCAACGTGCCCGCCGGTCTGGCTCCTGCGCAACGCGCCCAGATCAAGAGCCTCATTTGCGAGATCCTCGAGATCGACCCGGACGGGGTCACCGAAACCAGCCTGTTCAGCGAGGACCACGGCGCGGACTCCCTGCGGGCCATCGAGATCCTCGCGGCCCTTGAGCGCACCCTCAAGGTCAGCATCGACCAGGAGGAACTGGTCAGGATGACCAACCTTGAGGGCGTCTACACCGTCGTCACGGAGGCGTCCGCCCGATAACACCTCTGACGGCGACTGGACAGGAGGGCGTTGATGAGCGGACCGCGAACGGATAAACATTTCAGAAGACGGGTGGTCGTCACCGGTATCGGTGCGATCACCAGTATCGGCATCGGCGTGCAGGAATTCCTTTCTGGATTACGAGAAGGGCGTAGCGGGGTCAAACCCATCACCGCGTTCGACACGACCGGGTTCGAATACGCCAACGCATGCGAGGTCACCGATTTCGATCCGGCCGCGTCGATCGACCGTCTCGACCCGGCCGAGCTCGGCCGGGCCAGTCAGCTGTCGGTGGCGGCGGCGGGGATGGCCGTGCGGGACGCCGGCCTGCAGCCGCGGGAACTGCGCGCGCGACGCGCGCTGGTGTCGGTCGGCACTACCAACGGTGAGGGGCGGGACTTCGACAACCTGGCCGGACAGGGAATCGACCGCGGCCTCGACCGGCTCGATCCCGCGCTGAGCGGGCGCGTCGGTGCCGGCAGGCTCTCGTCGAGCATCGCGCGTGAGCTCGGCATGACCGACGTCGAGGCCGTCACTCTGCCCACCGCGTGCGCGGCGGGCAACTACGCGATCGGCCACGGCTTCGACGCCGTGCAGAGCGGCGACGTCGACGTCGCCTTGTGCGGCGGCGCGGACGCGCTGTGCCGCAAGACCTTCGCGGGCTTCTACCGCCTGGGGACGATCGCCCCCCAGGTCTGCCAGCCGTTCGACCGAGGCCGCAAGGGCATCCTGACCGGCGAGGGAGCGGGAATCCTCCTGCTGGAGAGCATGGAGTCGGCGCTGGCCCGCGGCGCGCGCATCTACGCGGAGATCCTCGGGTTCGGGCTGAACTGCGACGCCCACCACCCGGTCGCGCCCGACCGGGACAGCATCGCCGACTGCATGCGCCTGGCCCACCGGGACGCAGGAGTGAAGCCGGAGGAGATCGACTTCATCTCGGCGCACGGTACCGGGACGAAGGCCAACGACATCACCGAGGCGCGCGCCATCCACCAGGTGTTCGGCACCAGGCCGCCCGCCACCGTCTCGATCAAGTCGATGATCGGGCACTCGATGGGCGCGGCCAGCGCCCTCGCCGCGGCGGCGTGCGCGCTGGCCATCACCGAGGGCTTCATCCCGCCGACGATCAACCACGTCGAAACGGACCCGGAGTGCGCGCTGGACTGCGTGCCCAACCAGGCGCGCCCGGCGGAGCTGAACGTGGTGCAGAACAACGCGCTCGCCTTCGGGGGCAACAACGCCGTGCTCATCCTCGGCAAGTACCGGGGGGCGTGATGGTCGCCGTCTGCGGTGTCGGCGCGGTCGCCAGTGCCGGCGTCGACGTGGAGGAGATCTTTGCCTCGCTGTGCGGGGGCTGGGGAGCGGCGGCCGAGCCGCGCGGATTCGACCTGAGCAAGTACCGGACCAGGCTCGCCTTCGAGATCGACGACCGGCCCGAAGAGGGCGGTGACGTGCCGCTGCGCTCGTCCAGGTGGCTGGAGCACGTGGTGGGGGTCGCGGCCCGCGACGCGGGTCTGGGCGAGGACCTGCGTGACGTGCCGATCCTCGTGGGAACCACCCTGCGCGAGCTGCGCTCGGTCGAGTTGAGCTGGCGCGACGGCGTCGCCTTCGACACCGACGAGCTGCACTTCGGCACCGCGCTGCGCCGCCGCTTCAACGCCTCCCAGACCTTCACGGTCGCCAACGCCTGCGCGGCCTCGCTCTACGCGCTCGCGCTCGGCACCGATCTGCTGAACGCCGGCGCCGCCGACGCGGTGATCGTGGCGGGCGTCGACAACATCTCGGAGAGCACCTACGGCCTGCTCGACCGCTGCTATTCCGACCCGCCCGACGCCCTGCGCCCCTTCGACAAGGGACGCAGGGGCATGCTCCAGGGCGAGGGGGCGGCCGCGGTCGTCCTGCGCCGGGCATCGCAGGCCACCTCCGGGAAGGTGTACGGGCTGGTGCGCTCGGTCGCGGTGAACTGCGACGCCTACCACCCCTCCGCGCCCGACGCCAAGAGCATCGCCCTGGCGGTACGGCAGGCGCACGAGCGTGCGGGCCTGACCCCGGGCGACATCGACCTGCTGCTGCTCCACGGTACGGGGACGCCGCTGAACGACGAGGCCGAGGCGCGCAGCCTCGGCGAGGTCTTCGGCGAGGTCCGTCCTTCGCCCTGGATGACGGCGATCAAGTCGATGACCGGGCACACCGCGGGGGCCTCCGGCCTGCACAGCCTGCTCGTCGCGCTGGAGTCCATGCGGACCGGGGTCGTGCCGCCGGTGGTCGGCGTCACGGACGTCATGGACGAGATGGAGGGACTGCGCCTGGTCCGCGACCGGGCGGTGCGCGCCGCGGTGCGATTCGCCCAGGTGAACGCGTTCGGGTTCGGCGGCCTGAACGCGGTGGCCGTTGTGGAGAAGGCGGCGGACCGATGACGGTGATCACCGGTGTGGGAACCGCGATCGGCGGGGTGGCCCGGCCGGCGGACCTGTTGCTGACGACCACGACGCCGGGTGGAGAGGATCCGATCACCGGGCTGAGCGGGCGTGGCCTGCGGTACAAGGACCGGGCGACCAAGCTGGCGCTGTGCGCGGGCAGGGACGCCCTCACCGACGCCGGCCTGCTGCTCGATCCGGGCCTCGCGGTGCCGGGCGAGAGCATCGGTGTGGTGGTCAGCTCCAACTTCGGCAACGTGGACACGGTGTGCGCCACGGTGTCCACCATCGCCGAGCACGGTTACGGCGCCACCAGCCCCATGATGCTGCCCGCCACCGCGAGCAACGTGACGGCCTCGTGGCTGGCGATCTCGTTCGGACTGCGCGGGGTGAACCTGACCCTGTGCAACGGGCCCACCTCCGGCCTGGACGCGGTGTACTGGGCCGGGATGATGATCGACGCCGGGCGGGCGCGGCGGATGCTCGTGGTCGGCGTCGAACCGGTCAACGAGGTGGTGACCCACCTGGTCGGGCCGCTGTTCGACGGCGCCGCCGCGCTGGTGCTGGAGTCGGAGGAGGCCGCGCGCGAACGCGGAGCCGGGTCGCTGGCCCGGCTGGGCCGCTACGCCAGGCGGGAGACGCACGACGAGGCGGTCGGTCACGTACTGGAGCAGGCCGGACCCGTCGGTCTGTGGTGCCTGCCCGAACAGCCGCCCACGACGGAGGAGACGGCCGGAGCTGCGACCCATGACCTGACCGCGCTGCTCGGGCGCTGCTCGGGCGCGCTCGGCGTCGTGCAGTGCGTCGCCGGTGCCTCCTGGTTGAGCGCGGGTGGCGACGGCGCCGTACTGGCGAGCGTGAACGCCTCCGACGCCGCGGCGGCCACCGTGCTCACTCCGGCGCCCACCACGGCCGGGACCGGTCGATGACCCCCCGGGTCAGGTGCCGCCGCCCCGCCACCGTCGAACGACCGGTGCGTGTGCTGATGCTGTACGGGCTCGGCGGTGGCCCCTCGACGTGGAACCGGTTCGCGGAGCTGGCAGGCCCGGACCTGGAGCTGTGGGAGGCCGCCCTGCCGTGGTCGGCGGGCGACACCGGAGAGTGGAGCAGGCGGGGCGACACCACCTCGTGGGTCAGGGCGGCCATCGACGAGGCCGGCGCCGTCGACCTGGTCGTCGCGCACTCCTTCGCGGCCAACGTGCTGCTGGAGGTGCTCGCGCGCGACGGCGGACCGGCCGCCGTGCTCGTGTCGCCGTTCTACCGGGCCAGCCCGGCCGAGTTCGACTGGGCGACCATCGAGAGCTACCTCCATGGTTTCCACGGCATCCTCGACGACGGTCTGCGGGTCAGCTCGGAGGGCCGGCTGGCCGCCGGCGTCCGCCACGACATGGCGCTGAAACTGCGCGAGCGGCTCGGCCCGTACGGGTGGATGCGGTTCTTCGACGCCTACCTGCGCTCACCCATGCTGGACACCGCCGCCGTCACCGTACCCTGCCTGGTGATCAGCGGCGCCGACGACCCCGCGGCCCCGCCTCGGGACGGGCGGACGCTGGCCGAGGCGCTGCCACACGCCCGCTTCGAGATCCTGCCCGCAGGGCACCTGCCGATGATCGAACAGGCGCACCGATTCGCCGAGCTGATCGGTGAGTTCGCCGCGACACACCATCTGGAGAGCACGTGACCGTCACCCGCCTGGAGATCCGGCCCCGGTACGAAGGTGCGAACGTCGGCACCTGGATCGGCTTCAAGCACCTGAACTACCTGGTCGAGGAGGCGGTGCTCGAACACCTGCGCCGGTCGGGGATAAGAGCCACCGATCTCTACCACGATCACGGGCTGTGCGTCGACCTGGTCGACATCGACACCAGGATCCTGAGCGCGCTGCGCATCGACGACCTGGCGACCGCCGAGGTCACCGTTGCCGAGCCCGGGACGCTCACCTTCACCGTCGTCATCCGGCCCAACGCGGACCCCGGCGCGCCGAAGGCCGTCAGCGCCAAGGTCAAGGTGTCGCTACGGCACGACCCTCGCGGCGGCGCGGGCGAGATCCCGGCCGAACTGCGCCCGTACACGGTGGCTCGGCTCGGGGAGCAGGACAAGAGTGTGCAGGTGCCCGACGGCGCCGACCCGCTCGACGTCCTGACCGGCGGCCGCAACGCCTTCGCCTGGAAATGGCGGATTCCCTACTTCTACTGCCACTTCACCGAGCGCATGCAGATGTCCGGATATTTGCGAATTATGGAGGAGGTTGTGGACCTCTTCCTCGCCGACCGCGGTGTGTCGGTCAAACGACTGCTCGACGAGCAGGGATGGATCCCCGCCGTGCCGCACTCCAGGATCACGCTGCTGGACGAGGCGCTGATGGAGGAGGAGCTCTACACGGTCCTGACCGTCGAGGACGTCTTCAAACGGTTGACCTACACCTCGCGGATGGACTGCTACGTGCTCCGCGACGGCCTGCTCGTCCCCACCGCCACCGGCCGGATCACCCACGGATACGCCGAGCTCTCCGGCCGGTCCGAATGGGGCCTGGTGTCCTTCGACGACCGCCTCTCGGCCGCGCTCTCCGGCGCGTCGCGATGACGGACGTCCTGGTCACCGGCGTCGGCGCGGTCACCTGCCAGGGGTACGGTGCCGCGGTGCTGCGGGCGGCGATGGCCGGAGCCCTGCCCCCGGTTCCCGAGCGCATCCCCGACCCGGGGGCGAACCTGCGTCACCCGCTGATGCACCGGGTGCCCGACGCGGCGTTCGGCGACGGGCGGGCCGGCCGGCTGCTGAACTCGGCGGTGAGCGAGGCGCTCAGGGACGCGGGCCTGGAACGGCGCGACTGGCCCATGCGGATCGGCGTGGTCATCGGCTCGTGCATGGGCGAGGCCATGCTGCACGAGAGCGGCAGGAGCCGGGAGCCGGGCACCGGCTGGAACCCGACGTTCAGGCTCGCCTCGGAGGTGGGCGAGCGGCTCGGCGCGTTCGGTGTCAACGTGAGCATCAGCAACGCCTGCGCCGCGGGCGGGTTCGCGCTGAGCGTCGCCGCCGACATGGTTCGCGGCGGTGAGGCGGACGTGGTGATCGCGGGCGGGGTGGACGCCTACTCCAGGGTCGGCTGGGCGTCGTTCGACCGCCTCGGCGCGATCGATCCGGTCCGGTGCCGTCCCTTCGACCGGGACCGCCGGGGGACCGTGCTCGCCGAGGGCGCGGGAATCCTGGTCCTCGAATCGGCCGAGCACGCCTACGGGCGCGGGGCGGCCGTGTACGGCAGGGTGGCCGGGGCCGGCTGGAGCTGCGACGCGCACCACCTCACCGCGCCGGAACCCAGCGGGGAGCAGATCGTCCGCGCGATGCGGGAGGCGCTGGGCGAGTCAGGACGCCTGGGATGCGTCATCCCGCACGGCACCGGCACGCGGCTCAACGACCTGGTCGAGAGCCGCGCGCTGCGGACCGTCCTGGGCGAGCGGGCCGACAAGGTCCCCCTGTACAGCATCAAGGCGCTCCTCGGGCACACCGGCGGGGCGGCGGCCGCGCTCGGCGCGGTGGCGGCCGCCCTCATCCTCCGCTCCGGCACGGTGCCGCCGAACGTCGCGATCGGGGAGCAGGACCCGGAGTGCGAGGTGTACCTGCCGGTCGACGGCCCGGTCCGCCTCAGGACGCCGCGGATCATGGTCAACGCGTACGCCTTCGGCGGCAACAACGCCTCCTTCGTCCTGGAGGAGGCGGCATGACCGGGGAGATCAGGGACATCAGGGACATCAGGGGCATGGGGGACATGGGGGACATCGTCGTCACCGGTGTCGGGACGGTCGTGCCCGAGCGCCACGGCCCCTGGTTCGACGTGACCACGGAGCTCGGGCCGCGCGGGTACAAATACCTGCCGCCGGCCTCGCAGTACCTGCTCGCCGCCGCGCGGCGCGCCGTGACCGGCGGAGGCGGCCTCGAACACGTGCCCGCGCACCGGCGCGGCGCGGCGGTCGGCACGAACGGCGCACTGCGCGCCTACTTCGACGACGTCGACCGCGTGGTCACCACGGGACACTCCGACGACCTCAGCCCGGCGGGAGCCCCCTACTTCGCGATCAACGTGCTCAGCGGCCGCCTGGCCAGCGACCACCAGATCAAGGCGTTCAGCCTGACGCTCACCTCGCCGCGGGTGGCCGGGTTCGAGGCCGTCGAGATCGGGTTGAGGGCGCTGGCTGCGGGCCGGGCCGACGTGCTGATCGCCGCCGCCATGGAACACGGCCTGCCGCACCACGCGCCGGGACTGGCGGCCGAGCAGGGAGCGGTGGCCATGACCATGGAACCGCGCGCGCTGGCCGAGGAACGCGGCGCGCCCATCCTCGGATCCTGCTTCGCCAGGACCGCGTTCGCGCCCCCCGCTCTGATGACCACCTCCGCCGGGCGGCGCCAGCTGGCCGCGCAGATCGAGACCGCGGTGTCCCGGCTGGGCACCGGTGACGTCGTGGTCCGCCCGGTCCTCGACGACTCGGCGGTGAGCCGGGCCCTGGCCGGTGTCCTCGCCGCCACCGGCCTGACGGTGCGTCCCGCGCTCACCGCCGACGGCGGCTGCCTCGCCCCCCTTCTGCTGCTCGCCCGGCTGTTCGGCGCGGCCGAGAGGCGGCCCAGCCTGGTGATCACCGCGACCGCCGAGGGCAACTTCGCCTTCGGCGGGATGCGTCCCGTCCATTCGGCCCAGCCAACCGGGAGTCGGCAATGTTGACGTCACTCGACAAGAGCTGGGGCCTGGTCCTCGGCGTCTCCAGCGGAATCGGCCGGGCCTGCGCGCTGGCCATGGCCCAGCAGGGCATGAACGTCGTCGGGGTGCACTTCGACACCGCCGCGATGGACGAGTCCGTCACCCAGCTGAGGGAGAAGCTGTCCTCCTACGGGGTGCGGGTCCACTTCCACAACGCCAACGCGGCCCGTAAGACCGTGCGGCAGGAGATCGTCGCCGGGCTCGCGGAGCTGACCGACGGCGCCGGGCTGAGAGTCCTGCTGCACTCGCTGGCCTTCGGCACGCTGGTGCGTTACCTGCCCGCCGAGGAGGGCACGGCCGGGATCAGCGGACCGCAGCTTGAGATGACCATGGACGTGATGGCGAACAGCCTCGTGTACTGGGTCCAGGACCTGGCCGCCGCCGATCTGCTTCCCCCCGGCGCCAAGGTGTTCGCGATGACCAGCGCCGGGGCGGTCCAGCACCTGCCCAGCTACGGCGCGGTTTCGGCGGCCAAGTGCGCGCTGGAGGCGCACGTGCGTCAGCTGGCCTGCGAACTGGCGCCGAGAGGCGTCGCGGTGAACGCGCTGCGCGCCGGCGTCACGCTGACGCCCGCGCTCCGGCGGATCCCGGAACACCACGAGTTCAGCCGGAACAGCGCGCGGAACAACCCGCACCACCGGCTGACCGTCCCGGAGGACGTCGCCGAGGCGGTGGTGTTGCTGTCGAGCACCACCACCTCGTGGATCACCGGCAACACCATCGGCGTTGACGGGGCCGAACTGCTGGCCGCGGGCAGTTCGTGGGCCGGCGGCGAATCCGGGAGCTGAGGAGAGAACATGGATGAGTTGGTCATGTCGGGGTGGTCCGTGGCCTCGCCGTTCGGACTCGGGGCCGGTCCGTTCGCGGCCGGAATCGGCACGGGACGGCAGCCGTCGCCCGTCACGGACGGCGGGCCGTTCGACCGGGCGTATGTCATCCCCGGCTTTGACATTCCCCCCAAACTCGGCGGAAAGAGCACCCGGGGGATGGACCGGGCGACCGGCATCGCGGTGACAGGTGTCGGCATGCTGCTGGAGGAGTACGGCGGCGGGCCCGGCGACCACCCCGAGCGCGTCGGGCTCGTGCTCGGCACCGGGTCGGGGAGCGTCCAGAGCATCGTCGACTTCACCAGGGACTCGATGGTCGGTGAGCGGCCGTACGACGTCGACCCGGCCCGCTTCCCCAACACGGTGATGAACCGTGCCGCCGGGCAGAGCGCCATCTGGTACGGACTGAAGGGGCCGAACGCCACCGTCGCCGGTGGAGCCGTCACCGGCCTGCTCGCCCTCAACTACGCCTCCAGACTGCTGCGGCGGGGCCGATGCGAGACGATCCTGTGCGGCGCGGTCGAGGAGTTCTCCGAACACCGGGGCTGGCTGGCGTGGCACTCCGGTCAGCGGAGCGAGCCGCTGGGCGAGGGCTGCGCGATCTTCCTGCTGGAGTCCCGGGAGAACGCCGTCCGATCCGGGCGGACCCCGCTGGCCACCGTGCTCGGGTCGCGGTTCGCCGCGTTCGGCCACCAGGAGGAGGCGGGGCGGCGGCTGTCGGAGTGCGTCACGGGACTGCTGACGCGTTGCGATCTCGACCCCGCCGACGTGCGCATGGTGGCCACCTCGGAGACGACGGGAACGCTCGGCGAGCAGGAGAGCGCGGGCGTCACCGACGCGATCGGGGGCGCCGCCGTACGGCTGCGCTGCCGGGAGGCACTCGGCGACACGGCCGCCGCGTCCGCGGCGTTCCAGCTCGCCGCCACGCTGGCCGCCGGGCGGGACGAGCCGGCCGGGAGCCTCGCCCTGGTGACGTCCGTTGACTGTGGCGGCGTTGTCGGTTGCACGGCGCTGCGCCTGGAACCCTGCCCGTGACCTGCGGCTCCGGTTCGGAGCCGCCTGATCCCGTGCTTATGAGAGGAACGGAACATGACCGAACAGATCATCACCGCGGTGGACAAGGAAGAGCTGCGCACGCTGATCGCGGCGACGCTCGACGTCGACGTGGCCGAGGTCACCGACGAGGCGCACTTCGTCGAGGATCTCGGGGTGGACTCGCTGATGGCGCTGGAGATCACGGTCAACCTGGAGAAGAAGTACCAGGTGAGAATCGACGAATCCGAGGTCGCCGGAGTGACCACCTTGGAGAGCACGTACGCCCTGCTGGGAGAGTTGCTGCGAAAGGCCGCCGGGTGAGCCGGCCCGCCGCGCTCACGACATCGGCCGTACGGGTCGGTGCCGATGGGGACACGATCACCGCCACGGTGGTCGTCGATCCGGACGAGCCGATGTTCGCCGGCCACTACCCCGGCTTCCCCGTGTTCCCGGCCGTCGGCATGCTGGAGTTCGTCGACCGCGCCCTGCGCGCGTCGTTCGGCGCGGACCTGACGCTGAGCGAGATCGTGAGCGCCCGCTTCCTCAGCCCGGTGCTTCCAGGGGACGAGCTCACCGTGCGGGCCACGCCACGCGACGGCGACTACACCGTGGTGGTCGGCACCGAGCGCGGCGAGTCCGCCCGGCTCCGGCTGCGGTACCGGGAGGCGGCGTGATCGGGGTAGACGAGATCAAACGGTTCATTCCGCACCGGTACCCGATCCTGCTGCTCGACCGGGTCACCGAGGTCTCACCGGGCCGGAGCCTGACCGCGATCAAGGCGGTCACCTGCAACGAGCCGTACTACCGGCGCGTCGGCGCCGACGCGGGCCCCAGGGGCCACCACTACCCGTCGTTGCTGCTCCTGGAGTCGTGGGCGCAGGCCGCCTCGCTGCTCGTCCTGTGGGAGCAGCCCAACCCGGACGTGCTGTCCGGCAAGGTCGTGCTCGGCGGGGTGATGAAGAACGTGCGCTTCCTGCGCCCCGTACTGCCCGGCGAGGTGCTCTCACACCGGGTGCGCCTGGTCCGCCAGGTCGAGGACAGCTCGATCGTGGAGGGGGAGACCCTGGTCGGCTCCGAGGTGGTGCACGAGGCCGGCGCGGTGGTGTCGCTGCGGCCGGCCGAGGTCCTGCGTCAGGCGGCACCGGTGGGAGGCGCGTCGTGACCGGCCGTCCGGTCGCGCTGGTCACCGGCGGATCGCGGGGCATCGGCAGGGCCGTGGTGACCAGGCTCGCCGCCGACGGCTACGACGTGGCTTTCTGCTACCAGTCCAACGCCGAGGCCGCGGACGAGGTGGCGAAGGAGGCGGTCGAGGCGGGAGCGGGGGTGCTGGCCCGTCAGGTGGACGTGACCGACCGCTCCCAGGTGCGCGCGTTCGTCGGCGACGTCGAGGAGGAGTTCGGCCCGGTGCACGCCGTGGTCACCTCCGCGGGGATCACCAGGGACAGGCCGCTGGCGCTGCTGACGGATGAGGACTGGGACCGGGTGCTCACCGTCAACCTCGGCGGTACGCACAACGTGGTGCGGGCCGCGATCTTCCGGATGATGAAACGCAAGCGGGGCGCGGTCGTCACGCTGTCGTCGGTGGCCGGCGTCGCGGGGAACTCCGGCCAGACCAACTACTCCGCCTCCAAGGCGGGCATCATCGGCTTCACCAAGGCGCTGGCCAAGGAGGTCGGCCGTTACGGGATCACCGCGAACGTGGTGGCGCCCGGATTCGTCGAGACCGACATGACCGCCGGCCTGTCCGAGAAGGTCGTCCAGCAGATGGGCGAACGGATCTCCCTGGCCCGTTTCGGCACGCCCGGCGAGGTCGCCGACCTGGTCTCCTTCCTCGCCTCCGGCCGTGCCGCCTACATCACCGGCCAGGTGATCCGCGTCGACGGAGGCATCGCCCTGTGAGGGGTTCGGGAAGGGAGCGAGGGTGAGGTTCTACTTCAGCCTGCGGAGTCCGTACTCCTGGCTGGCACTGCACGACCTGCTGAACGACTACCCCGGCCTGGCCGAACGGCTCGAATGGATTCCGTTCTGGGACCCGGAGGAGTCCATGCTCAGGGAACTGACCGAGGCCGGTGGTGAGTTCGGCTACGCGACCATGCCCAAGGCCAAGCACCTGTACATCCTGCAGGACGTGCGCAGGCTCGCCCGTGACAGGGGACTGCGGACGCGCTGGCCGCTGGACCGGGAGCCGCGCTGGGAGGTGCCGCACCTGGCCTACCTGGTGGCCGCGGACAAGGGCCGGGGCCGGGAGTTCGTCATGCTGGCCTCGGAGATGCGCTGGGAGCGGGGGCTCGACATCTGCGCCCCCGAGGTGGTCGCGGAGATCGCCACCGCGCTCGACCTGCCGGCCGGCGAACTGGCGGAGGCCGCGGACCGGCTCCCGGTTCGCGAGCAGGCCGTACAGGCGCTGCTGTCCGCCTACCGCGACGGCGTGTTCGGAGTCCCGTTCTTCGTCCGTCGCTACGACAAGTACTGGGGAGTCGACAGGCTGGACGCCTTCGCGGGCTCGCTCGGGCTGCGGCCCGCCGCCTCCCTCAACCCGGCCGAGGAACACGCCGGCGGCTGTGGCTGAACAGTATGGCCGGAGTATAGGGCTCCGGCGGAGCATGCAGGAGAGGTGAGCGGGATGAACGGGGTGACGGGATTCGAGGGCTTCATGGCCCGGCTGGGCGACAACGCCGAGCGCTTTCCCGACCGGCGCGCGCTGGTGTTCTGCCGCGACGGCGGCGAGGAGGAGGTGCACACGTACCGGAGCCTCGATCTGGCCGCGCGGTCCGTGGGCGCCTGGTTGGCCACGAAGGTCACACCGGGAGAGCGGGTGCTGCTGTCCTACCCCTCCGGCCTGGGCTTCGTCACGGCGTTCCTGGGATGCCTGCACGCGGGCGCGGTCGCCGTACCCGTCCCCGTACCCGACACCTACCGGCGGCAGTACGACCGCGTCACGGCGGTCTGCCGTGACGCGGAACCGGCTCTCGTGCTGACCGACGCCGACCGTGCCGAGGCGGTGTCCGCCTGGATCAGCCACAGCGGGCTGGGCGTCGAGGTCGCCGTCGTGGGGCGCGGTGAGCCGGGGCGGCGAGCCGAGCTCTCCCGGGACGCGCTGGCGTTCCTGCAGTACACCTCAGGCTCGACCAGCGAGGCCAAGGGCGTGATGGTCAGGCACGGAGACCTCGTGGACAACATCCTGGTGGGCAGCCGGCTGCTCGACCTCACCGAGGGCCCGCGCTTTTGCAGCTGGCTGCCCGTCTACCACGACATGGGCCTGGTGGCGATGATCCTGCTCCCGCTGTACCTCGGCGGGACCACGGTGCTCATGTCGCCCACCGACTTCCTGCGCCGTCCGTGGGTCTGGCTCGACCTGATCGGCAAGTACGGCGCGGAGGTGAGCGCCGCCCCCAACTTCGCCTACGACCTGTGCGCCCGCCGGGTCACCGACCAGCAGGTGCGCGGCATGGACCTGTCGAGCTGGCGGCACGCGTGCAACGGCGCGGAACCCATCGACGCCGGCACCCTGGCCAGGTTCGCCGACCGCTTCGCGGTGGCCGGTCTGAAACCGGAGGCCCTGACGGCCGGGTACGGCATGGCCGAGGCCACGCTGTTCATCTCCGGCACCGCTTCCGGGCGCCCACCGGTCGTGACCAGGGCCGACCCCGGCGCGCTCGCCCGTGACACGCTGCTGCCCGACGACGCGGGCAGGCCGCTGGTCAGCTGCGGCCGCCCGGGGGTGATGGATGTGCGCATCGTGGATCCGGACACCCACGCGGAGCTTCCAGACGGGCGGGTCGGCGAGATCTGGGTCCGCGGTGACGGCGTCGCGTCCGGGTACTGGCGCAAGGAGGAGGAGACGCGGCACTGTTTCGGCGCGACGACCGGATCCGGGGAGAGCGGCTTCCTGCGCACCGGTGACCTGGGCGTGCTCGCCGACGGCGAGCTGTACGTCACCGGCCGGATCAAGGACATGGTCATCGTCAACGGGCGCAACCTCTATCCGCACGACATCGAGCGGGCGGTGGCCGGCCTGGTCCCGGCCATGGAGAACCTGCCGTCCTGCGTGTTCTCCGTCACCGTGCCACACGAGGAGATCGTGATCGTGCAGGAGATCAGGACCCGCGCTGTGACGGAGGAGACGCTGACCCGGCTGGCCGGCGAGATCAGGTCGGCGCTGGGCCGGCGGCTCGGGGTGACGGTGGCCAACGTCTCGTTCGTCCGCCCGGGCACCATCCCCAAGACCACCAGCGGCAAGATCCGGCGGGGTACGGCGCGCGAGCTGTTCGTCTCGGGGAGGCTCGACGCGCGCCACGAGGACCTGTCCGCGGGAGTGATCGGCCACCACCGCGGTGGCGTGTCATGACCTACCGGCCGTTCGCGCTGGCCGAGCGCATCGAGGACGCGCTCGGCGACCCCGCCGACGAGGGGAACGTCTTCTCCGTCTCCCGCTGCCTGGAGCTGGACGGGCGCGAGGAGTTCCCCGAGGACATCTGCGCGCACCTGGACAAGCTGGGCCTGCCACGGTTCTACGTGCCCGTCGAACACGGCGGTGACCTGGACACCTACGAGAACCTGCTCCAGGTGATCCGGACGCTGTCCCGGCGTGACTTCACCGTCGCCCTGGCCCACTGCAAGACCTACCTCGGCTCGGTCGCCACCTGGGTCGCGGGCACGCCCGGCCAGGCGGAGGGCCTGGCCCGGCGGGTACTGCGCGGCGAGGTGGTCTCCCTGGCGCTCACCGAGCGCGACCACGGCAGCGACGTGCTGGCGGGGCGGGTCTCGGCCACCCCGAGCGGCGCCGGGTACCGGATCGACGGCGAGAAGTGGCTGATCAACAACGCCACCCGCGGCGATCTGGTCTGCGTGCTGGCCAGGACCAGTCCCCGGAGCGAGGCACGCTGCCACAGCCTCTTCCTCGTCGACAAGCACCGTCTGCCCTCCGGCGGCTACCACCACCTGCCCAAGGTCAGGACCCACGGGGTACGGGGCGCCGACATCAGCGGCATCCACTTCACCGGGGCGGAGGTCCCCGCGGACGCGATGATCGGAGAACCGGGCGCCGGGCTGGAGATCCTGCTGAAGGGACTGCAGATCACCCGCACGCTGTGCGGGGGGATGTCGCTGGGGATGGGCGAGCACGCGCTACGTTTCGTCGCCGGTTTCGCCGAGCGGCACCGGATGTTCGGCCGCCCGCTGATCGAGCTGCCGCAGACCGCGCGTGTGCTGGCGGAGTCCTACGCGGACCTGATGGTCGCCGAGGCGATGACCCTGGTGTCGACGCGGGCGATCCACACGCTGACCGCGGAGCAGAGTGTGATCTCCGCGGTCGTCAAGTACTACGTGCCCACGATCGTCGACCGTGCCGTCAACCGGCTGGCCAAGGTGCTCGGCGCGCGAGCCCTGCTGACCGACGGACCCTTCCAGAAGCTTCAGCGGGACCACCGGATCGTCGGCATCTTCGACGGCAACACGCTCGTCAACCTCAACGCGGTGGTCAACCAGTTCTCCGGCCTGGTGCGGGGATACCGGCGGGAACGGGTCGACCACGACGGCCTGGACGTCGCGGCCGGGCTCGACCTGGCGGTGCCCGCGTTCGAGCCGGACAGGCTGAGCCTGCTGTCTCGCGGCGGCTGCAGCCTGGTGCAGGACCTGCCCGCGCGCACCGGCGCCGCGATGGACGCGGCCCCGGAACACCTGGGCAGGCTGCGCCGCTACGCGGACGGGCTGCACGCCGAGCTCGCCCGCTGCCGTCCGGTCGCCCGGGACGTCCCGCCGGAGATGTTCGACCTGGCCAGGAGATACGCGGCGGGTTACGCCGCGGCGGCCTGCCTGCGGATGTGGGCCGACAACGGCCTGGACACGCTGTGGCTGCGGGTGTGCCTGGCCCGCGTGCTGGGCGGGAGGGACGAGGCCGTGGACCGGCTGCTGCCCGTCCTGCGGGAACGGCTCGACGACAGGCGGCCGCTCTCGCTGCTGGCGTACCGATCGACTCATTAGGAGCTGCCATCTATGTCGCCTGACACCATTCGCATGTGGTTACGCGAGCGCGTCGCCTTCTACGTGGAGCGCGATCCCGAGGAGATCGACCCCGATGTCGAGCTCGTCGAGATCGGGCTCGACTCGGTCTTCGCGATGAGCCTCAGCGGTGACATCGAGGACGAGTTCGGGGTCTTCGTCGAGCCGACGGTCGCCTGGGACCATCCCACGGTCAACGCGCTGACCGGTTACCTGCACGATGTGGTCGTGACCATCTGATGGACGGCCTCCGCGAGCTTTCGGTCGGCCAGCAGGCGATGTGGTTCCTGCAGCGGCTCGCCCCCGGCAGCACCGCCTACACGATGATGGTGGCGGTCCGCGTCCGCGGCCCGCTGGACGTGGCGCGCCTGCGCCGTGCGACGGACGCCGTCGTGGCCAGGCACGAGATGCTTCGCTCGGTGTTCGCCGAGGTCGACGGGGTGCCGTACCGGGAGGTCGCGGACCTGCCGTCGCCGCTGACGGTGATCGACGTGGGCCCGGTGGAGGAGGAGGTGCTCCACGAGCGGGTGACGCGGGCCGGCAAGGCCCCGTTCGACCTGGGCCGGACCGGGGCCTTCCGCGTCACGCTGGTGCGCCGGACCCCGGACGACGCCGTGCTGATGCTCGTGGCGCACCACATCGTGAGCGACGCGATGTCCCAGTGGCTGGTCCTGCGTGACCTGCTGTGGGCCTACGAGGAAGGGGACGACCCCGGCTGGCCGGAGCTCACCCGCACGTTCG
Source organism: Streptosporangium jomthongense (assembly GCF_042650425.1). NCBI lineage: Bacteria > Bacillati > Actinomycetota > Actinomycetes > Streptosporangiales > Streptosporangiaceae > Streptosporangium > Streptosporangium jomthongense. The sequence continues at coordinate 8,442 of NZ_JBHSBC010000041.1, read as the reverse complement.
ACGACTACGTGCGCGCCGAACAGGACCTGCTGGCCTCTCCCAGAAGACCGCGTCTGGAGCGTCACTGGCGTGAGGTGTGCGCAGGGGCGACCGCGGCGCGGCTGCCCACCGACCGCCCGCGCCCGGCCAGGCCGTCGTTGCGGGGGGCGGCGACCGTCGTGTCGTTCTCCGAACGGACGGGCGCGCGGCTGATCGAGGACTCGCGCGCGGCGGGGGTCACGCCGTTCGCCACGGTGTTCGCGGCGCTGCAGGCGGTGCTCCACCGGTACGTCGGAACCGGCGACTTCCTCGTCGGCTGCCCCGCCAGCACACGTTTCGGCGGCGGCATGCGCAACGTGGTCGGTTACTTCGCCAACACGCTCCCGATCCGGGCGAACCTCACCCCGGAGACGACGTTCGGACAGGCGGCGGTCGCGGCGCACCAGGGGATGGTCCGCGCCATGGCGAACGCCGCGCTGCCCTCCGCGCTCATCGGCGACCTGTCGCCGAACCGGGCGCCGCTGTTCCACGTCGCGGTCAACCTGCTGTCGATGGACGCGATGGACCCCGCGCTCCCGCTGGCCGTCGACGGTTCGGTCGAGGGGCCGGAGACGACCTTCCGCGGCCTGCGGCTGGCCGCCTACGACGTATCCCAGATGGAAGGTCAGTTCGATCTGACGGTGGATGTTCGTAAGGCGGCCTCCGTTTTCACGGCGGTCGTCAAATACGACACCGACCTGTTCGACGCCCCGACGGTCGAACGATTCGCCGCGCACTTCCGCCGGGCGGTGGAATCAAACGTTCCAAACCTTCCCGTCGGCCGTCTCTCGCTGGTGGACGAAAGTGAGGCGCGGCTTCTGCTCGCGCTGGGCACGGCATAAGACCCCCGGAGGCAGGCCGTCATTAATGAATTCAACTGCCTCCCCGGCCTGGTGGCGGCCGGGTGGGCGATCGGTGGACTTTAACGGATGCCCATTTCCAGTCACGCTGCACAATGGTAATATAAGGGCCCTGACTTATTACCGGAATATAGTTCGGGAAAATCTGAGCCCGGCTCATATGTGATTGCGTTAAGTTTCGGAAACATGTGTCTGCTTGACGTTTGACTTCGGCGTCCAAGATTCCAGGTCATGACCGAAATATATTACCTGCTGGTATGTCTGGAAGGTAGCCGGAGGAGTCCGCGTGCGAAATGAATCGATTTTCGACGCCATCGTGGAGCAGGTGGAAGAAAGGCCCTGTCAGAACGCCGTTGTCCTGGAGGACGGAGACGGCCGCGAGCACCACATCGGCTACCTCGAACTGCATCTGCTGGCCACGTCACTGGCGGCCTGGTTACAGAGCGTGTGCCGGCCCGGGGACCGGGTCCTGCTGTGCTATCCGACGGGGATCGAGTTCACCAGGAGCCTGCTGGCGTGCCTCTACGCGGACGTCGTCCCCGTGCCCGTACCGCTTCCCGGCCGGACCGACCACCACCTCAGCACGATCACCGGGATCGCGCTCGACGCCGAGGCGTGCCTGGTCCTGACCGACGCCGCGCACTCCGACGAGGTGTACGTCTGGCTGACCCACGACGATCTCGGCATCCACGAGTGCGTCGCCACCGACGTCATCGAGTTCGAGGACGCCTCGGACTGGGTGGAGCCGCTCAGGAAGGGCGAGGACCAGGCGCTGCTGCAGTACACCGTCGGCCCCGGAGGCGGCCCGATCGGCATCACGGTCTCGCACGCCAACGTCCTGCACAACTGCGCCCTGATCGCCGCGGCCTACGGGCTCGGCTCCGGTGTGCGCTCCGGCGGCTGGCTGCCCCTGCACCACTCGATGGGCCTGATCGCCCTGCTCCTGGCACCGCTGATCAGCGGCGGCACCGCGGTGCTGATGCCCCCCGAGACCTTCTGCGCCGACCCGATCAGGTGGTTGCGGCTGATCGACCGGCACGACGTGAGGTTCAGCGTCTCACCCACCTTCGGCTACGGACTGTGCGTCAGCGAGATCACCGACGACCAGCTCGCGGGGCTGGACCTGTCACGGTGGCGGCACGCGCTGCTGGTGGAGATGACGGGCGCCTCCCCGGCCGAGGCGCGCACCGTCGAGCTCTTCGCCGAGCGCCTGCGCACCGCGGGCCTGCGTGCCGAGGCGCTGCGAACCTCGTACGGCCTGGCGGAGGCCACCCTGCTGACCGCCGTCGGCGCCCCCGGAGGGGCGGTCGAGGCCAGGTGCTTCGACTCCCGGGCGCTCGACAGGAATCTCCTCATCCCCACCTCGGACACGCAGGGACCGCGGCTGCTGGGCCTCGGCGTGGTCCCCGAGCCCGACCTGCGGATCGTCGACCCGGTCACCGCCGGCGCGCTTCCCGAAGGCAGGATCGGCGAGATCTGGGTGCGCGGACCGCGCGTCGTGCCAGGTTACTGGCGCAAGGAACGTCTCACCGGGGAACGGTTCGACCAGGTCACCGCGGACGGGGAGAAAGGCTTCGTGCGGAGCGGGAACCTGGGGGCGATCGTCCGCGGCGAGCTGTACGTGACGGGGCTGATGCGGGATGTGTCGAGGTACGGCGGCCGCTACCTCGACCTCGGCAGGGTGGAGCGCGCGATCGTCGGCGGCGGCTCCATCGTGGCCTGCAGCGCCTTCCCGGCGCCGGCGGACCGCGACGAGATCATCGTGGTCGCGCAACCGGCCCGCGCGGAAACGGACGAGGGCTCGTCGCCGCTGATCCGCGAGGTGCGGGACATTCTCGCGCTGCGTTTCGGTGTCCACCGCACAAAGGTGGTGCTCGTCAAACCGGGGCAGGTGCAGGTGATGCCGGACGGGGAGGTCAACCGGCAGCTGACGAGGGAGCTGTTCGTCGCCAACGCGCTGGACATCGTCTACGCCGATGTCGCCAGGGAGTTCTTCTTCGAGGAGGTCGCGGCCCTTCCCGGGACCCGCGAGGCGGAGGGCTCGGCTCTGACCTGACCGCGCGGACGGCTCCGGACAACCGGACAGCCGGCGAGCGGGGTCAGGAGGGCCGACGGGCCGAGGCGCCGTCGCCCGCCGTCGGAGAGCGGCCGATCCATCCGCCGCCCTCCGTGGCGGGACGTCACCGGCGCTCCAGATTGGTCATGCGGGTGGCGATCCGGTCGGCGGCGGGATCACGCATCACGTCGACCACCCGCCCGTCGGCCAGGAACATCACGACGTCGGCGTAGGAGGCGGCGACGGGGTCGTGCGTCACCATGATCACCGTGCGGTGGTGCTGGTCCACCACGCCACGCAGCAGTTCGAGCACCTCCCGGCCGCTGCTGGTGTCCAGCGCGCCGGTGGGTTCGTCGGCGAACAGCACGTCGGGCTTGGTGATCAGCGCGCGGGCGATCGCGACCCGTTGCTGCTGGCCGCCGGACAACTCCCCGGGCCGGTGCGCGGCGCGCTCGGCGAGTCCGACCGAGGTCAGGGCCCAGTCGACCTCCGCGTCGCTGGGGGTGCGCCCGCCGAGCAGCAGCGGAAGCCGTACGTTCTGCGCCGCGGTCAGCGCGCTGATCAGGTTGAAGGCCTGGAACACGAAGCCGATCCGCTCCCTGCGCAGCAGGGTGAGCTGGTCCTCGTTCAGCGTGGCCAGATCGACGTCGGTGAGCATGACCTGCCCCGAGTCCGGCCGGTCCAGTCCCGCGGCGCACTGCAGCAGCGTGGACTTACCCGACCCCGACGGGCCCATCACGGCGGTGAAACTGCCGGCGGGGAAGGAGAAGCTCAGATCGGCCAGCGCGGTCACCCGGGCCGCGCCGGAACCGTACACCTTGGTCACGGACCGCAGATCGACGGCCAGATCCATGGCAATCACCTTTCTCGTGGTCACTCGGCTGCCACGGCGCGGCCGATGGCGGAGGTTTTCAGGGTCGCCCTGGCCGTCAGGGTGGTGGCGGCCACCGCGAGCAGGGCGCTGGTGGCGGTGAGCGCACCCACCGGCGCCCACGGGATCGCCAGCGAGGCGGCGGGCTCCAGCTGGGTCAGCGCGCTGAGCAGCCCGGCGAAGTTGAGCGAGGAGGCCGCCACGGCCAGCACCGTCCCGACCGCCACCACCAGGACCGACTCGGCCAGCAGCGAGAGCACCGCCTGCCGCGAGGTGGCCCCGGCCAGGCGCAGCATGACCAGATCCCGTCTACGGCCGGACGCCGCCATCACCATCGTGTTGACGATCGAGATGCAGCTGTAGACCACGGAGATGCCGAGCGTCACCATCATGCCGATCACGCTGGTGCCCTGGTCGCTGTTCCGGGAGACGGCGACCCATTCGGCCCTGGTCAGCACCTGCACGCCCTGCCCGGCGGTCTTCTCGCGCAACGGTCCGGCTCCACCGGGGGAGGTCTTCACGTAGGCCACCTCCGGCGTGCTCCGTCCGGCGTGGGAGGCGTCCAGGTAGAAGTCGGCGCCGCCGATCCCGCTCCTCAGCACCGCGGCGACCTTCAGCCGGACCGGCTTCCCGCCGGCCGGCGTGACCTCGACGCGCTGGCCGACGCGGCGCTCCCAGTCCTCGGTCACCACGATGGCGTCCTGGCCCAGGTTCTTCAGCGATCCGGCGACCACCGGGAGGTCCGTCGTCGCGGCGAGCATGGCGGGAGCGGTGGCGTAGCCCGACAACTCCTCGACGGTGCCGAACTCGTCGGCCGCGCTGACGGTCACCGGCGTGAGCGCGGCGATCTGGGCACCCGCGACGGAGCGTGCCCGCTCCAGCGCCTCCGGGCGGATACCGGTGGAGCCGTCGGGAACGAGCACGTGGTCGGCGCGGAGCTGGGCGGCCGTCTCGGCCGACCGGGCCTGGCCGATCGTCTCAAGCGCGCCGAGCAGGGTGATCGACAGCCCGACGGTGAGGAGGATCGGGATGGCCGTCGCGGCCGTGCGCCGGACCATGGTGAGGGCGTTCTCCCGCACCAGGAGGCCGACCGCGCTGCCGCCGCGAGCCCACGGCCAGGTCAGCAGCCGGATCACCGGAGGGATGAGGGCAGGGGCCAGCAGGGCGGCCGCCGCGATCGGCATCAGCAGCACCCAGAGGTACACCACGGGAACACCGGATATGCCCGGCATGGCGACCGTGATGACGGCCATCCCCATGATCGCGATGGCCAGGAAGCCCAGGCCGAACAGCGTGCGCGGCGAGCGGAGGCCGCGTGAGAGCGGCGTGTCCATGGCGGACTCGCGCAGAGTCTCGGTCGGCCGTACGGTGGCCGCGCGGCGGGAGGCGGCCGAGACGCCCAGCGTCGCGACCCCGAGACCCATCAGGCACGAGAGCAGGAGCGGCACGGGCGAGACGGCGACCTGGAACCAGGACGGCGCGATGTCCCCCGCCACCAGCGTGGCGGCCAGCGCCGGGGCACCGGCCAGGCTGAGCAGGCAGCCGACGACGCAGGCGACCGTGCCGAGCAGCAGCGCCTCGGCCAGGATCATCCGGCGAACCTGGCGCGGGGTGGCCCCGACCAGGCGTAGCAGGGCCAGCTCGCGCGTGCGCTGGATCACCGCGAAGGCGAACGTGGAGGCCACCACGAAGACGGTGACGAACCCCGCCACGCCCGCCGAGACGCTCAGGAGCACCACGGTCCCCGTCAGGACGGCGCGCGCCCGCTCGTAATTCGCGAGGGCGGAACTCATCACCAACGCGATGGTGGCGATGATCCCGACGCCGAGAGAAAGCGAGAGAAAGGTTCCCGAGAATGTGATCCATCGTGCACGAAGCGTGCTCAGTGCGACGCTTATCACTCGCGAACCTCCATTGTCGACGCCAGGGGGTGGCGGATCCGTCAGGTGATGATTCTGGATCGTGCACCACTGCCGGCGTATATGCGCCGCACGTCGCGAATCAGATTGAGCCTTTTGAGCCAGCGATCGTTTCCATCGTATCTGGCGGAGAACGGCTCGCGGCCGTGAACGATCCGGTAGTTGTCGACGAATATCGCCTCCCCCGGTCGCAGCACGATTCTCTCCACCGCCTCGCAGAGCAGGCCGTGCATCACCGTGATCGCCTCCGCCGCCCGCCCGGCCTCCTGGTCGGCCGTCATGAAGTCCCTGTCGAAGCGCAGGTAGGAACGCTCGGCCGGACCGAAGACCACCGGGCCGACGGTGCTGCGGCGGCCGGCGAGCCCGCCGCCGTCGACCACGTTGAGGATCTCCCCGGTGTGGGAGTCGTCCGGATAGAACCTGAAGGACTCCTCGGACAGCGCCTCGCGCAGCTCACCGGGGAAGTCCAGCGCGTCGAACCGGGTGATGGTGGTGCCCACCTCGTCGGGGTTGCGCAGGCAGAACAGCGACACGTAGTCGCAGCGGAAGGGGTGGAAGACGTCCTCGGTGTGCAGCGTCAGGGGCTCCGTGCTGCTGGCGCTGGTCAGCGACCGCTCCATGCCCGGAGTGGGGACCACGTCGTGCACCAGGCGCCCGTCCTGCTGGTTGGCCCAGCCGAACGGCTCGCCGAGCACGGCTCCGACCAGCAGCAGCACGAGCTCCTCCCGCCGCCCCGCGCCGTTCTTGGCGGCCATGTCCCAGCCCGCCGGGGTCGGCGCGAGAGCGGGGTCGACCGGCAGGCCGGACACGAGCGCCACGTCCGCCTCCGCCGCGCGCACGTCGGCCAGGAACCGGCGCAGCCGCAGCGGCAGGCCGTGCGCGACGGAGCCCGCCTGCTCGGCGAACCGCAGGGGATCCCACGACGTCCAGTCCGCCAGCACGTCGTCGACGAGCCTGTCGACCTGCGCCCGTTCCTGCGCCGTCAAAAGGAAATTCTCCACGCTGGTCCTCCCGATGGGTCGCCGTATGGCCGCGCCCGGGCTGTTGCCTTTCAACGGGCGATATGCGAGTGAATGCTGCCTGCGGGAGGATCCGATTTCAATGTTTCCGCTGAATATAGAAGAACTATAGTCGCGCACGGAACGCTCGTCGGTGGAATCGGCCGCCGTGCCGGTGTCCGGTGCTTCATTTCCGGGCGGACGGCACTGATTCTCCGTGACCCCTGTATTCCGGTGGAGGAGAGCGACATGAGCACGGAAGCGTCGGACTTCAGCGCGCGACGGGACGAGCTCATCCGGTTGCGTCTGGCCGAGAAGAAGGGGACGCGGGGAGGCCGCATCCCCCGGGCCGACCGAGAGGGGCCGATCGGGCTCTCCTCCGGGCAGCAGCAGATGTGGTTCCTCAACCGCCTCGACCCGGGCAGCCCGGAGTACCTGGTTCCGCTGGCGTTGCGGCTGCGCGGCCGGCTCGACCACGGCTCGCTGGAGCGTGCCTGGCGGGAGGTCATCGCCAGGCACGAGAGCCTGCGTACCCGTTACGTGCTCGTCGGGGAGGACCCGACCCAGGTGATCGACGAGCCGTACGCCGTGCGCCTGCCCGTCGACGACCTGCACGGCGTGGACGGGGAGGGGATGCTGGATGCCGTGGGGGCCGTGGTGGCGACCTCGTTCGACCTGGCCGCGGAGTGGCCCGCGCGGGCCCGCCTGCTCCGGCTGGCCGACGACGACCACGTGCTCGTCCTGGTGCTCCACCACATCGCCTGTGACGCGTGGTCCCTCGCCGTCGTCGTCGGGGAACTGGCCGAGCTCTACAGCGCCTTCACCGAGGGGTCGCCCTCCCCGCTCGCACCGCTTGAGACGCAGTACGCCGACTACGCCGCCTGGGAGAGCGGTCGCTCCTTCGACCGTTCGCTCGCCTACTGGCGCGAGCGGCTCGCCGACCTGCGCCCGCTCGACCTGCCCACCGACCGCCCCCGGCCCGCCACCAGGGTCTGGACCGGCGACGTCGACACGTTCGAGATTCCGGCCCCGCTCGCCGAGCGGCTGCGGGAGGTGGCCCGGCGGCACGGCTCGACTCTCTTCACCGTGCTGCTGACCGCCTTCAAGCTGCTGCTGTCGCGTCACACCGGCCTGAACGACATCCCCGTCGGCACCATGGTCTCCGGCCGCACCCGGCCCGAGCTGCAGGGGCTCGTCGGATACTGCATCAACAGCCTCGTCGTGCGCTCCCGCTGGGAGGGGGACCCGGCCTTCGCCGACCTGCTCGCCCAGGTCAGGAACACGGTGCTGGAGGCGTTCGACCACCAGGACGTGCCCTTCGCCCAGCTGGTGGACGAACTGCAGCCGGAGCGCGACCTGTCCCGCACGCCGCTGTTCCAGGTCGCCTTCACCTTCGAGCCGGCCTCGGACGGACCGGCCTGGACCGGGCTTGAGGTCGCCCCGCTGCCCGGCCGCTCCCGTGTGTCGCGCTTCGACCTCACCCTCCTCGTCAAGGAGGCGCCGGACGGCTCGCTGAGCGCGACGATCGAGTACGTGCCCGACCTGTTCGACCGGGCCCGGGTGACCCGGATGGGTGGCCACCTCCTCCGCCTGCTCGACGGCGTGGCCGACGACCCCGGTGCGCGGGTCTCACACCTGGAACTGCTCGGCGCCGACGAACTCGCCGTCGTGCTGCCCACCGCTGAGGTGGGGGGTGTTTCGCGGTGTGTGCATGAGGTGT
>NZ_JBHSBC010000040.1:0-16062 GCF_042650425.1 Streptosporangium jomthongense | reverse complement strand
GGGTGACTGTGAGGCGCACACCTACACCGTCGCGGCCTACAACGACAACGGTGAGGGCGCCAAGAGCGACCCGGCCAGCACCAGCACCACGGGCTGCACCACCACCCCGCTGCCCAAGCACTTCCTCACCGGCTACTGGCACAACTTCGACAACCCCGCGGTCGAGCTGAAGCTCTCCTCGGTGCCGAAGGAGTACGACCTGATCGCCGTCTCCTTCGGCGAGGCCAGCTCCACCGCGGGCGAGGTCGTCTTCGGCATCGACCCGGGCCTGTCGGCCTCCCTGGGCGGCTACACCGACGCCCAGTTCAAGGCCGACGTGCAGACCGTGCACTCGCGCGGCCAGAAGGTCATCCTCTCGGTCGGCGGTGAGAAGGGCCGCGTCCAGGTCGCCAGCTCGGCCGCGGCGACCAGGTTCGCCGACAGCGTCTACGCCCTGATGCAGAACTACGGCTTCGACGGCGTCGACATCGACCTGGAGAACGGCCTCAACGCCACCTACATGGGTCAGGCCCTGCGGTCGCTGCGCGCCAAGGCCGGCTCCGACCTGATCATCACGATGGCGCCGCAGACGATCGACATGCAGTCGCCGGGTGCCGAGTACTTCAAGCTCGCGCTGAACATCAAGGACATCCTCACCGTTGTCCACACGCAGTACTACAACTCGGGCTCCATGCTCGGCTGCGACAAGATGGCGGCCTACTCGCAGGGCACGGTCAACTTCATGACCGCCCTGGCCTGCATCCAGCTTGAGAACGGTCTGCGCCCCGACCAGGTCGCGCTCGGCCTGCCTGCGGGCCCCGGCGCCGCGGGCGGCGGCATCGTCGCGCCCTCCATGGTGAACCAGGCGCTGACCTGCCTGGCCACCAAGACCAACTGCGGCTCCTTCGTTCCCCCGAACGCCTACCCCGGCATCAGGGGCGCGATGACCTGGTCGATCAACTGGGACGCCAGCAACAACTGGAACTTCTCCAAGACCGTCAAGCCGCACCTCGCCACTCTTCCCTAGGGGAAGCACCTCCCAGGGCACACAGCCGGTACGGCCCGCGTCTTCCGCCCCCGGGGCGCGGGCCCTACCTAGGTCACGACGAAGTGACACCCCCCAAGTAAGACCGCACTTCTCGCACCTCTTCCCCATGGAGGGAACATGCGTCCTCTTCGTATTCTCGTGGCGGCGGCCATCGCCGCCTCGGGTGTACTGCTCGCCTCCTCCCCGGCCCACGCGGCCGGGGTGACGGCGACCTTCACCAAGACCTCAAGCTGGGGCTCGGCCTTCGAAGGCAAGTACACGATCAAGAACGACAGCGGCGCCGCCCTGAGCAGCTGGAAGGTCGAGTTCGACCTGCCCGCGGGCGGCAACGTCAGCTCCGCCTGGGACGCCAGCCTGACCAAGAGCGGTACCCACTTCACGCTCAGCAACGTCGGCTGGAACGGCAGCCTCCCGGCCGGGAGCAGCGTGAGCTTCGGCTTCATCGCCTCCCCCGGTGACGCGACCCCGACCGGCTGCAAGGTCAACGGCGCCGACTGCGGCGGCGGCAGCACCGAGACCGCCCCCGGCAAGCCCGGCGCGGTGACGGCCACCGGCGGCTCCAAGAGCGTGTCCCTGTCGTGGGGCACGGCGTCCGGCACGGTGACCGGTTACCGCGTCTACGAGGGCTCCACGGTGAAGGCGACCGTGACCGGCACCTCGGCGACGATCTCCGGCCTGGGTGACTGCGAGGCGCACACCTACACCGTCGCGGCCTACAACGGCGCGGGCGAGGGTGCCAAGACCGACCCGGTCAGCGCGACCACCACCGGCTGCACCACCGGCACCCCCGGCGCACCGGCCAACGTGACCGTGAGCGGCACCACCGACACCTCCATCTCGCTGTCGTGGGGCGCCTCCTCGGGCACGGTGACGGGCTACCGCGTTTACGAGGGCTCCACGGTGAAGGCGACCGTGACCGGCACCTCGGCGACGGTCTCCAACCTGGGCACCTGTGAGCCGCACACCTACACGGTCAAGGCCTACAACTCTCAGGGCGAGTCGGCCGCCAGCGCCGCCGTCACCGGCACCACCACGGGCTGCACCAACCCGAACCCGGCCAAGATGCCCGGCGCGCCGTACCTCTACATGGGCTGGGGCAACCCGCCCAGCGTCACCACCGTCATGAACGCCACCGGCATCAAGTCCTTCACGATGGCCTTCATCCTCGCCCAGAACGGGTGCAACCCGGCCTGGGACGGGCAGCGTCCGCTGACCGGTGGCGCCGACCAGGCCGCGATCAACGCGGTCAAGGCCGCGGGCGGCAACGTCCAGATCTCCTTCGGTGGCTGGAGCGGTAACAAGCTCGGCCCGAACTGCTCGACCCCGCAGGCCTTCGCCGGCGCCGTGCAGAAGGTCATCGACGCGGTCGGCCCGGCCGTGGTCGACTTCGACATCGAGAACACCGACGAGTTCGAGAACTACACCGTCCAGGACCGCATCCTCAACGGTCTCAAGATCGTCAAGGCCGCCAACCCGAACGTCAAGATCGTCGTGACCTTCGGCACCGCGACCACCGGCCCGACCAGCCACGGCATCCGCCTGATCAACCAGGCCAAGGCGCTGGCCGTGCCGATCGACAACTACACGATCATGCCGTTCGACTTCAACGGCGGCGCGAACATGTACCAGAGCACGGTCAACGCGGCCGAGGGTCTGAAGAACGCGCTGAAGTCCGCCAACGGCTGGACCGACGCGCAGGCCTACGCCCACATGGGCATCTCCGGCATGAACGGTCTGTCCGACCAGCAGGAGGTGACCAGCCCGGCGACCTGGCAGCAGATCACCGACTACGCCAAGTCCAAGGGTCTGACCCGCCTGGCCTTCTGGTCGACCAACCGTGACCGCCCCTGCCCCGGCGGCGGCGTCCAGGAGACCTGCAGCGGCGTCGCGCAGGCCGACTGGGAGTTCACCAAGATCACCGCCGGCTTCTAGCCGGTACGGCCCGCGGCCCGGTGCACCGGGCCGCGGGCCGTACCCCCATGACACCCCATGACACCCCCCACACCCCCCAGAAGTCCCATGAGGCAGGTCATGAACCAACGATCAACACGAGTGCGGCTGTCGACGCTCGCCGTCGCCGCGGCGCTCGCCTGCGGAGCGACACTGCTTGTCAACGCGCCCGCCCAGGCGGACACCGCGACCTTCACCAAGGCATCGGAGTGGTCGGGCGGTTACACCGGCCAGATCACCGTGAAGAACACCGGTACCACCACGCTCAACGGTTGGACGGTGGTCCTGGACCTGCCCTCGGGCACCGGGGTCGGCTCCTACTGGGACTCGCTCATGACGCAGTCCGGGAGCAAGTACACCTTCAAGAACCGTGACTACAACGGCACGCTCGCGCCCGGCGCGACCGCCACCTTCGGCTGGGTCTCCACCGGCACCGGCTCGCCGACCGGCTGCACGCTCAACGGCAACCCCTGCGACGGCGGTTCCACCCCCACGCCGACGCCGACCGTCACGCCCACCGTGACCCCCACGGTGACCCCGACGGTCACGCCCACCGTGACCCCGACGGTGACTCCCACCGTGACTCCGACGGTCCAGCCCGGCGGGAACCTGTGGATGGCCCCCTACGTCGACATGGGCGCCTGGCCGACGCCGGTCCTGTCCGACATGGTGACGGCCTCCGGGGTCAAGAACTACACCCTCGCCTTCATCGGCGCCGGGACCTGCAAGGCCACCTGGTTCGGCGCCTTCGACCCGCGCTCCGGGTGGGCCAAGGACCAGATCGACGCCATCAGGGCGGCCGGCGGTGACGTGAAGATCTCCTTCGGCGGCGCCAGCGGCGTCGAGCTAGCCCAGGCCTGCACCGACGTCACCGCGCTCTACAACGAGTACAAGATGGTCGTCGACACCTACGGCCTGAAGTACATCGACCTGGACATCGAGGGCGCGGCCACCCAGGACACCGCCTCCGTCAACCGCAGGTCGCAGGCGCTGGCCAAGCTCCAGCAGACCTACCCCAACCTCAAGATCTCGCTGACCCTGCCGGTGCTGCCCGAGGGCCTCGTCGAGAGCGGCATCAACGTGGTCAAGTCGGCCAGGGACGCCGGGGTCAACCTCGACCTGGTCAACGTCATGGCCATGGACTACTACCGTGACGCCGACTACGGTGACGCGGCCATCCAGGCGGCCAACAGCACGTTCAACCAGCTCAAGACCCTCTACCCGGCCAAGAACGACGCCCAGCTGTGGAGAATGCTCGGCGTCACCCCGATGCTCGGCAAGAACGACGACGGCAGGGTCTTCGACCAGGCCGACGCCCGCCAGCTCGTCGCCTTCGCCAAGTCCAAGCACCTGGGGATGCTCTCGTACTGGGAGGGCACGCGGGACCGCAACGCCTGCAACGGCCCCCTGTACAAGTGCACCAACATCCCCCAGACGCCCTACGAGTTCGCCAAGATCTTCGTCGGGTACAACGGATGAACCTCAGGAGGCTCGCCGCGGTGGCCGCACTGGCGGTGGGGGGCACGATGCTCGCCGCCACGCCGGCCCACGCCGCCAACATCGCCACCAACCCCGGCTTCGAGAACGGCCTGACCGGCTGGACCTGCTCGGGGACCTCAGGGGCCACAGCGGTCTCCTCGCCGGTGCACGGCGGATCCAAGGCCCTGCAGGCCACGCCGCAGGGCTCGGACACCGCGCGCTGCCAGCAGACGGTCAGCGTCAAGCCGTCCTCGTCCTACTCGCTGTCGGGCTGGGTGCGCGGCGGCTACGTGTTCCTCGGCGTGACCGGCACCGGCACGACCGACCAGAACACCTGGACGTCCTCACCGTCGGCCTACTCCCAGCTGACCCGGACCTTCACCACCGGCGCGTCCACCAAGTCCGTGACGATCTACGTCAACAGCTGGTACGGCCAGGGCGCCTACCAGGCCGACGACATCGTCCTGGACGGCCCGCCCGGTGACGACACCCCGCCCCCGGACACCGTCCCGCCGACCGTCCCCGGCAACCTGGCCGTCGGCGGCGCCACCAACAGCACGCTCAGCCTGAGCTGGTCGGCCTCGACCGACAACTCCGGCAAGGTCGACCGCTACGAGGTGTCGCGGGACAACGGGACGCCGGTCAGCGTCGGCGCGAACCTGAGCCACACCGCGACCGGCCTGACCGCCAGCACCACCTACGGCTTTCGGGTCCGCGCCTGTGACGGCTCGGACAACTGCTCCGCCTACACCTCCGTGGTGAACGGCACCACCACCGGCGGCCCCGACACCACCCCGCCGAGCGTGCCGGCCGGCCTGACCGTGGGCGGTCCCACGGCCAACTCGCTGAACCTGGCGTGGTCGGCCTCGACCGACGACTCGGGCAAGGTCGACCGCTACGAGGTCTCCAGGGACAACGGGGCCCCGGTCAGCGCGGGGGCGAACCTGAGCCACACCGCGACCGGCCTGACCGCCAACACCACCTACGGCTTCCGGGTCAGGGCGTGCGACGGATCGAACAACTGCTCCGCGTACGGTCCCTCGGTCAGCGGCAAGACCAGCGACGACACCCTCCCTCCGACCGGTGAGATCCGCTACGCGCCCTACATCGACATCACGATGCCGACGCCCTCCCTGGTCAGCGCGTCCAACGCCACCGGGGTGAAGAACTACACCCTGGCCTTCGCCCTCGGCGACAGCACCGGTTGCAACCCGGCCTGGGGCGGCACCATCCCGATCGACGAGCCGCGCATCATCAACGACGTCAAGGCGCTCCAGGCGAAGGGCGGCCAGGTCATCGTGGCCACCGGTGGCGCCCAGGGTCCCTACCTTGAGCACACCTGCGGCACCTCCGCCGCGCTGCTCACCGCCTACAAGAAGGTGCTCGACACCGTCGGCACCAACCACCTCGACGTCGACGTCGAGGCCTCCATCGACGTCAACAAGGTCAACACCGCGCTGAAGCAGCTCCAGACCGAGCGCGGCACCGTGATCAGCTACACGCTGCGCATCCAGGGCGCGGACTACGGCCTCGACCCGTTCTCCGTGTCGATCCTGCAGGACGCCGCCGCCAAGGGTCTCAACCTCATCGTCAACCCGATGCTGATGGACTTCGGCTACAGCGGCAACTGGGGCGCCGCACTGATCAGCGCCGCCCAGGCGACCCTCAACCAGATGAAGGGCGTCTGGCCCGCCAAGACCGACGCGCAGCTCAAGAAGATGCTCGGTCTCACCCCGATGATCGGCAAGAACGACACCGGGTCGACCACCACCCAGGCGGACGCGCGCTCGCTGCTCAACTGGGCCAACAGCAACCACGTGGCCTACATCGGCTTCTGGTCGGCCGGCCGTGACAACGGCGGCTGCCCCAACGGTCAGGTATCGCCCACCTGCAGCGGCATCTCACAGTCGCCGTGGGAGTTCACCACAATCTTCAAGGGATTCACCGGATGAACCTCAGGAAGCTCGCCACGGCGGCCGTACTGGCGATCGGCGGCACGATGCTCGCCGCGACGCCCGCCAGCGCCGCCAACATCGCGAACAACCCCGGCTTCGAGGACGGCCTGTCCGGCTGGACCTGCACGGCCTCCTCCGGCGCGACGGCGGTCTCCTCGCCGGTGCACGGCGGGTCCAAGGCCCTGCAGGCCACGCCGCAGGGCGCCGACACCGCGCGCTGCCAGCAGACGGTCCCCGTCAAGCCGTCCTCCTCCTACACCCTGTCCGGCTGGGTGCGCGGCGGCTACGTGTTCCTCGGCGTGACCGGCACCGGCACGACCGACCAGAACACCTGGACGTCCTCACCGTCGGCCTACTCCCAGCTGACCCGGACCTTCACCACCGGCGCCTCGACCAACTCGGTGACGGTCTACGTCAACGGCTGGTACGGCCAGGGCGCCTACCAGGCCGACGACATCGTCCTGGACGGCCCTCCCGGAGCCGGGGCGCCCGCCGTTCCCACGAACGTGACCGGCAGCAGCACCCCCAGCACCGCCACGCTGAAGTGGTCCGCCTCCGAGGGGGCCACCAGCTACAACGTCTACCGTGACGGCAACAAGGTCGGCTCGGCCACGACGACCACCTACACCGACCTGGGCGCCCCGGCGGGCTCCCACGTCTACCAGGTGACCGCGGTCAACGCCGTGGGCGAGTCGGCCAAGTCGGCGTCGGTCACGCTGGTGGTCGGCAACGACACCCCGCAGGTGCCCGCCACCCCCACCGGCCTGACCGGTACGGGCAGCGTGACCACCGCCACGCTGAAGTGGAACGCCTCAGAGGGCGCCACGAGCTACAACGTCTACCGCGACGGCGCCAAGGTCGGCTCGGCCACGACGACCACCTACGCGGACAGCCCCCAGCCCGGCAACCACGACTACCAGGTGAGCGCGGTCAACTCGGCCGGCGAGTCGGCCAGGTCCGCCACGGTCTCGGTCACGGTCGGCAACGACACCCCGCCGCCGCCCGGAACCCCGACCGGTCTGGCCGCCACGGTCAACGGCACCACCGTGACGCTGAGCTGGAACCCCGGCACGGGCAGCGTGACCGGCTACAACGTCTACCGGGGCAACACCAAGGTCGGCACGACGACGACCCGGGGCTTCAGCGAGACCCTCCCGGCCGGCACCTACGCCTACCGGGTCAGCGCCTTCAACCCCGTCGGTGAGTCGAGCAAGTCCGGCGAGGTCTCGGTCACGGTCAGTGACAGCCCGCCGCCCGGGAACAAGGTGCTGGTCGGCTACCTGCACGCCTCCTTCGCCAACGGCTCCGGCTACGTGCGGATGGCCGACGTGCCCAAGGAGTGGAACTTCATCAACCTCTCCTTCGGCGAGCCGACCTCGGTGACCTCCGGTGACATCCGCTTCGTGCGCTGCCCGGTCGCCGAGTGCCCCAGCGTGGAGTCCGACGCCGACTTCATCGCGGCGATCAAGGCCAAGCAGGCCCAGGGCAAGAAGGTGCTGATCTCGATCGGCGGCCAGAACGGCCAGGTCCAGCTCACCACGACGGCCGCGCGTGACAAGTTCGTCGAGTCGGTCAGCGCCATCATCGACAAGTACGGCCTTGACGGCCTCGACGTCGACTTCGAGGGCCACTCGCTCTACCTCAACGCCGGTGACACCAACCTCGCGTCCCCGACCACCCCGGTCGTCGTCAACCTGATCTCCGCGCTGAAGACCCTCAAGGCCAAGTACGGCGCCAACTTCGTGCTGACCATGGCCCCGGAGACGTTCTTCGTCCAGCTCGGCTACCAGTTCTACGGTCCCGGCGCGAGCGGCTCCGCCGACCCGCGGGCCGGGTCCTACCTGCCGGTCATCCACGCGCTGCGTAACGACCTGACCCTGCTGCACGTCCAGGACTACAACTCCGGGCCGATCACCGGTCTTGACAACCAGTACCACACGATGGGCAACGCCGACTTCCACGTCGCGATGACCGACATGCTGCTGGCGGGCTTCCCGATCGCGGGCAACCCGAACAACGTCTTCCCCGCCCTGCGCCCCGAGCAGGTCGCCATCGGCCTGCCCGCCGCGCAGTACGCGGGCAACGGCTACACCTCGGTGGCCGAGGTCCAGAAGGCCTTCGACTGCCTGAGCAAGGGCACCAACTGCGGCTCCTACAAGCCGAAGGGTGTCTACCGTGGCCTGCGGGGTCTGATGACCTGGTCGATCAACTGGGACAAGTACAACAACTTCGAGTTCTCCCGCAACCACAGGGCCTACCTTGACGCCCTGAGTTGACAGGCCCCTCGCCGCCGGGGGAGACGGACCCCCGGCGGTGAGGTCTCCATCGCCGGAGGAGGAGACGGACCTCCGACGGCGAGGTGTACATCGTCACCGAGGGAGACGGACCCTCGGAGGCGAGGTGTTCATCGCCGCCGGGGGAGACGGACCCCCGGCGGCGAGGTTCCCATCGGCGCCGGGGGAGACGGACCTCCGGCGCCGATTGTCTTTGCCGGTCCCCGTGTCTCCGCCCCAGGACATCACCCCAGGGACTCCCCCAGGAGTCCGCGCAGGACTCCACCCAAGGACTTCGCCCCAAGGAGTGAGCAAGTGACGAGACTACGCATCATGGCGTCCATCGCCGCGGCCGCGGTGACAGGCGCCCTGGCGGTCGTCCTCCCGGCGGCCTCCGCCTCAACGACCGCCTCAACGACCGCAACCACCTCCACCGCGGTCGCCGCCGCCTGCGCGGACCCCTGGAACTCCTCGAAGGTCTACACGGGCGGTAACACCGCCTCCTACAACGGCCACAACTGGTCGGCCAAGTGGTGGACCCAGAACGAGACCCCGGGCGTCGCCATCGTGTGGGCGGACCAGGGGGTGTGCGGGAACGGCACGCCGACCCCCACGCCGACCCCGACCGTCCCGACCTGTGACCACCCCGACTGGGTCGCGGGCAGGAACTACGTCACCGGCGACATCGTCAGGTACACCAACGGCCGTTACTACCAGGCAACCCACGACAACCCGGGCTACGACCCCGTGATCAGCACGTGGTACTGGTCGCCGTACGTCTGCCGCCCCTCCGGCACGCCGACCCCCACGCCCACCCCGACGTCGACGACGCCGAACCCGGGCGGCTTCGTGGTCAGCGAGGCGCAGTTCAACCAGATGTTCCCGAGCCGCAACCCCTTCTACACCTACAACGGCCTGGTCAACGCGCTGAGCGCCTACCCGGCGTTCGCAGGCACCGGCAGTGACACGGTCAGGAAGCAGGAGGCGGCGGCGTTCCTGGCCAACGTCAGCCACGAGACCGGCGGCCTGGTCTACGTCGTCGAGCAGAACACCTCGAACTACCCGCACTACTGCGACGCCAGCCAGCCGTACGGCTGCCCCGCCGGCCAGGCCGCCTACTACGGCCGGGGCCCGATCCAGCTGAGCTGGAACTTCAACTACAAGGCCGCCGGCGACGCCCTGGGCATCGACCTGCTGCGCAACCCCAACCTGGTGCAGAACGACCCGGCCGTGGCCTGGAAGACCGGCATCTGGTACTGGATGACCCAGAACGGCCCCGGCACGATGACCCCGCACAACGCCATGGTCAACGGCGCCGGATTCGGTGAGACGATCCGCAGCATCAACGGCGCCCTGGAGTGCAACGGAGGCAACCCCTCCCAGGTGCAGAGCAGGATCAACAGCTACCAGAGGTTCACTCAGATCCTCGGTGTGACTCCGGGCGGCAACCTTAGCTGCTGAGTTTCCGCCCGGCGGACGGATTCCGGCCAAGGTCGCAGGCCGGAATCCGTCCATCTTTCCTTTCGCGGGTCGTACCCCTTGTGAGTGATCCATCACAGATGGTTACCATTTGTGATGTCGGGGGTGCGCATGCCGAACGAACTTCGCCGGGGCCAGGTCGTCAACCTGGTGCTCGCAACGACCGCTTTCGCCATCACCTTCTGGGCGTGGAACCTGATAGGGCCCCTCGCCGGGAGCTACACCAGGCAACTCGGCCTGTCGCCGCCCCAGACCTCCCTGCTGGTCGCGATCCCGGTGCTGGTCGGCTCGCTCGGCCGCATCCCGGTCGGCGTGCTCACCGACAAGCTCGGCGGGCGGCTCATGTTCGCCGTCGTGTGCTTCGTGACCATCGTCCCGGTGCTCGGGGTCGGCTGGTCCGACTCCTACGGCTGGTTGCTGCTGTGGGGCTTCCTGCTCGGCCTCGGCGGCACCTCCTTCGCCGTCGGCATCCCGTTCGTCAACGCCTGGTACCGGCCGGAACGGCGCGGTTTCGCCACCGGGGTCTTCGGCATGGGCATGGGCGGCACCGCCGTCTCGGCGTTCCTGACGCCCCGCCTGGTCGAGTGGCTCGGCAGGGCCCAGACCCACGTGCTGATGGCCGTGCTGCTGGCCGTGATGGGCGTCGTGATGCTGCTGGTCAGCCGGGACTCACCCGAATGGCGACCCGCGACGGCGCCCGCGCTGCCCCGGATGCGCGAGGCCGTCAAGATCAAGGCGACCTGGCAGTGCGCGTTCCTCTACGCCGTCTGCTTCGGCGGTTTCGTCGCCTTCTCGACCTACCTGCCCACCCTGCTGCAGGTCGTCTACGGCTTCACCCAGACCGGAGCGGGCCTGCGCGACGCGGGGTTCTCGATGGCCGCGGTCCTCGCCAGGCCGGTCGGCGGCGCGCTGTCCGACCGGATCGGCGCGACCAGGGTGCTGCTGGTCTCGTTCGCCGGGACCGCGATCATGGCGGTCGTGCTGGCCTTCGAACCGCCCGCCGAGATCCCCGCCGGACTGTGCTTCGTGCTGACGGCCCTGTTCCTCGGCCTCGGCACGGGTGGCGTCTTCGCCCTGGTCGCCAAACTCGTCGAGCCGTCCAGGGTGGGAACGGTCACCGGCCTGGTCGGCGCGGCGGGTGGTCTCGGCGGCTACTTCCCGCCACTGGTCATGGGAGTGGTCTACTCCGTGGCCCACGCCTACACGATCGGCTATCTCCTGCTCGCCCTGACGGCGCTGGGCGCGCTGCTCTACACCAGGAAGGCCTTCACCTCCGCCGCGCCGACCGGCGACGGGCCGGCACCCCGATGAGCACGCCGACGACCGGCATCACGAGCAGGGCCGGCCACAGCGGCCAGGTCACGCCGAAGACCATCCAGCGGATCCTGGCGGGCACCCGGTTCTGCGCGACGAAGCCCACCCCGAGCACCAGCAGGGCCGGCGCCACCCACACCCTCCCGGGCGGTTCGGCGATCCACTTGCCGAACGACCAGGACTCGCCCCCAGGGGCTACCATTTGTAACGATTGTAGAGCTTTGAGTGATGTAAGCTGAGAGACAGGTCTCGTTTTCGAGACCGAGTGGGCGTGAGGCGACCGGTTCCGGCAGGCTGTTACCGTCATGGACTACGCAATTCTCACGGGGTTTGTCCTCGTCACAGGTGTCGTGCTGGCTCTGGTCGCCCAGTGGCGAGATTGGCGCCCGTCTCCCATCCTCGTGCTCGTGGTGGGCATCGTGTTCCGGGTGCTCATCATGGTCCTGGCCGCGATGAGCAGATGGCAGCCGGTCGACTTCATGGAGAGCTTCAAGCCCGCGGGCGAGGCGATCCTCAGACGTCAGGACCCCGTGATCGGCAGTGAGGGCGGCTGGCACTTCCTGCCCACCATCCCCTACGTGTACGGCCTGCTGCTGTGGCTGGGCATCCCGTGGGAGATCGGCGGCAGGCTCGTCACCGTGGTCGCCGACATCGCGCTGATCCCGCTCGTCGGCAAGCTCGCGGGCGGCGGCAAGGCCTCCCTGCGCGCCTTCCAGTACGCCTGCAACCCGCTGGCCATCCTCGTCGCCTCGATCCACGGACAGGTCGAACCCGTCGCCCTGCTCTTCGGTGTCGCCGCCTTCGTGGTCGCCCGCGGCCCCGGCGACCCCGAGCGCCCCGGCCTCAGGATCGACGTGTTCGCCCTGGCGCGCGAACGCGTCGCCGCCCTCGGGCTGGGCGGAGCCGTACGGAGCCTCACCGCGCCGGGCGGCGCGCTCGCCCCCGGTGGTTCGGTGCGTACGGCGCTCGCCCCCCGCGACGGCGACTCGGCCGTCATGCGCAGGGCGATCATCGCCGGCCTGCTGATGGGACTGGCCCTGTGCGCGAAGAGCTGGCCGATCTGGCTGATCCCCGGGATGCTCCTGCTGCTGCCGACCTTCCGTTCCCGGCTGGCCGCGTTCGTGGCGACGGCCGTACCACCGATCTTCTTCCTGGCCACCCTGCCCGTCTTCGCCGGAACCTCGCTGGATCAGCTTCCCGAGGTCATCCGCGTCATGGGAGACGTCAGGCCGATCGTCGGTGAGTGGGGTTACAGCGCCATCCTCGTCGGTGGCGACTGGACCCTCCACTCCGGGATCGCGACCTTCGGCACCCGGCTGATCTACCTCACCATGCTGGTCGTGGCCTTCCTCTGGCGCCGGGCCGACCCGATCGACCTCACCACCGCCCTGCTGCTCGCCTTCATGGTCACCACGCCCAGACTCGGTGCGCAGTACCTGCTGTGGTTCATGCCGTTCCTGGTCGCCCGCCCGACCCGCTTCGCCTGGCCGGCCATCATCGGCGTGTCCCTCTGGGCGGGCTGCGGCTACCTCT
Organism: Streptosporangium jomthongense; assembly: GCF_042650425.1. Lineage (NCBI taxonomy): Bacteria > Bacillati > Actinomycetota > Actinomycetes > Streptosporangiales > Streptosporangiaceae > Streptosporangium > Streptosporangium jomthongense. The sequence continues at coordinate 3,052 of NZ_JBHSBC010000040.1, read as the reverse complement.
ACCTGACCCAGTTCGACACCGACACCTGGTGGGCCATGCACTCGATCTGGTCCCGCGCCTCCATCGTCCTGCTGCCGATCCTGGTCATGGCCATGCCCTGGGCGCGCCGCGTCTCCAAGGCCTCGGATCCCCTGTCTCCCACGGCCCCGGCCGCAGCCTGAACGGGAAACACCCCCATGGACGAATACCTGGCGCGGATCGGCGCCGCCCGCCCCCCGCGCCCGGACGCCGAGGCTCTCGGCGAACTGCACCTGCGCCACCTGCGGACGGTGCCGTTCGAGAACCTGAGCATCCACCTCGGCGAACCCGTCACGCTCAGCGAACAGGCCCTGATCGACAAGGTCGTCGGCCGCCGCAGGGGCGGCTTCTGCTACGAGCTCAACGGTGCCTTCGCCGTACTGCTCCGCTCGCTGGGCTACCGGGTGACCATGCTGGCGGCCAGGGTCTTCTCCGGAGGTTCGCTCGGCCCGCCCTTCGACCACATGGCGCTACGCGTCGACACCCCGGAGCCGTGGCTCGTCGACGTCGGGTTCGGCAGGTTCGTCAACCGTCCCCTCCGGCTCGACCTGCGCACCGACCAGGCTGACCAGAGCGGGGTCTTCCGGCTGGTCGAGGCAGAGGAGGGGGACATCGACGTGTTGCAGAACGGCGTGCCCCAATATCGCCTGGAACGGCGGCCACGCGTCCTGGCCGACTACGAGGCGACCTGCTGGTGGCAGCAGACCTCGCCCAAGTCCCACTTCACCCGTTCGCTCGTGTGCTCCCTCCTCACCGAGGACGGGCGTCTCACGCTCAACGACAGGCAGCTCGTCCGCACCGTGGGGGACGAGCGCGAGGAGACCACCCTGACCACCGACGCCGAGATCCTGGCCGCCTACCGCGACCATTTCGGTATCAGGCTGGACGCTCCGCCCCCACCGCCCGGAGAACGGGTCACCGGCTGAGCAGCCCGCCCAGGGACACCCCGGCCAGCCGCCTGACCTCGTTGGCCATGTGGGACTGGTCGGCGTACCCACTGGCCAGCGCGACCTCGGCCAGCGCCGTCCCGCGCCTGGCCAGCCGCAACGCCCGCTGGAAACGCACCACCCGCTGCAGCGTCTTCGGCCCGTACCCGAAGGCGCGCAGCGCCCGCCGATGCAGCTGCCGTTCCCCGAGACCGAGCTCCCAAGCCGCCTGGGCGACGGTCCTGCCCGTCCGCAGCGCCTCGGCGATGGCCGGCGCCGCCGGATCGGGCTCAGGAACCTCGCGCAACCGTACGGCCAGCGTCTCCTGCATGGTGCGGGGCGTCAGGTCCGGCAACACCCCCAGCTCGTCGAGCGGCACCCTGGCGTCACGCAGCGCCTCGACCGGAACGCCGAACACCTCGCCCACCGCGCCAGGCCGGAAACGGACCCCCGTGTAACGGTCACCCCGGCGCATCCGCACCGGCATCGGCCCGGTGTCCGGCCCGGCGACGTGCGGACCGTCCGGCCCCCAGATCAGGTCGACACAGCCGTCGGGAACCACAAGCTGCGTGGCCGCCGAGACGGCGAGGCTCGTCCAGACACAGGTCACCCGCCCGGCGATCGCCGGATCCGGGGCCCACTCGCGGTACATGCCTCCAGGCTAGGACGGCCTCGCGGGTTTTCGGTCCCGGCCGTCCTCGACGACTTTCCCCGAGATGAGCGCCGCGACCCACCGCCCCTCGGGGTCGCTGTCCACCAGCAGGGCGCGGGCCAGCAGGCTCAGCGGAATGGCAAGCAACGCTCCGAGCGGGCCCAGCACGAACGCCCACAGCAGCAGGGACATCATGGTCACCGTCGTGGACAGGCCGACCGCGTCCCCGAGGAATTTGGGCTGGACGAGTGACTGGACCACGAAGTTGATCGCGATGTAGCAGACGATCACCAGGACCATGGTCTTGGGACCGCCCTGCAGCAGGCCGAGGAGCGCCGGCGGGATCAGGCCGATGACGAAGCCGACGTTGGGGACGTAGTTGGTGAACAGCGCCAGCACACCCCACAGAATCGGAAGCGGGACATCGAGCACCCACAGCGCGATGACGTCCAACACCGAGCAGACAAGCCCGAAGACCGTGGAGACGACCAGATAACGGCGGGTGTTGTGCGCGAAGTGGCCGAGCGCCGTGACGAGTTCGGAGTGTTCCCGAGCCAGGCGGGACGACAGGACGGAGGAGATGGCCCGGGCGTCCAGGCACATCGCCAGCACCACGATGACGATGATCACCAGGCTGGAGAAGACCCCCAGCAGTCCGGAGGCGAAGCCGCTGATGATCCCGAAGACCTTTCCCGGGTCGAGGGTTCTGATCACCTGGTTCACCTGCTGGTTGCCGATGCCCAGTCGCGCCGCGAACTGCTGTACCTGGACGACGAACTGGTCGAACTGCTGCCCGTAGGTGGAGGCGAGGGTCGTCAGCTGCGCGGCGGAGAGAGCGAGGACCGCGACCATGCTCAACAGCAGGAGCAGTACGAGAGCCAGGGGAGCCGCGACGAGCGTCCAGCCGGGCGCGCCCCGCCTTTCCAGTCTTGCCCTGATAGGGGCGACCGCCAGAACGAGCACCAGTGCGAGCAGAACGGGCCCGATGATCGACCCGGCTTCCCGTACTCCGGCAAGTGTGACCACCGCGCCCGCCGCGCAGAGCAGCACGACGGGAGCCCGGGGAATCCGTCTTTGCTCCGTCATATTGGATCTCTACCCATATGGGAAGAGAAGCGGCCTTGTGGGGTGGTCTTTGATGCGTTCCCTGTTTTGATCACCGCGCCGATCACCTCTTCGATCGCCGGGTGATCGTCGATTTGACGGCGACGGAGGCCTTACATAGAGTTCACAGGCCCGAGGGGGTCGGCGAAGATCGCCAAGGCCCCGGGACCCCTTCCACTGATCCACTTTCCCTGCATGACGCATGCGTCGCGCAGGGTGCCGGTTCGACAAGGCCCGGATGTTGGAGTAAGTTGGAAGGGTTGCTCCGGAGACGGGGCGGTCTGAAATTCCTCGGACAGGCTTTGTCGAAGAAAATGCGATCCGGTCGGATCGGTTTGACACGAAAAAGCGG
>NZ_JBHSBC010000039.1:0-154431 GCF_042650425.1 Streptosporangium jomthongense | reverse complement strand
ATCGCCTACGACCACTAGCCGGACATAGGACTTACTCGTCTAGTCCTGGGTGGTTCGTCCCAGGGCGACGGCCTCGTGCACAACGCCGAGGAAGCGCTCGATGGTCGCCTGCTCCGCGGCGTCGAACCGGCCCATGACGGCGACGATCTCGTGGATGAGCGGGCCGAAGAAGCCCCATCCGAGGGCGACGGCGCTCTCGTCCACTTTCAGCAGCACCCGCCGACGGTCCCGGGTGTCGCGTTCCCGGCGTACGTGACCGAGTCTTTCCAGCCGGTCGACCACCGCCGTGGTACCCGCGGAGTTGAGGCCGAGACTCGCCCCCAGCGTTCCCGGGGTGGCGGGCGTGCCCGTACGGGCGGCGTCCAGCAGGCAGATGAGCGCGCGCACATCGGTCGGATGAAGATCGTGTCCGGCGGCGAACCTCTCTCCCATGCGGTCGAGTTCCACGGTGATGGCGCGCAGCAGATGGACCACCCGCATCCCGGCGTCCTGTTCGTACACGTCCCCGCCGCCCTCCCGACTCCTCGTCACCGCCCCAGTATGGCATTATCTCGCTCAACGAGATTATTGCCGAGCGAGACACTTATCGGGGTGGGCATGTCCGACGACGGGAACACGGCCTTCCTCTCCGCCTACGACACGGTCCTCGGGCACTGGCCGGTCCGGGTCGAGTCGATCGACCTGCCGTCGGTGTACGGCACGACACGGGTGAACGCGTGCGGCCCCGTGGACGGCCCACCGCTGGTCCTGTTGCACGGCGGCGGCACCACGGCGGCGATGTGGTTCGCCAACGTCGCCGCGTTCGCGCACCGCCATCGGGTGTACGCCGTGGACCGCATCGGCGAGCCGGGACGGAGCGTCCGAGGCCAACGTCCCCCTCGCGACGTCCGTGACCTGCTCGGCTGGCTGGACGGGGTACTCGACGGGCTCGGGGTCGAGAACGCCGCGGTGTGCGGGCACTCCTACGGCGCGTGGATCGCCCTGACGTACGGTCTCCACTCGCCCCAGCGGGTCCGGCGGCTCGTCCTGCTCGATCCGACGCAGTGTTTCGGCGGGTTCCGGGCGGGATACCTGGCACGCGCGCTGCCGTCCCTCACACGGCCGACGGCCTCGCGCGCGCGGGCGTTCCTGACATGGGAGACCGGTGGCGCGCACGCCGACCCCGCCTGGCTGCGGCTCTACGGCCTGGCCGCGGAGTTCCCGGACACGAGGATCGTGACCGGGAGGCGGCCCAAGCCCGGATCGCTGCGCGCGCTCACGACTCCGACCCTGATCCTCCTCGCCGGCGACGGCAGGGCGCACTTCCCGCACCGCGTCGCGTCCGCCGCCGCACGCCTGCTCCCCCACGCGGAGATCGCGGTACTGCCGGGCCTGTCCCACCACGCGATGCCGTGGCACGAGGCCGCCGACCTCAACACCCGCGTCGTCGACTTCCTCCACAGGACAGCGACGTGAGACCCCGAACGGCCCGAGACCGTACCTCCGCACCGTGGGACCCGGACGAGCCCCAGCCGGACGTCGGCGCCCCCGATGCCGCAGTGGTCGTCCTCACAACCAGGCCCTGACCGCGAAGAACAGGGAGACCACCAGGACGACCACCCCGACGATCAGGAACAGCGCGCCGTGAAGCACGCCACCGCCGCCCATCCCGTCCACACGGACACGCTGGGGCCGCTCGGGGTCGTAGACCACCATGACCTGCTGGCCCGGACGAACCGGCGACGGGTTGAAGCCCAGATCCGACTCGGTCTCCACCACGAAGCCCTGCACCGTCTGGAACCGCAGGGTGGGGTAGTACACACCCCTGTGATGGCCGCCGGACCGGCGCAGTCTCACGACGACGCCCGGCACCCGCGCCCCGTGCCGCCGTAACCACCGTCCAACGGTGATGGTGCGGACGCTGGTCCCGATGAACACCGCTCCGAACACGATCCCGACCAATGGCATGATGCCTGTGTCCACTGCCTCCCCATCTCGTTCGAGGGCCGCCGTTCGCGATTTCGTTCGAGGGCCCGCACCGCCGAACCCGACCCGGTCGATCACCCGCCGGTGATCGCGTCAGCAGAAGGAGCGACGGGGTCGCGGCAGCTTGCCGGACGCCTCGTGGCCCTTGCGATTCCCCGGCATGAACCTGCCCCGGCGCATGACGCTCCTGCGTGACGGCCCGGTGTGATGTACGGCAGCAGGATTCCGGACCGCGATTGCAAGCGACTTGGATCTTGCTGCAGGACGCACGACCGTTCGCGGCGGCGGAACGGCTCGTCCCCGGGCGAGCCGTACGGCGAGAGGCGCGGAGCCACTCCTCGGCCGACACCGGCCACTCGGATCCGATTCCATCGCAAGGCGAACCGTCACCATGTGTTTTCGGGCCTGAGCCAGCAGTTCCTCCGCCTATGCTCGGCTCGCCGCCACTCTTTCGATCTCACCGCGGCCGAGCATGCCCTCAAGTGCGGCACGCCCCTGCTCCCACCTCACCGGCTCTCCCTCTTTTCGATCTTGAGCCGGACAACTGTCGCGGTCCGGACAAAGGATCACCTGATCGGCTCCCCGCCTCCGGCTTCAGGTGTCGGTGTCTTTCGGGTGACGGGGTGAGGCATAGACGATCCAGACAGTGCGAGTGGCGTCATCGATGGCATAGCGGACGCGCCCGCCGCTGGTGACCTCGAATTCCCATTGCTCCAGGTCCTGGCCATTATGACGATGAGTCGCGAGGTCACCGCGTAGGCGATGTTGACGCTCGTGATCCGCTCGTGAGCGGGGATCGGCGCGCGGTGCCTCGAAACATCGGCGTGTGTTCCCCAGGGCGTGGCGGCGCAGTTCCTCCCACCCCTTGACCGCATCACTGGCACCGAACCGGATGCCCCATTCGTCATCCGGAGGCGGGACCGTGACCCGGTCACCGCGTTTCGGGCTCACGCCGAAACCTCTACCGGCCCGTAGTCACCGCCTGTGGCCTTGCGAGCCTGGGCGTAATGGGCGGGATCAGCCTTGATCCGAGCGGTCGCCCGCCAGCCCCGCGATGACCTCCTGTGTGGTGAGGTCGACATCCAGTTCCGCAGCGTCGGAGAGCGCCTCCACCAGTTCGAGAGTGAAGGCGCGCAGCTCGTCGGAGGTGAGGTGGCGAACCCAATCGTGCGTCGGTCTTCACTCACGAAGTTTGCGAAGTCGCTGCGCCAGATCGGGGATGTCCTCCAGCCCGCCCGTCGCCACGGCGATGACGAGCCTTTCGGCTTCGTCCACGTCCTGATACTCCAGGATCTCCCCGTTGTCCTCCAGAAAGGCGACGGACGCCACCCAGGCGAGCCGCTTGTTACCGTCCACCAGAGGGTGCCCGATCAGAATGCTCTGCATCAGAGCCGCAGCCTTCTCCCACAGGTCCGGATAGGCGTCTTCGCCGAAGACGGTGGTCTGCGGGCGCAGCACGGCTGCGTGCAGTTGGCCGCCGTCGCGGAGAAGGACCTCGGGCAGCACCACCTCGGCCAAGGCGAGAAGGTCCGAGGTCGTCGGATAGAGCGTCATCGAGCGAGCCGCTCCAGCAACTCCCGGTCTCGTTCAGCGATCTTCCGGCCCATCGTCTGATAGCGCTCCCGCCTCCGTCGGACGATGTATTCCTCGATGGCCACCACCATCGCCGAGTTGACGCTCTGCGCGTCATCCCCGGCGATCTGCTTGATCTGCTCGTACGTCTCATCCGGCAGCCGAAGCCGTGTCTCAGCCATACGACCGACGGTACCATTTTTTGGTACCACTTCTCGGTGACACAAGGACCCTTAAGTCCTGTTCCCGAGAAGTGGACACCGCTACTGGTCGGCAAGGCCGACATCATGAGCCGCACCGCTGTCCGCCCTCACCGAGTTGTCGGCGACGACCCAGGTTCGAACAGCCGATACGACGGACGACCTCAGATCAACCATGACCAGACAGCAGACGACCCGTGTCCAGAAAGTTGAGCGCGAGCCATACGGCGGAGCGCCGTGGAGCTACTCCTCGGTCGACACCAAGCCCACCGGGCAGGCCACCCCGTCCCACCCAAACCGCAGTAACCGATACGCGTACAGGACACCAGACGCGTCCTCGATCTCGTGTTTAGAGCCGTTCGGGCAGGAGAGTGAATGCATCCACATGCCGGGGGCGTACGACGGTGAAATGACGGCGATCGAGTGCGGCCACCTCGGTCAAGCCAAGCCGCTCAGCTACTGCGACCACGGAGGCGTCGACAGCACCCAGCGGAAGGTTGGCGTACACCTCCACAAGCTCGCTCATCCGGTCCAGATCCTCGGTGGTGACCTGGACCAGAACCAACCCAGCCCGAAAGGAGCTGAGAAACGCCGCCTCCGCCTTGCTTCCTTGCCGTCTCTCTATGAGCTGACAGACTTCCGTAACGACGTCGTGGGAACGAGAAGCGGACCGGAGTGGCTCCGCAGAAGCCTGGCGCAGAGGTCGTGATACCGGTCCCGGATGTTGACTGCTGCGACCAAATGCCCTGAATCGATGACGATCACAAAGAGTGATTGTCCTCCGAGCGCAAGGTCTCTTCAGAGCGTTCCGCGAAATCTGGCTCGGCCTCAAGCATCCCGATGAACGGCAGGTCACGGATGACGGGCCGCTCATCGAACTGGTCACGCACAAGGCGAAGCAGAGGGGCCACCTTCTCCTCGGGCAGGCAGTCCACCAGGTGGTGCAGTTCCTCACGCATCACGCTCATGCGTCGAATGTAACCAGGCGGTGCCCGACACACGTGGTCTCACCGCGACGCGGACCGAACAACGGAGCGCCCCACATCCGAAGACCGGTACTCCTTGGAGAGCTACTCCTCGGTCGGCACCAGGCCCACCGGGCAGGCCACGCCCGTGCCGCCGATGCCGCAGTAGCCGTTGGGGACCTTGTAGAGGTACTGCTGGTGATATTCCTCGGCGTGGTAGTAGTCGCCCGCGAGGGCTATCTCCGTGGTGATCCTGCCGTAGCCCGCCTCGTCGAGCACCTTCTGGTAGGCGTCGCGGGAGGCCAGGGCGGACTTCTCCTGCTCGGGCGAGTGGTAGTAGATCGCCGAGCGGTACTGGGTGCCGACGTCGTTGCCCTGGCGCATGCCCTGGGTCGGGTCGTGGTTCTCCCAGAAGACGCGCAGCAGTTCCTCGTAGGAGACGCGGGACGGGTCGAAGATCACGCGGACGACCTCGGTGTGGCCGGTCTGGCCGGTGCACACCTCCTCGTAGGTCGGGTTGGGCGTGTAACCGCCCTCGTAGCCGACCGAGGTGGAGACCACGCCCGGGGTCTGCCAGAACTTGCGCTCGGCGCCCCAGAAACAGCCCAGGCCGAAGTCGGCGATCTCGGTTCCCTCGGGGTACGGCGGAACCAGCGGGGCGTCGAGGACCGCGTGGCGTGCGGGCACCGCGATCGGGGTGGTACGGCCCGGCAGCGCGTTCTCCGGGACGACCATGGAAGTCTTGTCCTTGCCGAACAGCCAGCCCATGCTGCGAACCTCCTTCTGACACGTTCTCACCAGCTAGGAACCATCCTGGCCGCCCTCGTGTTCCCTTAAGCGCACCTTAATCGTCGGACAAGTATCACTAATTTGTGTTAAATCGCGTAAGCAGTAAAAATGGGGGACATGCCTGAATCACGACGTGGGGTCCTCTACGGCATCGCCGCCTACGGCATGTGGGGGCTGTTTCCCCTGTACTGGCCGCTCCTGAAGCCCTCAGGAGCCCTGGAGATCCTCGCCCACCGCATGGTGTGGTCCCTCGCGGCCGTCGTCGTGATCCTGGCCGTGCGGCGCCACTGGTCGTGGTTCCGCGAACTGCTGCGCACCCCGAAGAAGCTCGCCCTTCTCGCCCTCGCCGCCGCGATCATCACGGTCAACTGGGGTGTCTACATCTACGCGGTCAACGCCGGACATGTGGTCGAGAGCGCGCTCGGTTACTTCATCAACCCGCTGGTGAGCGTGTTGTTCGGCGTCGTGCTGCTCAAGGAGCGTCTGCGGCCGTGGCAGTGGGGAGCCGTCGGGCTCGGCGCCGTAGCGGTCCTGCTGCTCGCCATCGACTACGGCAGGCCGCCGTGGATCGCGCTGACGCTGGCGGCCAGCTTCGGCACCTACGGCCTGGTCAAGAAGATCGCGCAGGTGGGGGCCGCCGAGAGCATGGCCGTCGAGACCCTGGTGCTGCTGCTTCCCGCGCTCGGCTACCTGGCCTTCCTGCAGGGGCAGGGGCAGAACACCTTCGGGACCGAGGGCCTGGGGCACGCCCTGCTGCTCGTCGGGGCGGGCGTCATCACCGCCATCCCGCTGCTGCTCTTCACGGCGTCGGCGCTGCGGGTGCCGCTCACCACGGTCGGGCTGCTGCAGTACATCGCCCCGGTTCTGCAGTTCCTCGTCGGCATCCTCGTGGTGCACGAGGTCATGCCGGCCAGCCGCTGGGTCGGGTTCGCGATCGTCTGGCTGGCCCTGTCGGTCTTCACCTGGGACGGTCTCCGTACGGCCCGGCGCTCCCGCCGCGCCGTACGCGAGAGCGTCACGGCTCAGCCCGCGGGGATGACGAGCCGCTGAGGAGCGCTGAGGAGCACTGAGGAGCCGGGCCGGCTGGCACAGCCCACCCATCCACAAAAGACGAAAAATCCAGAAAAGTCGGGTTGGCCGGAAAGCCGCTGGAAAGCCCGCAGCGGGGCCGTACGCCCCGATGGGCGGATCAGCCCGAGCGCTCGATGACGTAGTCACACAGGGCGAGATAGGCGGCCCTGGCGGGTATGTCCGGAAGGCCGGAGAGATCCTTGCGTGCCCGATCGATCCAGGAGACCAGTTCCGCGCGGGCCCGCTCCATGGCCGGGTGCGCGCGCAGCAGGCGCAGAGCCTCCTCGACGTCCTCCTCGGCCACCGGCCCGGCCAGCAGCTCACGCAGGCGCGCGTCCTCCGGCGACTCCGAGGCCAGGACGTACAGCATCGGCAGGGTGTGAACGCCCTCACGCAGGTCGGTTCCCGGCGTCTTGCCCGACTCGGCGGACTCGGAGGCCACGTCCAGCAGGTCGTCACCGAGCTGCCAGCCGATTCCGATCGCCTCACAGGCCCTGGTCAGCCGGTCGACGACCTCCGGCGCGGCGCCGCTCAACAGGCCGCCGAACCGGCCGGAGGTGGCGATCAGGGACCCGGTCTTGTCGGCCAGCACCTCGATGTAGTGGGCGATGGGGTCTTCGCCCTCACGGGGGCCGATGGTCTCGCGGATCTGCCCGCGCACCAGCCGGGAGAACGTCTGCGCCTGGATGCGGATGACCTCGGGGCCGAGATCGGCGAGGATCTCCGAGGCCTGGGCGAACAGATAGTCGCCGGTCAGGATGGCCACGGTGTTGTCCCAGCGGGCGTTGGCCGACGGTGACCCCCTGCGCACCGGGGCCTCGTCCATCACGTCGTCGTGGTACAGCGTGGCCAGATGGGTCAGCTCGATGACCACGGCTCCGGGAACCACCCCCGAAGCCCCGGACGAGCCGAACTGGGCCGCCAGCAGCACGAGCATCGCCCTGAACCGCTTGCCGCCCGCCTCGATGAGATGCCGGGACGCCTCCGTGACGAAGGAGTCCCGGCTCTCGACCGAGGACCGCAGCAGCTTCTCGACCTCCGCCAGTCCGTCGGCGAGGTCCTGCGCCAACCGCTCGTCGACGAACGGGAGATCAACAACGGGTGGCGCAGCCATGAAGCACTACTCCTCTAACGAATGAACAACGCGGACGCAGCCTGGTCCGCCAGAGTCAGCACCGGCTGCGGGAAGACCCCCAGCACTACGGTAGCCGCTGCCGCCAGAGCGACCACAGCCGAGGTGCCGACGCTGGGCGTCGCGATGCTCGGGCCGTCCGCCGCGGGCTCGTTGAAGAACATCAGCACGATCACGCGCACGTAGAAGAACGCCGCGATCGCCGAGCTCACCACACCCACGATGACCAGCGGCAGCACCCCGCCACCGACCGCCGCGGTGAACACCGCGTACTTCCCGAAGAAACCGCTCGTCAGCGGGATGCCCGCGAAGGCCAGCAGGAAGAAGGCGAAGATGCCCGCCAGCATCGGGGACCGCTTGCCCAGGCCCGCCCACCGGGACAGGTGCCCGGCCTCGCCGCCCGCGTCGCGGACCATGGTGACGACCGCGAAGGCGCCGACCGTGGTGAAGCCGTAGGCCGCCATGTAGAACAGGACCGCCGACAGCGCCTGGGAGTTCTGCTCCGCGGCGCCGGTGGCGATCACGCCGGTGAGCATGAAGCCCGCGTGCGCGATGGAGGAGTAGGCGAGCATGCGCTTGATGTCGGTCTGGGTGATCGCCAGGATCGCACCGACGATCATCGTCAGGATCGCCACGCCCCACATGACCGGGCGCCAGTCCCAGTCGAGGTTGCCCAGCGCCACCCAGAAGACGCGCAGCAGCGCGCCGAAGGCGGCGACCAGCACGGTCGAGGCCATCAGCGCGGTGACCGCGGTCGGCGCGCCCTGGTAGACGTCGGGCTTCCACGCCTGGAACGGCACGGCGCCGATCTTGAACAGCAGGCCGACGCCGAGCAGCGCGATGCCGACGAGCAGCAGGGTCTGCTGGCCGGAGACGCTGCCGAGCGACTCGCTGATGGCCCTCAGGTCGACCGACCCGGCGTAGCCGTACACCAGGGCCGTGCCGTAGAGGAAGAAGGCCGAGGAGAAGGCGCCGAGCAGGAAGTACTTGACCGAGGCCTCCTGCGAGAGCAGGCGGCGACGGCGGGCCAGGCCGCACAGCAGGTACAGCGGCAGGGACATGACCTCAAGGCCGACGAACATGGCCAGCAGGTCGTTGGCCGCGGGGAAGAGCAGCATGCCGCCGACCGCGAACAGCAGCAGCGGGTAGACCTCGGTCTGGGCGAATCCGCTGCGGACCGCCTCCTCCTCGTCCACGCTGCCCGGTACGGCCGCCGCCTGCGCGACGAACTGGTCGTCGTCGTTGATCAGCAGCGCGCTGACGAAGGCCAGGATGAGGATGATGCCCCAGATGAACAGCGCGGGACCGTCGACCGCGACCGCGCCCATGGCGGCGGCCCGCTCCGGCAGGCCGTTGAGGGCCGTCAGGATGGTCGTGACGAACGCGCCGACCAGCGCCAGCAGCGTGAGCGGCATCTGGATCGACTTGCGCAGGTAGCGAGGCGCGAACGCCTCGACCAGCACACCGACGAGCGCCGCGCCGAACACGATCAGCATCGGGGACAGCAGCGCGTACTCGATCGTCGGGCTGGTGATGGTGGTGCCGTTCACTGCCCGGCCCCCTTCTTCTCAGCGACGGCCGGAGTGATGTGGACGTTGGAGATGTGGACGTTGGACAGCGTGTGGTCCACCGCCGGGTTGATCATGTCGAGCGCCGGCTTGGGGAAGAACCCAAGAGCGATGATCATGACGATCAGCGGGCCGACCACCCACCGTTCCCTGGCGTCGAGGTCGGGCAGGCCCTTGACCTTCTCCGCCGTCGGGCCGTTCATCGTGCGCTGGTACATCCACAGGATGTAGATCGAGGCCAGGATCACACCGGTGGTCGCGATGACCGTCGGGACGACGTAGCGCTCGTAGCTGCCGAGCAGGACCATGAACTCGCTGACGAAGGTCGACAGACCCGGCAGCGAAAGGCCGGAGAGCCCGGCGATCAGGAAGGTGCCCGCCAGCACGGGGGCGACCTTCTGCACGCCTCCGTAGTCGGCGATCTGGCTGGAACCGCGGCGGTAGATCAGGAACCCGGTGATCAGGAACAGCGCACCGGTCGAGAAGCCGTGGTTGACCATGTAGAGCGTGGCGCCGGCGCCCGCGTTCGTGGTCATCGCGAACACGCCGAGGGCGATGAAGCCGAAGTGCGAGATCGAGGTGTAGGCGATCAGGCGCTTCATGTCGGTCTGGCCGATGGCCACGATCGCGCCGTAGATGATGCCGATCACCGAGAGCGCGATCACCAGCGGCGTGAAGAACTTGGCCGCGTCGGGGAACAGCTCAAGGCAGAAGCGGAGCATGCCGTAGGTGCCGACCTTGTCCAGCACACCGACCAGCAGTACGGCCGCGCCGGCCGGGGCCTGCGCGGCGGCGTCTGGCAGCCAGGTGTGGAAGGGCCACAGCGGCGCCTTGACCGCGAAGGCGATGAAGAAGCCGAGGAAGAGCCACTTCTGCGTGGTCGGGTCCTGGATGACCCCGACCAGCTCGGGGAACATGAAGGTGCCCTTCTCGGCGATCACGTAGAGCGCGATCACCGCGACCAGCATCAGCAGGCCGCCGAAGAGCGAGTAGAGCAGGAACTTCACGGCCGCGTAGGACCGCTGGGCGCCGCCGTACGACCCGATCATGAAGTACATCGGGATCAGCATGGCTTCGAAGAAGACGTAGAAGAGGAAGACGTCGGTCGCCGCGAAGACGCCGATCATCATCGCTTCCAGCACCAGCAGCAGCGCGAAGTAGGTCTTCACGGACCGCTTGGGCGGGGCCGCGGCCCCGGTGCCGTCCGCGTCGTGCCAGGAGGCCAGGATCACGATCGGCACCAGGATGACCGACAGCGCGATCAGCACCAGGGCGATGCCGTCGACGCCGACGCCGTAGTGCACGCCGAAGGCCGGGATCCAGTTGTAGACCTCGGCGAACTGGAAGCGGGTCTCCTTCGCGGCGCCCAGGGCAGGGTCGAACCTGAACGCCATCACGGCGGTCAGGACCAGCACGACCAGCGAGACCACGAGGGCCACCTGCTTGGCGAGCTTGTCACTCTTGACAAGGGAGACACCCACCGCGCCCACGACGGGCACGGCTATCAGGGTCGAGAGCCAGGGCATCACATGTTCCCTACGTAGAGCAGCGCGCCAACGACCACGGCGGCACCGAAGAGGATGGACAGCGCGTACGACCGTACGTAGCCGGTCTGCACGCGGCGCAGCCGCCCGGAGGTGCCGCCGATCGCCGCGGCCAGCCCGTTGACCAGGCCGTCGATGCCTCGGTTGTCGAAGAACACCGCGAGCCGGGTCAGCCACTGGCCGGGGCGCATGAGCAGCGCCTCGTTGAGGGCGTCGCCGTACAGGTCACGGCGGGCGAAGGTGGTGAGGAACGAGCCGCGCGGGGCGACCCGGGGCACCTCGGCGGCGCCGTACCTGAACCAGGCGAAGGCGGCGCCGACGGCGACCAGCGCGAGCGTGGCCAGGCCGGGGACGCTGAAGGGGTGGAAGCTGGGCAGCTCCTCCGGCAGGCCGACGGCCGGGCCGAGGAAGAGCATGAACCGGTTGCCCAGGACCAGGAAACCACCCAGGAAGATCGACCCGATCGACAGGATGATCAGCGGAACCGTCATGACGGCGGGCGACTCGTGCGGGTGGGCGTCCTCCTCCCAGCGCCGCTTGCCGAAGAAGGTCATGAAGACCATCCGCGACATGTAGAAGCCGGTGATGCCCGCGCCGACGACGGCGAGCCAGCCGAGGATCTGGTTGTGCTCCATGGCGGTCTCGATGATGCCGTCCTTGGTGAAGTAACCGGACAGCAGCGGGAAGCCGATGATCGCCAGGTAGCCGATCATGAAGGTGATCGCGGTGATCTTCATCACCGAGAACAGCCCACCGTACTTGCGCATGTTGACCTCGTCGTTCATGCCGTGCATGACCGAACCGGCGCCGAGGAACATGTTGGCCTTGAAGAAGCCGTGGGTGATCAGGTGCGCGATGGCGAAGGTGTAGCCGACCGGGCCGAGGCCCGCGCCGAGCATCATGTAGCCGATCTGCGACATCGTCGAGCCGGCCAGGCCCTTCTTGATGTCGTCCTTGGCGCAACCGATGATCGCACCGGCGAGCAGCGTGGCCACACCGACGATCGTCACGACGAGCTGCGCGGTCGGGGCGGCCTCGAAGAACGCGCCGGAGCGGACGACGAGGTAGACACCGGCGGTGACCATGGTCGCGGCGTGGATGAGGGCCGAGACCGGGGTCGGGCCCTCCATCGCGTCCAGCAGCCAGGACTGCAGCGGCAGCTGGGCGGACTTGCCGCACGCGCCCAGGAGCAGCAGCAGGCCGATGGCGGTGAGCGTGCCCTCCGAGGCACCGCCCGCCGCGCCGAAGGCCTCCTTGAAGGTGACCGAGCCGAACGTGGTCCAGATCGTGAAGATCGCGATCAGGAGGCCGAAGTCACCGACCCGGTTGACGATGAAGGCCTTCTTCGCCGCCACCGCGGCCGAGGGCTTGAACTGCCAGAAGCCGATCAGCAGGTAGGACGCCAGACCGACGCCCTCCCAGCCGATGAACAGCCCGACGTAGTTGTCGGAGAGCACCAGCAGCAGCATGGCCGCGACGAACAGGTTCAGGTAGGAGAAGAACCTGCGACGGTCGGGGTCGTGCGACATGTAGCCGATCGAGTAGATGTGGATCAGCGAACCCACACCGGTGATCAGCAGGGCGAAGCTGATCGACAGCGGGTCGATCAGCAGGCCCATGTTCGCGACGCCGGGGATGAACTGGTAGAGCTCGACCGCCATCCGGCGCTTGTCCTCCGGCTGACCGAGCAGCTCGACGAAGGACAGCACCGCGACGACGAACGCGGCCAGCGACATGGCGACGCCGAGCAGGTGCCCCCAGCGGTCGGTACGGCGGCCGCCGAGCAACAGGATCGCGGCGCCGATCAGCGGCAGCGCGATCATCAGCCAGGAGACCCCGACCACCCCACCGGAGTGCGGGACGATCTCAGCGAGAGATTGCACCTGCCACCTCTTAGTACTTCAGCAGGTTCGCGTCGTCGACCGACGCGGACCTGCGGGTTCGGAAGATCATCACGATGATGGCCAGACCGATCACGACCTCTGCCGCGGCCACGACCATCACGAAGAACGCGATGATCTGGCCGTCCAGGTTGCCGTGCTGTCTGGCGAAGGTGACGAACGCGAGGTTGCAGGCGTTGAGCATGAGCTCGATGCACATGAACACCACGATCGCGTTGCGTCGTGTCAGGACACCGATGCCGCCGATCGCGAACAGCAGTGCGGAGAGCACCAGATAGTGGGTGGTCACTTGCCGTCCTCCTGGTGGGCTTCCCGTACGGCCTCGCCCGTCGCGGTCTCGTCCGTGACGGTTTCGTCCTCGGTGCCGGCCTGGGAGGAGTCCTGAGCGACGTTGTCCTCGACGACGGCCCGCGCGTCCGCGTGGGAGTCGTCCGGGGTCACGTCCTGCTCCGCCAGCCGCTCCTCGACGAGGATCTGCTTGACGATCGCCGCCCGCCGGGGGTCGGTCGGCGTGACGCCGTCCTCCTCCTCGTGCCTGGCGAGCACCCGGTTGATCGACTTGGTCGCGATCGTGCCGTCGGGCAGCAGGGCGGGCATGTCGATGGCGTTGTGCAGGGCGTAGGTGCCGGGGCCGGGCAGCGGCGAGGGCTGCGGGCCGCTGAAGCGGGCGCGGGCCAGGTCACGCTGGGTGGCCTTGGGCCGTACGCGCTCGCGGTGGGCCAGGACCATCGCGCCGAGCGCCGCCGTGATCAGCAGCGCCGAGGTGACCTCGAAGGCGAAGACGTACCTGGTGAAGATCAGCTGGGCCAGGCTGGGCACGTTGCCGCCCGCCTGCTTGACCGCGTTCTCCAGGCCCTTGGCCGGGCCGATCAGCGTGTTGCCGACCGCGAGCGCGAGCAGGGCCGCGAAGCCCAGGCCCGCGACGGCCGCCCAGAACCGCTGTCCCTTGATCGTCTCGACCAGTGAGTCCGCCGAGTCCACGCCGACGAGCATCAGCACGAACAGGAAGAGCATCATGACCGCGCCGGTGTAGACGATGATCTGCACCGCGGCCAGGAAGGGCGCGTCCTGGACGGCGTAGAGAACCGCCAGGGAGAGCATGACCATGCCCAGCATCAGGGCCGAGTAGACCGCCTTGCGGCTGAAGACGAGGCCGAGGGCCGCGCCGACGGAGACCACCGCCAGCACCCAGAACGTGATGGTCTCACCCATTGTTTCGTCCCAGCCGGTAGTAGTCCTCTTCGGTCTCGCCGAGACGCATGGCGTGGGGCGGGGCCTCCATGCCGGGACCGAGCGGCGCCAGCAGCATCTCCTTGGTGTAGATGAGGCTCTCGCGGCTCGAATCGGCGAGCTCGTACTCGTTGGTCATGGTCAGCGCCCGGGTCGGGCAGGCCTCGATGCACAGGCCGCACAGGATGCACCGCAGATAGTTGATCTGGTAGGTGCGCCCGTAGCGCTCGCCCGGCGAGAAGCGCTGCTCGTCGGTGTTGTCCGCTCCCTCAACGAAGATCGCGTCGGCCGGACAGGCCCAGGCGCACAGCTCGCACCCGACGCACTTCTCCAGGCCGTCGGGCCAGCGGTTGAGCTGGTGACGGCCGTGGAAACGCGGAGCCGTCGGCCGCTTCTCCTCGGGGTAGTTGACCGTTTCGACCTTCTTGAACATCGTGTGGAAGGTCACGCCGAACCCCTTGACGGAGTTCAGCCAATCAGTTGCTCCCACTGGGAACCTCCTTGCGCGCTACCCCGTGGTAGTGCGGCAGGTCGAGCGGCGGCACTGGGAAGCCACCCGCGGCCGGTTCTGCGTCGAGCTGCGCGAACTCCGCCTCGACCTGGGCCGCCTTGGCGTCTCTGCGCTTCTGCAGCACGTTGTCGAAGCGCCACCACAGCGCGAAGCACCCGACCAGCACGAGGCCGGCCAGGATCAGGATCAGCTGCCTGTTGACGCCCGGGATCTGGAAGGCCTTCATGGTCGCCACCAGGAGGATCCAGCCGAGGTTGACCGGGATGAGGACCTTCCATCCGAGGGCCATCAGCTGGTCGTAGCGGACTCGCGGCAGCGAGGCGCGGCACCAGATGAAGAACGAGAAGACGAGCACCATCTTGAGGAAGAACCACAGCAGCGGCCACCAGCCGGTGTTGGCCCCCTCCCACATGGAGATCGGGAACGGCGCCCGCCACCCGCCCATGAACAGGGTGATCGACACCGCGGAGACCACGAAGACGTTGACGTACTCGGCGAGCATGATGACCGCGAACTTCAGCGAGTTGGAGTACTCGGTCTGGAAGCCGCCGACCAGCTCGCCCTCACCCTCGGGCAGGTCGAAGGGGACCCGGTTGGTCTCACCCAGCATCGTGATGACGTAGATGAGGAAGGAGGGGATGAGCAGGACCATGTACCACGAGGGCAGCTGCAGGGTCAGCCCGCCGAGCGTGACCTCCCTGCCTCCGGCCTGCGAGGCGACGATCTCGGAGGTGGACAGCGTCCCGGCGTACAGGAAGACGCCGACGAACGACAGGCCCATCGCGATCTCGTAGGAGACCACCTGGGCACTGGCCCGCAGGCCACCCAGGATCGTGTACGGCGAGCGCGAGCCCCAACCGGCCAGGACGATGCCGTAGACGCCGATGGAGGCCATCGCCAGCACCAGCAGCACCGCGACCGGCAGGTCGGTGAGCTGCAGCGGGGTCTTGACGCCGAACATCGAGACGATCGGCCCCATCGGGATGACCGAGAAGGCGAGGAAGGCCGGGACCGCCAGGACGACCGGGGCGATGAAGTAGATCACCTTGTCCACGGTCCTGGGCATGAGGTCTTCCTTGAGACCCATCTTCAGACCGTCGGCGACCGACTGCAGAAGGCCGAACTTACCGGCCCTGTTGGGGCCGTAGCGGTTCTGCATACGGGAGATGAGCTTGCGCTCGAACCACACGCCGAACAGCACGCCCAGCATCAGGACGACGAAGATGACGACGGCCTTGATGATGCTGATCCAGAGCGGGTCGTGGCCGAAGTCCGCAAGGGACGGATCGCCCGCAACCGCGAGCAAGTGCGTATTCATTGGTCGCTCACCGCTCCTCATTCACTTCGCGGACGGCGCTCGAGACCTGGGCGGCGGTCGCGGCGCCGAGCCTGACGACGTCACCGGCCGTGGCGCGCAGGTCGCGGGTCACCGAACGGCCCGCGGAGTTCGCGGGCAGCCACACGACCCGGTCGGGCAGGTCGGCGACCAGGACCGGCAGGCTCACCGCGCCGCCTTCGGCGGTGACGGTGATCTCACCGCCGTCCGTGAGACCCGCCTCGGCCGCGGTCGCGGCGGAGACCAGTGCGACGGTCGCGCGCTCGGTGCCCGCGAGGTACGGCTCGCCGTCCTGCAGGCGGCCGTCGTCGAGCAGCCGGTGCCAGGTGGCCAGGATCGCCTCGCCCTCCTTCGGGGCGGCGGTCCGGGAGGCCCCCACGCTCGGCGCCTCGGCCCTCGGGCCGCGCCAGGCGCCGATCGCGGCCAGCTCACGGCGGGCGGCGGCGGGGTCGGGCAGGCCGAGGTGGACGTCCATCTGGTCGGCGATCGAGGAGACGACCCGCAGGTCGCTCATGACGCCGGGGACCGGGACGGCCGCCTCGAACGTACGGCCGCGTCCCTCCCAGTTGACGAACGTGCCGGCCTTCTCGCTCACCGAGGCGACCGGCAGCACGACGTCGGCGCGGTCGGTGACCGCGCTGGGGCGCTGTTCGAGGCTCACGATGAACGGGGTGTTCTCCAGGGCCGCCAGGGCGGCCTCCGGGTCGGCCAGGTCGTAGGGGTCGACACCGGCCACCACGAGGGCACCCAGCTCGCCGCCGAGCGCCGCCGTCAGGATGGCGGAGGTGTCACGACCGGGGGTCGAGGGCAGCGAGGAGACGTTCCACGCCCTGGCCACCTCGGTGCGGGCGTTCTCGTCGTCGATCGGCCTGCCGATGGGCAGCAGGTTCGGCAGCGCGCCCGCCTCGACGGCGCCGCGCTCCCCCGCCCGCCTCGGAACCCAGGCGAGCCTGGCGCCGCTGGTGTCGGCGAGCCGTACCAGGGCCGAGAGCGCGCCCGGCACGGTGGCCAGCCGCTCACCGGCGAGGATGATCGCGCCTGCCCGCCTGATCTCCTCGGAGATCGGCGAGACGCCGGAGACGAGGTCCTCGACGGCCGCGGTCTCCGCGCCCGGCAGGGTGCGCACGAGCGTGCCGCCCATCTTGGCCAGGCCCTCGGAGGCGAACGGCGCGACCGAGAAGACCTTCAGGCCCTTCTTGCGCCACGCCTTGCGCAGACGCAGGAAGACGATCGGCGACTCCTCCTCGGGCTCGAAGCCCACCAGGAGCACGACCGGGGCGCTCTCCAGGTCGCGGTAGCGGATCTCGATGCCCTTGCCCGCGACCGCGTGCGCCAGGAAGCGCTCCTCCTCGGCGGAGTGCGGCCTGGCGCGGAAGTCGACGTCGTTGCTGCCGAGCGCGATCCTGGCGAACTTGGCGTAGCCGTACGCCTCCTCGACGGTGACCCGGCCACCGACCAGGACGCCCGCCCTGCCCCGCGCCGCGGCCAGGCCGCGGGCCGCGACGGCCAGCGCCTCGGGCCAGGAGGCCGGGACCAGGTGACCCTTCTCGTCACGGACGAGGGGGGTCTTGAGCCGGTTGGGCTGGGTCGCGTAGGTGAAGGCCCAGCGACCCTTGTCGCAGTTCCACTCCTCGTTGACCTCGGGGTCGTCCCCGGCCAGGCGGCGGGTGACCTTGCCGCGGCGGTGGTCGGTGCGCAGCGAGCAGCCGCTCGCGCAGTGCTCGCACGCGCTGGGCGTGGACACCAGGTCGAACGGCCGGGCCCGGAAGCGGTAGGCGGCGCCGGTGAGCGCGCCGACCGGGCAGATCTGCACCGTGTTGCCGGAGAAGTAGGACTCGAACGGCTCGCCGTCGGCGGTCCTGACCTGCTCCTTGGCCCCGCGCTCGAAGAACTCGATGAGCGGGTCACCGGCGATCTCGTCGGAGAAGCGGATGCAGCGCGCGCACTGCACGCAGCGCTCGCGGTCCAGCAGCACCTCGGTGGACAGCGCGATGGGCTTGGGGAAGGTCCGCTTGCTCTCCTGGAAGCGGCTCTCGCCCTGGCCGTTGGACATGGCCTGGTTCTGCAGGGGGCACTCGCCGCCCTTGTCGCAGACCGGGCAGTCCAGCGGGTGGTTCAGCAGCAGCAGCTCCATCACGCCGCGCTGCGCCTTCTCGGCGACGGGCGAGGTGAGCTGCGTCTGCACGACCATGCCGGGGGCGACCTCGATGGCGCAGGACGGCTGCGGCTTCGGGAAGCCCCTGCCGTTGCCCGCGTCGGGGATGTCGACCAGACACTGGCGGCAGTTGGCCGCCGGGTCCAGCAGCGGGTGGTCGCAGAACCTGGGGATCTGGATGCCGAGCAGCTCGGCCGCCCGGATGATCAGCGTGCCCTTCGGGACGCTCACCTGGAAACCGTCGATGGTGAGGGTTACCAGTTCTACCGGCGTCTGCGCCGGGGTGGTCGCTTCGACGGTCATGGCGCCTCCTCCGTCGGCCTCATGACCGAAACGGTGCTGTGCTTGCCGGTTGCGTGCCGTCCGCTCACTTGTTCCCCCAGAGCCTTGAGGGGGCGTGGTCGAACGGGCAGCCACCGATCTCGAAGTGCTTGAGGTACTCGTCCCTGAAGTGCTTGACCGACGAGTGGATGGGGCTGGTCGCGCCGTCGCCCAGGGCGCAGAAGGAGCGTCCCAGGATGTTGTCCGCGATGTCGGTGATCGTGGACAGGTCCTCCTCGGTGCCCTGTCCCTTCTCCAGCCGCTTGAGCACCTGCTTGAGCCAGTAGGTGCCCTCCCGGCAGGGGGTGCACTTACCGCAGGACTCGTGCGCGTAGAACTCGGTCCAACGCAGTACGGCCCGCACCACGCAGGTCGTCTCGTCGAAGATCTGCAGGGCCCGGGTGCCGAGCATGGACCCCTTGGCCCCGACCGACTCGAAGTCGAGCGGGACGTCCAGGTGCTCGTCGGTGAAGATCGGCGTGCTCGATCCGCCGGGGGTCCAGAACTTCAGCCGGTGCCCCGCCCGGATTCCGCCCGCCATGTCGAGCAGCTCGCGCAGTGTGATGCCCAGCGGCGCCTCGTACTGGCCGGGCCGGGTGACGTGGCCGCTCAGCGAGAAGATGCCGAAGCCCTGGGACTTCTCCGTGCCCATCCCCGCGAACCAGTCGGCCCCGTTCGCGATGATCGAGGGAACACTCGCGATCGACTCCACGTTGTTCACGACGGTTGGCGAGGCGTACAGGCCCGCCACGGCCGGGAAGGGGGGCTTGAGCCGAGGTTGGCCGCGATGTCCCTCAAGCGAGTCGAGCAGTGCCGTCTCCTCGCCGCAGATGTAGGCGCCCGCGCCGCTGTGGACCACCAGCTCCAGGTCGAACCCGGTGCCGAAGAGGTCCTTGCCGAGCAGGCCCTTGGCGTAGGCCTCGGCGACCGCCGCCTGCAGGCGGCGGATGACGTGCAGCACCTCGCCGCGCACGTAGATGAAGGCGTGGTTGGCACGGATGGCGTAGGAGGCGATGATGACGCCCTCGACCAGCGCGTGCGGGTTGGCCATCATCAGCGGGATGTCCTTGCAGGTTCCCGGCTCGGACTCGTCGGCGTTGACCACGAGATAGTGCGGCTTGCCGTCGCCCTGGGGGATGAACCCCCACTTCATGCCGGTGGGGAAGCCCGCACCGCCACGGCCGCGGAGACCGGAGTCCTTGACGGCCTGGATGACGGCGTCCGGGTCCATGCCCAGCGCCTTCCTGGCCGCCGCGTAGTCGCCGTAGCCGTCCAGGGTGAAGGAGTCCGGCCGGTCCCAGTTGGCCGTCAGGACCGGAGTGAGAGTCGTCATGATGGCTCAGGTGCCTTCCATCCGTTGGCCTTGGCGACCTTCAGGCCCTCCAGGGAGGCGCCCGCCGCGGAGGGGCCGTCGCCGGCCTGGCCGTCGGGCAGGCCCGCCAGCACGCGCGAGGCCTCCTTGAAGGTGCACAGCTTCTTCGGACCCCGGGTGGGCGAGACGTCCTTGCCCGCCTTGAGGTCCTCGACGAGCTGCTTGGCCGACTCGGGCGTCTGGTTGTCGAAGAACTCCCAGTTCACCATCATCACCGGGGCGAAGTCGCAGGCGGCGTTGCACTCAAGCCGCTCCAGCGAGATCTTCCCGTCCGGGGTCACCTCGTCGTGACCGACCCCGGCGTGCTCGGACAGCTCGTCCCAGATCTGGTCGCCGCCCATGACGGCGCACAGCGTGTTGATGCACACCCCGACGTGGTAGTCGCCCATCGGCTTGCGCTTGTACATCGTGTAGAAGGTGGAGACACCGACCACCTCGGCCTTGCTCAGGCCCAGCATCTCGGCGCAGAACTCGTGTCCGGCGTCGGAGACGTAGCCGTCCACCGACTGCACCAGGTGCAGCAGCGGGAGCAGGGCCGACCTCGGCCGGGGGTACCGGCCGATGATCTCCTTGGCGTCGCGCTCAAGGCGCTCACGGACCTCTGGTGCGTACCCTGTGCCCACGGTCGCGCCCCCCTCCTCGTTCCTCTCCTCGTTCATCGGTCGACCCCTCCCATGACCGGGTCGATCGAGGCCACGGCCGAGATGACGTCGGCGACCATGCCACCCTCGCAGGTCGGGGGCACCGCCTGCAGGTTCGTGAAGGACGGGTCGCGGAAGTGCACACGGTAGGGCCTGGTGCCGCCGTCGCTGACCACGTGGGCGCCGAGTTCGCCACGGGGCGACTCGACCGAGGCGAAGGCCTGCCCGGCCGGGACCCGGAAGCCCTCGGTGACCAGCTTGAAGTGGTGGATCAGCGCCTCCATCGAACCGCTCATGATGTGCGCGATGTGGTCGGGCGAGTTGCCCAGGCCGTCGGGGCCGAGCGCGAGCTGCGCGGGCCAGCCGATCTTCTTGTCGTCCACCATGACCCGGTCGCCCTTGAGCGGGCCGGAGAGCCGGTCGAGAGCCTGCTCAATGATCTTGAGCGACTCCTCCATCTCGGCCATCCTGACGAGATAGCGGCCGTAGACGTCGGCGGTCTTCTCGGTCGGGACGTTGAACTCGTAGGTCTCGTAACCGCAGTAGGGCTGCGACTTGCGCAGGTCCCACGGCAGGCCCGCGGCCCGCAGCATCGGCCCGGTGACACCCAGCGCCATGCAGCCGGTGAGGTCGAGGTAGGCGATGTCCTTGGTCCTGGCCAGGTAGACCGGGTTGGCGTCGAGCATCTTGCGCATGTCCTTGATGCGCTGCGGCATGATCTTGAGCAGCTCACCGACCTTGTCGACCGCGCCTGCGGGCAGGTCGACCGAGACGCCGCCGGGCCGTACGTAGGCCATGTTCATCCGCAGGCCGGTGATGTACTCCATCACGTCGAGCACCATCTCGCGCTCGCGGGACCCGAAGAGGAACGGCGTGGTCGCGCCGAGCTCCATGCCGAAGGTGCCGATGGCCACCATGTGCGAGGAGATGCGGGTCAGCTCCATCATCATCACGCGGATGGCCTGCGCCCGCTCAGGGACGCGGTCGGTGATGCCGAGCAGCTTCTCGACGCCCAGGCAGTAGGCCGTCTCGTTGAAGATCGGCGCGAGGTAGTCCATGCGGGTCACGAACGTGGTCCCCTGGGTCCACGTCCGGAACTCCATGTTCTTCTCGATGCCCGTGTGCAGGTAGCCGATGACCGTGCGGGCCTCGGTGACCGTCTCGCCGTCCAGGTTCAGCACCAGACGCAGCACGCCGTGCGTCGAGGGGTGCTGCGGACCCATGTTGACGACGAGCTGCTCGTCCTGCTGTCCGGTGAGGGTCTCGACCAGTTCCGTCCAGTCGTTGCCCGAGACGGTGTAGACCTTGCCCTCGGTGGCGTCCGTGATCTCTTCGAACGGAGCACTCACGAGTACGACCTCCTCTGGTCGGGCGCGGGGATTTCGGCGCCGCGGTACTCGACCGGGATACCGCCGAGCGGGTAGTCCTTGCGCTGGGGGTGCCCGTCCCAGTCGTCCGGCATCATGATGCGGGTCAGC
The DNA here is from genome assembly GCF_042650425.1 of Streptosporangium jomthongense. Classification (NCBI taxonomy): domain Bacteria; kingdom Bacillati; phylum Actinomycetota; class Actinomycetes; order Streptosporangiales; family Streptosporangiaceae; genus Streptosporangium; species Streptosporangium jomthongense. The sequence goes on along the minus strand of NZ_JBHSBC010000039.1, from coordinate 132,680 downwards.
GCCGGGTGGCCGTCGAAGACGATCCCGAAGAAGTCCCAGGTCTCCCGCTCGTGCCAGTCGTGCGTCGGGTAGACAGAGACCGTGGAGGGAATGTGCGGGTCGGCGTCGGGGCACGCGACCTCAAGGCGCAGGCGCCTGTTGTGGGTGATCGAGCACAGGTGGATCACCGCGTGCAGTTCCTCCCCCTCAAGGTGGGGGTAGTGCACGCCGGAGACGCCGAGCGACAGCTCGAAACGCAGCGCGGGGTCGTCGCGCAGGGTCCTGGCGACCTCGACCAGACGCTCACGCCTGACGTGGAAGGTCAGCTCGCCGCGGTCGACGACGACACGCTCGACCGCGTCGGCCAGCTCGGGGCCCAGGGCGCGCTCAAGCTCGTCGGCGACGGTGTCGAAGTAGCCGCCGTAGGGGCGGGGGGTGGACAGCTCGGGCTTGCGCCGTACGACCAGGCGGCCGTAGCCGGAGGTGTCACCGGTCCCCTTGGCACCGAACATGCCCGTGCGGGCGATCGGCTCCTCCGGGACCCCGGGGAGGTTGTCACTGCTCATGTCGGTCCCTCACCGCTCCTCGTCCGTCGCGCGGGGCCGGTCGTCGCGGCACCTCATTTGGCGGTCCCCTGATCGATCAGGGGCAGCGCCCGCAGCGCCTGCAGTTCGAGCTCGTCGATCTGCTTGGCACGGTGCGCGCCGAACTTCATGTTCTGGATCTTGTCGTGCAGCTTCACGATCGCGTCGATGAGCATCTCGGGCCGCGGCGGGCAGCCGGGCAGGTAGATGTCGACGGGGACGACGTGGTCCACGCCCTGCACGATGGCGTAGTTGTTGAACATGCCGCCGCTGGAGGCGCACACGCCCATCGCGATGACCCACTTGGGCTCGGCCATCTGGTCGTAGATCTGGCGCAGCACCGGCGCCATCTTCTGCGAGAGCCTGCCCGCGACGATCATCAGGTCGGCCTGGCGCGGAGACGCCGAGGCGCGCTCCATGCCGAAGCGCGCCAGGTCGTGCTTGGGACCACCGGTCGACATCAGCTCGATGGCGCAGCAGGCCAGACCGAAGGTCGCCGGCCAGACGGAGTTCTTCCGCGCCCAGCCCGCGACCTGTTCGACCGTGCTGAGCATGAACCCGCTCGGAAGTTTCTCTTCAAGACCCATGTCTAGTCCCAGTCCAAACCCTTGCGGCGCCACACGTAGGTGTAGGCCACGAGCACGGTGACGATGAACAGCACCATCTCGACCAGTCCGAAAACCCCGAGCTGGTCGAACGCGACCGCCCACGGGTAGAGGAAGATGATCTCGATGTCGAACACGATGAACAGCATCGCGGTGATCATGTACTTCAGCGGGAAGCGACCGCCGCCGACCGGCTGGGGCGTCGGCTCGATCCCGCATTCGTAGGCGTCAAGTTTCGCGCGGTTCCAGCGCCTGGGACCGGTGAAGGGCGCGATCGTCACCGAGAAGATCGCGAATCCCGCCGCGAGAACGGCGAGCACCAGGATGGGTGCGTACAACTCCATCGCTACGCCTCCTCTCCCATCTCCACGCGCGCCGGCGCGCAGCTCATCAGGTCGTTTCCTTGTTCAGGCCGTTGTGCAAGTCTAGGCAGGGCGATCATCGCTCTTGCCTTCCACGTTCCGTACGTTTGCTGAGGTCATGCCGACGGCGCGACCTTCGACAGAGCGTTGATGATGCGGTCTGACGCATCGCCTCGTCGGTCGGTGAGGTTACCAAGGAGTTTGAGCGCGAAGCGCATCAGTCCGGGATGTGGCAGCGCGTGCCTGGCGGCGAAGTCCATCACCCCGCGGTGCCCGATGAGCTCGACGAAACCCCTGCCCAGGGTGAAGTAGCCACCGTAGGCGTCCTTCAGCGTCTGCGGGTAGGCCCGCAGCACACGCTCACGCTGCGCCGGAGTCGTACGGCCGAGCGCCTGGACGATGGTCTCGGCGGCCACCTGACCGCTCTCCATCGCGTAGGCGATGCCCTCGCCGTTGAACGGGTTGATCATCCCGCCCGCGTCCCCGACCAGCACCAGACCCCTGGTGTAGTGCGGCTGACGGTTGAACGCCATCGGCAGCGCCGCCCCCCTGATGGGGGAGGTCATGTTCTCCTGGCTGAAGCCCCACTCCTCGGGCATGCCCTTGACCCAGCGCTTGAGCAGGTCGCGGTAGTCCATGCCCTTGAAGGACTCGGTGGTGTTCAGCAGTCCGAGACCGACGTTGGAGGTGCCGTCGCCGACGCCGAAGACCCAGCCGTAGCCGGGCAGCAGCGTCTCGCCGTCCCACAGCTCAAGCCAGATCTCAAGGTAGTCGTCGTCGTGACGGGGGCTGGTGAAGTAGGTCCGCACGGCCACGCCCATCGGGCGGTCCTCGCGCTTGTGCAACCCCATCGCCAGCGAGATGCGGGTGGAGTTGCCGTCGGCGGCGACCACGAGGCGGGACCGGTAGGTGACCTCCTCGCCGTCCTTCTTGGCGACCACGCCCACGATGTGGCCGCTGCGGTCGTCGAGGATCGGGCCGGTGACGTTGACGCCCTGCAGCAGGCGGACCCCTCCGCGCACCGCGTTGGAGGCGAGGATCTCGTCGAAGTCCTGGCGGGTGCGGACAAGCCCGAAGTCCGGATAGCTGGCCAGTTCGGGCCAGTCGAGCTCGAAACGTCTACCGCCGCCGACCACGCGCAGGCCCTTGTTCCTGACCCAACCGGGGGCGTCGATGTCAATGCCCATCGCGATGAGCTGCTTGACCGCTCTGGGCGTCAGCCCGTCACCGCAGACCTTCTCGCGGGGGAAAGTGGTTTTCTCAAGCAACAGGACGTCAAGCCCGGCCTGTGCGAGATGGAAAGCGGTTGTCGAACCGGCGGGCCCGGCGCCGACGACGATGACGTCGGCGTCAGCCTCAGCGACATTCCGCTGTACGGCGGCTGGCACGGTCACGGGACCTGTCCTGTCCTACACGCTTTGAGGGCCTCGGGGTGGGGCCTTTCGTTCCTTTGTGAAGACCTTCACAAACTTGTCGCGCCGAAGTCTAACCCCTTTGCGGCGAGAAGTGTCAGGCGGGTACTGCTATCGCCTGTCAATGTTCACGCGGGCTTATATGCCCGATGAAGGGCCACGATGCCCAGAGCGAGATTCCGCCAGGCGACCCGCTTCCAGCCCGCCTCCTGAATGATCTTCGCCAGCCCCGCCTGGTCCGGCCACTCCCTGATCGACTCGGCCAGATACTCGTAGGAGTCGTCGTTCGAACCGAACACCTTGGCGGCCTTCGGCATGAACCGCATGAGGTACTGCGTGTAGATCAGGTCGAAAGAACGCAGCGTGGGGTGGGAGAACTCCAGGATCACCAGGCGTCCGCCCGGCTTGGCCACCCGCAGCATCTCACGCAGCGCCTGCCCGGTGTCCTGCACGTTGCGCAACGCCGTCGAGATCGTCACCGCGTCGAACACGTCGTCGGCGAACGGCAGTCGCAACGCGTCACCCGCGATGAAACTGACCCCCCGCACCCCGCCACCGGAGATGCCGGAACCGCCGCGCCGCCGTACCCCGGTGCTCAGCATGCCCAGCGAGAAGTCGGAGGCGACGGCCCGCGCCCCGAGGGAGGTGAAGGTGTCGGTCGAGGTGCCGGTGCCCGCGCCCAGGTCCAGGACCAGCTCCCCGGGGCCCGCGTCGACCGCCGCCGCGGTCGCCTTGCGCCACAGCCTGACCTGGCCAAGGGAGATAACGTCATTGACCAGGTCGTACCGCCGGGCCGTGCGATCGAACATCGCGGCGACCTCATGCGGCTGCTTGTCCAGCGAAGCGCGCGTCATGGGGCCCAGCCTATTAGCGCCGTCTGTGTCTCTTTGCGACGCCTGGCGGCGTCGCGGGCTGTGTCTCTTTGCTCCGCCTGCGGCGTCGCGGGTTCGGGCGCCTCAGGCCAACGCTTTCCCTCGTCGTTCGTCCGCTTCGCTCCCTCACTCCTCAGTCCAAGCGCCGGCGCGCCCGAACCGAAACCCCTCACACTTGGCGCCGGTAAAGCGCAAGATCAAAAACCTCGCGCACGGCGCCGAGAAGCACGGGGGCTGGTCCTCGTTCCCGGTGTCGGGGGCGGTCGTGGCCGGGGGCACTCCGGTATCCACGGAAAGTGACGGCTTGGTCACTGTGGGTCTGCTAGGAATTACCGAATGTTTACCAGGAGCGTTTCGGCGCTGGTCGCAGCAATGGTTCTTCTGCCGCCCTGGGCGGCCTCGCCCGCGGCGGCGGGCACGATACGGCACACGCGGGTCGTCTCCGCCAACCCGGTGAACAACACCCCCCATGTGCTCGACGGGATCGTCAACGCCATCGCGCTCGTCGGCAGGACGGTGGTGGTCGGCGGCTCCTTCAGCCAGGTGAGGAACGCCGGGAGCAGGACCACGGTGGAGCGCTCCAACATCTTCGCCTACGACCTGGTCACCGGGCGTGTTCTGGCGGGCTTCGCGCCGATCCTGGACGGGCAGGTCAGGGCGCTGGTCGACGGGCCCGGCGGCACGGTCTACGCCGGGGGCGAGTTCACCGAGACCACGGCCACCCAGACCGAAGGCCTGTCGGCGGTCGGGCCCGCCGCCTCGGGGGCGGACACCAACGGCCTGGTCAGGCTGCGACTGTCCGACGGCGCCCCGATGACGGACTTCGGCGCCCAGACCTACGGGGGCGGGGTCACCGCCCTGGCCAGGTCCGGTTCCCGGCTCTACGTCGGCGGTGACTTCGTCGGGATCAGCGGGACCGGCCGTACGGCACTGGCCAGGCTCGACGCCGTGAGCGGGGTGGTCGACGCGGGCTTCGCCGTACGGCTTGGCGATCCGAGGGGGCGCCGGGTCAAGATCGCCTCGATGGCGTTGAGCGGGGACCGGCTGGTGGTCGCGGGCGACTTCACCACCATGAACGGCCTTTCCCGGCCGCAGCTCGGGCTCGTCGACGTCGCCGCCCGTCCCGCGAAGGTCGCCGACTGGCGGACCTCGACCTACGCGGCCAGGTGCAAGGCCGTCTTCCCCTCCTACGTCCGGGGGGTGGACTTCGCCCCGGACGGGAGCTACTTCGCGATCGTCACGACCGGCGGCCCCCAGGGGCCGGACAAGCCATGCGACAGCACGGCGCGTTTCGAGACGCGCCCCCGGGGCTCGCTGGAGAACGTGCGGCCGACCTGGATGAACCTCACCGGGGGCGACTCGCTCTACGCGGTCGCCGTGACGGGCGCGGCCGTGTACGTCGGCGGGCACCAGCGGTGGCTGAACAACCCGCTCGGCCATGACTCCGCGGGCCCTGGAGCGGTCCCGAGGCCGGGAATCTCGGCGATCGATCCGCGCACCGGCAAGGCCCTGTCGTGGAATCCCACTAGGGAGCGCGGAATCGGCGTCAAGGCATTCCTCGCCCATCACGGAGGGTTACTGGTTGGTAGTGACACAACGCGGCTTGGTCACGAGTACCATGCCCGAGTCGGCATGTTCCCGTTGCCGTGATCACTCCTGATTCTTAGTGAATCGCTGACTCACCGCGTCGCGCTGCTTCGACAGCAGGACGTAGCTGGCCACCCCACTGACCAGGAATGCGGCGACCAGCAGGATGAAGGGCTGGCGAAGGCCGAGGAGATAGAGCACACCGATGCTCACGGCCAGGAGTCCCAGCCGGGAGACGGTGTAAACGAAGACGGGATGCACAGCGTTGAGGTTACGTCACCCCACACCCGGCCTGCTCAGGGGTAGGTGTGGGGTGCCGAAGTGGGTGCTTCGCACTGCGCGTGAGCGCTGCTAGTGTGCACAACAGATCAGTTTCGTAAAGAAACACCCACGAGACTCTCAAAGAGGCTCTATCATATAACAATCGGGCAGTCAGTCGATAACAACCCGTGATCTTTGTAGAAAAGCACGGATAAATCAGACTTCGCTCGGCACACTGGTTACCTGTCCGCCCGCTGGCAGGAAGCGGGATGCGAGGGGGAGAGATTGTGGAGAGTAGCAGCGAGCGTCTGCTGACGCCCGGAGAGGTTGCCGCCCTCTTCCGGGTCGACCCAAAGACGGTTACACGCTGGGCCGCGGCAGGCCGCATCAGCAGCATCCGTACCCCCGGAGGGCATCGGCGGTTCCGCGAGTCGGAAGTGCACGCCCTTCTGCGCGGGGAAGACGTCTTGACGGCCGAAAGGCCGGCAGGCGACGCACCGCGTGTCTGACGACTTATGACGTCACACCATCGGTGGTCCTACGGGGCCCCCACCCGGAAAGCCGCAGGGTCACCGATGGAGTCGTACGGCTCGCACCCCCCGAGCCGCAACCCCGCCCCCACCCGGGGTGTCCCCAGGGACCTCAGCCGTCCTGTTCGGCCTTGAAGGCCAGGAACTCACGTTCCAGATCGTCGTTCTCCTCAAGCCAGCGCCGTCTGCGCTCGGCGAGTTCCTCCTCGGTGAACGCCTCCGCCAGCCACCGGTCGTAGTCCGGATCTCCCGGTAGCAGTTCCACGTACGCGTTGCCGATCAGACGCCCGTCATCACTGGACAGAGTCTGCGGCACGCGCAGCGTTCCGTCAGCGAGCCGGATGACGTACATCCCAGATCACCTAGATTCCGTAACGCCGGTTGAAGAACAACATGACATCGAGCGCCAGCCTCGTGTTACCGCCGAGCATGTCCACCAGGGCCGGACGCTGCCGCGAAACGATCGCGGCGAAGGCGTCAGCGAAAAACTCCTTACGCCCCAGATCGCCCGACTGAAGGTGGAACCCGGAGGCCAGCATAGGGACGCATCTCTCATAAAGGGCCGCGAACTCGGGAGAGTCGGAGACCCAGTCTCCGTGGGGAGCGTCCACGTCGTCCAGGGCGTGCCCGACCTCGTGCATCATCACGTCCGGAGTCGGCGAGGGCCGGTCCCCCACGACGATCTTGCGGTCGCCGTACGCTCCCGCGCAGATGTCCCAGGTCGCCCGGCCCGAGGGCAGCGGCGCGCCCCGCAGATAGCCCATGTCGTCCAGGTCGGGCACCCCGCCCGCGCCGACGTAGATGCCGTCGAGCCCCTCGGCGAGTTTCCTCTTGAGGATGTCGGGCAGCCTGGCCAGGCTCTCGACCGCCCGTACGGCGTCCGCGGACGGCGGCCCCTGGTCGGCGTCCCACTGGCGGTGCAGGATGCGTTCGAGCCGCCCGCAGTGCCGTAGGCCGTCGCCCATCCCGGGGGCGTCCGGAGGGTTCGGCATGGCCCTCGGCCGCTCGTCGTCGAGCTCGAAGTCCCGCCAGGTGTACTGCGGGCGGTCGACCACCGGAGCCGTCACGGCGCCCATCCGCCACTCCGGCGCGAGCGGCGCGTCACGGACCGCTCTCCCTGCGACACTCTCCGTGCGCTGTGGCAGGCTCCGCTGCCACCAGCGCCGCCGATGACGGCCCTTGTCCGCCGAATTCGCCATCACACGCCCCAGGAGGAAGTGGCAACAGGCTCCACCGTACGGCGTGGGCCCCCGTCAGTCACCCGGATCGGGGCCACGACCGCACCCTGCCGCCGAATGGCTTACAGTTCGGGCATGCCCCTGCTTGTCGGTCTGGCGATACTCGCCTTCTGGCTCTACTGCCTGTTCGACGCGATCACCACGCCGGACGAGGACGCCAGAAACCTGCCCAAGCTCCTATGGGTGATCATCGTGCTGCTGCTGCCCGTCGCGGGCGGCGTGTTCTGGCTCCTGCTCGGCAGGCCGAGCGTCTCCGGGGCCAGGGGAACGCTCCCACCCGACGACCACAGGCCCGTGCGCCGCGAGGCCCCCAGGGGCCCCGACGACGACCCCGAGTTCCTCAGGGACCTGGAGCGGCGGCTGCGTGACGAGGAGTGAACAGCGCATGCGAAAGCCCGCCAGGAGGTACGGCACGGCCGCCCTCCTGACGGGCGGGAAGGACCGGTCTCAGCCGGGAACCTCGGCGTAGGAGTGCAGACCGCCGAGGAAGATGTTCACCCCGACCAGGTTGAACATCAGGCAGGCGAAGGCGATGAGTTGCACGATCATCGCGGCCCTGCCCCTGAACCCCGCGGTCGCGCGGGCGTGCAGGTAGGCCGCGTAGGCGATCCAGGTGATGAACGCCCAGACCTCCTTGGGGTCCCAGCCCCAGTAACGTCCCCACGCCTTGTCCGCCCAGAGGGCGCCCGCGATGACGGCGAACGTCCAGATCGGGAAGCCGACCACGATGGCGCGGTGCGCGACCCGCTCCAGGTCCTGCCGGGACGGCAGCCGGACCGCGCTGTCCTTCCTCACCAGGAAGAGGACACCGGCGACGCCCGCCATGATGAACAGGCCGCTGGCGATGATCGCCGCCGACACGTGGATGGCGACCCAGTAGGAGTTCAGCGCCGGCACGACGGGACCGGCCTGCACGTACAGATACCGTACGGCGAAGCCGAGCCCGAGGGCGGCGGCGACCGTGACGAAGGCCCCCAGGAACAGGTTCCGGTAGCGCAGGTGCATGAACAGGAACGCGCTAACCGCCGCGAAGCACATCGCGACCACGAACTCGTACATGTTGCCCCACGGCCAGCGGCCGATGGCCCAGCCCCTGGTCAGGATGGCCGCCAGGTTCGCGGCCCAGCCGAGCCAGGTCAGCGCGAGCGCGACCGGGGCCGCCCGCAGCGCCCAGGCGGGTGGTGCCTTCTCCTCGGGCGCCTCGTCCCGGGGGATGTCCTGGGAGACACCCCCCGCGTCCCCGCCGACCGTGACGAGCGCGGGTTCACCGGCGGTCCTGGCCTTCGCGGTGCTTCTGACCCGGCCGAAGCCGAGGTCGAGGGCGTAGCCGATCATCGCGACGATGTAGAGCAGCACGGTCGCCAGGGTGAGCTGGTCGCTCAGCGTGGCGAGGCCGACATCGACCTCAACGGGCATCGTTGTTCACTCCTGGATTCAAAGCGGCGACGATCCCGGCGAACTCCTCGCTGAAATCGCTGCCTTCGGTGCGCGTGAGACCGCCGATCTCGACGTGTCCACTGTCCTTTTCCTGCCGGTCGCCGATCCGCACCCACACCCGGCGGCGGCGGACGGTCAGCGAGAGCACCAGGCCGATCACCGAGAGCGCGGAGGCGACGAGCGCGGGCATCCGGCCCGGGTCGTGGGTGATCTGCAGTGCGATCCACTGCCTGAGCCCGGTGAACTCGATCGACCCCATACCGTTCGGCAGGTCGAGCTTCTTGCCGACGGCCAGCGGGTCGGCCTTCATGACCAGCGGCTTCATCTTCTTCAGGCTCGTCGGGTCCAGCTCGTAGACCGACTGCGGCCTGCCGTTGCGCAGCCCGAGGTCCCCGGCGAACGCGCCGTACACCTGGGCGGTCGGGTTGGCCGCGCCGGGGAAGACCGAGATCCACTCACCGTTCATCGGCACCGTGGTCGGCAGGAAGCCGATCAGGAGGCCGAGCTGCTCCGGCTGGGCGTCGGGCACCTTGATGACGCACTCGGAGGTGAACGTCGCGGGCTGGACGACCAGGCACGGCACGGGACCGTCGAAGGCGACCTGCCCCCTGCCATCGGTGATCTTGAAGGTGGGGGCGTAGCCGTGGTCGATGAGGTAGGTCAGCGTGCCGTTGACGTCCAGCGGGTCGTTGACCTTCAGCGTGTAGTCGCGCTGTCCGGCGCCGGGGGCGTCGGTGACCTTGAGCCTGGCCTCGAAGTCGAGCGGCTGGCCACGCCGCTCGCCCTGGGCGATGTAGGTGGCCTGGAAGTCGTCAAGGGTGAAGGAGAACGGTTCGAGCGACTCGGCGCTGACCTGCTGGCCGGGCATGTAGCGGTCGTAGGCGGCGACCGTGTTGGCGAAGCCCTCCCCCTCGACGACCAGCACGTTGCCGCGGTAGCCGTACAGGGCGCCCGCGCCGACCGCGACGAGCAGGCCGAGCAGCGCGACGTGGAAGATCAGGTTGCCCGTCTCGCGCAGGTAGCCCTTCTCTGCGGAGACCCAGCCGGGCCCGGTGACCACCCGGAAGCGCATCCGGCGCAGCCGCTTCGCCGCCTCCTCGACGGTCAGGTCACCCTCGAAGGAGGCGTTCTGCGGCAGCCGAAGCAGGTTGCGCGGCGGTGCCGGGGGCTTCTTCCGCAGCTCACGCAGGTGCGTCGCGGCACGTGGAAGCACGCAGCCGATCAGGGACAGGAACAGCAGCAGGTAGATCGCGGCGAACCACGGCGCCCTGAACACGTCGAACAGCCACAGCCGGTCGAGCCACTCGGCCAGGGCCGGGCTGTCGCTGAAGTACTGCGAGACCTTGGCGTCGGAGACGCCGCGCTGCGGCCAGATCGACCCCGGGACCGAGGCGAGGGCGAACAGGAACAGCAGGATCAGGGCCGTGCGCATCGAGGTGAGCGTGCGCCAGAACCAGCGCGCCCACGCGACCACGCCGAACGAGCCCGGCCGTACGGCCCGCTCGTCCCCGTCCGGCTCGCGCCGCCCGGCCGTACGGCCAGGCTCGGCCTGCTTGACTTCCTCCATCAGATCACCGGCTCGAATCCGCCGATCCACCCCTGCATGGTCGCGACGAGCTCTCCCCAGAGTCCCGTGACGAGCAGCAGGCCGACGGCGACCAGCATGGCCCCGCCGATCCGGGTGATCAGCTGCGAATGGCGGCGAACCGCCTTGAACGTGTGCAGTGCCCTACGGTATGCCAGCCCCGCCACCAGGAAGGGCAGTCCGAGGCCGAGCGCGTAGGCGAAGGCCAGCAGGGCTCCCCGCCCCGCGCTGCCCTCGGTGAGTCCCAGGGTGAGCACGACACCCAGGGTGGGGCCGATGCAGGGGGTCCAGCCGAGGCCGAAGACCACGCCGAGCAGCGGCGCCCCGGCCAGCCCTGCGGCTGGAATCCGGTGGATGCGCAGGTCACGCTGGAGACCGGGCAGCACCCCCATGAACGCCAGGCCGAGCACGATCGTCAGTACGCCGAGCACCCGCGTGATGATCGCGGCGTTGTCGGCCAGCGCCTCGCCGAGACTCCCGAAGATCGCCCCGCCCGCCACGAAGACCAGCGCGAAGCCGAGCACGAACAGCCCGATGCCCGCGACCATCCGGCCGCGCCTCGGGTCACCGCTCATCCCCGTCACGTACGACAGGTAGCCGGGCACCAGTGGCAGCACGCAGGGCGACAGGAAGGAGACAAGGCCGGCGGCCACCGCGATCGGCAACGCCAGCAGCAGCGACCCGCTCGCGACCGTCGCGGTCAGGTCGGTTCCCACCTCAGTGCTCACCGCCGACCTTGGTGACCACGTCGAGGAGGTCGTTGTACTTGACGGCGCCGAGGGCACGGGCCGCGATCCGGCCCTGGCGGTCGATGACCAGCGTCGAGGGGATCGCGGCCGGGGGCACGGTGCCGTGGAAGGACAGCGCGATCCGGCCCGGCTGGTCGAAGATGCTGGGGTATCCGGGCTGCTGGCTGCGTTCGAAGGCCTGGGCCTCGGCCTTGCGGTCCTTGAAGTCGATGCCGAGGAACTCCACGCCCGACGCCTTGGTCTTGGCGGCGATGTCCTTGAGCACCGGCGCCTCAGAGCGGCAGGGCGCGCACCAGGCGGCCCAGAAGTTCAGCACCACGACCTTGCCCTTGTACGAGGCCAGGGAGACGGTCTTGCCGTCGAGGGTCTCGCCCTCGACGGCTGGAGCCGGTTTGCGGCCGGCGGCCTCGAACGTGGTGATCTTGCCGTCACCCGGCACGAAGCGGGTGTCCCCGCTCTGCGGCTGCGATCCCTGGTTACCGGCACATCCGGCCACGGTGACGATCGACACGGCCACGAGCAGCACGGCGGCGAAGGGTTTTGCGCGCATCAGGGGCTGAGTCTTCCTGTACTACAACCGGTAGAGCAGTCACTCTACCGGCGTGGTCAGGCGCCCGGTACGGCAGGGCGCCCGACGAGCGCGCCCGCGGGTTCGCTGTATCCGACACTGACCAGCCGGTCGCCCTCGAAGGAGAAGCTCGTGAGGCTGGCCAGCGAACACTGCCTGCGTCTGGGGTCGTGCGGCAGCCGCCTGCCCTCGGCCGCGAGCCGGATGATCCAGATCGGCAGCTGGTGGCTGACCAGCACCGCCTCGTGACCGCGCGCCGCGTCTCTGGCGGTGTCGATCACGCTCTTCATCCGCCGGACGACGTCGGTGTAGCGCTCTCCCCAGGAGGGACGCAGCGGGTTCCACAGGTGACGGTAGTGGCGCGGGCTGCGGAAGACGCCGTTGCCCCCGGCGACCGAGACGCCTTCGAAGATGTTCTCCGCCTCGATGAGACGTTCGTCGAGGGTGACCTCAAGGCCGAAGGAGGAGGCGATCGGAGCGACGGTCTCCTGGGCCCGCTCCAGAGGGGAGGAGAACAGGGCCGTGACGTCTCGTCCCGCGACGGACTTGGCGACCAGTTCGGCCATCTGCTTTCCCGTCTCCGACAGGTGGTATCCGGGGAGCCTGCCGTACAGGATGTTCGCGGGGTTGTGCACCTCACCGTGGCGCAGGAGGTGAACGACGGTCGTCTCAGCCATGGTGCCGCCAGCCTACCGACAGGTATGGATGAATAGGGCGCATAGATGGACCAGTGTGGCTGTGCCGCCCGGACGACGCCAGCGCCGAAGACAGTCGACTTCCGGGTTTAGCGGCGTTTTCCGGTGCTTCGTGCATGATCTCACCGTTCTACGGCCGATCTGTGGCCGATATGGGACACCTGTTCACGGGCCGGTCACCGTGGCGCCCGGCCCGCGCGCTCAGCCTTCGACGGGTTCCCCGACCGGATCGGCCGTACCCGCCGGACAGTGGGGCTCGGAGGCGAGCCTGAGCGCCTCGACCGCGGCCCTGATCGCCGGGCGGCGGGCCGCGTCGGTGCGCCAGAGCGCGTAGATCTTCCGGGTGGGACGCGGCCTGAGCGGGACGATCCGCACCCCCTCGGGCACGAAGTCGCGGCCGAGACGGGGGACGATCGCGCAGCCCTGCCCGGCCGCGACGAGGGCGAGGTGGGTCGGATACTCGTCGGCCATGCAGGCGATGTCGGGTTCGAGCTCGGCCGAACGCAGCGTGTAGACGAGCCAGTCGCGGCAGACCGTACCGGGCGAGGAGCTGATCCATCGCTCGCCGGACAGCTCGGAGAGCTCGATCTCCTGCCGGTCGGCCAGCGGATGGCACGAGGGCAGGATCGCGTCGGCGACGTCGTCGAAGAGCATCGCCCTGGAGAGCCCCTCGGGAACGGCCAGCGGCCGGTTCATCCAGTCCTGGACGACCGCGAGGTCGAGCTCACCCCTGCTCACCTCACGGAGCTGGCGCTCCGGCTCCCGCTCGTGCAGCTGGAGCCTGAGGTCGGGGTGGCGCCGCTGCAGGTGGGACAGCGCCGCGGGCAGCAGCCCCCGCGCCGCCGTGGGAAACGCCCCGATGCTCAACCTGCCGACGACCGCTCCCCGCAGCGCCTCGAAGTCGGCCTCCGCGGTCTCGACCAGCGCGAGGATGCGCTCGGCGTGGTCGGCGAGCAACCCGGCCGCGTCCGTCAACCGGACCCCGCGCCCGTTGCGCTCAAGCAACGTCGCGCCGGTCTCCCGTTCGAGCTTGGCGAGCTGCTGAGACACGGCGGACGGGGTCACCATGAGGGCGTCGGCCGCCGCGCCGACCGATCCGTACACGGCCACGGCGTGCAGAGCTTTGAGGCGGTTGAGATCCAGCATGTAGCAACTCTAAACGCCCGTAGCAGAAAAAGCTCCCTTTGCTAAAGAAAAAGCACGAACAGGGACGAAAGTCGCCGAATCCATCACACCTTCGCCCAGCCCGGCCCATCGCCTTCGTTCATACCCTTTCAAGCCACCCGTACAGCTTCGCGACGCCTGGGTGGTTTTGCGGCATCAGGTCCCGTACGGCCGCCGCCCCCGGAGGCCGTACGGGGACCGAAGAACGGAGACCTCAGTCCTTGGCGCTGACCTGCCCGCTCCCCTTGCAGGGACGGCAGGTGATCTCGACCTGGGTCACCACCGTCCCGCCCGCGGCGGTCTTGGTCTCACGGGTCTCGTAATAGTGGCCGTTTCCCTCACAGTTGCCACAGGGGCGCGTCGCTCCCATCGGCCTCTCCTTCACCTGGGCCGCGGCCTGGGCGACGTCCGCGAACGACGCCCTGACCCGCTCCGCCTGCTCCCCCGTCAGGAAAGGCAACACCACCTTGCCGCCCGCGGCGGTGGGAATGCCCAGCACATACGTTCCTCGTTCGGTCACAGGCTTTTCCAATCGGGGGACGATGATCGATCCGGAGGGCGACCGTCTACCACGTATCTCCGATGATCATGGTAGGCCGCCCATGACACCACACCGGCACATGCACGGCCGTCCGGCGCGTCTCCCCTCGGGCACCGCCCTGGGGAGTCACCGGCACGGCCCCACGACCGACTCCGTCAGGCTACCCGCCCGATCCTCGCCGCCACCCTCGACTTCTCACAACCCCCACTTCCGGGAGGAACACAACCACTCCCCACACCGAAAAGTCCCCACCGAACCGTAGAAATCACGAAAGGAAAACCGCCCCGGGTCTTTCCAAGGACTTTGTCCCCTACTTCGGGAAAGCCTGTCCCGGCTATCGTCGCTCAGACCCGACAGATCCCCATGAGCACCAAAGACGCACTACCAAGCCCCTTACCGCCCTCTTACGCCCTTTGTTCTAGCCTCGCCTCTGTCCCGCACGGCGACGCGAAGCCGGAACCCCCATAGGAAACCCCATGGCCACAGACGTTCACCCGCACCCCGGTCGAGCACCGGAACGGCCGCGCTGGTTCCTCGTCGCGACGATCCTGCTGAGCGTCATGGGCCTGGCGGTCTCGGCCTACCTGACCCTCGCCCACTACGACACCGCGGTGCCCCTCGTGTGCGCGGAGAACTCCACGATCGACTGCGCCTCGGTGACGTCGAGCAGTTACTCCGAACTGCTGGGCATCCCGGTACCCGTGCTCGGCCTGCTGTTCTTCGCCGCGATCACGGTGCTGACCACCCCGTGGGCCTGGCGCTCGGCCTCCCCCCTCATCCGCTGGGTACGGCTCGGCAGCGTGATCGTCGGCGTGCTCTTCGTGGTCTACCTGGTGAGCGCCGAACTGCTCGTCCTCGGCAAGATCTGCCTGTGGTGCACGGCCGTACACGTGATAACCGTGGCGCTTTTCGGATGCGTCGTGACCGACGAATACCGGCGGGCGGGCCAGCCGGTCTGACCGCCGCAGCGATATCGATGAGGAGTCCTCATGAGCAAGAACGCCCGGCGGCAGTCGGCCAGGGAGCGCGTCGCCGAGGAGCGCAGGCTGCAGGCCGCCAAGGACAGGCAGCGGAAACTGCTGCTGGGCGTCCTCGGTGGCATAGCCGCCGCGGCGGTCATCGTGGTCGCGGTCGTCGTCGCGCAGAACAACACCGGTCAGAGCAACCAGAAGGCCGTCGCCTACACCGGGCCGCTGGCTCCGACCACACGCCAGGAGGACGGCTCGATCCTCATGGCCAAGGAGGGCGTCACCGCCCCCACCCTGGAGATCTTCGAGGACTTCCAGTGCCCCTTCTGCAAGAAGCTTGAGGACACCGCCGGCGACGCGATCTACAAGGCCGCCGCGGAGGGCAAGGCCCGGGTGATCTTCCGGCCGTTCCAGCTCTTCCAGGCCCCCGCCCACCCCGAACCCGTACCGTCGGTCTCCCGGCGCGGCGCCAACGCCGCCCTGTGCACCCCGCCCGACAAGTGGGCCTCCTACGCCAAGACGCTGTACGCCAACCAGCCGGTCGAGGGGCAGAACGGCTTCGAGAACAAGGACCTGCTCAACTGGGCCCGGGACCTCGGTTTCTACGACGCCGGGTTCGACAAGTGCGTCACCGGCCTGGAGATGGGGGCCGACGTCGACAAGGCCACCGAATACGCCCAGAAGCAGAAGGTCAACAGCACCCCGACCCTCCGCCTCAACGGCAAGGACCTGACCGCCGAACAGGTCAACGAACTCCTCTCCGCTCCTGAGAGCTTGGAGCAGATCCTGAGCTCGAAATAATGTTGTGTCTCTTTGCGCCGCCTTCGGCGGCGCGGGTTCGGGCGCCTCGGGCCGGCGCTTTCCCTCGTCACTGTGACTCTTTGCGCCGCCTGACGGCGGCGCGGGTCCGGGCGCCTCGGGCCGGCGCTTTCCCTCGTCACTCCGTCGCTTCGCTCCTGCGTTCCTCAGTCCAAGCACCGGCGCGCCCGAACCGAAAACCCCTCACGCACGGCACCGGTAAAGCACAAGACCAAACTCTTCACTTCTGGCGCCGGGGCGTCCGGGGCGAACCTTTTCACGCTTGGCATCGGGGCACTCGAACAGGAGGGCTCCGCCGTGGGCGGCGGAGCCCTGTGTTCCCTGTGTCTTCTTCGCGTCCAGGTCGTGTTCATGGCCTCGGGGCGGGGAGGCAGGAGACAATGGGCGGAGGGCAACGGAGATGATCTGGGATGAGCACACCGGGTGACGAGGATGACGCCACGGTGAACACCGTGAGTAGCGCGCTCGAATACTGGCCGTCACCACCCCCCTGGGGGTGGAAGGCCGACGACCTCGACCACCTTCCGGCAGAGGGACCCAACGGCGAGCCCGACTTCTTCAAGCACGTCGAACTCATCGATGGAGCCCTCGTCTTCATGTCCCCCCAGAAGCGTTTCCACCAGCGCATGATCCGTCGCCTCACCGAGGCGCTCGACGAACAGACCCCGGAGTCGCTGTCAGCGGTGAACCAGATGGACGTCAAACTCGGACACCGCACACGCCCCTGCCCCGACATCGTCGTCATCGACACCGTGGCGGCCGATGACGACGAACGGACTTTCTACACGCCCGACGAAGTGCACCTCGTCGTCGAGATCGTCTCTCCCGAGTCAGAGGATCGTGACCGCAAGACCAAGCCGTTCCGTTACGCCGAAGCGGGGATCACCCACTTCTGGCGAGTGGAGAACAACGACGGCAAGCCCGTCGTCTACGTCTACGAACTCGACCCCGCCACCGGCGCCTACGGCCTCACCGGCATCCACCACGGCCGCCTGACCGTCCCGGTCCCTTTCGACATCGACATCGATCTCAGCTAGTTGCGGCTGTGACTCTTTGCGACGTGTCTCTTTGCGACGTGTCTCTTTGCGACGTGTCTCTTTGCGACGTGTCTCTTTGCGCCGCCTGACGGCGGCGCGGGTCCGGGCGCCTCGGGCCGGCGCTTTCCCTCGTCACTCCGTCGCTACGCTCCTGCGTTCCTCAGTCCAAGCACCGGCGCGCCCGAACCGAAAACCCCTCACACACAGCACCGGTGAAGCACAAGACCAAACTCTTCACTTCTGATGCCGGGGCGTCCGGGGCGAGCTCTTCAGGCATGGCGTCGGGGCACCCAGGGTGCCTCTCAGCCTGGGTGCGGGGCACACCCAGGCCGAGGTGTTTCGGGTCGGCAGGTCCGAGCGACGGTTCAGAAGGCCTGGGCTGCGGCTTTGGCGGCTGCGGGGAGGGCTTCGACCACCTGGGAGAGGGCCTCCTCGTCATGGGCGGAGGAGAGGAACCACGCCTCGTACGCCGAGGGAGGCAGATAGACGCCCTGGTCGAGCATGGCGTGGAAGAACGCCCGGTAGGCGGCGGTGTTCTGGGTCTGCGCACCGGCGAAGTCGGTGACCTGGTCCTCGGTGAAGAAGATGGAGAACAGGCTGCCCGCACGCTGCAGGCGGTGCGGCACTCCGGCCGCGGCCAGGGCGTCGGAGGCGGCACGGCCGATGATCAGGGCGGCGGCGTCGACCCGGTCGTAGACCTCCTCATCGCAGGAACGCAGGGTGGCCAGGCCCGCCGCGCAGGCCAGCGGGTTCCCCGACAGGGTGCCCGCCTGGTAGACCGGCCCCTCGGGAGCGAGATTGGCCATCACGTCGGCACGACCACCGAAGGCGGCGGCGGGCAGACCACCACCCATGACCTTGCCGAAGGTCATCAGGTCGGCCTCGACCGGGTCGAGGCCGTACCACCCGGCTTCGGAGACCCGGAAGCCGGTGAGCACCTCGTCGAGGATCAGCAGGGCGCCGTGGGCGGTGCACAGCTCACGCAGCTTGGCGTTGAAGCCGTCCAGCGGAGGGACGACGCCCATGTTGGCCGGGCACGCCTCGGTGATCACGCACGCGATCTCGTCGCCGAACTCCCGGAAGGCCTCGGTGACGGCCTCGACCGAGTTGTACGGCAGCACGACCGTGTCGGCGGCCGACGCTCCGGTGACACCGGGGGTGTCGGGCAGCCCGAAGGTGACCAGTCCCGACCCGGCGGAGGCGAGCAGCGCGTCCACGTGGCCGTGGTAACAGCCGGCGAACTTGACGATCTTCGCCCGGCCGGTGAACCCCCGCGCCAGCCGTACGGCCGACATCGTGGCCTCGGTGCCCGAGCTGACGAGGCGGACCTTCTCCACGGGCTCGACGAGGGAGACGATCTCCTCGGCGAGTTCGACCTCGCCGGGCGTGGCCGTACCGAACGAGGTCCCGGCCGCGAGCGCCTCCTGCAGGGCCTCGACCACGGCCGGGTGCCGGTGCCCAAGGATCATGGGCCCCCAGGAGCACACCAGGTCGACGTAGCGGTTACCGTCCACGTCGGTGATGTACGGCCCCTGCCCCGAGGCCATGAACCGGGGCGTACCACCGACGGCGCCGAAGGCGCGGACGGGAGAGTTCACCCCTCCAGGGACGATCTCGCGGGCACGGGCGAACAGGTCCTCGGACTTCTCAGTAAGGCTCACGCCCCCAGCGTAACCACGACAGGCCCAGCCCCCACCCCAGGGCATCCCAACCCCCGCCCCGGGCCTCAACCTGCGAAAGGCCACGGTAGGAGCACCGTCCCTGGCCGGATAGGGGTCCGCTCCGGACACCACAATTACTCAGCGTGCAGAGACCCTGCCCTCGGCAACCAGCGCGAAAAGCCCCTATGCCAGAAGTGCAGGGCTTCACCCCGACCGTCCGGCGCGGTGCGTGAAGAGTTCCGGCCTGTGCCTTACCGCCGCCAGGCGGATCAAAGAGGCATGATTCGGGCGCGCCAACCTCGGGCGTGAAGAGTTTGATCTTGTGCTTCACCGGCGCCAAGCGTGAGGAGTGTCGGCTTGGGCGCGTCGGTGTCTGGACTGAGGAACGCAGGAGCGAAGCGACGGAGAGACGAGGGAAGACACCGACCCGAAGCGCCCAAGCCCGCGACGCCGCCAGGCGGAGCAAAGAAACCCGGTTCGGGCGCGCCGGTGCTTGGACTGAGGAACGCAGGAGCGAAGCGACGGAGTGACGAGGGAAAGCACCGGCCCGAAGCGCCCGAACCCGCGACGCCGCCAGGCGTCGCAAAGAAACACAGCACCGACCCGAAAGCGCCCAAGCCCGCGACGCCGCCAGGCGTCGCAAAGAAACGCTACGCCATCAGCAGGTATCGGCCAGCTTTTCCAGCACGACCAGCGGGTCAGGAAGCGGTCGCCCGTCCGGGGGGCGGAGCCAGGTGGCGGGTTTGCCTGTCGGCAGCAGGGAGGGCGGCGCCATGACGTAGCTGTCGCGGCAGTGCCACCGTAGGCCGGGCATCTCCTCGATGGTCGAGGGGCCGTAGTCGAGGGAGCAGGACCACCACTCGTCCTCGTCGTCGGAGGTGTTGCGGGTGGCCACATAGAACAGGACCCGGTCACCGTTGGCGGCGACCGGGCCCTGGGCGGTTCCGGCGGAGTCCATGTTCGCGAAGGCGGTCAGGCCCGCGGCGAGCGGCACGTCGAAGACGTCGAAGACCCTGCCCGTGGGGAGGATCACGTTCGCCTCCGGGTCACGTTGCCACCAGTGGCTCAGCAGGGCGAGGTCGGTGGTCGCCTGCATCTGCCAGGCGCGGGAGAGCGGGTGGGCACCGGCGTCCGGGCAGCCGATGCGGTCGCACGAGCAGGCGCGGGAACCGCTGTTCAGGGGCCGCGCCCCGGGACAGCTCGCCCAGCCGAGGGCGGCGTACTCCAGCACGGAGGCGACCGTCTGCTTCGGATGAGCGCGTCGTTTGCCCCGACGAGTCAGCGGTACCCCCACCATCGTGTCCTCCGTCGTCCGCGCGTCCCGCGTGCCTTCGGATGCGATGACATGCCCGTGTTCGGTCGATCAGCGAAAGAAGTCAGACAGCCAGGGTCTACACCACCTGGGACACATCCGCACCGGTCCTCGCACTCTAACGCACAGACCCCATGTGCGAATGACAAACCCCCGGTTCTCACCACGTGCCTGTCGTCACACCAGGTCAGCCGAGCTTCCTGGCCACCTCGGTCGCCCAGTAGGTGAGGATCATGTCCGCCCCGGCCCTGCGGATCGCGATCAGGGACTCCATGATGGCGCGGTCCCGGTCGATCCAGCCGTTCGCCGCGGCGGCCTCGATCATGGAGTACTCGCCGCTGACCTGGTAGGCGGCCACCGGGACGTCCACCAGGTCGCGGATCTGGCGCAGGATGTCGAGGTAGGCGAGGGCGGGCTTGACCATGACGGCGTCGGCCCCCTCCTGGAGGTCGAGGCGCACCTCGCGCAGCGCCTCACCGATCGGACCCGCGGGGTCCTGCTGGTAGGCGTTGCGGTCGCCGAACTGCGGCGCGCACTCGGCGGCCTCCCTGAAGGGGCCGTAGAACGCCGAGGCGTACTTGACGGAGTAGCCCAGGATGGGGATCTCCTGGAAGCCGTCGGCGTCCAGCGCGGCGCGGATCGCGGCGACCTGACCGTCCATCATGCCGCTGGGCGCGATGACCTGGGATCCGGCCCTGGCCTGGGCGACCGCGACGGCGGCGTAGCGCTCCAGGGTGGCGTCGTTGTCGACCTCCCCGCCGGGGGTCAGGATGCCGCAGTGGCCGTGGTCGGTGAACTCGTCCAGGCAGGTGTCGGTCATCACGACCAGCGCGTCGCCGACCTCGGCGACCACGTCGGCGACCGCGCGCTGGACGATGCCCTCGGGGTCGTCGCCGGCCGAGCCCCTGGCGTCCTTGACCTCGGGCACGCCGAACAGGATCAGGCCGCCGACGCCCGCCTGCGCGGCCTCGTTGGCGGCCTTGAGCAGGGAGTCGCGGGTGTGCTGCAGGACGCCGGGCATGGAGGTCACAGGGCTGGGCTCGTCGATGCCCTCCTTGACGAACACCGGCAGCACCAGCTCCGCGGGATGCAGCCGGGTGCCCGCTGACATCCGGCGCATCGCCGCCGTACGGCGGAGCCTGCGTGGGCGCGCGACAGGGAACTGGGCGGTCATGATGTCTCCCCCTCCCCCCGGCACACGGGCACCACGGAGGGTGAGAGGAGCCGGGGGACGTATTCGGTTTGTCCAACGTCTTCCCGGGTGCCGACGCGCCGACCTCCTGCCGCGCGGCACCCGTGTCTACCGTCCTCCAGGCTACTTGGCGCGGCGCCTGGCCCCTCGTCTGGTCTGGGAGGGCCTGCGGGGGACGTCTCCCGCGGCGACGGCCGCCTGGCGCTGCTTGGCGCCGTACTCCGCCAGTGCCGAGGCGAGGGCGGAGGCGGAGGGCTTGTCGGCCATGACGTCCACCCTGAGCCCGAACTCCTCGGCGGTCTTGGCGGTCTGCGGGCCGATCACGGCGATGACCGTGACGTTGTGCGGCTTGCCCGCGATGCCCACGAGGTTGCGCACGGTGCTCGACGAGGTGAACATCACCGCGTCGAAGCCGCCGCTCTTGATCGCCTCCCGGGTCGGCGCGGGCGGCGGCGCCGCCCTGACCGTCCGATAGGCGGTGACGTCGTCGCACTCCCAGCCGAGTTCGGTCAGCCCGGCGACCAGGGTCTCGGTGGCGATGTCCGCGCGGGGCAGCAGGACCCGGTTGATCGGGTCGAGCATCGAGTCGTACGGCGGCCACTCGGCGACCAGTCCCTCGGACGACTGCTCACCCGAGGGCATCAGGTCGGGCTTGACGCCGAAGCTCACCAGGGCCCGCGCGGTGGCCTCGCCGACGGCGGCGACCTTGAGCCCGGCGAAGGCCCTGGCGTCGAGGCCGTACTCCTCGAACTTCTCCCTGACGGCCTTGACTGCGTTGGCGCTGGTGAAGGCCACCCACTCGTAACGGCCTGTGACCAGGCCCTTGATCGCCCGGTCCATCTGCTGCGGGGTCCGGGGCGGCTCGACGGAGATCGTGGGGACCTCCTCGGGCACCGCGCCGTAGGAGCGCAGCTGTTCGACGAGCCCGGCCGACTGCTCCTTGGTCCTGGGCACGAGTACCCGCCAGCCGAACAGCGGCTTGGTCTCGAACCACGACAGGCGTTCCCGCATGCCGACGGCCTCGCCGACCACGATCAGCGCGGGTTCGGTCATCCCGGCGTGCTTGAGGTCGGGCGCGATCCGGCCGAGGGTCGTCACCACGGTGTACTGCTCGGTGGTGGTGCCCGAGCCGCTGATCGCGACCTGTGTCGAGTCGGGACGGCCCGCGGCGATCAGTGCCTTGCCGATCGCGGCGGCCTGGGAGAGCCCGTTGTAGATCACCAGGGTTCCCGCGCCGGTCGCGTGCGCCGACCAGTCGTCGACCTGGGTGGCGTCCACGACACGGAACTCGGGCACGGAGACCGCGGCGGGAATGCCCGCGTAGGTGAGGACGGCGGTCGCCGCCGGCACGCCGGGGACGATCTCGAAGTCCACCTCGGCCTTGGCGCAGGCCGCGACCTCGTCGGTGATCGCGGAGAAGAACATCGGGTCGCCCGCGCACAGGCGCACGACGTCACGGCCCGCCTTGGCGGCGTTGACGGCCCGTAGTGAGACGGCCTCCTCGTTCGCGGTGTCGACGACCTCGACGTTCTCCCGGCAGTGGCGCAGCAGCGTGCCGTACGGCTCCCGATCGAGCACGACGACGTCGGCCTTCGAGAGCAGGTCGGCGCCGCGAAGCGTGAGCAGGCCCTCATCGCCTGGCCCGGCGCCCACGAAGGCGACGAACCCGGCGGAGCGCTCGAAGGTGGTACTTCCGGAGCTCAATGTGCTCGCTCCCCTATCAACGTGCCTGCCCCTTCGGCGATCATCTCGGCCGCGAGGTCGCGACCGAGATCCATGGGCGCCGAAGAGGTCCCGGCGGCGGACTTGCGTACCGCTCTGCTGCCGTCCACGGCGACGACAGCGGCGGTCAGGAACAGATCGTGCCCGCGCTCGGCGGAGTAGGCGCCGACCGGAGCCGAGCACCCCGCCTCAAGTGCGGCGAGCACCGCGCGTTCGGCGGTCACCGCGGCGCGTGTCGCGGCGTCGTCGAGCACGCTCAGGAACTCGGCGAGGTCGGGGCGGTCGGCACGGCACTCGACGGCCAGCGCGCCCTGCCCGGGGGCCGGGAGCATCTCCTCGACCTCGAAGACCTGGGAGATCTCGGCCTCGCGCCCGAGACGGCCGAGTCCGGCGGCGGCCAGGACGATGCCCTGCAGCTCACCGGAGGTGACCTTGCCGATGCGGGTCTCCGCGTTGCCGCGGATCGGGACGTACTCCAGGTCGGGCCTGAGGACCCGCAGCTGGGAGACCCGGCGCGGGGAGCCGGTGCCGATCTTGGCGCCCGGCGGCAGGTCGGCCAGCTTGGCGGGGCCGACCAGCGCGTCCCTCGGGTCGTCTCGGGGCGGGATGGCGGCGATGACGATGCGCGGGTCCGGCGTGGTCGGCAGGTCCTTCAGCGAGTGGACCGCGAAGTCGATCTCGCCCTCGATGAGCTTGTCGCGCAGCGCGCTGACGAAGACGCCGGTGCCGCCGAGCTGGGTGAGGTTGGCCTTGGTCACGTCGCCGAAGGTGGTGACGCCGACGAGCTCGACGGCGCGGCCGGTCAGCTCGGTGAGGCGGGCGGCGACCAGGCCGGACTGGGTCGTCGCCATCAGGCTGCGCCGGGTCCCCATCCTCAGTGGAGAAGCGGTGTCGCTCATCTGCCCACCTCCTTCTTGTTCGTCTCCGTTTCCACCGAATCGACCCGTCTCACCGCATCGGGCACCTTCGGGTCAAGATTGAACAGCTCGCGCAGCGCCTCCGCATAATGATCGCCTGCCGGAGACTCGGCGAGCTGTTTGACACGCACGGTGGGCTCGTGGAGCAGCTTGTCGACCACGCGCCTGACCGTCTGCGCGACCTCGTCGCGGACCCGTCCGTCGAGGCCGGGCACCCGGGAGGCGAGCCGTCCGAGTTCGGCCTCGACCACGTCGGCCGCCTTGCTGCGCAGCGCGACCACGGTCGGGGTGACCCGCGCGGCGCGCTCGGCCGACAGGTAGGCGGCGACCTCGCGGGTGACGATCTCTCGTACGGCGGCGACCGCCTCGGCCCGTCCGCCGTCGTCGGTCTCGGCGATGTCGCCGTCCTGCATCGACTCCAGGTCGACGAGGGTGACGCCGGGCAGGCCCCGCACGGCCGGGTCGACGTCGTGGGGCAGGGCGAGGTCCAGCACGAACATCCGCCTGGCGGGGACCATGTCGACGGTGACGACCACGTCGGTCGCGCCGGTGCACGAGATCACCAGGTCGGCCTCGGCCAGTTCGGCCGTCAGGTCGTCGAACCGCGCGGCCCTGCCGCCGACCGTCTGCGCCAGCCGTACGGCGCGCTCGTGGGTGCGGTTGACGATCACGATGTCGGTGACACCGGCCCGCTGGAGGGTCGCGGCCGACAGGGCGCTCATCGAGCCCGCGCCGACGACCAGGGCGCGCCTGCCCTGGATGGGGCCGAGGGCGCGTTCTGCGAGGGTGAGGCCGACGCCGACGAGGGAGGCGCCCGCCCGGTCGATGCCGGTCTCGGTGTGGGAGCGCTTGCCGACCCGCAGGGCCTGCTGGACCAGCTCGTTGAGCGTCGGGCCCACGGTGCCCTGCTCCTGGGCGAGCCTGAGCGCCGAGCGGATCTGGCCGAGGATCTGCCCCTCGCCGAGGACCATCGAGTCGAGTCCCGAGCCGACGGAGAACAGGTGCTCGACGGCCCGGTCCTCGTAGTGGACGTACAGGTGGCCGGCCAGCCGCTCCATGGGGACGCCGGAGTGGACGGCGAGCAGCTCGGAGATCGCGTTGACGGCCGCGTGGAAGCGGTCGACGGTGACGTAGACCTCGACCCGGTTGCAGGTCGAGACGACCATGGCCTCCGCGACCCGGACGTCCTGTTGCACGTCGTGCAGCAGTTTGACCAGCGCGTCACCGGTGACGGAGACCTGTTCGAGCAGTGCGACGGGGGCGGTCCTGTGACTCAGACCGACGACGAGGACGCTCACCGGGCCTCCTCGGGTCGTGGTGAACCCGTGGTCTCCCCGCGGGAGACGTCGTGCCTTCGGGCTCTGTCGTTCACAAGTCCACCGCCTCGGGCCACTCCTCGGCCATCGCGGGCCCCCCAGTCATCCGATCCGTCTTACGTTGTTCGTGGAACGCGAGGATCTGCAGTTCAATGGATAGGTCGACTTTACGGATATCGACGCCTTCGGGTACAGCGAGTACGACCGGGGCGAAGTTCAGAATGCTCGTCACACCGGCGGCTATGACCCGGTCGGCCAGTTCCTGCGCCGCCGCGCCCGGGGTCGCGAGCACGACGATCGACACGGCCCGCCGCCTGATGACGGCCTCAAGCTCGTCGACGTGCTCGACGGTCAGTCCCGCGATGTGGTCACCAACCACCTCCGGGTCGGCGTCCAGGAGCGCCGCGACCCGGAACCCCCTGGAGACGAACCCTCCGTAGTTGGCGAGCGCGCGCCCGAGGTTACCCACCCCGACGATCGCGACCGCCCAGTCCTGGGTCAGACCCAGTTCACGGGAGATCTGGTAGATGAGGTACTCGACCTCGTAGCCTACCCCGCGGGTGCCGTACGAGCCCAGATGCGAGAGGTCCTTGCGAAGCTTGGCCGAGTTCACTCCGGCGGCGACGGCCAGGTCCTCCGAGCTCACGGTCGCCAGGCCCCGCTCGGCCATGCCGTTGAGCGCTCGCAGATAGAGCGGCAACCGGGCGACGGTCGCCTCGGGAATGCCACGTTCACGAGCTTGGGAAAGACGGCGAATCACGTGCCGGAGCTCCAGGGGGACAGGCGGCCGGCGCGGCCCGGACGCGACGGATGACGAGGTGAGGCCACTGTCTTTCAGGTTAGTCCCTTTGTGAACCGGTGCACAAAGTGGGTCTTCCCAGTGTCGGGTACGGAACGGGACGACGAGAACTCCCAGGTTGCTCTCCTGTCCCCCACGTTCCCGGACCGGCCGTGCCCTGGGCTAGCGTGACGGACATGGCACCGCAGGACCACCGCATCACGCTGTACGGCAAGCCCGGCTGTCACCTGTGTGACGACGCGCGGGCGGTGATAGGCCGCGTGGCGGCGGAGCTGGGCGTTCCGTGGGAGGAGCGTGACATCACGCTCTCCGAGGAGGACCAGGCGAAGTACTGGGAGATGATCCCGGTCACGCTGATCGACGGCGTCCAGCACGACTTCTGGCGGGTCGACGAGGGTCGGCTGCGCGCCGCGCTGGCTCGCTAGATCCTGAACGCCGTGGGCAGCGGCATCACCTTGGCGGCGTTGACCGTGAGTTCGATCACGTTGGTCGCCAGCACCATGCTCTGCCGCTCGGCGACGAAGCGCTCGACGTGGGGCTGCCGCTGGTGCTCGGCGTAGGCCACCTCGTCGCGGTACAGCTCGTAGACGATGCGCTGCAACGGGGCCGACTTCACCGAGTGGCAGGCGTAGATCAGCGTGTCCGGCTCGGCGCGGCGGACGGCCTCAAGTGTCTCCTCGGCCAGCCGGTCGAACCTCTCCCCGGTGCCGTCGAGGAGGGTGAACACGGTCAGCAGCCCGAAGATGGCCGGGGAGGGACGGCCCGCGCCACCCGCCTGCTCGGGCCCGGCGCCGGGATACATGACGCCGGTCTCCGGGGCGGCCATGGGCGGCTGGCCGTAGGCGCCGAAGGCGGGCACCCCGGGCTGGGACTGTTCGGGCGCCTGGCCGTGCCTCGCGCCCCGTGAGAGGTCGGGGCCGCCGGGCGGGACGGGCGGGGCGCCGAAGGCCTGGTCGGCGGGCATGGGGGCGAGGCCGTTGTTGTGCCTGCCGCCGTACAGGGGGTCGGCGGCGAACTCGCCCGTGCCGGGACCGACGGCGGGATCGACGGGTTTGGCGCGCCTGCCGCCGCCGCGCCTGCCGTACTCGTTGGTCTGGATGTCGTACTCACCGGTGGCCGGGCCGCCGGAGGTCATGCCGAACTGGCCGTTCCCCTGCGGCTGCGGGCCGTACGCGCCTGCCGGGGGCGGTGCGGCGGGGGGTGCAGAGGGCTGCGCGGTGGGCGGCGCGGCGTAGTCGCCCGCCATGAACATGCCCGTCGCGGGCCCGCCGAACATCTCGTTCCCCACGGGCGGCGCGTTCGGCGGAATCGGTGCCTGCCGTGTGTGCGCCGCGTAGTCGGCCTCCCGCTCCCCGGCCCGATATTCGGCCACCAGGTCACCGAGACCGGAATGGCGCGCGGAGTCCTCGGGTACGGCCCGGCGCCCGGCGACCTGGACGTCCTGGAAGGGCGGCTGCTCCGGCGCGGCCCTGCGGCCCGCGGGCCGTGTCTCGCGTCGTGCGTCCTCCACCGGTTCCTCCTCGTCCTCGTCCTCGTACGGCGCCAGCGGGCGCAGCACGACGTACCACACGGCGGCCCCGGCGACGGCGAGCAGGACGATGGTGAGCATCCCGGGGACCGCGAAGCTGACCGCCCCGATCGTGGCCAGGCCCACGGGGCCGAGCACGAGCATGGCGTGCAGGTTGTCGGCGTCGTAGTCGTCGCCGTTGCGGCGCAGCACCGCGAGGATCAGGGCGCCCAGCAGGACGAGCGCGGCGCCCGCGTGAACCGCCCAGAGCAGGTAGGCCGGGAAGACGTCCCAGTGGCGGCTGCCCAGCGGCAGGCTGGTGGTGAACTCCTGTTCGAGGTCCACCCGGTCGGAGATCATGATGACCGTTCCGACAATGGTGAACGCCACGCCGAGGAGCCAGGAGGCGAACCTTCCCGCGGACCCGCGTCCGATGAGCTGGACCACTCCGACGGCCAGCCAGAGCGGGGCGAGCAATGATCCGGAAAGCTGGAAAACGCGGAATGTGGTCGCCCCAAATCCAATGAGACAGCCGGTTCCGATTACTGCGAGTGACACGCCCAGCGTCGCCGTCGTGAGGCTCCAGGCGATCAGCCATCCCTTGCGTTCATCCCGGATACGGCTGATGAGAGCGACTGTGGCGATGATCGCGAGCAGCGCCCCGGCGAACGCGATGACAGCGACGAGGAGATTCATGGTGCCTCCAATGCTGCCGGACATTACCCACTAACCGGTAGCCGAACTGATGACGGGCTGCTCGGACCCACGTAAAACCACCGGCGCCCTACCGTACCGACCGATTACCGGCAGTCACGACATTGCCCAGTGGATTGTGGAATTTCAGGTTGTTTTCCTAGAGTGTTCGAGCACGCCGTGCCCCCTCCCCCAAGGGATACCGGATGCCAGACACGTGGCCGTTCGCCGGGCCCCTCCCCACGACCACCGGGGTGACCCAGCCTGCCCGCAGTAATGAGCTCGCCGCGCGCGAGGACGCCTCGGAGGAACTCCGGAGGCTTGTTCTGCGTGCCAAGACAGGGGACACGGACGCCTTTGGCACGCTCTACGACCGCTACCTGGACCTGGTCTACCGGTACGTCTACTTCCGGGTCGGCTCCCATCCACTGGCCGAGGACCTCACCAGCGAGACCTTCCTGAGGGCCCTGCGCCGGATCGCCGACTTCACCTGGCAGGGCCGCGACTTCGGGGCCTGGCTGGTGACCATCGCCAGGAACCTGGTCGCCGACCACTTCAAGTCGGGCAGATACCGCCTTGAGGTCTCGACCGCCCAGGTGTTCGACGTCCCCCTCGACGGCCCGCACATCCCGGAGAACGCCGTCGTCACCGCGATGATCAACGATCGGGTGCTCAGCGCGGTGCGCGCGCTCGGCCCCGAGCAGCAGGAGTGCGTGGTCCTGCGGTTCCTGCACGGCATGTCCCTGGCGGAGACCGCTCTCGTCATGGGCAAGAAGAGCGGGGCGATCAAGGCCCTGCAGTTCCGTGCCATCCGGGCGCTGGCTCGTGCGCTGCCCTCGGATCTCGGCTGACCGTACCGATGGCAGGGGATCGCGTAACCTGGCACGCGGGGCTGTCGTTAGGCAAGTGCACAGACGGATCATGACCTGGGGGCGGCAGGGAGCGTTCATGGGTAAGTGGCTGCCCGGCATCTCACACAGATCGCGGACACGCATCCAGGATCGCGTGTCCCGGCTCGGTGCCGACATGAGCGGCGACCCCCGGCCCGAGTTCCGCGCCGAACTGCGTGAACGCCTGATGAACGCCGCCGAGGAGGACCTGCCCCCCGAGCCCGTCGCCGCCGACGTCCCGGACGTCCCCCGGCGGGCGCGACGCCGTACGGCGCTGGTGCCCCAGCTGGTGAGCCTGGCGTTGGCGGGCGCGCTGGTCGCGGGAGGCGTGGGGACCTACCGATCGATGCCCGGCGACGCGCTCTACCCCCTCAAGCGGGCGGCGGAGAGCACGTTGTTCCACCTGAGCACCGACGACGCCGAGCGGGCCGACCGCTCCTTCGGCTACGCCGAGACGCGCGCCCACGAGGTCGAGGAGCTTCTCGGCGCGACCAAGCGGGAGAGCGGCCTGATCGACGAGACCCTCAAGGACATGGAGGACACCACCCGCTCCGCGGTCACCTCCCTCACCCGGGTCGAGCGCCGCAGCGGCAGGAGCACCGGGCAGCTCAAGCGTTTCGTCCAGAAACAGCGCAACCAGATCGAGATCATGCTCCCCAAGATGGACGAGGAGGACCGCCGCAGGGCCAACGGCTACCTCGACTACATCGACGGCCTGACCCAGCCCGACTCGCGGCCCGTCACCAGGGACTGATCCACACCAGGACGTCACAGGGCGTCACGACGACTGTCACGGGGTCTAGAGAGCGGCGCACGGGCGCGGTGCACGGGCGCGGTTAAGCTGAGGGGCTATGAGGCGGCTACTACGACGGCGGGACGAACCTCGGACGGCCGGAGAGGTGGCGGCCGCGGCGGCGGTGGCCATGCCGATGGCCGAGCCCGACCCGTCCTCGGCCGCCTTCTTCGACGTCGACAACACGATGATGCGCGGCGCCTCCATCTACCACTTCGCCAGGGGGCTGGCCTCGCGCGGCCTGTTCACCACCAAGGACCTGCTCAGGTTCGCCCTCGGCCAGGTCATCTTCCGCGTCCGCGGCGACGAGAACCCCGACCACATCGCCAAGGCCAGGGAGACCGCGCTGGCGTTCGTCGCGGGCAGCAAGGTCGAGGAGATCGTCAGGCTCGGCGAGGAGATCTACGACGAGGTGATGGCCGACCGCATCTGGGCGGGCACCCGCGCCCTCGCCCAGGGCCACCTGGACGCCGGCAGACGGGTCTGGCTGGTCACCGCGACGCCGGTCGAGCTGGCCCGGGTCATCGCCCAGCGCCTCGGCCTGACCGGCGCCCTGGGCACGGTCGCCGAGACCAGGGACGGCGTCTACACCGGGCGTCTGGTCGGCGACCTGCTCCACGGCCCCGCCAAGGCGGCGGCCGTACGGGCGCTGGCCCGCCGGGAGGGGCTCGACCTGGACCGTTGCTCCGCCTACAGCGACTCGGCCAACGACCTGCCGCTGCTCTCGCTCGTCGGTCACGCGACCGCGGTCAACCCGGACGCCGAGCTGCGCGATTACGCCAGGGAGAACGGCTGGGACATCAGGGACTTCCGTACCGGCCGTAAGGCGACCATGATCGGGCTGCCCATCGCCGCGGGCGCCGGGGCGGTCGCGGGCGGAGTCGCCGCGGCCGTCGCCCTGCGCCGCTTCTACCGCTCCAGGTGACCCGCTCCGGATGACCCGTTCCAGGTGACCCGAGAGGGTCAGAGGAACGGCGGGAAGGCGTGTCCCCGCCGCAGGCGCAGCTCGTTCAGCTGCTGCTGGATGACCTCACGGACCTGGTCGGTGAGGTTGAGGACCAGCATGGGGTCGTCGGCGTCCGAGGGGGCGAACTCGTCGGTCCTGATGGGCTCGCCGAAGCCGATCACCCATTTGGACGGCAGCGGCACCAGCCCGAGCGGGCCGAGCCAGGGGAAGAACGGCGTGACCGGCAGGTACGGCAGGCCGAACGCCCTGGCCAGGAAGCGCAGGTCGCCGATCTTGGGGTAGATCTCCTCGGCCCCCACGATCGCGCAGGGGATGATCGGCACCCCCGCCCTGATGGCCGAGGCGACGAACCCGCCACGGCCGAAGCGCTGCAGCCGGTAGCGCTCGGAGAACGGCTTGCCCACACCCTTGAACCCCTCGGGGAAGACCCCGACGAGTTCGCCCTTGCGCAGCAGGCGGTCGGCGTCCTCCGGGCAGGCCAGGGTGTGCCCGGTCTTGCGGGACAGGTGCCCGAGCACGGGGAGCTGGTAGACCAGGTCGGCGCCGAGCAGCCGTACGGCGCGGTGGCTCGGGTGCTCGTCGTGCAACGCCACCTGGAGCATGAGCGCGTCGAGCGGGACGGTGCCCGAGTGGTTGGCCACGACCAGGGCGCCGGAGTCGTCGGGGACGTTGTCCATCCCGACGGTCTGGACGCGGAACCAGTGCCGGTACAGCGGGCGGATGAGTTCGAGCAGCACCCTGTCGGTGAGCTCGGGGTCGAAGCCGAACTCGTCCACGTCGTACTGTCCGGAGACCCGGCGCCGCAGGAAGTCCAGCAGTCCCGCGACGCGGTCGTCCTTCTCGCTCACCGTCCGGCCGCCGTCGGGAGGAGACGGGAGGGCAGGCCCCGCGAACGGACGAAGTCCTCGAACGCGGCGGCGGTGGAGAACTTGGGCCGCCAGCCGAGCTCCGCGGCGAGCCTGGTGGTGTCGACCACGCGTCCGTAACGCATCAGGCGCACCTGCTCGGCGGAGTAGCCGGTCAGCCCCGTGCCCTTGACCAGGTCGCCCATGAGGTCGCCCATGAGCCGGAAGGCCGGTGAGGGCAGCGGGATCGTCGGCAGGCCCGCCCTGCGGGCGCACTGGGACAGCAGCAGCACACCGTCCCCGGCCACGTTGAACGTTCCGGGGTGGTCCTCGGTGGCCATCCGCCTGAGCACCTCGACGGCGTCGTCCTCGTGGACGAACTGCAGCCGGGGGTCGAAACCGAGCACGGTCGGCAGGACCGGCTGGGTGAGGTAACGCGTCAGGGGCGAGTCGATGCCCGGTCCCATGAAGTTGGCGAACCTGAGTGTCGAGACGACCACGTCCGCGCGTCGCCTGGCGAAGCCACGGACGTAGCCCTCGACCTCTGAGGCGTCCTTGGCGTAGCCATGGCCCGGGTGCTCGCCGGGATCGCTGTCCTCGGCGAAGACCGCCGGGTCGTGCGGGGAGGAACCGTACACCGCCGTGGTCGAGCGGATCACGACACGGCGGACCGTCGCGGACCGCTGACAGGCACCGAGCAGTTGCATGGTGCCGATGACGTTGTGCTCTTTCATGAGGGCCCTGCCACCGCTCCGCGAGGGAGCGCTGACCAGGCTCATGTGGACCACAGTGTCGATGTCGGCGGCCGCGATCACCTGGGCGATGTCGGGGCTGCGCAGATCGACACGGACGAACTCCGTCCGGCCGGGAGGTACGCCGCCATCACGTGAGAGCGAGGGCGGCGGCACCGTGTCCACTCCGATGACCCGGTCGATGGCCGGGTCAGCCGCGAGAACGCTCGCCACTCGGGCGCCGATGTGGCGCGAGACCCCGGTGACAAGCACGGTATGGGTCATCGGCGCCTCGCAGATCCGCGTCGCTACTTCTTGTTACGCCGCTGGATGCGGGTCTTCTTGAGCAGCTTACGGTGCTTCTTCTTCGCCATGCGCTTACGGCGCTTCTTGATCACAGAGCCCACGGGACCCCCAGGTAGCTGGTAGCCGAGTTTGTCAGACCGGTGCGCGCGAGCACACCGGCTCAACAGACTACCGGCGATCCGTGGTAGATCGCCCCCTGGGGGGAGCCCGGGTACCGGAACTCACGGCGTGACGCGCACGCCGCTACCCCACCGTCGTCTTGTCGAAGGCCGGGTTCCCGTCACCGGATCTCACCCGGGGACCGGAACCCGTCGGCCGTTCGCCCGTCTTCGCTCACCCGGTGGCCGGGTCACCCAGGACCCCGGCCGCCGGGCTCACCCGTCGGGCTCGCACCGCTTCAACCAGCCTCGATGTAGGCGTCCCTGAGATAGTCGTGGACCGCCTGCTCCGGCACTCTGAAGGATCGGCCGACCCGGATGGCCGGCAGCTCGCCCGAATGCACGAGTCGGTACACCGTCATCTTGGACACCCTCATGACAGTGGCCACTTCGGCCACGGTCAGGAACTTCACCTCACTGAGAGGTCTTTCGCCTGCACCCATCGGACGCCTCTTCCGCACGTGTTTCCGGGTTATCCCCACTGGTGCCATTGCTCACGCACGTGTACTGCCGTCAGCGTAAGACGGGACTCCGAGTGTGCAAACCCCCCACTGTCTCAGTCTTCGCAGTCCCACGTCAGCGAAACGGAAGAAAACGCTGGCCAGCAGCCGGAACCCACCTCTCCCCCTGGTCTTGGAACGGACCAACTGCCTCTTCTCAGAGTCGCCCACAACGGCCAAAAATTTGGCAAACGGGTGGCGAGGCAGATGGAATGCAGGCGCGAAAAGCACGTAAGGGTCGGGCCGATTCGTGCAACGCCCGTCTCAGAGAGCCCGTACGACTCTCTCGATCAGATGATCCGTCAGCGGAGCGTAATACCTCGGTAGCACGTTGTCGTCAAGGGGCACGGTGACCGCGATCTTCCCCTCGGCCTCGCCGACGAAGAGCGCGGGGTCGTTGCTGTCGGCGAAACCGACCGTGAGGACGCCCGCCTCCCCTGCCGCCCCGGCCCAGCCGTGGTCGGCGATCACCAGGTCCGGCCGCCCGTCGCCGAGTTCGGCGAGCATGGCCTCCATGGGGGCCGCGTCGTGGGTGTGCGCGAAGTTGCCACGGTCCGCGACCATGGCGACACCGCCCAGGTAGCGGATCTCGTGCTTGCGGCCCGAGGCGGGGCTGCGGTGGGACCAGCCCTCAGCCGGGTCGAGCAGCGTCGCGCCATGCCTGCTGAGCAGCCCGGCCAGCACCAGGTGCACGGCCAGCAGCCCGGTCGGGTGGCCGGTGGCGATCAACACCCTCGGCGAGCCGACGCGCAGCGCCCCGGCGATCGTGTCTCCCATCGCCTCGACGGCGTCGATCGTCAGGTCGGGGTCGATGGTGTCCTGGCCGTCGCGGTGGTCGGGGTCGGCCACGACCCCGGCGGACTTGGCCATCAGTTCGAGGACGTCCCGCTCGTCCCAGCGGCCCTCCGGCCTCAGCCCGAACAGGTGGCGCGGCTCCCGCTCGGCCAGTGCCCGGTAGTGGTCGAGGTTGTTCTCCCTGCTGGTGGCCACGTCCCCGGCGATGCGGGTGCGGACCAGGTGCGCGCGGAGGCTCTCACGCGTCATCGGCCGCCGGTCGCTCATCCGTCCTTCCCCTCCTGTCTCGGCGTGCTCTCCCACCGTCACGGTCATGGGAGGGGGTCCAGTCCGTGGAAGGGGAAGATGGCCTTCCTTGTCGCCATGATGGCTCTGTCGATCGGGTCTGCTGGATCATAACCAGCAGAAAAATCCCGAAATTCCGGGTTCCTGCCGTCGGTCAGCGTGAGCGGCGCCGTCTCCCCCGTGCGCTCGGCGACGAACCGCCGCCAGCCGGGAGGCGTCTCGGTCTCCGGGTCGAGCGGGTGACCGGAGACCTCGGCGATCAGGTGGGTCCAGGCCCTGGGCACCACCCGGACCAGCTCGTATCCCCCGCCGCCGGTGACGACCCAGCGCCCTCCCGCGGTCTCGTGCGCCAGCTCGTGCAGGGCCGCGTAGGCGGCGCGCTGGCCGTCCAGGCTGAGCATGAGGTGGGCCAGTGGGTCCAGCGCGTGGCTGTCGCAGCCGTGCTGGGTGACCAGGACCTCGGGGGCGAACTCCCGCAGCAGCGGCGGCACGACCGCGCCGAAGGCCCTCAGCCAGCCGATGTCCCCGCATCCGGCGGGCAGCGCGACGTTGACCGCCGTCCCCTCCGCCCCGCGCTCGTCGGGGAAGCCCGTCCCGGGGAAGAGCGTGCGGGGGCTCTCGTGCAGGCTGATCGTCAGCACCCTGGGGTCGTCGTAGAAGGCGGCCTGGACCCCGTCGCCGTGGTGCACGTCCACATCGACGTAGGCCACCCGGGTCGCGCCCTGGGCCAGCAGCCAGGCGATCGCCACCGCCGGGTCGTTGTAGACGCAGAACCCGCTCGCCGCGTCGGGCATCGCGTGGTGCAGCCCGCCGGCGACGTTGACCGCGTGCTCGGCCTCGCCGTGCCACACGGCGCGGGCCGCGGCGAGGGTGGCACCGGTGATCAGCGCGGAGGCCTCGTGCATCCCGGCGAAGGCCGGGGTGTCCTCGGTGCCGATCCCGTGGGCCCGGTCGGGGCGCCCCTCCGCGGAGGCCCGCCTGACGGCCTCGATGTAGCCGCGCCCGTGGACCATCGCCAGCTCGTCGTCGGTCGCGGCCACACAACCGGCCACCTCGACGGCGTCGAGCACGCCCAGCTCCCTGGCCAGCGCCATGGTCAGCTCGACCCGCACGGGCGCGAGCGGATGCCCCGGCCCGAAGTCGTATCCGGTGAGCGCGTCGTCCCAGACGACCCTCACGGACCGGCTCATGCGCCCTCCCTGTTCGACCGCGACGCGAGAAACGGGCGCTCCGGTACGGCCCCGCCCCCGGATCTCCCCACCCCGGCCGACGTTACCGCACGTGCAGACGCACAGACCCATCCGGCCTCTGACGGCCCCCAGGCGGCCCCTCGGACAGGCACCCCGCCTCGGACCCTCAGGCGGGCACGACCTCGGCGACCCTGCGCAGTCTCCTGACCGCGGGCACCAGCAGCAGGCAGACGCAGCCGCACACCGCGACCACCGCGGAGACGGCCAGCGTCTCCCGCGCGCCGAACACCCCGGCGAGAGGCCCGGCGAGCACCTGCCCGACCGGTACGGCGAGCGTCGAACCGCCGACCTCGTAGGCGGTGACCCGGTTGAGCGCCTCCGGAGGCACCTGCGTCTGGATGCTCGTGGCCCACATGACCGACCAGAACGCCCAGCCGACACCGCCGACCACGTGCCCGGCCATCAGGACCCCCAGCGGCGCCCCGATCGCGATCGTCAGCGGTTCGAGCGCGAAGCCGAACATGCCGATCGCCCCGGCCATCAGCGGGCGGGCGGGACGCACCCGCATCGCGAGCAGGCCGCCCAGGATCGTGCCCGCGCCCGAGGCCGACATGACCAGTCCGTACGCCTGGTCCCCCAGCCTGCCGCCGATCAGCACAGAGCCCAGCGGGATCAGCGGGCCGAACAGGGTGGCGCCGAAGATGATCCAGACCAGGATCACCGACCACATCCAGGTCCTGGACCGGAACTCCAGCCAGCCTCCGCGCAGGTTGCGCCACATCGACTCCTCGGCGACGACAGGGGAGCCCGGGGGCAGACGCATCAGGAGCAGGCAGGTGGCGCTGATCGCGAACCCCACGGCGTCGAGCGCGAAGACCACCCCGACGTTGACGAAGCCCGCGACGGCCCCGGCGACCCCCGGCCCGACCAGCATCATGATCGACTCGGAGACGCGCAGGGTGGCGTTGGCCCGCTGCACGTCCCTGGCCACCCTGGGGATCGTGCTGGCGACGCCCGGCTGGTACATGGCGGCCGCGGCGCCGTTGATCGCCGAGATGACCAGCACCTGCCACAGCGTGGGGGTGCCGAAGACGAACAGCGAGGCCAGCAGCGCCTGGGTCACGACCCTGACGACGTCCGCGCCGATCATCATGCGGCGCGGGGTGAACCTGTCGGCGAACACCCCGCCGAACAGGATCAGCAGCGCGACCGGTGCCATCCAGGCGGCCAGTGCCAGCCCGACGCCGGTCGGGCCGTACCCCAGGCCGCCGACGCCGAGCGCGGTCGCGATCGGCACCATCGCGCTGCCGAGCATGGAGACCGAACGGGCGGTGAAGAAGAGGCCGAAACCCCGCGACCAGACCGCGGGTCTCTCCCGTTCCCCCTGGCCGACGGCTCGTACGGCTTGCCCGCCCATCACATCACTCCCCGAGGCTTCCGTGGAGATGATGCCGTTTATCGCAAGAAAAGGAAACTTTACTGACTAATAGGGGATATCACCCACCGGCGAGCTGACGGCTTCGGTCCCTGGCGGCCTCGATGGCGGCCAGGAAGGCGGCGCGGACGCTGTGACGCTCCAGCTCGGCGATGGCCGCGATGGTCGTGCCGCCCGGCGAGGTGACCGCCTCGCGGAGGATCACCGGGTGCTCGCCGGAGTCACGGAGCATGATGGCCGCGCCGACGATCGACTGGGTGACCATGTCGAGGGCGGCGGAGCGGGGCATGCCGAGCAGGATGCCCGCGTCGACCATGGCCTCGACGAGATAGAAGAAGTAGGCCGGGCCGCTGCCGGACAGCGCGGTCGCGGCGTCCTGCTGGGACTCGGGGATGCGCAGCACCTTGCCGACCGGCCGCAGCAGGTCCTCGGTCAGCCGCAGGTGCTCCTCGGCGGCGTGGGCGCCCGCGGAGATCACGCTCATCGCCTCGTCGACCAGCACCGGGGTGTTCGACATGACCCGCACGACCGGGACGTCGCCGGCCAGCCTCGACTCCACGAACGAGGTCGTGATGCCCGCCGCCGCCGAGATCACCAGCCGGTCGGCGGAGACGTGCGGGGCGATCTCGGTCAGCAGGGAGCCCATGTCCTGCGGCTTGACCGCGAGGATGATCGTCTCGGCGCTCTCCGCGGCCTCGGCGTTGGTCACGATGCGCACGCCGTACCGCTTGCCGAGGTCGGCGGCCCGCTCCGGGCGCCGCGCCGTCGCCAGCACATCGTCCGGCTCGAACCCGGCCCGCAGCAGGCCCGACAGCAGGGCCTCGCCCATCTTCCCGGTTCCCAGAATCGCGATCACGTCAACGCACCTTGCATGAGGAGAAGCGGATGACCAGCCTAAGGGCAGCCCTGACGAGCCACGACGCGGGTGGTTGAACCGTACGGCGCCGTGATCCGTTGACAGGGTTATGCGTAGGATCGTGATTCCCGTCCTGGCCGGAGGCCTGCTGCTGACGGCGGCCTGCGGTACCCAGAGCGTCCAGAGCGGCGCCGTCGTCCCCGAGGCTCCCGCGGGCGCCGCGGGCGGCGCCGTCCCCTCCCTCTCGGTGGGCCACACCGTCGCCCCCAGGGTCGAACCGACAGAAAAGGGCGCCCCCAAGCCGGTCAAGCCGGAGGGCCACGCCATCGGCCCGCGCAAGGTGGCCTGGCTGTCCGCCAAGCCGTCGAAGGACGGCCGGAGCCTGCGGGTCGTCTGGTGGTCCGGGGTCGAGCCCTGCCAGGTACTCGACCGGGTGACCGTCAAACAGACCTCCAAGCGGGTGACCGTCACCCTCTGGGAGGGCCAGAGCGGCAAGATCCAGAACCCGGTCTGCATCGACATCGCCATCAAGAAGGTGACGACCGTCAAGCTCAAGGCCCCCCTCGGGCACCGCAAGGTCGTGGACGGCGCCAAGCCCGCCCCCAAGCCCAAGAACTGACCCTGCGTCAGGGAACGTTCGCCACCCGCCGCGCCGGTCCGACCCCGCCCGGAGCGGGCGGTGCGGCCGGCCCGCCCCACCGGGATCCGGTACGGCCGAGCGTCCGCGCAGGCGCGATCAGGCCGGCGGCGCGGCCGTACGGCCGCGGCGCAGCGGTGGGCCTCCGCGAGGCCGACATCGAAGCCATGGGTGAAGCCAGGGCCGGAACCCCAAGTGAAGCCCTCCCCGATCCCCTCCGGCAGGTCTCCGCCGGAGGGGTCGATCATGTCGGGGCCGTCCCGGGAGCGATCATGCGTGTTCCTTCGTTGGGGGATGTGGATCGCCCGTTGTTTCCCGGATTCCGGGAACCCTTTCACGCGCCCAAGGGTTGAGCGGCATAGACTCAAGTCGTTTGACAAACACCACTCGAAGCTCCACTATGAGTCTGACCCACTCAACTTTGACTACAAGGACGTACTCATGGCACGTGCGGTAGGTATCGACCTGGGGACGACCAACTCCGTCGTCTCGATTCTCGAAGGCGGTGAGCCCACGGTCATCGCCAACGCTCAGGGCTCGCGGACCACCCCGTCCGTGGTCGCCTTCGCGAAGAACGGTGAAGTCCTCGTTGGTGAGGTCGCCAAGCGGCAGGCCGTCACCAACGTCGACCGGACCATCCGCTCGGTCAAGCGCGAGATGGGCACCACCTGGGCTCAGGAGATCGACGGCAAGAAGTTCTCCCCGCAGCAGATCAGCGCCTTCGTCCTGCAGAAGCTCAAGCAGGACGCCGAGGCCTACCTGGGCGAGAAGATCACCGACGCGGTGATCACCGTCCCGGCCTACTTCAACGACGCCCAGCGTCAGGCCACCCAGGAGGCGGGCACCATCGCCGGCCTCAACGTGCTGCGCATCATCAACGAGCCGACGGCGGCCGCGCTCGCCTACGGTCTCGACAAGGAGAAGGACGAGACCATCCTCGTCTTCGACCTCGGTGGCGGCACCTTCGACGTGTCCCTGCTCGACGTCGGCCAGGAGGACGGCCACGGCTTCGTCGAGGTCAAGGCCACCAGCGGCGACAACCACCTCGGTGGTGACGACTGGGACCAGCGCGTCGTCGACGAGCTGGCCAACCGCTTCAAGAACGCGCACGGCGTCGACCTGACCAAGGACAAGATGGCCCTGCAGCGTCTGCGCGAGGCCGCCGAGAAGGCCAAGATCGAGCTGTCCAGCCAGTCCGAGACCTCGATCAACCTTCCCTACATCACGGCCTCCGCCGAGGGTCCGCTGCACCTGGACGAGAAGCTCACCCGGGCCGAGTTCCAGCGGCTGACCGCCGACCTGCTTGAGCGGTGCAAGGGCCCGTTCAACCAGGTCGTCAAGGACGCCGGCATCAAGGTCTCCGACATCGCCCACGTGGTCCTCGTCGGCGGCTCGACCCGTATGCCCGCGGTCGCCGAGCTCGTCAAGGAGCTGACCGGCGGCAAGGACCCCAACAAGGGCGTCAACCCGGACGAGGTCGTGGCCATCGGCGCCGCCCTGCAGGCCGGTGTGCTCAAGGGTGA
This sequence comes from Streptosporangium jomthongense, assembly GCF_042650425.1. Taxonomy (NCBI): domain Bacteria; kingdom Bacillati; phylum Actinomycetota; class Actinomycetes; order Streptosporangiales; family Streptosporangiaceae; genus Streptosporangium; species Streptosporangium jomthongense. Next base: position 92,657 of record NZ_JBHSBC010000039.1, on the reverse strand, counting down.
GGTCAAGGACGTCCTGCTGCTCGACGTGACCCCGCTGTCGCTGGGCATCGAGACCAAGGGCGGCATCTTCACCAAGATCATCGAGCGCAACACCACGATCCCCACCAAGCGCTCGGAGGTCTTCACCACGGCCGAGGACAACCAGCCGTCGGTGCAGATCCAGGTCTACCAGGGCGAGCGTGAGATCGCGGCCTACAACAAGAAGCTGGCCACCTTCGAGCTGACCGGCATCGCCCCGGCGCCGCGCGGCATCCCGCAGATCGAGGTCACCTTCGACATCGACGCCAACGGCATCGTCAACGTCTCCGCCAAGGACCTCGGCACCGGCAAGGAGCAGACGATGACCATCACCGGCGGCTCCGCGCTGCCGAAGGACGACATCGAGCGCATGATGCGCGAGGCCGAGTCCTACGCCGAGGAGGACAAGCGCCGCCGCGAGGAGGCCGAGACCCGCAACAACGCCGAGTCGCTGGTCTACCAGACCGAGAAGTTCCTCGGCGAGAACGCGGAGAAGGTCCCCGACGACATCAAGAACGAGGTCAACGAGGCCCTCACCGAGCTGAAGAAGTCCCTTGAGGGCACCGACTCGGCGACGATCCGCGCCTCCGCGGAGAAGCTCGCCACGGTCAGCCAGAAGATGGGTTCCGCCATCTACGCCCAGTCCCAGGCCTCCGAGGGCCAGGCCGGTGCGGCGGGCGCCGCGGGCGCCGACGGCCAGAAGGCCGACGACGACGTGGTCGAGGCTGAGATCGTGGACGACGAGCCGAAGCGCGACAACGGCGCGAAGTGACGTCGCAGGCCGAGGGGAGCACGAGCGTGAACACGCGTGAGAACGGTTCCGAGCAGGAGCCGGTGATCCGCGACAACCGCAAGATCGACCCCGAGACGGGGCAGGCGCGCGCGGCGGACGGTGAGCAGGTCAAGGAGCAGGCCGAACAGCCCGCTCCGGCCGCCGACCTGGCCTCGGCCGAGCTGGCGATCCAGCTCGCCGAGCGCACCGCGGACCTGCAGCGTCTCCAGGCGGAGTACTCCAACTACCGCAAGCGGGTCGATCGAGACAGGACCCTGATCAAGGAACAGGCGGTGGCCGGTGTGCTGACCGAGCTGCTCCCGGTTCTCGACGACATCGGCAGGGCCCGCGACCACGGCGAGCTCACCGGCGGTTTCGCCAAGGTGAGCGAGTCGCTGGAGGTCGCGACGGGCAAGCTGGGGCTGAGCGCCTTCGGGACCAAGGGCGAGCCCTTCGACCCGACGGTGCACGAGGCCCTCATGCACAGCTACTCCCCCGATGTCACCGAGCCGACCTGCGTGGAGATCCTGCAGCCCGGCTACCGAATCGGCGACCGCGTGCTCCGCCCCGCGCGGGTCTCGGTCGCCGAGCCCGAAGAAGAGCCTGTCGCGAGCGACAGCTGAACCCCCCGTATCTGAGATCTGAAAAGGAACTGAGATGAGCACCAAGGACTACCTGGAGAAGGACTACTACGCCGTCCTTGGTGTGCCCAAGACCGCCACCGCCGAAGAGATCAAGAAGGCGTACCGGAAGCTGGCCAGGCAGTACCACCCGGACGCCAACCAAGGCAGCACGGAGACCGAGTCGAAGTTCAAGGAGGTCTCCGAGGCCTACGACATCCTGTCCGACACCAAGCGCCGCAAGGAGTACGACGAGGCGCGGACGCTGTTCGGATCAGGACTCGGCGGCTACGCGGGGGCCGGGGGGGCCTCGCGTGGGGGTGGGTTCCCCTTCGACCTGGGAGACCTGTTCGGAGGCACCCAGCAGGGCGGCACGGGCGGCGGGGGTGGCATCGGCGACATCTTCGGAGGCATCTTCAACCGGGGTGGCGCCCAGCGCTCCGGGGGGACGACCACGAGGGCGCGGCGTGGCCAGGACATCGAGTCCGAGGTCACGCTCTCCTTCGGCCAGGCGGTCGAGGGGACCACGGTCTCGCTCCGCCTGACCAGTTCCTCGGCCTGTACGGCCTGCGCGGGCACGGGGGCGAAGGCCGGGACGACCCCGAGGGTCTGCCCGACCTGCGAGGGCACCGGGGCGGCCAGCAGGAACCTCGGCAACTTCGCCTTCTCCGAGCCGTGCCGTGACTGCAAGGGCAGGGGGCTGCTGGTCGACAACCCGTGCGAGGTCTGCGAGGGCAGCGGACGGGGCAAGAGCACCCGGACGATCCAGGCGCGCATCCCGGCGGGGGTCGGAGACGGTCAGCGCATCAAGATCAAGGCCAAGGGCGCACCGGGCGAGAACGGCGGTCCCGCCGGTGACCTGTACGTCCAGATCCACGTCAAGCCGCACCCTGTCTTCGGCAGGACCGGCGAGAATCTGACGATCACCGTGCCCGTCACCTTCACCGAGGCGGCGCTCGGGGCCGAGATCAAGGTGCCGATCCTGAAGGGGCTGCCGGTCACACTGCGCATCCCCGAGGGCACGCCCAACGGCCGCACCTTCCGGGTGCGGGGCAGGGGTGTGGCCCGCAAGGACGGCACGAAGGGCGACCTGCTCGTCACGGTCGAGGTCCTGGTGCCTCAACAGCTGGAGGACAAGGCCAGGGGGGCCCTTGAGGACTTCCGCGACGCGACGGCTGGTGGTGACCCCAGAGCCGAGCTCATCGAACTGGCCAGAAGCGAGTAGCCATGGACGCCAACTACTTCGACCTGTCGGACGACACCCCCGTATATGTGATCTCGGTGGCGGCCCAGCTGTCCGGCCTCCATCCCCAGACCCTGCGCCAGTACGACCGTCTCGGCCTGGTCAGTCCGGGCCGTACGGCGGGGCGCGGACGCCTGTACTCGACACGCGACATCGTCATGCTCCGCGAGGTGCAGCGGCTCTCCCAGGAGGAGGGCATCAACCTCGCGGGCATCAAACGCATCCTGGCGCTGGAGACCGAGGCACTGCGCCTTCGTGACGAGAACCATCGCCTGCGCGCGGAGATGGCCATGATCCGCGCCCTGATCCAGTACCAACTGCCGCCCGCCTGACACTCCAACTCGAAGGCCGGGGGGACATCATCGCGCCGGCCCGCCCGGCGCCGTAGCCGCCGAACGGAGCAAGGCAGACAAGCATGGACTACAAGCTCACCCAGAAGAGCCAGGAGGCTCTCTCCTCAGCGATCAGGCGAGCGGCCGCCGAGGGCAACCCCGAGGTCGCCCCCGCCCACCTGTTCACCTCGCTGCTCGCCCAGACCGGCGGCACCGCCGTACCCCTGCTTGAGGCCGTCGGCGCCGACTGGAAGAAGCTGCGCACCGAGGCGGAGACGCAGCTGGCGGCCCTGCCGAAGGCGCAGGGTTCGACGGTCAGCGCCCCGTCCAGCTCGCGGCAGCTGCTGACGGTGCTGAACACCGCCGCCCAGCGGGCGACCCAGCTTGAGGACCTGTACGTCTCGACCGAGCACCTCCTGGTCGGCCTCGCCGCGGACAGCGGCCCGGTCGCCGAGCTGCTCAGGCGCAACGGGGCGACCCCGAACGCCCTGCTCGACGCCTTCGAGAAGGTTCGCGGGCACGCCAGGGTGACCAGCGAGACACCCGAGGACACCTACCAGGCGCTGGAGAAGTACGGCGTCGACCTGACCGAGCGGGCCAGGGCGGGCAAGCTGGACCCGGTGATCGGCCGTGACTCGGAGATCCGCAGGGTGATCCAGGTGCTCAGCCGCAGGACCAAGAACAACCCGGTGCTGATCGGTGAGCCCGGCGTCGGCAAGACCGCCGTCGTCGAGGGGCTGGCCCAGCGGATCGTCGCGGGCGACGTGCCCTCAAGCCTGCGCGACAAGCGCCTGGTCGCGCTCGACCTGGGCGCGATGGTCGCCGGGGCGAAGTACCGCGGTGAGTTCGAGGAGCGCCTCAAGGCCGTGCTCGGCGAGATCAAGGAGAGCGACGGGCAGGTCATCACCTTCATCGACGAGCTGCACACCATGGTCGGCGCGGGCGCGGCCGAGGGCGCCATGGACGCGGGCAACATGCTCAAGCCCATGCTGGCCCGCGGCGAGCTGCGGATGATCGGCGCGACGACGCTCGACGAGTACCGTGAGCGGATCGAGAAGGACCCCGCCCTCGAACGGCGTTTCCAGCAGGTCTACGTCGGCGAGCCGACCGTCGAGGACACCATCGCGATCCTGCGCGGCCTCAAGGGCCGCTACGAGGCCCACCACCAGGTGCAGATCGCCGACGGCGCGCTGGTGGCCGCCGCGGCGCTGTCCGACCGCTACATCACCTCCCGGTTCCTGCCGGACAAGGCGATCGACCTCGTCGACGAGGCCGCCTCCCGGCTGCGCATGGAGATCGACTCCCGTCCCGTGGAGATCGACCAGCTCCAGCGGAACGTGGACCGGATGAAGATGGAGGAGCTGGCGCTCGCCAAGGAGACCGACGAGAGCAGCCTGCAGCGCCTCGAACGGCTGCGCAGGGAGCTCGCCGACCGGCAGGAGGAGCTCAACGGCCTGGTCGGCCGCTGGGAGCGGGAGAAGGCGGGCCTGAACCGGGTCGGCGACCTGAAGAAGAAGCTCGACGAGGTGCGCGGCGCCGCCGAACGCGCCCAGCGCGACGGCGACTTCGAGGCCGCCTCCCGGCTGATGTACGCCGAGGTGCCCAGGCTGGAGGAGGAACTGGCCGAGGCGACCGCCGCCTCCCAGCCCGAGGACCCGATGGTCAAGGAGGAGGTCGGCCCGGACGACATCGCCCAGGTCATCTCCTCGTGGACGGGCATCCCCGCAGGCCGTCTGCTCGAAGGCGAGAGCTCCAAGCTGCTGCGCATGGAGGACGAGCTCGGCAGGCGCCTGATCGGCCAGCGTCAGGCCGTGCAGGCGGTCTCCGACGCCGTACGGCGCGCCCGCGCGGGCATCGCCGACCCCGACCGGCCGACCGGAAGCTTCCTGTTCCTCGGCCCGACCGGCGTCGGCAAGACCGAGCTCGCCAAGTCGCTGGCCGACTTCCTGTTCGACGACGAGCGGGCGATGGTCCGCATCGACATGAGCGAGTACGGCGAGAAGCACAGTGTGGCGCGTCTCGTGGGCGCCCCTCCCGGCTACGTCGGCTACGAGGAGGGCGGCCAGCTCACCGAGGCGGTCCGGCGCAGGCCGTACGGCGTGGTGCTGCTCGACGAGGTGGAGAAGGCCCACCCCGAGGTCTTCGACATCCTGCTCCAAGTGCTCGACGACGGGCGGCTGACCGACGGGCAGGGCAGGACCGTCGACTTCCGCAACGTGATCCTGATCCTCACCTCCAACATCGGCTCGCAGTTCCTGGTGGACCCGGGCCTCGACAAGGAGACCCAGCGCAAGGCGGTGCTGGACACGGTCAGGAGTTCCTTCAAGCCGGAGTTCCTCAACCGGCTCGACGAGGTCATCCTGTTCGACGCGCTCGGCACCGAGGAGCTGTCCAGGATCGTCGACCTGCAGGTGGCCCACCTGGCCAGGCGCCTTGCCGACCGGAGGCTGACGCTGACGGTCACCCCGGCCGCGCGTGACTGGCTGGCGCTGACCGGCTACGACCCCCTGTACGGCGCGCGTCCGCTACGCCGTCTGGTGCAGTCGGCGATCGGCGACACGCTGGCCAAGAAGGTGCTGGCCGGGGAGATCCAGGACGGTGACGAGGTTCTGGTCGATCTCGACGAGAAGGGGGACACCCTGGTCGTGGGACCGTCGGCAAGAGTTTGACCAGCATCGGTCCAAACGCTCCCGGCGCAGGGCTCTTCCTGTTACTTTCAGCATTCTTCCGACAACCGAAAGTAACAGGGAGACGCGCATGTCGAACGGGTCACGCAAGACCCGCGGGATCCTCGCGGGGGCGGTGCTCAGCACCGCCCTCGTCGGTGGACTCGCGGCCGGGTTCGGACTTCCGGCGGCTGCTTCGGCCTCCGTCGTGGACTCGCTGGTGCCATGCCTGCTGCAGGCGCCCGGGACCGCACCGACGGTCTGTGAGGGAACCAACGATTTCCTGGACGCGCAGCGGACGACGGTCGCCAACGGGCTCGCGGCCGGGAAGGCTCCACTGCGGGTCACCGACAAGGTGATAGCCCCTCAGGCGGCGAACGCGCTCTCGTTCGCCAAGAACCTCTTCGGTCTGGTGAACGAGGTCGTCGCCGCCGAGGGCATCATGGACCCCAAGTACAGCAACTTCGCCAAGAACGCCACTGAGTCCGCCAGGACCCAGTCGGTCAGCGTCGCCGAGGGCAACCTGTCCGACCCACCCGCCTACGGTGTGAGCGTCGGCGAGACGCGCAAGAACGTCAACGCCGGCCGTCCGCAGTCGGCCCCCGTGCCACCGGAGACCCACGGCCGGTCGGACAACCCCTACGAGCTGACGCCGCTGCCCCGCCCCGCCTCGGCCAGGGAGATCGGCGACGAGCGCCCCTCGGCCGAGCCGGAGCAGTACGTCCAGCCGCCCGTCACCCGGCCCGCGGCTCCGAAGCCGGCGCCGAAGCCTCAGCTGCTGTCCCCGCTGGGAACGCTGCTTCCGCTCCTGGGCCTGGGCGGCCTGGGATGACCTGTGGGCCGTGGCTCTCTCTGCGCGGGGACCACGGCCCGACCCTCAGCGCGAGAGGTCGAGCAGCGCGTCCAGCTCGTCCTCGGGAAGCCCCAGATCGACCCTGATCCGGTAACGGGTGCGCAGTAGAGCCGTGTGCTCCCCGCTGTCCCGCACCGCCCTGTGCGCCCCCTCAGTGGCCCACAGATGCGCCTGCCGCAGATCGCCGTAGGCGACGAGGGTCTCGGCGACCGTGAGAGCGGTCGCGGCTGTCACCTCCCCCTCATGTCTGATCGTCTCGATGACCTGCCGTGCCTCGTCCGGCCGTTCGAGCTCGAAGAGGGTGTCGGCGATGCCCGCCCTCGGATCGACGCCCACCTCCCCACCGTCGTCCACGGCCCGCTGGAAGCAGACGAGGGCATGGGCCGGCTGCCCGGCCTGCCGCCACTCCTCGGCGGCGAGCACCAGGATCGCGGCCCGCGAGATGTCTCCGGACACGTACTCCTCGACCAGCCCTTCCAACCGCCGGGCGAGGTCTCCGTGATCGTCGGCCAAAAGTGCCTGCTCAAGCAACCGATCAAGTTGCCCACGTGTCACATGCGCCACATCGCGAGAGTAGCGAGCGGCGCTTGGTTTCGTCCGCACAACGGCAGGTATTCCTTCATCCACCAGTTGTAAACGATTGACTACCAAGCGCGTGTTTCGCCAGGAAAGCGGGCATATGGCAGGCGTCTCCTGCTCGTGGAGCGTTATGTTCGGAGGGGCTGCGATGGGCATGTCCAAGCAGACAACCTTCACTCTGACCTTCCTCGCGGGACTCTCGGTGATCGTCCCGGGGTGTGCCGGATACCTCTCGGCGAGGATGGACGCCGTCGAACGGGCGCATCGCGAGCTCGTCTCCCTGGAGAGCCGGATACGTCAGGAACAGCTCATCTCGCCGGTGGCCGAGGCGGAGGACTCCCCGGCACGGTTCCGCAACGAGACGGTCGCCGTACCGGGCGTGACGTTGTGCGGCCCCGGAGAGCGCGCGCGGGCGGACAACCGCAGGGAGCGAGGGGCCGGAACCCTCGCCGGCGGCGCCCGGACGCCCGACGCCACCTCCGACGGCCGCCCGGGGATCGTCTCCGGGGCACGGGTTTCCGCCTCGGCAGGGGCCTCTGCGGGGGCCTCGGTCACCGAGGCCGCGCAGGCGCGGGCCGCGGAGCGCGAGCAGCGGCGCAGGCACCGGCAGGAACGGCTGTGCGCGGCGGCTCAGGAAGAGCACGCGGCCGACGCCCCCGCCGGCACCTCCGGCGGGACCTATGACAGGGCCTCTGACGGGGCCCCGGCCGACCCCGTGAGCGGCTCCTCTCAGGCGGAGGCTCCGGCGAACTGACGGTTCAGATAGCCCCTGATCAGGCGTTTCGCCTCGGCGACGATCTGGGGGTCGCCCTCGGAGTCACGCCGGAAGGCCAGTTTCAGCACCGCGTCGGCGGCCTCGACCGCGACGAGGATGGCCAGGTCCAGCTCCTCGCTGTCGGTCAGGCCGTATTCCTGGAGCAGGAGGCCGCGCAGCCTGCCCGCGATCACCGTGTTGCTGTCGGAGACCCCGTCGAGCAGGTTGAGGCCGACGACGTCGCCGAAGTGCAGGACGCCGAAACCTGGAACGGTCCTGTGCATGTCGACGTACTCGTCGATGATCGCGTCGACCGCGTCCCACCAGCCGCCGTAGTCCTCCGACAGGAAGCGCCTGCCGACTCGGGAGACGAACCGTTCGACATGGCGCCTGGTCACCGCCTGGGTGATGGCCCGCTTGTCGGGAAAGAACTGGTAGATCGAACCGATCGCGACACCCGCGCGTTCGGCGATCCTGGTGGTCGAAAGCGCCTCGTATCCGATCTCGTCCAGCAGTTCGGCACAGGCGTCGAGCATCTTCTCGACACGGCGTGCGCTGCGTCGCTGGGTCGGCTGGCGCCGCAGCGGGGCCTCACATGTCTCCTCGGCAGGCATGGTCACCCACCCATCTTGCCCGCCCGTCCCCCTTCCGGTCAGGTTCTCTCTGTCAATCGCATGATTTTCCCCGTACATCCCGTATGAGCCCTGTCAATTTCCGGCCCGTCCGGGGGTCAGCTCGGGGTCGGCGTCAGGCCCGTGCAGCCGCGCAGCGCCTTCCAGTTCGCCGTCGCCCGCTGTCCGTTCGTACCGGTGACCGGGACGGGGACGCCGCCCTGGATGGTCGCCGGGGTCCAGCGATCCTTGATCACCCGGCGCCCGTTGATCGTCAGGGTGAGGACACCGGTCCTGCCGGTCTCCGGCCCCCAGTTGTAGAAGACGAAGTTGCCCATGCCGTAGTTGACGTAGCCCCTGCCGAGGTAGCCGCTGCCGAGCAGGATGTGCGCGTGCCCGCCGACCACGACGTCGGCGCCCGCCGCGACCAGCTTGGGGGCCAGTGAGCGCTGGGCCTCGTTCGGGCACTTCTGCAGCTCGGTGCCCCAGTGCAGATGGACGATCACCGTGTCGGAGTTCTTGCGCGCCTTGCGCACCTCCTGCAGCAGCCGTGCCTCGTTCTTGGCGGAGGCCAGACCGCCCTGCTGGTCGGTGGCGGTCCACGCCTGGATGAACTCGGCGTCGAGCACCTGGGTCGCGCCGATGACGGCCACCCGGTTGCCGTTCACCGTGGTCCGCCACGGCTTGTAGGCCTCGGCGGCGTTCCTGCCGATGCCGACGACCGGGAACCTGGAACGTTTGATCGCGGCCAGCGAGTCGGCCAGGCCGCTCTGCATGTAGTCCATGCCGTGGTTGTTGGCCATGGACGCCACGTCGACCCCCGCCGCCTTCAGCGCGGTCAGCGCGCTGGCCGGGGCGCGGAAGGTGTACTGCTTGCCCGGCGCCGGGGTCCCGCCGGTGGTGATCGCGGTCTCCAGGTTCACCATCGCGATGTCGGCGGCGCCGAGCACCTTGGCGATGGGGCCGAGGGCGGTCTTCGGGTTGGCGTTGAGCCTGCTGCGCAGCACCCCCTCGAAGTGCACGTCCCCTCCGAAGGAGATGGTGTACGGCTTGCGTTCCGGTTTGGTCTCCGGCTCGGTGGAGGAGGAGACCGGCTTCTCGACGACGTCGGGCGTGCTCCCCGAGGCTTCCGGGGTGGCCGATTCGGCCGCTGAGCAGGCCGTACCGAGGAGGGCTGAGGCTGCGACGACCGCGGCCACTGTGAGGCGGCGGGGGATATACGTGTTCATCGCTATCCGAGGATGCCATCCCGGCCTCGCGATGGGGAACAGGCAGGCCGTGATGACCCTAAGCAGACAAAGCGGTTACCTGAACCAGACAAAATGGAATACGTCAATTGGTTGAATCGTTCAGATTTGGTGCATAACGTGGATCCCATGGAGGACGAGGACCGGCTCCGACAGGCGGGCCTACGGGTGACCGCGGCGCGCCTGGCGATCATGCAGACCGTACGGGAGGGCGATCATCTTGACGTGGACGCCGTCCACCGAGGCGTACGGGAGCGGGTGGGTCATGTCTCCCTGCAAGCCGTCTACGACTCCCTTCACGCGCTGCATCGTGAGGGGTTGCTGCGCCGGGTCGAACCGGCGGGCAGCCCCGCCCGATACGAGACGCGGGTCGGTGACAACCATCACCACCTCGTCTGCAGACGGTGTGGGCGGGTCGCCGACGTTGACTGCGCCGTCGGACACGCCCCATGCCTCGACCCCGCCTCGGACGCCGGCTATCTGGTCGACGAGGCGGACGTCATCTACTGGGGCGTGTGTCCCGAGTGTCGTTCCGAAGATGCTCGATGAAGAGAACCCGGAGGACCGATCATGAGCACCAGGCCCACTACCACGACCGATGCCGGAATCCCCGCCCCCAGTGACGAGCACTCCCAGTCGGTCGGACCGAACGGGCCCCTGCTGCTGCAGGACCACTACCTGATCCAGAAGATGGCCCACTTCAACCGGGAACGGGTTCCCGAGCGGGTGGTCCACGCCAAGGGTGGTGGCGCCCACGGCATCCTTCAGATCACCGAGGACGTCAGCCAGTTCACCAGGGCCGGACTGTTCCAGAAGGGCAAGGAGACCCCGCTCTTCCTGCGCTTCTCCTCGGTCGCCGGGGAACTCGGCAGCGCCGACACCCAGCGTGACCCGCGCGGGTTCGCGATCAAGTTCTACACCGAAGAGGGCAACTACGACATCGTCGGCAACAACACGCCGATCTTCTTCATCCGCGACCCGCAGAAGTTCTCCGACTTCATCCACAGCCAGAAGCGCCGCGCGGACACCAACCTCCGCGACCACAACATCCAGTGGGACTTCTGGACGCTCTCCCCGGAGAGCGCCCACCAGGTCACCTTCCTGATGACCGACCGCGGCACCCCGGCCTCCTGGCGGCATATGCACGGCTTCGGCTCGCACACGTTCCTGTGGTACAACGCGGCCGGTGAGAAGTTCTGGATCAAGTACCACTTCAAGACCGACCAGGGCATCAAGAACCTGACCGACGCCGAGGCGGGCGCGCTCGTCGCGCAGGACGCCGACCACCACATCCGCGACCTGCACACCGCGATCAAGAACGGCGACCATCCGTCCTGGACGGTCAACGTCCAGGTCATGCCGTTCGAGGACGCCGCCGACTACCGGTTCAACCCGTTCGACCTGACCAAGGTGTGGCCGCACTCCGACTACCCCGAGATCACGATCGGCAAGTTCGTCCTGAACCGGAACCCGGAGAACTACTTCGCCGAGGTCGAGCAGTCGGGCTTCGAGCCCGCCAACCTCGTGCCCGGCATCGGCCCCTCCCCGGACAAGATGCTCCAGGGACGGCTGTTCTCCTACCCGGACGCCCACCGCTACCGCATCGGCACCAACTATCTGCAGCTGCCGATCAACCGGCCGCTCTCGCCCGTCCACAGCTACAACAAGGACGGCCAGATGGCCTTCAACAACCCGGGGGACCCGGTCTACGCCCCCAACACCGTCGGCGGCCCCGTGGCCGACCCGGCGCTGTACGCGGGCGAGGACTACCACGTCAGCGGTGAGATCATCCGCTCCGCCTACACCCTGCACCGCGAGGACGACGACTACGTCCAGCCGCGCGCGCTGTGGGAGAACGTGCTGTCCGACACCGACCGCTCCCACCTGGTGAGCAACGTCGTCGGCCACGCCTCGGCCCCCGAGGTGACGGACGAGATGAAGAAGCGTGTCGTCGAGTACTGGACCAACATCCACAAGGACCTGGGCCAGGGCGTCGCCCAGGGGCTCGGCGTCACCGAGTGACGACGTCACGGCCCGCGCCGGCTCTCCGGCGCGGGCCGTGCGCCGTCATGCCGTGCCGTACGGCACGCGACACGCGGGGTGCCCGCCGTACGGCGGGAAAGGCGTGTTCAGCGGGGTCGTGGTCACTCTGGGTCCCGTGTCATCGCCTGACCGTCCGATGACCGGCGAGCGGCGCGCACTAGGCTTGCGCGCGTGACCACCCCTCCAGAACAGGACCGCCTCCACGCCCAGCTCACCTTCGCCATGGAGATCGACAAGCTCAGACGCGTCGTTCGCCGTAACACCCTCATGGACGGGTCCCGGCGGGAGAACGACGCCGAGCACTCGTGGTACGTCGGGATGCTGGCCATGATCCTGGCCGAGCACGCGCCGCCGGGCACCGACATGGACAAGGTCGTCGCGATGCTGCTCGTCCACGACATCGTCGAGATCGACGCGGGAGACACCTTCATCTACGACGCCGGGGCCGTCGAGGCCCAGCTCGGCATCGAACGCAAGGCGGCCGACCGCATCTTCGGCCTGCTCCCCGAGGACCAGTCGACGCGGCTGCGCGCGCTGTGGGACGAGTTCGAGGAGCGCGAGACCGCGGAGGCGAAGTTCGCCAAGGCCCTCGACAGGATCGCGCCGATCATGGCCAACCACCACAACGAGGGTGGCACCTGGTCGTTGTACAAGGTGACGGCCGACCAGGTCCTGGAGAAGGTGAAGATCATCGAGGAGGGTTCGCCGACGCTCGGCTCCTACGCCAAGGAGATCATCGAGCTCTCTGTCAGCCGGGGGCACCTGGCGCGTGCGTGATGCGGTTCCCGGGTAGGTCCCTAAAGGGTTGAGAAGGGGGCGATCGTGAAGGAATCAGTCAAAACGAACCGCCGCAGTTTCCGGCATCTCGTACCCCCGGTCGACATCGCCGGCCGTATCGAACGGTCGGAGAGGATGGACAGGCCCATCCGGGTCCTGGCCAAGGCCGTACGGCAGCGCATCGGCCCGGGGTGGCTGCGCGACCTGCTGCACGGGGTGCCGACGGGGAAACCGCTCCATCCACCGCTCACCGACCTCAGCCTGGGCTGCTGGCTGGCGACCGCGGTGCTCGACCTGGCCGGGGCCGACCCCCGCGCGGCGCGCGCCGTGCTCGCCACGGGCATCGCGGGGGCGATTCCCACCGCGGCCTCCGGGATCACCGACTGGTCGGCGCTCCACCGGGAGCAGCAGCGGGTGGGGTTCGTGCACGCGATCGCCAACGTCACCGCGCTGGGACTGTACGTGGGTTCCCTGGCCCTCCGGCTCGCCGGGCACGACAGGCGCGGCAAACTGCTGTCGTTCATCGGCCTGGGCGCCGCGGGCGCGGGCGGTTACCTCGGGGGGCACCTGGCCTACCGGCAGGCCGCGGGCTCCAACCACGCCGAGTCGGTCGCCCACCTCGTCCCGCTGGGCTGGCACGACCTGTGTGAGCTCAAGGACCTGCCGGAGGGGCGTCCCGTGGCCAGGCGTCTCGGCTACATCGACCTGTTCGTGCTGAGGGTCGGCGAGGGGGTCACCGTGCTCGCCGACCACTGTTCCCACCTGGCCGGGCCGCTGCACCAGGGTCAGCTGATCTCCGACGACGGCATGGTCTGCGTGGTGTGCCCGTGGCACGGCAGCGCCTTCCGCCTGGCGGACGGCACGGTCGCCCACGGTCCGGCCACGGCGCCGCAGCCGTACTTCGAGACCCGGATCCGCCGTGACGGCGTGCTCCAGGTCCGTCCTGCTCCGATCTGACCGCCCCCGCACCGGCCGTACGGTGTCCGGGCCGCCTCGTGGGGAGGCGGCCCGGCGGTCAGTCCGCCTCGCCGTCGGCGGGGTGTTCGACCAGGGCGAGAATCCTGCTGGACATGAAGCGGGCGGTGCGCACCGCCGTACCACTGCGGGTGACCTCGGTGACCTCGATCACGCCGCCCCGGCTGTTGGCCACCTCGACGCGGCGGCCCGCGCGGGTGGCGACGACTTCGTAGGTACGCGAGCTGTCACCCGCGTCGATAACGATCTCTACCCGATCGCCTTTCATGCCTGATTCATGCCCATTAACGGGAGAATCTAGGCGTATATCAACTTGACCATCGCCACGATGCCGACGACGACGATGATCCCGCGCAGCACCGGGGCGGGCAGCTTCCTGCCGAACCTCGCACCGAAGAAACCGCCGATCGTCGCACCGAGCGCGACCAGCGCGACCGCCCGCCAGTCCACGTCCGCGACCAGGACGAACAGCAGGGCCGCGGTCCCGTTGACCAGCAGCGCGAGCACGTTCTTCGCGGCGTTGATCCGCTGCAGGTCCTCGTCGAGGACGCTGCCGAGCAGCCCGATGAGCAGCACCCCCTGGGCCGCGCCGAAGTAGCCGCCGTAGGCTCCGGCGCCCAGGACCCCCAGCCACAGCCACGGGCCACCGTGCGGATGGGCGTTCTCCCGCCGGGCGGCGAGCCACCGGTTGAGCCTTGGCTGGACGACCACCAGCACACACGACAGGCCGATCAGGATCGGGACCACGACGTTGAACGTCCTGGCGGGCAGGGAGAGCAGCAGCAGGCCGCCGATGAGCGACCCGACGACGGAGCCGACCCCCAGCCTGACGAGCCGGGCACGCTGGCCCTTCAGCTCCGCCCGGTAGCCGAGCACGCTGGTCAGCGACCCGGGAACCAGTCCGATGTTGTTGGAGACGTTCGCGACGACCGGCGGTATCCCCACCGCGACCATCGTCGGGAACGTGATCAGTGACCCCGAGCCGACGACGGCGTTGATGCCCCCGGCTCCGATTCCGGCCGCGAAGATCGCGACCGCCTCCCACGGTGTCATGCCTCTCCTCACTTGTACGGCTCGCGCCCGTGAACCGGTGCACTGCCTTACCGGATGCTAGGAGGAGAACGCTCTCCGCCCGGCGGCGGGGTGGGCGGTGCCCCCGTCAGGAACACCGGGATCATTGGCACGGAGGACGTGTTGAGGGGGGATCGTGATCGGGGTTCTGCTGGTCGAGGACATGCACCTCATCAGAGGGGCACTGGCCGCGCTGATCGGGCTTGAGGACGACATGCGGATCGTCGGGGAGGTGTCGACCGGGCGGGAGGCGGTCACGCTGGGGCTCGAACTCCGTCCCGAGGTGGTGGTGCTGGACATCCAGTTACCGGGGGAGCTCGACGGGCTCGACGCGGCACGGGAGCTACGGGCGGGGGCGCCGGAGTGCGGGCTGCTCATGCTGACCTCGGCGGGTGGCACCGAGACCCTGCGCAGGGCGCTGGAGATCGGGGCGCGTGGATTCATGCTGAAGGACGCGCCGCCCGCCCGGCTGGCCGAGGCGATCCGGCGGGTCGCCTCGGGGGAGACCGTCGTCGACCCCGGCCTGGCCGCCGCGGCCATCACCGGCCGGTCGAACCCGCTGAGCCCGCGCGAGGCCGAGGTGCTGCGCCGGGCGGGCGAGGGCGCCGACCTGGCCGAGATCGCCGCCGAGCTGTTCCTCAGCAAGGGGACGGTGCGCAACTACCTCAGGGCGGTCGTCACGAAGCTAGACGCGCGCAACCGGCTCGACGCCGTCCGCATCGCCGCTGAGAACGGCTGGATATAGCACCACAAGCCGGTATTCGCCGTCGGCGTACCCGGCGGTCAGCGTGCCTCCTGCCGCGGTGACCCGCGCGGTGAGGTTGGCCGTCCCGCTCCCGCCCTCCCCGGCGCCGGGAGGGCCGTGGACGCCGTCGTTGACGACCAGCAGCCCGTCCTCGGTGATCTCGATGAGGCAGTGACCGGCCTCGCTGTGCCGCAGCACGTTGGTGACGGCCTCCCGCAGGACGATCGCCGGCAGCGCGTCGTCCCTGTCCGACTCCCTGCGGACGGTGACCTCGACGCCCGCCGCCCGCAGGACGGAGCAGGCCGAGTCGATCTCGGCGGCCAGCGAGAGCCGGGGGTCGGGCTCGGCCGGGATGTCCCGCAGCGCGGCCAGCGAGCGGCGGGCGATCGCGGCGATCTCCACGAGCTGCTCCCTCGCGTTCTCCTCCCCCGCCCGTACGGCCAGCTCGGCCTTGACCGTGATGGCGGAAAGCCCGTATCCGAGCAGGTCGTGGACGTCCCTGGAGATGCGCCTGCGCTCGTCGGCCGCCGCCAGCGCCGCCAGGGCCCGCTGGGCCCGCCTCGCCTGCAGGACCAGCGAGGTCTGTACGGCCAGCCCGTGGAACATGGCCGCGACGGCCACGGCGTCGAACGTCCAGTACAGGTTCTCCGCCGGAGCCTGCCCCCGTACGGCCAGCACGACCGCCAGCGCGGCCACGACCGCCCCGGCCACGGGCCACCAGGCCCGCCCGAGGGCCAGGAACCCGGCCACCGCGAACCCGGCCAGCTGTGGATGGGCCTGTCCCGGGAGCAGAAGTGTGACGGCCGTGAGCAGGAGCAGCAGGCAGGCGGTCCAGACGCCGTGTCCGGGGCGGGCGCCGTACGGGCGGGGCAGCGCGTGGTGCAGGTGCAGCCCGAGGATCCCGGCGGCGAGCAGGGAGAGGACCGGACGCCCACCGAGATAGATCAACGCCGTCACGAGATATCCGGCGTGCACCGCGACCAGGATCGGCAAGGCGAGCCTGGGCATGAGGTCCGGCTCGGGAGCCGCCGCTGCCGCCGGGGCCGGGACGGCGCGGGCCCGCGCGGCCGTCGCCCGGGAGACCTCGGCGATCTTCGCCGCCTCACCGTGTCCGGCGAGGGAGACGATCGTGGACAGGGCGGTCCCGAGGACGGAGTCCAGCTCCCGGGCGGCCCGTGAGCGCTCGTCGGAGACCGACCCGGCGGCCAGTTCCGCACGGGCCGCGTGGAGGGCGGCACGCGTGTCACCGAGCCGGGTCACCCCGAACAGGACAAGCCCCTGGCAGGCGGCGTTCAGCACCGCGAGCGTGATCCCGAACGGCGTCGCGGGCGCGAGTACCGCGGCTGTGACGGCGGCTGTGACGACCACTGTGGCGAACGCGCACCAGCGGGCCGTCCCGCGCAGGATCAGCAGCGCCGACGCCGCGACCATGCCCGCCGCCGCGGGGCCCGCCCAGGGCAGGAGCAGTGCCTGAACGGCCAGTGACCAGCGGCTTCGCCACGGCGTCAGGCAGTGCAGCACCTGCAGGGCGACGACGAGGGCGAACGGCGCGCTCGGCACCGGATGGAGCGGATCGAACGCGGCACCGACGAGGACCACCACAACGATCAGCACTTTATGCACCATATGCCCTGATCGTGCATTCTCCACGTCGAACACAGGTGCAGGACACTGATGGCGGGTCCCGGCGAAACGGCACGCTGACGGGCATGAAGAGAGCGCTAACCGCCGCCCTCGCGTCTCTGGCGGTCCTCCTCACCCCGCACACCGCCGGAGCGACGTCCCAAACGTCCCAGGCGTCCCAGGGCCGGGCGGGCGACCTCGGCGCGGCCCTCGACCGCCTCGTCCCCGAACTCCTCGCCAGGGACAGGATCCCCGGCGCGGCCGTCGTCGTCGTGGAGAACGGCCGGATGGTGTTCGGCAGGGGATACGGACTGGCCGAAACGACCTCGAACCGTCCCGTCGATCTCACCACCCCCTTCCTCACCGGGTCGCTGGCCAAGATCTTCACGGCCGAGGCCGCACTGCGTCTGGTCCGGAAGGGCAGGCTCGACCTGCGCGCCGACGTCAACCGCTACCTCACCTCGTTCAAGATCGAGGACACCTGGCCGGGCCGCCCGGTGACCCTGGAGAACCTGCTCACCTACACGGCGGGCTTCGACGACGACATCGTCGGCCTCGCGAGCGACGGCCCGGCGAAGCCGCCCTCCCTCGCCGAGAGCCTGCGCGCCCGCACGCCGCCCCGGGTACGGCCACCGGGCACCCTGGTCGCCTACGACAACTACGCCCTCGCCCTCACGGGGCACCTCGTGGAGATCGCCTCCGGCGAGCCGTACGCGCGCAACGTCGCCGAGCAGGTCTTCGCCGCGCACCGGATGACCGGCTCGACCGCCGCCCTGCCGCACCCCGCCGCGATCGGGGCGCGGCTCGCCAGGGGCTACCGGCCGGACGGAGAGGGCTACGTCGAGCAGAGGGGCCAGTACTCCCCCTGGACGCCCTCAGGAACCGGCCCCGCCGTCACCCCGGCCGACATGGCCAACTACATGATCGACCAGCTTGGGGACGACCCCGTCGCCCGGATGATGCGGGAACGGCACTTCACCGTGGACGACCGCATGCCCGGCATGGGCTACGTCCTTGAGGAACGCCCCCGGGGCGGCAGAAGGCTCCTCTACAAGGACGGCGACGTCCCCGGCTACCACAACGCCATGGCCCTCATGCCCGACCAGGGGTTCGGCGTCTACGTCGTCCTCAACGGCGACGGCGTCTCGGGCGTGGGAGCCTGGGACGCGCAGTGGCTCACGGGCCGGATCGTCGACCTGCGCTTCCCCGACCCCGCGGACCGTACGGCCACGCCCGCCCCGCTCACCACGGACGTCTCCCGGTACGCGGGCTCCTACCGGTCGGCCCGCACCAGCCACACCGCGCTGACGAAGGTCTCCGCCCTGTTCGCCACCCCGGTCGTCACCGCGGGCTCCGACGGGACCCTCACCACGACCGGTCTCTCCCCCGACCCCGGACGGCCGCTCCAGCACTGGATCCAGACCGCCCCCGGCCTCTTCGCCGAACGCGGCGGCCCGGCCCGCGTCTCCTTTCCCCGCGACGGCGTCCTCGTCTCCTCGATGCTCCCCTCGGAGACCTACGAGCGGATCCCGGGGTACGAGAGCCTGGCCATGCCGCTCTTCGTGACCGGCGCCCTGGCCCTGTCGCTGACGGCGCTCGTCCTGCCCCTGACCGCCGCCGTCCGCCGCCTGCGGGGAGCACGGCGCCCACAGGGAGCACGGCCGCCGCTGCCCGCCCGCCTGGCCGTCCTCACCGCCTGGGCCTGCGCCGCCCTGGTCGCCGTCTTCCTCGCCGGGTTCGGCCTGCTGACGGCCGACCCCAACGTCCTCATGGCCGATATCCCGCTGTACTCCCCGAG
Organism: Streptosporangium jomthongense; assembly: GCF_042650425.1. Lineage (NCBI taxonomy): Bacteria > Bacillati > Actinomycetota > Actinomycetes > Streptosporangiales > Streptosporangiaceae > Streptosporangium > Streptosporangium jomthongense. The sequence continues at coordinate 73,930 of NZ_JBHSBC010000039.1, read as the reverse complement.
GCTGGCCGTCCTGCCCGTGCTGGGCACCCTCGCGTTGGTCCTCGCCGTACCGATGGTCCCGGCCGCGGCGCTGGCCTGGCGCGCCCGCTGGTGGAGGCCACCCGCCCGGATCGCCTACACCCTGCTCACCCTGAGCACGGTCGCCTTCTTCGCGGTCGCCCTCGACTTTCGCCTGCTGTTGCTGTGAGCCTCCGGACGGCCGTCAGCCGGTCTCCTCGGCGGTCTTCTCCTTGGTCGAGAACAGGCCGCCGAGGTTCTCCACGGCCTTGGCCATTTCGGATGGAACGATCCAAACCTTGTTCGCGTCGCCCTTGGCGATCTCGGGAAGGGTCCTGAGGTACTGGTAGGCGAGGAGCCTCTGGTCGGGCTTGCCGTCGTGGATCGCGCGGAAGACCATGCCGATCGCGTCCGCCTCGCCCTTCGCCCGCACCGCCTTGGCCTCGGCGTCGGCCTGGGCCCTGAGCACCACGGCCTCCGCCTCACCACGTGCCTTGAGCACCGCGGCCTGCTTGAGCCCCTCCGCGCTGAGGATGGCCGCCTGCTTCTGTCCGTCGGCCGCGAGCAGGGCCGCCTTCCTGTCCCGGTCGGCGCGGATCTGGCGCTCCATCGACTCCTGGATCTCGGCGGAGGGCTGGATGGCCTTGAGCCTGACCCTGCCGACCTTGATCCCCCAGCTGCCCGCGCCGTCGAGCGCCACGCGCAGCTCGGTGTTGATCTCGTCTCGGGAGGTCAGCACCCGTTCGAGCTCCATGTCGCCGATCACGTTACGCAGAGTGGTCACGGTGAGTTGCTCGACCCCGGTCAGGAAGTCGGAGACCTCGTAGGTGGCGGCCTTGGCGTCGACGACCCGCAGGTGCACGACCGTGTCGACGGAGACGACGAGGTTGTCCGAGGTCACCACGGGTTGCGGAGGGAAGGACACGACCTGTTCGCGCAGGTCGACCGTACGCTTGAGGCGGTCGACGAAGGGGAGCACGAGATTCAGGCCTGGGGAGAGCGTCCGATGGTAGCGCCCGAGGCGCTCCACTACCCCCGCGGTGGCCTGAGGGATGATGTGAATCGCCTTAAAAAGGACGAAACCTGCGACGGCCACCGCGGCGAGCGTGACAAGAAGCGTTTCCATGAGCCACTCCGGACGGTCGAGTCAAGTGGATCTCTCTCATTCGGAATGGTATTTGGTTTTCGCGTTACCGACCTCTGAACAGCGTAAACAGCTTTCAGAACTGGTAGGCGCGGGCGTACCACCGGTCGCCTTGGCCGCGTTCCAGGGTGAGCGGAACGGCGAAGGTGCGCGAGAGGTTCTCCGCGGTCATCACCTGATCCATCGGCCCCTGCGCGACGATCGAGCCGTGCCGCAGCAGCAGCGCGTGGGTGAAACCGCTGGGCACCTCCTCGACATGATGGGTGACCAGCACCATGGTCGGCGCCTTCGGGTCGTTGGCCAGCACCGAGAGACGGCGGACCAGGTCCTCCCTGCCGCCGAGGTCCAGGCCCGCGGCGGGCTCGTCCAGCAGCAGCAGCTCGGGGTCGGGCATGAGCGCCCTGGCGATCTGCACCCTCTTGCGCTCACCCTCCGACAGGGTGTTGAACCTGCGCCTGATCAGATGGGCGCAGCCGAGCTGGTCGATCAGCTCGACGGCCCTGGTGACGTCGTTGGAGTCGTACTCCTCCGTCCAGCGCCCGAGGATCGCGTACGACGCGGTGAGCACCAGGTCGATGACCTTCTCGTCCGGCGGGACCTTCTCGGCGAGCGCCGCGCTCGCCAGGCCGATCCGGGGCCGCAGGTCGAACACGTCCGTCTGGCCGAGCCGTTCTCCAAGGATCTCGACGACGCCCTCGGCCGGGAACAGCATCGTCCCGGCGACCTGCAACAGCGTCGTCTTCCCGGCGCCGTTGGGACCGATGACGACCCACCGCTCGTCCTCGTGAACGGTCCAGTCGATGTCCCGCAGCAGGGCCGCCCCGTCCCTGCGGACGGTGACGTCCTGTAGCCGAAGCACCTGACCGCCCATCCCTCACGCCTCCTTGAGTATCGCTCGAACAAAACCTATTGCAGGGCAAGCGCATATCGTGGATCGGTGCACCCTGATTCACAGATCTCGGCCACCTTGGTCTGCTGGGGCAACGCCTGGCTCACCGGACAGGTCGGCCTCGACGAGGCCGCCGACCGGGTGGAGCGACAGGCCGGCCCCCAACTCGTCGCCGGGGAGACGGGCGACGTCTCCCTGCGCGGATTCCTCGCCGACCTGCGGGTCGAGGGCATGCGTTCGCTGCGCCTGGCGCTTCCCGTCGCGGGCGACCCGCTCGGTCTCACCGGACCGCCCTCCTTCAACTCCGCGGCGATCGAGGCCGGGCAGGCGGCGACAGCCGTTTTCCCCGGTAGATGCCTGGGCCTGGTCCCCGCAAGGGACCGCCGCGGCTCATCGTACGCCGGGGTGCGCTGGAGCGTGCTTGAGGCCAGCATTAACATTCCGGACATTCCCTCCCTGGCGGAGGCCGAGCACGCCCTGACCATGGCGATGCGCGAGGCCACGGACGCCCTGACGGGGGTCGGCGGGCCCGCCCAGGGGCACCGGAACACCCAGCCCCTCGACGACGGCCTGGCGCCGGGCTACCCCGCCCGTGCCCACCGCGTCGCCGCCCTGGCCGCCCGGCTCACCGCGGTGCTCAGGATCGCCGACGAGCGGGGCCTCACCTCCGGCCAGGTCGCGGTCAGGGCCCAGGCGCTGCGCGCCCTCGACCGTGCCGTACGGCGGGCCCGCGTGGCCGCCCACCACGCCATCTCCGAACTGGTCTGATCCCGGCCCCCAGGGCCTCTCAGGCCAGGCCGTGCCGTACCGCGTAGAGGGCGGCCTGGGTGCGGTCCTGGACGCCGAGCTTCATCAGCACGTTGGAGACGTGGGTCTTGACGGTCTTCTCGGCCACGGTCAGCTCACGGGCGATCTCGCGGTTGGAGCGGCCCGAGGCGATCAGCGCCAGGACCTCACGCTCACGTTCGGTGAGCGAGGGCGTCGGGGCCGGGACCGTGCGCGGGGGCACGGCACCGGGGGTCGTCAGCATCGCCTCGGCCGCCTCGGCCGCCAGCAGCACCTGCCCGCCGCTGACCGCGCGGATGGCCTGGACGAGCGCGGCGGGATCGACGTCCTTGTAGAGGAACCCGGTCGCGCCCGCCCTGATGGCCGGGGCGACGTCCTGGCGGTCGCCGACCGAGGTCAGCACCAGCACCCGGGGGGACAGGCCAAGCTCCCTGAGCCGCAGCAGCGTGCCGTGGCCGTCCAGGACCGGCATCTTCAGGTCGAGCAGCAGCACATCCGGGTTGAGCGACTCCGTCAACGCGACGGCCTCGGCGCCGTCCGCGGCCTCCCCCACCACGTCGAGGTCGTCCTGCAGCGCGAGGAAGGTCCGCAGACCCTGCCTGACCACGGGGTGGTCGTCCGCGATGAGCACCCGGATCACACCGGCACCTCCATCCGCACCAGCGTCCCCTCTCCCGGGGCCGACCTGACGAGCACGTCCCCGCCCAGGGCGTGCGCCCTGTCCTCCATCGAGGCGATGCCCAGGCCGCGGCCCGTCGCGGCGGCCACGTCGAAGCCCGTCCCGTCGTCGCGCACCTCAAGGACCACCCTGCCCGCCTCACAGCCGAGCCGTACGGCGACGGCGACGGCCCCGGCGTGCCGGGAGGCGTTGTGCAGGGCCTCCTGGGCCACCCGCAGCACGGCGGCCTCGGTCGCCGGGTCCAGCTCGCACACCGGCCTCTCCTCGAACGTGAACGACGCCGGGTGCAGCCGGTCGAGCAGGCGGACGTGCTTGCGGAGCGTCTCGGCCAGGCCGTGCCGGTCGAGTTCGGCGGGACGCAGCTCGACGATCACCGCGCGCAGCTCGGCGAGCGCCTCCCCGGCGAGCCGTTCGACCCGCTCCAGCTCGCCGAGTGCCCGGTCGGGGTCGCGGCGCACCAGCGAGGAGGCCGCCTGGGCGGTGAGCCTGAGGGAGAAGAGCTTCTGGGTCACGGCGTCGTGCAGTTCCCTGGCCATCCGGGTGCGCTCCTCGACCAGCGCGAGCTCCCTGCCGCGTTCGTAGAGGCGCGCGTTGGTGAGGGCGATCGCGGCGTGCGCGGCGAACATGGTGAGCAGGTCCTGGTCCGCCTCGGTGAAGCCGCCCGGCGAACGTTTGTTGGACAGGAAGATGATGCCCAGCACCGCCTCGCCGTCGCGGATCGGCACCCCGAGGAAGTCCTTGAGCACCGGATGCGCCCTCGGCCAGTACTCGAAGCGGTGGTCCCTGCGGATGTCGGCCAGCCTGACCGGCGCGCCCTCGCGCAACATCGCGCCGAGCATGCCGTGCTGACGGGGCATCGGCCCGATCGCGTCCCACTCCTCGTCCGAGATGCCCTCGGCGACGAACTCGGCGAAGGCGCCCTCGTCGTCGGGTACGCCGAGCGCGGCGTAACGGGCGTCCAGCAGCCGCCTCGCCGAACGCACGATGACCTGGAGCACCTCCCTGACGGACAGGTGCCTGGTCACCGCAAGGACGGCGGAACTGACCGCGTGCAGCACCGCGTCCCGGTCGTCTCCCACACTCTCCACGGTGAAACTCTAGGTGCTCACCGGGCGGAGCCTCTGGGCCGCAGGTCCTAGGACCTTCAGCCCGGTCCCTCGGCCGATGCGGACGGCGCCTTCCGGTTCCTACCGTCGAGGCATGACGAAGACGGCACTCATCACCGGCGCCTCCCGTGGTCTCGGCCTGGAGCTGGCCCGTTCGCTGGCCGCCGACGGCTGGCGGCTCGTCCTCACCGCGCGGGGCGCGGACGCGCTCGAATCCGCCGCCGCAGAACTCGGCGAGGGCGCCCTCGCCGTCGCCGGGGACGTCGCCGACCCGGCCCACCAGGAACGGCTGGCGCTGGCCGTACGGGACGGACTCGACCTGTTGGTCAACAACGCCTCGGGGCTCGGGGCGCTCCCGCTGCCCTCGCTGGCCGACTACCCCCTCGACGAGCTCAGGGAGCTGTTCCTGGTCAACACGCTGGCGCCGCTCGCGCTGATCCAGGCGACGCTGCCCTCGTTGAGGCGCAGCGGCGGCGCGGTCGTCAACATCTCCTCCGACGCCGCGGTCGAGGCGTACGCGGGCTGGGGCGGTTACGGGGCGACGAAGGCCGCGCTCGAACAGCTGTCCAACGTGCTGGCCGTGGAGGAGCCGGACGTCACGGTCTGGTGGGTCGATCCGGGGGAGATGAACACGGCCATGCTCGCGGCGGCGGTCGGCGCCGAGGAGGCGGGGACGGCCCCCGGGCCGGACAGGAGCGCGGCGGCCCTGCGACGGCTGATCGAGGAGCGCCCGGCGAGCGGACGGATCGGGGTCCGGTGAACGCCCTGGCCGCGGACTTCACGCTTCCTCCCGAACTTGAGGCGCACGAGCCACCGGAGGCACGGGGGCTGGCTCGTGACGAGGTGCGGCTGCTGGTCTCGCGGGGCCGTACGGGGGAGATCGGCCACCACAGGTTCACCGACCTGCCCGGTCTGCTGCGCCCCGGGGACCTGCTGGTGGTCAACGACTCGGCCACGCTGCCCGCCGCGGTACGGCTCGACCGGCTCGCGGTGCACTTCTCGACGGAGCACGAGGACGGGACGTGGCTGGTCGAACTACGCCGCCGTGGCGTGCCCCGCGACCCGAAGATCCCAGGGGTCCTGGGGACTTCGGGGGGCTCGGGGGCTTCGGGGGACGAGCCCGCGGGCGAGCCGTACCGGGGTGGGGCCGCCGGGGAGTGGCTGCCGCTGCCGGGGGGCGCGACGCTGCGGCTGCTGGAACGGCACACGCCCCGGCTGTGGCGCGCCGTGCTGGACCGTGACGTCCCCGCCTACCTGCACCGGTACGGCGTGCCGATCCGCTACTCCTACGTGGGCAGGGACTGGCCGCTGTCGCACTACCAGACCGTCTTCGGGGTACGGCCAGGCAGCGCGGAGATGCCCAGCGCGGGACGGCCGTTCACCACCGAACTGGTGACCCGCCTGGTGACGCACGGGATCGGGGTGGCGCCGATCACCCTGCACACCGGTGTGGCCTCCCCGGAACGGGACGAACCGCCCTATCCCGAGCGCTTCGAGGTGCCGGAGGCCACGGCACGCCAGGTGGAGTTCACCAGGGCCTCGGGCAGACGGGTGATCGCGGTCGGCACCACCGTGGTCAGGGCGCTGGAGACGGCGGGCCTGGCGGACGGCCCCATGGAAGGCGCCGGGGAGGGCCCTGTAAAGGGCAGGGTGCGGGCGGCACGCGGCTGGACCTCGCACCTGGTCACCCCCTCCTCGGGGACGCGGGTGGTGAACGGGCTGATCACCGGCCTGCACGAACCGCGCTCCAGCCATCTGCTGATGCTGTCGGCGATCGCCGGGGAGGATTTGCTCGTACGGTCGTACGCGGAGGCGCTCAAAGAGGGTTATCTCTGGCACGAGTTCGGCGACATTCACCTCATTCTCGGGTGAGTCAGTCATCCGCAAGAGGTTCTCAAGTGGGACACCGCATGCTTGCTCCAGCGAACAAAACGGGAAACCAAATTTCCGACTGGAGTATGAAATGCGCCGGCACCTTATCGCCTTCGCCGCCACAGCCATGGCCGGGGGCCTGCTGTTCGTCCCGCAGAGCGCGAACGCCGCCGTGACGCCACCCACCGTGGCCTCCGTGGGAGCCTCCGCGGGAGCCCTCGCCTCTCCCCCGCTCTCCCCGCTGAAGCTGACCGCCTACTACCCGCGCAGGGCGTGGGCGGGTGACACGATCGTCTACACGCTCAAGACCAGGAACGTGGGCAGCTGGCCGACCGACATCGCCTACGTCGGGGGCTACGTCCCCAAGCAGGCGCGTCGCGTCCAGATCACCGGCCCCTCCGGTTCCTACTGCGAGGCCGACGGGCGCGAGGTCGGCTGCCTGCTCGACAGACTGCGGCCCGGCAGGACCGCGACCATCAAGGTGAAGGTGTGGCTCAGGGGAAGCGCCCGGGGCACCGCGACGGCCGAGTTCGCCACGGCCTCCATCGACGTCCCCGCGGGCGGCATCGACACCCTGAACATCCACGGCATCGACGCCGGCGTCGACCTGAAGTACGTCAAGGTCAGGACCCGCATCCTGCGCTAGCCGTACCCGGCACCTCCCTACGACGAGCACCGGGACCCTCACGGGGATCAACGAGGACCCCCTCCTGATCGTCCCGCCCACGGACCCCCGTCCCACCGGACGGGGGTCCGTCGCGTTCCCGGCGGTTGTGCGGACAGCCCCATGTACGGCATGTCCCCTCACCAGGCAGGATCTCCTTATGACTGAGCTGAGGGTCGTCCTGGCCGAGGACCACTACCTGGTGCGCGAGGGCACCCGCAGACTGCTTGAGGCCTCGGGTGAGATCGGCGTGGTCGCGGCCGTGGGCACCGCCGACGACCTGCTGGACGCCGCTAGGCGGCTGCGCCCCGACGTGGTGGTGACCGACATCCGGATGCCCGGCTCCCCCGACCTCGTACGGCCCGGCATGGAGGGCATCGACGCCGCCCACCGGATCAGGGCGACCTCGCGGGACATCGGGGTCGTGGTGCTCTCCCAGTTCTCCGACGCGCTGTTCGCGCTCGACCTGTTCAGGGACGGCACCGAGGGCCGCGCCTACCTGCTCAAGGACCGGGTCGGCGACATCGACGAGCTGCTCGGCGCGATCCGCTCGGTGGCCGCGGGCGGTTCGGTGATCGACCCCAAGGTGGTCGAGGGCCTGCTGGCCAAACGCGGCGTCAGGGACAGTCCGCCACCCGCCGAGCTGACCCCCCGCGAGCTGGACGTGCTCAGGGAGATGGCGCACGGCCTGTCGAACGGCGGCATCGCCCGCGCCCTGCACCTGTCGGTCTCCGCCATCGAGAAGCACGTGAACTCGATCTTCATGAAGCTGGCCCTGGAGAACAGCCCCGACACCCACCGCAGGGTCGCGGCCGTCATCGCCTATCTCGGACCCCGGTAGCCGGAACACGTCCACACGGATCTGCGCGGACCGCTCTCCTGCCGCCGCGCCGTGCCTTCCGCACCCCAGAGCCGGGCCGGTCGTCTCACCGGTCTCCGGCGAACCGCCTCTCGAACCCGGAGACCATGGCCGCCAGCCCCGCCTCGAACCACCGGTCGTAGAACACGGCCGCGGCGGGGTCGGTGGCTGTGGTCGAGGCCGTACCGGACGGGGTGCCGACCTGGGCCAGGGCGTGACCCAGGACGTAGACCGCGACGGACTGCACGGCGGTCAGGGCGTCCTGCTCGCCGATCCCCGAGTCCTCGAAGCGCCCCAGCAGCCCGGCCAGCAGTGCCAGCCCCCTGTCGGTGTCGACGGGGTGGGTGGCCAGCAGGGGTACGGCGTGCGGGTGGGCCAGCAGCGTCCCGCGATAGGCCACGGCCAAACGGGTCAGCGCCTCGTGCCAGGGCTCCTCGGGGCCGAGTTCGATCACGGCCTCGGAGAACAGGTGGGTGACGACCTCGGCGAGCAGGGCGTCGCGGTTGGGGACGTGGCGGTACAGGGACATCGCGGCCACGCCCAGGTGCGCGCCGAGACGGCGCATGGTCAGGGCCTCAAGACCCTCGGCGTCCAGGATCTCGACCGCCGCGGCGACGACGCGCTCGGGAGTGAGCGTGGCGGGCCTGCCTCCACGGCCGCCTCCCTGGCTTCGGCGACGGGCTGTCTGGGTCACCCGGTCAGGGTAGCGGTGAGCGTGGTGGCCAGCATCACCACGGAGAGCGCGCCGACCACCATGTGCTGGACGTCGATGACGACGTCACGTCCCTCGGTCGGCAGGACCTTCAGGGTGCGGGCGTAGTCGGTCCGGTAGAGCTCTCGCTGGGCGGCGGAGCTGACGCCGAAGTAGGGCAGCCACCAGCTCTGGACGTGGCCGACGATGATCAGGCAGCACAGGACGGTGGCCGCGACCAGTGACCAGGTCCGGTGCAGGGCGACTCCCCCGGCGATCAGCAGGGGGATCGGGTAGTTCACCGACGCCGCGATCAGCCGGTTCCTGAGATTGCCCGGGGCCAGGTCGTTGAGCGGGAACATCGGCACCCACTCGGTCAGGATCAGCCAGGCGAGCCAGACGAACGGAACGACGATCGCGGCGGCGGTCATGGTGCGGCACTCCTCGGTTCACGCGCACAGGTTTGCGTACGTCGTAAGCTTACGACGTACGCAAACCTGTGCGCAACGCGGGAACCTCAGGAACAGCCGTCCTCCCGCACCGGAGCCCGGCGCTCGACCTTCAGCTGCCGGTTGCGCAGCTCGAACCTGGCCTCCGCCGAACTCCTGGCCAGGACCCTTACTCCGAGGTCACGGAGAGACTCCTGGTAGGGGACACAGACGGTACGGCTGAGCACGCGCTTCCCCCACCCGCTCTTCCGCCAGACGGTGTCGGGCGCGCCCTTCACGGTGCGCGGACGGGTTCGCTGCCCGCCGACCTCGATCGCGACCTCACAGGCCCCCGCACCGGAGGACGCGACACAACGGCCCTCCGCCGCGAAGGTGACCAGGACCACCGAGGGGCCGCCCGAGACGAGGTCGGGGACGACCCCACTCGGCGGAACGGCCCACTCGGTCGAGTCGGTCGCCCAGGGCGAGGAGGAGAACTGCGAACTGGTCCGGGAACCGACGTAGGAGACCGGAGGGTCGGCGCAGGCGGCGGGAGCCAGCGCGGCCACGGCGGGCAGCGCGATGGGCAGCGCGGCGGCCAGGGCGCCGATCCGGCGTATGGATCGCACGGATGCATCACCTTTCCCGGCCGGCGACCGATCGGACCGCCTCCCAGCCGCCGGAAACGGCACCGGTCACACCGGCCGAACATTAACGGAGTGTAACGAGTCACTTCCTCTGCGTGACGGAACGAGTGTCCCCTGAGCCACCTCAGCCCCACACCTCCCAATCAGCCAGGGTGCTCTTACCTTTCGGATACCCCACGCTCGCCGCCTCCGCATGGATCACCGGCCCCGGAAAACCTCGAAGTCGCGAATCTCCGGAAGTCCGCCGGGCATGCCCGCCCTTCGCCACCGCGAAAACCCCGGGTTACGGCCGTAGGCCGGCCGGCCGAAACCCTGCGGGGACTGCGCATCCGATTTCCTCGGCGTACTCTCGGCACGGGTGAGGAGACTTGGCTGACTTCGTGGTGGTTCCTGACTTCTGCGGAAGTCAGGCGTTGAACGCCTGGCTGGCCGGGCACGACGCCGGGGTGCTTCTGCAGGGGCCGGACCCCGACAGCCCTCAACCGGTCATGGACGGCGTCGTGGTGGCCCAGAAGCCCCCGCCAGGCAGCCGGATCGAGCGCTGGGGCGCGGTGACCGTGTGGACGCGCCACGATCCCGGTGAGGGCGGGGTCCGTGAACCACGGCGCCCGTCCGCGCCCCTGGGCACGCCGGCGGCCGAACCTCCCGGGGAGGATCAGGCGGCCACCCGGGCTCCGTGAGCGGTCGGCGCGATCACCACCGAGGCGATCGACGACTCCGCGGCCCACGCCAGCGACCTGCGGTCGCGGGCCTGGACCGGCGGCAGCAACGTCACCTCGACGGTCAGCCCGCGCAGCCCGGCGACCCGCAGGACCGAGGCGGCGAGCGAGTCGTCGCCCAGGTAGGCGGCCTCCACGGCCGGGGTCCCGCCGGGTCCCAGATACCTCATCGCGACCGGCCTGACCGGCGCCCCCGCGTCCAGTGCCGCCTGGAACACCGCGCGCCTGAACACACCCATCTCCCTGCCGCACCACCTGGTCCCCTCGGGGAAGGCCGCGACCGGGTCCCCCTCCCCCAGTGCCCTGGCCACCCCGGCGACCGCCTCGGGCAGCCTGGACGGCCTCTCCCCGTCCATGAGCACCGCCCCCGCGCCGACGGCCATCTCCCCGACCAGCGGCCAGCCACGGACCTCCCGTCTGGCGAGCACACGGCACGGCACGACGGCCATCATGACGAGCGGGTCGAGCCACGACACGTGGTTGGACACGATCAGCGGCGCGACCCCGGAGACGGGCAGGGCGCGCGGCCCTGCCGCGGAACCCGCGAGGAAGGCGAAGCCCGGCCTGGCCGCGACCCGGACGCCGAGGGCCCACAGCGCGAGCCTGGACCACACGCTCGCCAGCCGGGCGCGGCCCGCCGTACCGAGGAGCCTGACCGGCAGGGCGAGCAGCGCGCCCGTGAGGACGACCAGCGAGACCGCGACCAGGCGCAGCGCCCGCAGTGGCGGGCCGACCTTCGGGCCCTGGGGCGTCAGGCAGGTGCCCGACCGGCACGGCGCCTCGGGGGACCACACGATCATGCCGGGGCTCCCAGGAAGTGCCGCCGGTAACGCGGGTTCAGGTTCGCCATCGACAGCAGCACGAAGAAGTCCGCCGTGCCGAGGTCGGGGTTGTGCGCGGGCGGCCCGCAGACCCAGGCACCCAGCCTCGCGTAGCCCCTGAGCGAGGCGGGGACCGTCGCCGCCCCCGTGCCCCGCCTCCTGGTGCCGCGCCAGGGCAGGCGCGGGGTGACGCGGTACTCGGGAGGGCACAGCGGGAGCCGCCGCATGACCTCGGCGACCCCGGTGACCCCGGAGACCGGGACCGAGCAGCACCCCGCGACCCACCGGTGGCCCCCGGCTACCACGTAACGCGCGATGGCCGCCCACATCAGCCCGATCACGGCGCCGCAGCGGTGGTCGGGCCGCACGCAGGCCCTGGCGGCCTCGACCATGTCCGGCCTGACCCCGGCCAGCGGGCGCAGGTCGAAGGTCGAGTCCGCGTACAGCCGGTCGGCCCTGCGCGGGGACAGCAGCCGGTGGGTCCCCACGACCTCGCCGCTCTCGCCGTGCCGTACGAGGAGGTGGTCGCCGTAGGCGTCGAGGGGGTCGACGTCGAGACCGGTTATGGGGGTGTCCAGCCGAGCACCCATCTCCTCGGCGAACACCTGGTGACGCAGGCGTTGCGCCTCCCGCATGTCGGCGGCGGTCTCGGCCAGTCCGACGGTGTATCCGACGGCGTAACGGGTGGCCCGCTGCCGGGCGGGGGTGGTCGTCATGACCATATGAAGGCAGGGCCAGATGACGTGTGACGGGAGGTCGCCGAGAACGTCAGGCGTCCGGATGATGAACCGCATTCACGATCGTTTTGGGGGCCAAGTAGCGTAGATACCGATGAACCAGCGCACGCTTCTGATCACGTTGTCCGGACCGGACCGCCCAGGGGTAACCTCGCGGCTCTTCTCCGTCCTGTCCGGCTTTCCCATAGTCGTCGCCGACGTCGAACAGGTCGTCATCCGCGGCAGGCTCACCCTCGGCGTCCTCGTCGCCTACTCGGGCGACACCCCCACCGGGACCGGCGGAACGCTCGGTGCCCTGTGGACCGCCGTCGAGCGGACCGCCGGGGACCTGGGCCTTGAGGTCGAGCTGTCCACCGGCTCGGACCTGCAGGAGAAGCGCAGGCGCGGACGGTTGCACGTGACCGTTCTCGGCTCACCCCTGCAGCCGGCCGCGATGGCGGGCATCTCAGGCCGGATCGCGGCCGCGGGCGCCAACATCGACCGGATCGAGCGGCTGTCGAACTACCCGGTGACCTGCTTCGAGCTGGCCGTCTCCGGGGCCGACCCCGACACCCTCCGCGCCGAACTGGCCGTCGAGGCCGCCGCCCAGCAGGTCGACGTGGCCGTACAGCGCAGCGGCCTGCACCGCAGGGCCAAGCGGCTGATCGTGATGGACGTCGACTCCACGCTCATCCAGGCCGAGGTGATCGAGCTGCTGGCCGCGCACGCGGGCTGCCTTGAGGAGGTCGCCAGGGTCACCGAGGAGGCGATGCGCGGGGAGCTCGACTTCGCCGAGTCGCTGCGCCGCCGGGTCGCCCTGCTGGCCGGTCTTCGCGAGGAGACCTTCGAGAAGGTCCGCAAGGAGCTCGTGCTGACCCCCGGCGCCCGCACGCTGGTGCGTACGCTCAAGCGGCTCGACTACCGCTTCGCGATCGTCAGCGGCGGCTTCACCCAGCTCACCGACGCCCTCGTCGAGGACCTCGGCATCGACTACTCGGCGGCCAACACCCTTGAGGTCGTGGACGGCGTGCTGACCGGCCGGGTCGTCGGCGAGATCGTCGACCGTCCCGGCAAGGCGCGGGCGCTCGAACGCTTCGCGCGTGAGGCGGGCATCCCGATCAGTCAGACCGTGGCCATCGGCGACGGCGCCAACGACCTGGACATGATCGCGGCCGCCGGACTCGGCATCGCGTTCAACGCCAAGCCGGTGGTCCGCCAGGCCGCCGACACCGCGGTCAACGTGCCCTACCTCGACGCGATCCTCTACCTGCTGGGCATCCCCCGCGCCGAGGTCGAGGCCGCCGACGCCGAGGACGGCGTCGTGACCGCCTGAGCCGGCCGTTCAGGCGCGCGGGGCGGTGAACGAGGCCAGTCCGAGCGCCTCGGCGCCGAGCCCCCTCAGGGCGGGCCGCGCGGCGACGGCGTGCATGACGCCTCGCCGCACACCGGTCATCCGGTCCGCCGCCCCCTCGTCCACCTCGCCGAGACGGCGCTCGGTCAGCCGGTCGACCTGGGCGCCCAACTCGTCGAGCACCCGGTCGAGATCGTCCGCCCTGGTCAGCGGCCGACCCGTCCTGACCGCCTCCGCGACGTCCTCAAGCCGGTCGGCGACCATGTCCAGGAGGGTGACCGTCGGCCCCGACTCCTCGACCGGCGCCGGTACGGCCAGCAGCGCCAGCGCGTTGTCCCGCAGCCGTCTGGCGGCCGTCACGGCGTCCCTGAGCCGTTGCGGGGCGCTTCCGCCCGGCTCCTTGTCCAGCCGGTCGAGGGAGTCGCCGAGCAGCCGGGCAGCCTCCGAGGCGTCGGAGATCCGCTCCAGAACCGCCTTCGGGTCCCGGTCGACCAGCGAGCGCACCAGCGCCGCGTGCCGTTCGAGGGTGTCCACGATCCTGCCGGTCAGGCTGGCCCGGTGCCCCCTCGGCCACAGCAGCCGCGCGACGACCAGTGCCAGCGCCCCGCCCGCGACCGTGAGCGTCACCCTGGCCGCCGCCGCTCCCCAGTCCAGCGGCAGCGTGAAGTCCGACAGCATCAGCGACAGGGGTGTGGCGAACATCGTCCAGTAGCCGTAGCTGACCCCCCTGAACGCGAACCCCAGCAGGGCGCACACCCCGATGAACACGATCAGGTACGTGTGGCCCGGCGCGACCGCGAGCACGACGGCCGCCCCGGCCGCCCCGACCGCGGTGCCGACCACCCGCAGCGTCACCCGGTCGACCGTGTCCCGGTAGGCGGGACGGAGGCTGACCAGCACGGTCACCACGAACCACTTGGCGTAGTGCTCGTGGGCCAGCAGCATCAACGCCATCGCCAGGGTCACCGCCAGGCCGAGCCGTACGGGGTGGTGGCCGGTCGACAGGACGGGCAGGCGGGGCCGGGTGAACCTGGGCAGGCGCGGCCCGACCTCGACCGCCTCCTCCGCCTGCTGGGAGATCGACCGCACCGCCGTACCGACGCGGTCAAGGCAGCGGCGGATCTGCCCGAGCAGCACGGCCGCGGGCAGCGGTGTCCTCCTGGCGTGGGCGGCTCTGCGGACCTCCTCGTTCAGGTCGGCGAAGCGCCCGACCGCGTCCATGGCCTCCGGGGCCGCGGCCTGACCACCGAGGGTGACCGCCTCCCGCAGCGCGTGGGCCAGCGCCTCGGTCGTCTCGTCCAGCTCCTCGGCCCACCGGCCGTCCGGATCCTCCTGTACGGCGGCCGCCCGCAGCACCCGCAGCGCGATGGTCTCGCGGAAGATCCGGTCCAGGGTCGTCAGCAGCCGTTCGAGGGCCCGGTCGTCCTCCTGCGACACCCGGTAGAGGGAGAAGGCCCTGGCCGCGGCGTCGTGGGTCGTGACGGCCCGCCGCCGCAGCGACTCCCAGCTCTCGTCGGACAGGGGGGCGCGTCCCGCCGCGACCAGAAGGTCGGCCAGCGCCGTACCGGCCTCCTCGAAGGCCGTGCGGAGCGGTTGGAGACGGCGCACCGGCCACAGCACCAGGACCAGCGCCGTGATCAGCAGACCGCCCGCCGCGGTGATCGCCATACGGGCAGGCAGACCGGCCCCGGAGGGCGCGAAGTAGGTCAGGGCCACCGCCAGCACGGCCGGGACGCTGATCACCGGCCAGACCGCCCCCGCCGCGGCGACCAAGCCGATCACGACGGCCGCGAGCCACGGCCACGGCTGGATCAGCTGCCCGAGTCCCACCCCGAGCGTGGCCATGAACGCGGTCCGCAACAGCTTGCGCGCCCTCTCCCCGTACGGCAGGCCGGGGGCGTCGCCGAAGACGGTGAGATAACCGCCCAGGGCAGCCGTCGCGCCCTCGCGGACGTGGCCGGTCAGAACCCCGGCGACCAGCGGCAGGCAGATGGCCACGGCGCACAGCAGGCCGTACCCCCACGCGGGACGCGCGGCGACCGCGAAGTCACCGCGTAGCGCCCCGGCGATCCTGCGCATGCCACCCCGTGTTCCCCTACTGCTCCTTGGGGCTCCAGCGCGCGACGGCACGCCCGGCGTCGAGGCCGGACCACTCGTCGTCGGTCTCGATGACCGCGAACGCGCCAGGCGGGAAGCCCTCGTCGTCTCTTGTGGTGAGCAGCTGGACCAGCTCGTGGACACCGGGGTTGTGACCGACCAGGACCAGCGTGCGGACCTCGGGGTCGCCACGCCTCAGGAGGGCGAGCAGCTCGTCGGCGTAGGCCTCGTAGATCTCGGACTCGTAGACGACGTCCGTGCCCGGCAGCGCCAGCTCGGCGGTCTGCCTGGTGCGCACGGACGGCGAGCAGAGCACCAGGTCGGGCTGGACGCCCAGGTCGGCGAGCACCCGCGCCACCCGGTCCGCGTCGCGGCGCCCGCGCTCGGTGAGAGGCCGCTCCCTGTCGGCCAGCCCGGGGATGTGCGCCGCCTTCGCGTGCCTGAGGACGACCAGCGTCCGTGCCCCGTTCGCCCCGTTCGTCCCGGCGCTCATCGCGACGCCCACATCGCCATGCCCGCGATCGCCGCGAAGACCACGACCATCGCCAACAGGATGAACACGAGCGTTCTGCCTCCTCCGGAGGGCTGCTGTTCCATACGGATCAGTCTTCCACCGTGGGGTCCCGCACACACCGATGGGCTCATGTACGGGAAAAGGGGTGCACGAGGACCGTGCACCCCTTCACATCGGTTCGCCCGTCAGCTGGTGACCGGCTCCCGCGTACGGTCCACGTGGTTGTCCTCGGTCGGGGAGATGCTCGCCGACCGGCGCTTGGAGACCACGACGGCGCCGACGACGATGGCCACCGCGACCAGGGCGATCCCGGTCCGCAGCGCGACGTTGTCGGCGTAGATCACCACGGCCGGGGCGATCAGCAGCGCCACCAGGTTCATCACCTTGAGCAGCGGGTTGATCGCCGGTCCCGCGGTGTCCTTGAACGGGTCTCCGACGGTGTCGCCGATGACGGTCGCCTCGTGGGCGGAGGAGCCCTTGCCTCCGTGGTGACCGTCCTCGACCAGCTTCTTCGCGTTGTCCCAGGCGCCGCCCGAGTTGGCCAGGAACACCGCCATCAGCGTGCCACAGGCGATGGCACCGGCGAGGAAGGCGCCCAGCGAGGGGTAGCCGAGGGCGAAACCGACGGCGATCGGGGTGAGTACGGCCAGCAGACCCGGCGTGGCCAGCTCCCGCAGCGAGTCACGGGTGCAGATGTCCACGACCCTGCCGTAGTCGGGCAGCTCGGTGCCCGCCATGATGCCCGGCTTGGTGCGGAACTGCTCGCGGACCTCGAAGACCACCCGTCCGGCGGCCCTGCCGACCGCCATGATCGCCAGACCGGAGAACATGAACACCACCGCCGCGCCGACGACCAGGCCGACGAGCACGTTCGGCGAGTCGACACTCAGGTTGAACACGCTGAACGAGCCGAGCGCGTCCTTCACCGCCTGACTCGCCGAGCTGAGCTGGGTCTCGACCGCTGTCCTGAACGCGCCGAACAGGGCCGTCGCGGCGAGTACGGCGGTCGCGATCGCGATGCCCTTGGTGATGGCCTTGGTGGTGTTGCCGACCGCGTCGAGCGAGGTGAGCACCCTGGCGCCCTCCCCCTCGACGTCGCCGGACATCTCGGCGATGCCCTGGGCGTTGTCGGAGACCGGGCCGAAGGTGTCCATCGACACGATCACGCCGACCGTGGTCAGCAGGCCGGTTCCGGCGAGCGCGACGGCGAACAGGGCGACGGTGACGTTGCCGAAGCCGAGCAGGAACGCCCCGTAGACGGCGGCGCCGATGACCAGCGCCGAGTAGACCGCCGACTCAAGGCCGACGCTGATGCCGGACAGGATGACGGTCGCGGGACCGGTGCGGGCGCTCTCCCCGATGTCCTTGACCGGACGCCGGTTGGTCTCGGTGAAGTAGCCGGTGAGGATCTGGATGGCGCTGGCCAGCACCAGACCGATGAGCACCGCGCCGATGGCGATCAGACGGGGGTCGGTGGTGATCGCGGCGATCTGCGGGTCGACCCCGCTCAGCGCGGAGAAGCTGCTGGGCAGGTACAGGTAGGCCGCGACGGCGACCAGGACGGCGGAGATGGCCGCGGAGATGAAGAAGCCCCGGTTGATCGCCGCCATCCCGTTGCGGTCGCCCTTGCGGGGGGCGGTGGTGAAGATGCCGATGATGGCGGTGAGCACACCGATCATGGGCACGACCAGCGGGAAGACCAGGCCCTCCGTGCCGAAGGCCACCTTGCCGAGGATAAGGCTGGCCACCAGCATGACCGCGTACGACTCGAACAGGTCGGCCGCCATGCCCGCGCAGTCACCGACGTTGTCGCCCACGTTGTCGGCGATGGTCGCGGCGTTGCGCGGGTCGTCCTCGGGGATGCCCTGCTCGACCTTGCCGACCAGGTCGGCGCCGACGTCGGCCGCCTTGGTGAAGATGCCGCCGCCGACCCTCATGAACATGGCCAGCAGCGCGGCGCCGAAGCCGAAGCCCTCAAGGACCGCCGGGGCCTCGCCTCCGTAGACGATCACGACGATGGCGGCGCCGAGCAGGCCGAGGCCGACGGTGATCATGCCGGCCACGCCGCCGGTGCGGAAGGCGATCCGCATGGCGACCTTCTCGCCGGACTCACGGGCGGCCGCGGCGACCCGGACGTTCCCCCGGACCGCGAGCCACATGCCGACGAAGCCGGTCAGCGCGGAGAAGACCGCGCCGACCACGAAGAAAACGGAACGGCCGACGGCCACTCCGGTCGAGTCCGCGGGAAGCAGGTAGAGCAGGAAGGGAATGAGGACCACGAACAACGCCAGGGTCCTGAACTGCCGCGTCAAATACGCGGAAGCCCCTTCCTGTACGGCGCGCGCGATGTTCCGCATGCGCTCGGTGCCTTGGCTGGCAGCGAGCACCTCCCGGACCAGCACGGCCGCCACGGCGAGTGCTATCAGGGCCACGACGGCCACAGCGATCACGATGTTGAAGTGAGAACCGCTCAGGGAAACCGCTGGCTCTGCAGCAGCGGCGAGATCGAGCACAGGCATCCGACTCTCCTTGGCAAGACGGGAACACGTCCTGCCCGGACTGCGCCGCGATAGATGATCGGCAGTGGGAGCGGCGCGCATCCGGGGTGGTTGGCAATGCCGCTTCCGGTTGCGTCCGCAGACCTCCCACGGAACTCAGCCCTCCTACGAGCCGTTTCCGAAGGACAAACCTTGGCCGGTGCCGGGAGTCTACGCAGCGAGGACGCCGATATGAAGCCTCCGCGCGTGGCCATTTGATGACAGGGTCAGTAATCCTTCCCGACTCCCATGGTTAACAGGAGACTCAAATCGGGGCAGGAGGTTCTTCGCCAGCCTTCACGCCTGTTTCGGTCTGCACGTATCAAAGTTATGTTTGCCCCGCTTCGACCCCCCCAAACAGACAGCCGGACGCGCCCTGGAGGACGCGCCCGCCTGCCGGGGTGTTCACGCTGTCAGATCACGCTGTGGAGCCGCTCGCCGGTCCCGTGTCCGGATCATGTCCGGACCGGGAGCGGGTCGTGGGGGGTGCGGACGGTCAGACCGCGGACAGGCCGTTGGCCGTGGCGGGCCAGCTCATGCGGATGCACATGCCCTTCTGGCTCGGATAGACCTGGACGTCGTCGGCCAGCCCCACGATGACCGCGATGCCGAAACCGGACATCAGGGTGTCGGGAAGTTGCACGAGCGGGTCCTCGAAACCTAACGAGACCTGCTCCTGCTCCAGCTCGTCGCTCGGGGCCGCATCCGTGACGGTGACCTCGAACCGCCCGAGATCATCACGTAGCTCGATGCGGATCGGCTCTCCCGGACAATGGAGACGATGTGCCTCGACAGCCCGGGAACACGCCTCACCGACTGCGAGCCGTACCTCGTCCAGCAGCGACTCCTCCACCCCGGTGCGCCTGGCGATCGCCGTGGCGACCAGGCGTGCCGTACGCACATGGGCCGGAAGGGCGCTGAACGTCAGCTCGACGGTAGCCATGATTACTTGTCTGAGCCGTGAGCTTCCTTGGCCTCCTCAACCGAGGCGTAGATCCCGAAGACCTTGGTCAGTCCGGTGATCCGGAAGATCTTCAGGATGCGCTCCTGGGTGCAGACCAACTCCAGTGAGCCGTCGTGCGCCCGAACGCGCTTGAGCCCGCCGACCAGGACACCAAGGCCCGTCGAGTCGAGGAAGTCGACCTTCTCCATGTTCACGAGAAGGTGGAAGTTTCCCTTGTTGACCAGGTCGATCAGGAGCTCACGCAATCTGGGCGCGGTGTAGACATCGATCTCACCCTCGACCTCAACGATGGTGAGACGGTCCTCGGAATGGTGGTCCAACTTCAGATCCACAGATCCTCCAGCGCCTTGCCTGCGAAAGTACCGATTCAGGCGTGACTCCCGGGACCGGGTGGCCCCCAGACGACAAGCCCCGACGCGCGGCATTCAACCATGCGTACGCTCAGTGTCTATACGAAATCACGATTCCCGGCGACTCTGCCCACAGATGCCAGACTGGAAACCAGTGACTCCGACCTCATCCTCCTCCCTCGGAGCGGGTTCCGCGCTCGACGCCCTGCTCCGTGTTCCCGCACGTCACGATCGCGTGACCCACGTCGAACACGTTCCCGCACGTCAGAGTGGCCAGGTCGGCTGGCCGGACTGGGTCGAGGAACGACTGGTTACGCGCTGGGCGAACCGTGGGATACCGGGCCTGTGGCCGCATCAGGTCGAGGCCGCCGAGCTGGTACGTCGCGGCCAAAACGTGATCATCGCCACCGGCACCGCGTCGGGCAAGTCCCTGGCCTATCTCGTCCCCGCCCTGTCCTCCGTACTGGACGGGGGCACGGTCCTGTATCTGACGCCGACGAAGGCACTGGCCGCCGACCAGCTTCGTGCGTTGAACGAGCTGGACCTCCCCGAGCTGCGCGCGGCCACCTACGACGGCGACACCCCCTACGAGGAACGGCTGTGGGTCCGCAAGCACGCCAACTACGTCCTGACCAACCCCGACATGCTCCACCGCTCGCTGCTGCCCCGCCACGCCCAGTGGGCGGCCTTCTGGCGGCGGCTGAGGATGGTCGTGATCGACGAGTGCCACGGCTACCGGGGTGTGTTCGGCTCGCACGTCGCGCAGATCCTGCGGCGCCTGCGCCGGGTCTGCGCGCGCCACGGCGCCCGGCCCGTGTTCCTGCTCTCCTCCGCGACCGCCAGTGAGCCCGGAGCCTTCGCCGAGCGCCTGACGGGCCTCCAGACGGCCGAGGTGACCGTGGACGCCTCTCCCCGGGGCGCGACCACCTTCGCCCTCTGGGAACCGCCCCTGACCGACCTGCGGGGCGAGAGGGGCGCCCCGCTGCGGCGCCCGGCCACGTTGGAGAGCGCCGACCTCCTGGCGGACCTGGTCGCCGCCGAGGTTCGCACACTCGCCTTCGTCCGCTCGCGCAGGGCCGCGGAGTCGGTCGCCCTGACCGCCAGGGCCAGGCTCCAGGATCTCGTGTTCGGCACCGGGGCACCGGCGGACCTGCCCGACAGGGTGGCCGCCTACCGGGCCGGATATCTCGCCGACGACCGTCGCTCGCTGGAGAAGGCGTTCCGTTCGGGAACGCTCGCCGGGCTCGCGACGACCAACGCGCTGGAACTCGGCGTCGACGTGTCCGGACTGGACGCCGTGCTCATCGCGGGCTGGCCCGGGACGAGGGCCTCTCTGTGGCAGCAGGCCGGCCGGGCGGGCCGTGCCGGGCGGGACGCGCTGGCCGTGCTGATCGCCAGGGACGACCCGCTGGACACCTATCTCGTCCACCACCCCGAGGCCCTCTTCGGCCGCCCGGTCGAGGCGATCGTGCTCGACCCCGGCAACCCCTACGTGCTCGGGCCCCACCTGTGCGCCGCCGCCGCCGAGATCCCGCTGGCCCAGGACGACCTGGAGATCTTCGGGGAGGGCACGAAGGAGGTGCTGGCCGACCTCGTCACGGACGGCCTCCTCAGGGAGCGGCCGACGGGCTGGTTCTGGACCAGAAGGGAACGGGCGACCGACCTCGCCGACATCAGGGGGTCGGGCGGGCCCCCCGTACAGGTCGTCGAGGCGTCGACGGGGCGGCTGCTCGGCACCGTCGACGAGGCCTCCGCGCACACCTCCGTGCACACCGGCGCGGTCTACGTCCACCAGGGGGAGACATTCCTGGTGGAGGAGCTGGACCTCGACGCCGGGGTCGCCCTCGTGGAGGAGGGCGACCCCGACTACACGACCTTCGCCAGGGACGTCACCGACATCTCCGTCCTGGAGTCGCTCCGCTCCCACCCGCTCGGCCCGGGGGAACTCCACTTCGGCTCGGTCGAGGTGACCCGCCAGGTCGTCTCCTACGTCAAACGCCGCGCCCAGAGCGGCGAACTGCTCGGCGACGAACCCCTTGAGCTTCCCGCGCGCACCCTGCGCACCCGGGCCGTCTGGTGGACCCTGCCCGCCTCCACGACCGCCTCCCTGGCCCAGGAGGGCCTGGACCTGGGTGGGGCGGCGCACGCGGCCGAACACGCCTCCATCGGCCTGCTGCCGCTCTTCGCGACCTGTGACCGCTGGGACATCGGCGGCGTCTCGACCGAACTGCACCCCGACACCGGCCTGCTCACCGTCTTCGTCTACGACGGCCACGAGGGGGGCGCGGGCTTCGCCGAACGTGGCTACGCCCGTGCCGTCGACTGGCTCACGGCCACTCGGGAGGCCATCCTGGCGTGCGAGTGCGAGCGGGGCTGCCCGTCGTGCATCCAGTCTCCCAAGTGCGGCAACGGCAACGACCCTCTCGACAAGGCGGGAGCCCTGCGCATGCTCGCCGTTCTGCTCTCGGTCGGCTCCTGATTCCGTTTCCCGGCCGTCAACCGAGGGCCTGCCGGAAGGTCTGTTCCGTATATCCCTCCACTGTCGCTCCACATGAAATCGCGTACGAGATCTCGGCATGGAGATCGGTAACGGGGTCTGGTACGGGGGCCTGATGCCAGGAATCGACATGAGGGCTCAACCACGTGAGAGAACGGCTCATGGGGTGCGGGATTTTTCTTCGGGCAATGGAACTACGGAGAGCCGACTTCGCATACTCCGGGGAACACGTTCCATCTCCATGGTGGCCAATCATCCAACCGGCGCTTCCCTACTGCTTCGCGAACCTCCACTACCGGCGCTCTCGTCATCTGGTGTCCTCCTGTCTTCTCCGAGGGCTTTCCGTCCGTCGTTCTGGGCGTCGTTCTGGCCTTCGTTTCGGCCCGGCAGACGGTTCCGGGGTGTACATGGTGATCGACGAGGAGCACCCGCTGAGGTGATGATGAGACCCGAGCCCCGCAAGCCTCATGAAGCTCCGCAAAACCTCATGAAGCTCCGCAAAACCTCATGAAGCTCCGCGAAGCCTGACGAAGTCCCGCTAAGCCCGGCGAGATGGAGATCCACCGCGAGTCCCGGTGGAGGGCAGGGGAAGTTCGGGAAGGCCGAGGCGAGAAGGTCAATGCGTTCCCGACAAAAACCCCTTCATAAAATCAAATTTCCGACATAACCGTTTTTATGTGAATTACTTCCCGAGGAAGCTTCGCCTCTCCCGTTCCCGCGCCGCGTGAGGTTCTCCGCCCGCCGGAGAAGGCCGCCACGGGCCGTACGGCCGACGGTCCATGCGTGCCGGGTCGAGAACGGCCAGGAGGCCGACGCCCGAGGCAGGTCACCCGTCGATACCTCATGGGACCATCGCCAGAGCGTGTCGGGACGCTCCCCGGAACAAGAACGCTCCCTAGAACAACTGTGACCGGTCGTCCTCATGCGACCTGCTCTCCTCGGCACCGGTCGCGTCGGGCAAACCTGCCGCCGTGTTCAGTTGGGCGAAGGTGTAGTCGACGCCTCCTGGGATGTCTCGCAGCAGACTTCCCAGCAACAGGGCGGCTCCCACCGCGTCCCACAGCGCCCGGTGCGGCACACTGCCGGTCAGCCCGTTCACCTCCTCGGTGAGCCCATAGTGATCCAACAGCGCCGTCAGCCCCAGCCGCCGGTTGTGGGGGTGGACAAACCGGGCGAGCTTGAGCGTGTCGATCAATCCGGCCAGGCGGATGCCGGGGCAGCACAACTCCAACAGCCGCGCGTCGACACGTACGTTGTGGCCGACGACGACGGCACCGCCCAAACGGGTCGCCAGCTCCGGGCGGATGTGCTCCAGCGGTGGGGCGAGCCCGAGCAGGTCGTTGGTCAGTCCGGGCGAGATCCACCGGTGGGGCGGGATGTAGCGGCCGGGGTTCACCACGGAGTGGTAGGCGCCCGAAAGGTCAGGGCACCCGTCGTCCAGCGGGACGACGGCCACTTCCAGGACCGCTTCCCGCTCCCTGTCCTGGCCACCGGTCCCCTCCAGATCAAAGGCCACCAGACGGGGCACAGCGGTCCACGGCTGATCATGCATGGTGTTCTCTCCCCGGTTCGGGTCAGTCGTCGTGGCGAACCGTGGTGTGGGGAGCGCCCTGTCGGCAGCTCTTCACTCCGGCCGCGATATGAGGTTGGTGTTCAGCGACAGCTCCCGAGAGGAGACAGGCGATCCGCGCAGTCGTTTCGCCTTCTGCCGGGTGAATCGGAGAGGAGGGGCCGGAGGGGAGGTTCCGCTGTTTTTTGGTGTAACCGATGCCCTGCCCGTCTGGCCAGGGCATCCGGCGTCACACATCAGGATCAAACCGCCATGGCATTCGCAATCATTCGACACCACATGGGCCTTCTCCTTACTGACCGGCTGTTCACCGCGGTCACCCTGGGTCGCCCCAGGTTCGCTTCACGGATCTTCGCGCCCATCGTGGTCGGCCAGACGCCGACCGCCATGCCGGTTCACCCACGGTGACGTTCCGCCGGTTCCGCGCCTGCCGTGAACGCCGGGAAGGCCCTTACCGCCCACAGCACCGTTACGGACTCCTTCCCTCGCGACACGCACGACCGGCCGGTCCTCACCACGGCGAAGATCCAAGGAACAGACCCTAGCGTGAAGAGCGGGCACGTCTTGGCAGGTCACCGGGAAATTCACGTCGTCGGCCGACGGTGACCACCCCCCTGGGATCTCCGCCACCGGCACGTAGCCGACGACCGCGGCACCTGGCCGGCGCGTGCAGCCACCTGGTCGGTCAGGACCCGGAATCCACCGCCGGAACGGGCGCAGCCGATCTTCGCGAAGGGGAGGGTCTTTCCGGGGGTGGGCCTCTCACCGCTTCGTCGGCCTCTCCTGTGGGGACGGTGAGCTGGACGGGTCCGGCACGGGCGACGGCTGTGACCGTTTGGGGGCCCAACGTGGGCAGGTGGAGCCGTACTGTCACCTGGACGTCGGCGACCCCGTGACCGTTGACAGAGCACCGGGTGAGCCGCACCCCGTTGCCCTCGGCCAGTGAGGCCGCCTGGGCGCACGCGCGTCGTGGATCGGCGAAGGCCAGGCGTGCGGCGGCGAGGGCGCTCAGATCCGCGGCGCTCATGGCGCGGTGCCGGGCGACCCTGACCGTTCCGGCGAGCATGATCACGGCCATCGCCATGAGAACCAACGTCATGAACCCGGCCATCCAGATCGTCGCCCCTCCCCGGTCAGCTCCCCGCCGTCTTCCTGCTGTTCTGCTTGTTGTGCCTATCGAGCCGCCTGTCGGGCCCGCTGCTGTTTCAGCGTTTCTTGTCGCTTTTCTCGTCTGTCGCCCGTCTGGCCCACGTCGTCTCATGCCTGTCCCCCGTCCTTCCTTCGTGCTTCCTCCGTGGCTTGGTCGCCGTCTTCCACGATTTCTTCACCGTGTGGCCGTCTCGTCCGTGCGACCCGCCCCGGCTTCGCCTCGCGGGGCTCGGCCCCCTCACTCCGGCGTTCCACCTGGCTGTTCCACACCCGGCTCGGTGATGGAGACGGCGGTCGCGTGAACGGTGACGCCGGGCAGCGACGCGCCCCAGCCGGGAACGACGTTCACGGACACCTCCACCCGGGTGGTCTCCGCTCCTCGGGTCACCGTCACCCGCGCCCCCGCCGGAGCCGCGGCCAGGACGACGCTTCGCACCCGCTCCAGGGGCTCGCCTCGCGACGCGGCCCTGGCACCCGCCCGAGCCGCGTCCACGCACTCAAGCCGCGCCCCCACCGTCGTCACCGCCCACAGCGCGACCGCCAGGACAATGACCAGGGCGGGAAGCGCGACCGCGGTCTCCGCGGTCACCGACCCCCTCGATCGGCGGAGGGACGCAGCGGATCTCACGGGGGTCATCCGGCCACGTTGAGCGCTCGCTTGATCAGATTGCTGATCATCTGCCGGACCTCGGGGCTGGTCACCACCTTGAAAAGGAGCATCGCGAAGGCGCAGGCGGCGATCGTGCCGACGGCGTACTCGGCGGTGGACATGCCTCTGTCGCGGCCGGTGAGCATGGTCAGCCGGGCCCAACGGTCGTGAAGCCACCGCCTCAGCCTGGGGCGGCCACAGCCGGTGGACGGTGGGGACACCATCGGGGACATCGTTTCCTCCTGGGAGGGTCGTCGGGGTTGTCGCCGGGCGGGCACCCGGCGCCGGTCAAGGTCAGCTTTCTCGATGAGGACCGGGCTCCGGGGCCGCGAACAGCGTTCTGTGGATAACTCGGGGACGCGAGCGCGCCCTGTGGAAAACATCGGGGGATTCAGGGAAACAGCACGTCACCGGCGAGGCCCGCCACGACGGGAACGATGCCCAGGCAGACGAAGGCGGGCAGGAAGCAGAGCCCCAGCGGGGCGACGACCTGAACACCGACCCTCCTGGCAGCGGCCGAGGCGGCGGAACGGGCCTCCTCGCGGGCGTCGTCGGCCAGCCTGGTGAGAACGTCGGCCACGGGCGCGCCGCTGAGCGTGGCGCGGCTCATCGTCCGCGCCAGCGCGGCCAGCGGTCCCTCGGCCGACATCGCCCGCCAGGCCTCCTCAGGAGCGGCTCCCAGCCTCAGTTGCCCGCCCACCCACGCCAACCGGTCACCGAGCGGCCCACCGAGCGCTCCGGCCGTCATGTCGACGGCACCGGCGATCGGCTGTCCGGCGCGCAGGCAGGCGACCATGAGGTCGACCGCGAGGGGCAGGTCGGTCATCACGCGGTCGCGCTCCTGACGGAGCCAGGACGGCTGCCGCCTTCGCGCGGCCTCCAGCGCGATCGCGGAACCGGTCACGCCGGCGACGAGCCCGGTGGCGCCCCCGAGCGCGAGGAACGCCGTCAGGCCGACGATCGCGCAGAGCACCACCTCTCTACGCTCCGGCCGTCGCCGTCCTCCTGAGGCGGGGGCCGAGGACGGCGTCCAGACCCGCTCCGTGACGGGTGAGCCCCGTACGGCGGGCCGTGAAGAGAAAGGCGGCGGAGAGGACGGACTCGAAGGAGCTCGCAGGGCCCGGTGGACCCGATCCGCGGGACCCTCGGGCGACGTCCACAGCCATCCGGCGGTCCCGGCGAGGACGACGGCCAGCACAAGGATCACCCCGGCCGCCGTGGTCGTCCGGCGAAGGCGGAAGAGACAGGGAACAAAGGACACCTCCAAAACGCGGCAGGGATCAGGAACGCCGGACACAGGCGACGAACCGGCACCGAGGCCGAGGCCCTGCGACAGCCTCGGGATCAGAAACGCTGGGCACGGGCGACGAGGCGGTTCGTCCACCACAGGCCGCAACCGTCGAGGGCCAGACCGCCCAGGAGGCACCCCGCACCGGCGGGACCTCCGAACAGGAAGCCCAGAGGATCCATGCCGAGCCCGGTCGCCATCAGCAACCCGAGCGCGGGCAGGAAGGCCAGCAGGCGGGCGGTGGCCCGGGCACCGGCGAGTTGGGCGGCGAGATCCTGGCGGTGGGACCGTGCCTCCCCGAGCGAGGCGGCCACACGGTCGACCAGGACGGACAGGGCCGCCCCGGTCGTCGTGCTCACCCGCCAGCAGGCCGCCAGGTCGTGGAATGCCTCTCCGCCCTGTTCGGGAGCGACGGCCAGCAGGGTGGAGGGAACGTCGCCGCCGTCTCTCGCGACCGAGGCCAGAGGACGCGCCACCGCGGGATCGGGAAGATCGGTGGCCGACACGGCGCGGGCCAGCGCCTCTCCGGCGGTCCGCCCCGCCGCCAGTTCGGCGGCGAGGCCACGGCACAGTTCGATCGACGCGATCCGCCAGGCCCTCGCGCGTCTCGACGGCAGAGAGCCCAGGAGAAGACCGAGCGGCGAACCCGGTCGGCGCGAACGCCCGGCCGGACGACGCCGATCGCTCCCCGCCCGGAGCAGGCGGGCGGTCGCCTGATCTGCGCCGGTCCACAGCCACCCCGACAGAGCGGCCAGCAGCACGGCCGCCACCGTCATGGCGGCACCCCATGCGCACGGGCTCTTCCACCGATCCGTACGGCGGATGGAGGACCGGCTCGGCCGCCCACGGCCTCGGGAGGCTCTTCGCGCGACCGGCGGCTCGCCTCCGGCGGCCGGGTCTCTCCCCGCGTCAGAGCCAGGACGGGCGAGTGGGGCACACCGGGAGCACGGGCCGTGAGGACGGGCAGCCCCGGCCCCGTGGTCGTCCGGCCGTCGGAAGAGAAGGTGAGGGCGGGCTCGACCTCGACCAGCCCGGAGGGACGCCGGACCATCACGCATATCTCGGCCACCCGGCGGCGCCCGTCGGTGTGGTCTCGGACGAGGTGGACGACGACGTCCAGCGCGGCGGCGAGCTGACTGTGGACGGCCTCCCTGCTGAGGCCGGCGGCACAGGCCAGGGCTTCGAGGCGGGGCGGGACGTCGGCCGCCGTGTTGGCGTGCAGTGTGCCGCATCCGCCTTCGTGGCCGGTGTTGAGGGCGCTGAGGAGGTCGACCACCTCGGCACCGCGGACCTCGCCGACGACCAGACGGTCGGGACGCATGCGCAGGGCCTGGCGCACGAGATCGCGCAGGCACACGCCACCGGCCCCTTCGAGGTTGGCGGGGCGGCTCTCCAGCCGCACGACGTGCGGGTGGAGGGGACGCAGCTCGGCCGAGTCCTCGACCAGCATCAGCCGGTCTCCCGGATCGGCCAGGGACAGCAACGCCGACAGCAGCGTGGTCTTTCCCGTGCCCGTCCCGCCCGTGACGAGGAAGGCGAGTCTCGATCGGACCACGGCGCTGAGCACGGGCACGGCTTCGGCCCTGATGGTGCCCGCCCTGACCAGGTCGGGCAGGGTGAACGTACGGCGTGGCGGAAGCCGTAGGGACAGGCAGGTGCCTCCCGCGGCGACGGGCGGCAGGACCGCGTGCAGCCGCACGCCCCCGGCGAGACGGGCGTCGGCGTAGGGGCAGGCGTCGTCGAGACGCCTGCCCGCGGCCGCCGCCAGCCGCTGGGCGAGCCGCCGGAGCGTCTCCTCGTCGGGGAAGACGACGGATGTACGGCGCAGGCCCCTGCCGTCGTCGACCCACACCTCCTCCGGGCCGTTCACCAGCACGTCGGTCACGTCGGGCTCGGCCAGCAGCGGTTCGAGGGGCCCGGCGCCGATCAGGTCGGCGCACAGGGCACGGGTCACCGCCAGGATCTCCGCGTCGCCGAGCACCGCGCGCTCGGCCCTGAGGGCGGCCGCGACGTGGGCGGCGCTCGGCTCGGTCCCGGCGCGGGCCAGGCGTATCCGGACAGCCTCGACCACCTCGGGTGAGACCGTGACCTCCCGGATCATCGTTCGGCCTCGGGCAGCGAGTTCAGGAACGACGCGCAGAAACGCCCCAGTGGGGTCCGCCCGCCGAGCGGGGGCGGATCGCCCCGGTTGAGGGCGGCGGTGAGCCTGGGCTGGTCGGGAAGGCCTCCGGCGGACGGCAGGCGGAGGGAGGAGGTGACGACGTCGTCGTCCAGGACGCCGCTCCGCACGACGGCCCGTATCTCGGTGGTGTGCTCACGCAACCGGGCCAGCGCCTGCGCCGCGGCCAGCACACCGCGCACGTCGGCGGTGACGACCAGCAGGGTCGCCGCCGCCCTGGCGAGCGCCTGTGCGGCGGCGTGATCGCAGTGGCGCGGCAGATCGACCACGACCAGGTCGAAACCGCGCATTCCCGCCTCAAGGACCGAGCGCATCGCCTCCGCGGGGATGGTTTCGACCTCTCCCCTGCCGAAAGAGAGCAGGGTGAGCTCCGCGAACGTGGGAAGGGCGGCCTGGAGCGCTGCGGCGTTGATCCTGCCCTCGCGGGCAACCAGGTCCGGCCAGCGGGCGCCCTTCGCCTCCTCCTGACCGAGGAGCAGGTCGAGTCCGCCACCGAGTGGGTCGGCGTCGACGAGCAGGGTGCGCAGGCGCCGCCGGGAGGCGGTCAGCGCCAGGGAGGCCGCCAGGACGCTGGCCCCGGCTCCGCCGCGCCCGCCCGCCACGCAGACCACGGGCCCCGCCCTGGAAACCGGCTCGACGGCGTCGGCGAACTCCTCGACCAGCCGCCGCTCGGCCGAGGGCAGTTCCAGGACCGTCTGGGCACCGACGGCGACGCACCTGCGCCACGCGTCGGGATCGCCGGGAGCGCGGGTGACCAGCAGAACGCGGTCTCTGGGCGGTGGCCCGGTCGCCGCCAGCGTGTCGGCCATGTCACCGCCGACCACGACGAGCGGGGCCCGGTTCCAGTACGGCCTGGCGTGCGTGGGCGCGTGGGCGACGTCGAGCTCGGCGCCCGCCGCGGCGGCGACCCGGAGAAGGTCGTCGAGCAGATCGTGGTCCTCGGTGATGACCAACGGACGGTCCAATGGTGCCTCCCTGGGATGTGGGAAGCCCACTTTCCGCCAAACGCCCTCCCCTCGACGGCGCCGAACGCCGTTCTGTGGAAAACCCGGGAGGGACGGTCCCGCCTGTGGACAACCGCCGACAGGGCGCGACCAGACGGTGAGATACGGCAGGGAACAAGGACGGGACAGGAGCAGGCGGTGAGACACAGCCGGAAGGCGGGGCGCGGTCAGGTCGCGAGACGAGAAGAGCCCAGGGACCCGGCCCTCGTCGATCCGGTCGGGGCCTCACGAAGGAACGTCCCGGCCGTCCTCCGCGTACCGCCGTACGCGGGGTGGGGAGAAAAAGTGGCGACCCCCGCCGGGGGGGGGAGAGCGGGGGCCGCCAACCGGTCCGGCTCTGGGGGGGTAGAGCCGGTCCCGTTTCAGAAGAAAGCCTCAACGGTTGACCAGGGCATGGCAAGGACATTGCATGCCCAAGCGTGCGTGGTCTCTCCACTTTGTGGAGATACCACCTCATGCTGCCCGATCAAGTTGAGTTTCGTCGAGGAGCAATCTGCAGTTTCCGCTAGTTTTTTTCAATGTAACGATCTCGCATAGGCATAGCGGCCAATCGGGCGCGTCCCTAATAGGCCCGTTTTCGATCACACAGCGTGACCGGCCACCAGAGGTCACGAAGATCACCCGGCACACCAGGCACCCTACATGGGCGATTTGTCCATAAATGTCCCATGTTCGGTAAAGGACCCACCCCAAGGGGTTCCCAACAGCCCGAATCCGTCATACAAAGGGTGCACGGACCACTTGTCCGAGTTGTCCGAGCACGAACCGCCGGGTACCCACGTGCCGCCGAGCCGCGGGAGGCACGTCGAGTACGGGTCTCGACCCGTTCCGACGATAGACAGGTGCACGCTTGGTAACCCGGTGGCGTCGTGTTAGCGACGGCGCCCCATGACCAGGGGCGCCGTCTGCTGTGTCCGAAAGGCGCGTCGGCGAAAGGCCGCAAGGACACCTCAACCGCGCTGCATGGCCTCACAGATCGCCGTGGTCTCACGCACCCCGAGGACGACCGCGTCCGCGCAGTGCCGTACCCACGTCGCCATCCCGTCCGGCGTCCCGCTCAGGTAGGCCCGCAGGCCCCGCGGGTAGGCGGCTCCGAGTTCGAGGTGACCGACCTCCACGACCGCCAGCGACTTGGGGTCGAGGCCGTACTCGACCAGCGTCAGACGCTCCGCCGCTCTGGCGATCACCCCGTCGGCCGATCCGAACGGCCGCAGCACCGCCAGCTCCGCGTGGACGACGGCGGCCAGCACCAGGGCGGGCGCCGAGGTCGGGCCGGTCAGGAGGCCGACCAGGCCGTCCACCCGGGCCACTGTCTCCTCGGGCCCGGGAGCGGCGCCCAGGCCGAGCGGGTCGGGCGCCGTCGTGGAGGACCGGGGGCGGCCCAGGTCCTCGCCCTGTCCCGACGCGGCGAGGGTGTGCAGCCTCGCCAGCACCTGGCGGGGTGCCGTACGCCAGGTCGCGCCGAGTCGTCCCAGCTCGGCCGAGACGCGTAGCGCGCCCTGGACGACCGGGTCGGCGGTCTCGGGGACGGCTTCCAGCGGGACGTCGGCGCCGTCGAGGGCGGCGGACGCGCGGGCGCCGCGCAGCGCCGACCTGGCGGAGACCTCGGGACTCTTGCGCCGCAGCACACGGTGGCCGTAGAGCCGGTCGACGGCCTTGCGCGCCTCGGCGACGGCCTCGGGTACGCCCGGCATCTCCGCGATGACAGCCAATGGGTCGCTCACGCTCCCCGACCATAGCGGCCGGGTGCCGGGAGGCGGACACGCCCCGTCCTTACGGACAGCCCGTAAGTACGGGACCTCCGGGGGCGGGAGGCGCTCAGTACGGCCCCCCGCTAAAGGCTGCCGAATAGCGTCATCTACATTCTTACGATGACAAAAGAGCAACGTTTCCGCTGCGGTTGTTATCCGGTGTTAAGGCGCCTGTGAACCGTACGGACCGCTATCACCGATTGGTACAGACCAGTCTAGACCTCTTGTGGCGGGCACCTCTGGCCTGGTGAAGTGGAACACGAACAGTAGACGAGCAGTACGTATAAGGAGTGTGCAGTGGCCCCGGAGACCCCTGGTTCCGAGTCGCGTGAGACCCAGGAGACGCTGTCAAACCTGCTGAACGAGACCCGGCGGTTCGCCCCTCCTGCCGAGCTGGCCGCGTCCGCGAACGTGACCGCAGAGGCTTACGAGGAGGCCGCGCGTGACCGTCTGGCGTTCTGGGACAAGCAGGCCGACCGGCTGACCTGGTCCAAGCGCTGGGACAACACCCTTGAGTGGAACGCGCCCTTCGCCAAGTGGTTCGTCGGCGGGGAGCTGAACGTCGCCTACAACTGTGTGGACCGGCACGTCGAGGCGGGCAACGGCGACAAGATCGCCTACCACTGGGAGGGCGAGCCCGAGGGCGACAGCCGTACGATCACCTATGCCGACCTGCAGCGGGAGGTCGCCAAGACGGCCAACGCCCTGCAGGAGCTGGGGGTCGGCAAGGGTGACCGGGTGGCCGTCTACCTGCCGATGATCCCCGAGCTGCCGATCACGATGCTCGCCTGCGCCCGCATCGGCGCCATCCACTCCGTGGTGTTCGGCGGCTTCTCCGCCACCGCCCTCAGCGGCAGGATCAAGGACGCCGACGCCAAGGTCGTGGTCACCGCCGACGGCGGCTACCGCCGTGGCGCGCCCAGCGCCCTGAAGCCGACCGTCGACGAGGCCGTCAAGGAGTGCCCCGGCATCGAGCACGTCGTGGTCGTCCGCCGGACCGGCCAGGAGGTCGAGCAGACGGACAAGGACATCTGGTGGCACGACCTCGTCGAGCG
Organism: Streptosporangium jomthongense; assembly: GCF_042650425.1. Lineage (NCBI taxonomy): Bacteria > Bacillati > Actinomycetota > Actinomycetes > Streptosporangiales > Streptosporangiaceae > Streptosporangium > Streptosporangium jomthongense. Next base: position 40,957 of record NZ_JBHSBC010000039.1, on the reverse strand, counting down.
CCAGTCCGAGACCCACGAGGCGCAGCCGCACGACGCCGAGCACCCGCTCTACATCCTCTACACCAGCGGCACCACCGGCAGGCCCAAGGGCATCCTGCACACCACGGGCGGCTACCTCACCCAGACGGCCTACACCCACTACTCCGTCTTCGACCTCAAGCCGGAGACCGACGTCTACTGGTGCACCGCCGACATCGGCTGGGTGACCGGCCACTCCTACATCGTGTACGGCCCGCTCGCCAACGGCGCCACCAGCGTCATCTACGAGGGCACCCCCGACACCCCGCACCGGGGCCGGTTCTGGGAGGTCGTGCAGAAGTACGGCGTCACGATCCTCTACACCGCGCCCACCGCGATCCGCACGTTCATGAAGTGGGGCGACGACATCCCCGCCAAGTTCGACATGTCGTCCCTGCGCGTCCTGGGCAGCGTCGGTGAGCCGATCAACCCCGAGGCCTACGTCTGGTACCGCGAGCACATCGGCGGCAACCGCACCCCGGTCGTGGACACCTGGTGGCAGACCGAGACCGGCGCGATCATGATCAGCCCGCTGCCCGGTGTGACCAGCGCCAAGCCGGGTGCGGCCATGCGCCCGCTGCCGGGCATCACCGCCGACGTGGTCGACGACCAGGGCAACAGCGTCGGCAACGGCGGAGGCGGCTACCTGGCCATCCGTGACCCGTGGCCCTCCATGCTCCGTACGATCTGGGGCGACGACCAGCGCTACATCGACACCTACTGGTCCCGCTTCGAGGGCATGTACTTCGCGGGCGACGGCGCCAAGAGGGACGCCGACGGCGACATCTGGCTCCTCGGCCGGGTCGACGACGTCATGCTCGTCTCCGGTCACAACATCTCGACCACCGAGGTCGAGTCGGCCCTGGTCTCGCACCCGAAGGTCGCCGAGGCCGCGGTCGTCGGCGCGACCGACCCGGTCACCGGCCAGGCGATCGTCTCGTTCGTGATCCTGCGCGGCAGCGTGGAGGAGAGCGCGGACATCGCGGCCGAGCTGCGCAACCACGTGGCCAAGACGCTGGGCCCGATCGCCAAGCCGCGCCAGATCCTGGTCGTCCCCGAACTGCCGAAGACCCGTTCCGGCAAGATCATGCGGCGTCTGCTGCGTGACGTCGCGGAGAACCGCAGCATCGGTGACGTCACCACGCTGGCCGACAGCACGGTGATGAACCTCATCTCCGAGAAGCTGCCCAGCGCCAAGAGCGAGGACTGAGGACCATCTCGGGCGCCGTGGGCGGTCACCCCGCCACAGGCGCGGCGCGCGGATGAAGAGCGAGACAGATGATGGCTCCCGGTTCGCGCCCCTCGATGTCGCCGCCCACAAGGCGAGGGCGACCGAGGGCGCGACCGCCCATCATGAGTGATATGCGACACTGAGGTACTGCGAATCCCATTCGTCGGCCTTCTGTAGGCTGGCGATCAGGTGTGCCGGGAAGTCTGGTCGGCCAGGGAGGGAACCGGCCCTGCCTGTACTCCCCGGAGGTCGCATGCGTCGCGTTGCCGAAATCTGGCCGTTCAGGCCCACCATCCACCACTCCCGCACGCTCGCCGAGGCGCTGAGGACGGAGACGGTCGGCGGCGTCATCATGCTGGCCGCCACGGTCGTCGCGCTGATCTGGGCGAATGTGTCCACCGGCTCGTATGAGGCGCTGCGCGAGACGACGTTCGGCCCCGCCTCTCTCCACCTGGACCTCAACCTCCGCGAATGGGTCCAGAACGGCCTGCTCACGATCTTCTTCTTCGTGGCCGGCATCGAGGTCAAGGAGGAGTTCGTCCACGGCGAGTTGTCCAACCTCCGCAAGGCCGCGTTGCCCATCCTCGCGTCGATCGCCGGGATGGTCGTCCCCGTGCTGGTCTACCTGGCGGTGAGCTGGGGGGCTCCCGGGGCCGGACAGGGCTGGGCCATACCCACCGCGACCGACATCGCCTTCGCGCTCGCGGTGCTCGCCGTGACGGCCAGCGCGATGCCCCCGGCGCTACGCGCCTTCCTGCTGACCTGCGCGGTGGTCGACGACCTCGGTGCCATCGCCGTGATCGCCGTCTTCTTCACCAACCACCTCAACCTCCTCGCCCTCGCCGCCGGAATCGCCGTCGTCGCCCTGTACGGCCTGCTCCAGGCCAAGCGGGTCCGCGGCCCGTGGATCTATCTCCCCCTCGCCCTGGCCGCCTGGTACCTCGTGGAGATCAGCGGTGTTCACGCGACCGTCGCCGGGGTAGCCCTCGGTCTGATGACCCGTGTGCGTAACGATCCCGGCGAGGAGAACTCCCCCGCCGAACTGGCCGCCCACCGCCTGCGCCCCCTGTCGGCCGGGTTCGTCGTGCCCGTGTTCGCGTTCATGTCCGCCGGGGTGACGCTCGCCCCGGAGGCGCTGGGCACGATGTTCACCGACCGCGTGGTGCTCGGCGTGATCGCGGGGCTGGTCGTCGGTAAGTTCCTCGGCGTCTTCGGCGGGGCGTGGCTGGCCGTACGGCTCGGCCTGGCGAGACTGTCCGAGGAGCTGCACTGGCGGGACATGGCGGCCGTCTCGACACTGGCCGGGATCGGCTTCACCGTGTCGCTGCTCATCGGCGGCCTGGCATACGGGGACGATCCGGGACGGGTGAACGCGGTGACCACAGGTGTGCTCGCGGCGAGCCTCATCTCGTCGGTCCTGGCGGCGATCCTGCTCCGGCTACGCGTGCGCAAGCGCGCCGGCGCACAGGATGATGATGGACACCGGCGCTCGATAGGAGATCCTTCATGACACACAACCCGGCCGCGGAGCCACTGTCCGCAGAACCACAGGAGGAGTCGCTCGGCCTGCTCGTCGCCAACGCGACCGACCACATCTCCACCCTGGTCCGCGCCGAGATCGAACTGGCCAAGGCCGAGCTGAGGTTCGACGCCAAGCGGGTGGGCACGGCCGCCGGACTCTTCGGCGCCGCCGCGTTCATGGCCCACCTGTGCCTGATCCTGGCCTCCTTCGCCATCGCGTACGGCCTGGTCGCCCTGGGCGTGTGGGACTGGCTCGCCTTCACCATCGTCACGGTGTTCTACCTGGTCGTCGCGGCCCTGCTGGTCCTGTTCGGGGTGCGCAGGCTCAAGGGCCTGACCGGAATGCGCCGGACCATGCGCTCGCTCAAGAACCTCAAGGGAGGCGAGCCGGAGACCGGCCTCGCCGCCGCCCCCGCCCCGCAGGGCGCCGGGCAGGTCGGTTCCCACCGCGAACCGGTGAGTCCGGACCAGTGAACGAGCCGGACGAGTCCCTGGTCAGGATCGAGGGCCCGTGGACCCATCGCTCGGTCCACGCGGGGGGCACCCGCTTCCACGTGGTCGAGGCCGGTGAGGGCCCACTCGTCCTGCTGCTGCACGGTTTCCCGCAGTTCTGGTGGACCTGGCGCCACCAGCTCGTCTCACTGCCCGCCGCGGGCTACCGCGCCGTCGCCGTCGACCTGCGGGGGTACGGCGCCAGCGACAAGCCGCCGCGTGGCTACGACCTGCCGACCCTGGCCGGTGACGCGGCCGGGCTGATCAGGGCTCTCGGCGAGAGCGGCGCGACCGTCGTCGGTCACGACTGGGGCGGGCTGCTGGGCTGGACCATGGCCGTCCGGGACCCGAAGTCGGTCCTGCGGCTGGTCCCGGTCGCGGCGCCGCACCCGCTCAGGCTCCGCTCCGCCCTGCTGACCGGTTCCCTCCGCCAGATCAGGGCGAGCGCCTACGCGCTGGGCTTCCAGCTGCCCTTCCTGCCGGAGTGGCGGCTCACCGCGAAGGACGGCGCGCTGGTCGGACGGATGCTCGACGAGTGGTCGGGGCCCGGCTGGCCGGAGGCCGAGGTCGCACGGACCTACCGCGAGGCGTTCCGCATCCCGACCGTGGCGCACTGCGCGCTGGAGTACCACCGGTGGTTCGCCCGCTCCCAGCTCCGTCCCGACGGCCTGCGCTACGCCAGGATCATGCGCGGTGAGGTCCACGCGCCCACGCTCCAGGTCCACGGCGCGCTCGACCCGCACACCCTGCCGCGTACCGCCCAGGGATCGAGCCGCCACGTGACCGGGTCCTACCGGTGGCGGCTGATCGAGGGGGCCGGGCACTTTCCGCACGAGGAACGGCCAGAGGAGTTCGACGCCGAACTCCTGTCCTGGCTCGCGGACGCGGATCTCGACCGATGACGGACCATCCGATCCCCAGAGACCGCGACCCCGAGGGCAGGCCGCGCAACCGCCGCCCCAGGGACGCCTTCGGCCGTCCCCTGCCGCACGACGCGCAGGGTGTGGAGCGTGTCCCCGACGACTACGCGCCGGACGCCGCCGAGGCGCTCCATGAGGCACGCAGGCTGCTCAGCGAGGGCAGGCCCTTCCACGCGCACGAGGTGCTCGAAGGCCGTTGGAAGACCTCCCCTCAGGAGGAACGCGAGCTGTGGCAGGGCCTGGCGCAGATCTGCGTCGGGCTTACCCACCTCCAGCGAGGCAACCCCCGCGGCGCCGCCGCCCTGTTCACCCGTGGAGCCACCAGAATCTCCCCGTACGGCCCGCCATACGAAAAACTAGCCCAAGCAGCCCAATCCCTAGCAGAAACCCCAAAAACCCCAGAAGAGGCCATAAGCACCATCAAGCACCTTCTCTGACCCGGCTTAGGAAACTCTCGGTGCCAGGAGTGAAGGGTTCGGGGTACCGGCGCCAAGTGTGAGGGGTTTCGGTTCGGGCGCGCCGACGCTTGGACTGAGGAGTGAGGGAGCGAAGCGGACGAACGACGAGGGAAAGCGTTGGCCTGAGGCGCCCGAACCCGCGACGCCGCCAGGCGGAGCAAAGAGACAGGGCTTGGGCGCGTCGGTGCTTGGACTGAGGAACGCAGGAGCGAAGCGACGCAGAGACGAGGGAAGACACCGGCCCGAAGCGCCCAAGCCCGCGACGCCGCCAGGCGGCGCAAAGAGACCCAGCCAGGCGGAGCAAAGAGACTCAGCCGTTACGGTCGCACTCCTGGGTGCTTACCTGGTTGAACAGCTTGGAGCCGTCCTCGGCGTCCGGGGAGACCTCGGCCGCCGTCAGTGCGAAGCCGGTCTCCTGCTGGTCGAGGGCCGCCGCGAAGACAACCCCGTACACCCGGCCGTCGGGGGTGAGCAGCGGGCCGCCCGAGTTGCCCTGGATGACCGAGCCGCGGATGGAGTAGATGTCGCGGACGACGGTCTTGCGCTCGTAGATGTCGGGGCCCTTGGCACGCTGTTTCACCCGGATGCGGGCCTCGGCGAGGGTGAAGCCCTGGCCGTGGGGGAAGCCCGCGATGATGGCGTCGTCGCCCATCGTCGCGGTGCCGTCGAAGCGCAGTACCGGCATGTTGAGGCCGGGGACGTACAGGACGGCGATGTCCCGGTCGGGGTTGTAGAGCACGACCCTGGCCGGGTGGTTGTTGTTGAGGTAGTCGGTGACCTCCAGCTCCTGGTCGACCCCGGCGACCACGTGGGCGTTGGTCATCACCCTGTTCTGCGAGAAGACGAACCCGGTGCCCTCGATGTGCCTGCGGCAGCTGGTGGCCACGCCCTGGACCTTGACGATGCCCCGGCGGGCCCGCTTGAGCTGGACTCCCTTGGCCACGCTCTGGTCCGGGGGCGGGACCTCGACGAGCTGGTTGCCGCCGATGGCGCCGAACACCTTCGGGAAGCCCGAGGTGTCGATGAAGCGCTTGAACGGCTTCTGGAAGTCCTTGGCCGCGGGGGGCAACGCCTGGTCGACCGTACTGATCAGCAGAGAGCCGTTGATCTGCTCGCTGAGCAGCGTGAACGGCGAGGAGGCGATCAGTGAGCCGATCAGCCAGGCGATGACCAGCACGGAGAAGGCGCTGGCGAAGGTGCCGCCGACCGCGTCGACCACCTTGGCCGGTTCCCAGGTGACGTGGCTGCGGACCACCGCGCCGATCGTGGAGGAGGCGAACTGCCCGATCGTCGCGGCGAGGAAGACGATGACGATGGCGAGCAGCGCCCGCTCGGTGTCGCCGTCGACTATGGCCCCGGCGATGGGAGGGGCGATGAACATGCCCAGCAGGGCACCGCCGACGAATCCGATGAAGCTGAGGGACCCGATGATGAACCCCTGACGGTACCCCGACACCGCGAAGGCCACCATAAGGGCGATCAGGATAAGGTCGAGGAGATCACCACGCACCCCTTAACGGTATCCAGCCCTTGGCCCGCGCGTGCACCCCTTGCCGGAGGTCCCGGCCGTTATCGTGGGCCGTATGGCAACGATCGGGGGGTCGCCGGCTGTGGAAACGCTCATCGAGACCGCGCTGCGGGACAGGGACCAGGACGGCACGATCCGCTGGAAAGCCATCGCCATGCTGCACGAACGGGGCGATCTGGAGACCTTCACCGCGGCCAGACGACTGTGCGCGGGCAACACGGCCACCGAGCGGATGCTCGGGGTGGACATCCTCGGCAGATTGCCGTTCGTCGACCGAAGTCTGCCGGTTCTGCGCTTCCTGGCCGCCGCCGAGGACGACTGCATGGTGCTCTACTCGGTGCTGATCGCCTTCGGTCACCTACAGGACGGCCGCGCGCTGCCCTCGGTGGTCACGCTGAGCGAGCACGAGGACTCCAGGGTCAGGTACGGCGTCGCCCACGCGCTCCCGAAGATCATCGGTGCTCCGCCGGACCCGGCGGGCCTGGCCGTACTCGAACGGTTGACCGGGGACCCCTGCGAGGACGTGGCCGAGTGGGCGCGTCTCGGGCTGGCCCTGTCCACCGGGCGTGAGATCGAGGGGGGCGGCTGGGAGGGGTCAGCGGGCGGCGAGGTTGACGACGTCGGGAGGCATGTCCTCGACCCGTGACCTGTCCCAGGGGCGTTCGAAGGCGGAGCCGGCGAGCACCCCGTCGAGCACCCCGGCGGTGAAGCCCCACACCAGCAGCCCGCGGACCCGGAAGGCCGGGCCGGCGAAGCCGCTCGGGTGACGCAGGGTGACGCGGTTGGCCGGGTCGGTCAGTTCGGACAGCGGGACCCGTTCCACCGACTCGACCTCGTTCGGCGAGGCCGCGTGCACCACGGAGGGGGTGTGCCACCAGCCGACGACGGGGGTGACCCGGTTGTCGCTGCGCCAGATGTACAGCTCGGGCATGGTGCCGACGACGTGGACGCCCGCCGGGTCGAGCCCGGTCTCCTCGCGGGCCTCACGCAGCGCCGCGGCGACCGGACCGCCGTCGTCCGGGTCGATCCCGCCGCCGGGGAAGGCGGGCTGTCCCGCGTGTCTGCGCCCGCGTGAGCTGCGCTGGATCAGGAGCACGTCGGGGCCGAGCGGCCCCTCACCGAACAGCATGAGCACCGCGGCGTGACGGCCGCCGGTCTCCGGCGGGCGCATGGCCAGGGGAACCGGTTTCCTCGCGACCCGTTCGGCGAGCGTCTCCAACCAGCCGGGCACTTCCACGGGCACACCTCCGGTCTGTTCCGGTCTCTGCAACACGCCGTACGGCCTCGTGCTTCCCGACGATCCGGTCATGTCAGGGAAGAGGGCCGGAACGGACCAGTTTCGCGGCCTCGACGGGGTCGGTCGGGCCGGTGCCGTACGAGGGGCAGAGGGCGACCAGGGGACAGGCGCCGCAGGCGGGTTTGCGGGCGTGGCAGACGCGGCGGCCGTGCCAGATCAGGCGGTGGGAGGCCATCGTCCACTCCCGCTTCGGGATGAGCTCGCCGACGATGTGCTCGATCTTGACGGGGTCGGTCTCCTCGGTCCATCCGAAGCGCCGCACGAGCCGCTGGAAGTGGGTGTCCACGGTCAGGCCCGTCACCCCGAACGGTTCTCCCGTCTTGGGGTCACGCGCGTTCCCGAGGACCACGTTGGCCGTTTTGCGGCCCACACCGGGCAGGGTGACCATCTGTTCGAGGGTCCTGGGCACCTCGCCGCCGAATTCGTCGCGCAGCGCGATCGACAGTCCGATGATCGACTTCGTCTTGGCCCGGAAGAACCCGGTGGACTTGATGATCTCCTCGACGTCCTCCGGGTCGGCCGCCGCGAGGTCCTCGGGGGTCGGATACTTCGCGAAGAGCGTGGGCGTCACCATGTTCACGCGGACGTCGGTCGTCTGCGCCGACATGACCGTGGCGATCAGGAGCTCGAACGGGCTGTTGAAGTCGAGCTCACAGTGGGCGTCGGGGTAGGTCTCCATGAGCACCCGGTCCATCCGCCGGGCCCTGCGCACCAGGCCGAGCCGGGTCTCGTTCTTGAATCGTCTCGTCCTCTGCCCAGGGGTCAACTGCGTCGCCATGGCCTCAAGCGTAGGTGGTGTCCGGCCCTGCGGCCTCGGAGATTCCCGTTAACCGGCGGAGAGGTCGGCCGCCTTCAGGAGCACGGTTGAGCGGTTGCCGACACGGAAGGAGACCCGTGGGCGCGCGACGTCCCCGACCGGGACCCGGCGCCCCTTGGCCGTGACCGCGATGACCGATCCGCCGCCGAGGACGGAGGCCAGGGAGCCCAGCATCTCCGGCACCCCGGTGCCGCCGATCCAGCTGGTCTGCTCCTCGTAGGGGACGTCGGTGATCACGATGTCGGGCGCGGCCGTGGAGACGACGGCAGCGAGCTCGGCCGGCCGGAACACGTCCGCCCGGCTGACCGTGGTGGGCAGCGCCCCACCCTGCCTGGTGAGCCGTCCGCCCAGGCGGCGCGCGCTCGCCGCCGCGTCCAGGTAGCCGGGCTTGCCGAAGCGTCCGGCTCGCTCCTCAAGCACCCTCGCCCGGCGTTCCATGGCCTCAGGATCGACCAGGGCCAGGTTCTCCCGGGCGAGCACCAGCGCGTTCTCCGCGACGTCCGAGGCGACCAGCGAGGAGACCTCACGCCGGTGCAGCAGCCCGAGAACGGTGAGCAGATAGCCGCTCCCGCAGCAGGGGTCCCAGATCACCGCCGGGGCGTCACCGCCGCGCAGCTCCAGGGCGCGAAGGAAGATCTCCGAGACCAACCTGACGGGAAAGGCCGGGAACCCCGGGGCCGAGCGCAGGACGGTGCCGCTCGCGAGATCCGTGTAGTCGTCCTTGGCGACCACATGACGGTAGCCCGTCACCCCGCCGCCTCCTTCGCCGACGCCTTTTCCGCTGAGAGCACAGGCGGTCTCACGTCAGTCCCTGGCCGCGGGGAACCCGCGCTGCCGGGCGGCCTCGTAGAGCATCAGGGTCCCCGCGGAGGCCGCGTTGAGTGAGCTGGCGGCACCCCCGATCGGAATCCTGACGATCTCGTCGCAGGCCTCGCGCCAGCGGGCGCTCATCCCGACGGTCTCGTTGCCCACCACCAGCAGGACCGGGCCCGTCAGGTCACAGTCCTGTACGGAGGTCCCGCCGGTCTCGTCGGTCCCGACGATCTTGACCGGGGTGCCCCGCCCGCGCAGGGACTCCACCCATTCGAGCACCTCGTTGACGCCGGGAGCCCTGACCACCGGCAGCCTGAAGATCGATCCTGTGCTGGCGCGCACGGTCTTCGGGTCGTAGACGTCCGCGGCGTGGCCGGTGATGATCATCCCCGAGGCGCCGAACGCGTCCGCTGAACGGGTCAGCGTCCCGATGTTGCCCGGGCTCGTCGGACGGTCGAAGGCAACTCCCAGCAGGTCGTGCCCCTGGGGCAGGCGTCCCAGGTCGTCCGGCCGCAGCGCGCCGACGGCCACGAGCTCCGGCGCCGCCGACTCTCGTTCTCCGAGTTCGAGCAGCAGTTCCGGGGCCACCGGCACCGAACGGACCCCGCTGTCACGGATGAGGCCCTCCGCCCACGCCGACAGGTGCTGACCGTGTGGGTAGAGCAGACAGCGCAGCGGCCAGCCGTGCTCGACCGCGAGCGTGATCGGGCGGACCCCGTGGATGAGGAACTCGCCGAGCTTCTGCCGCTTGTTCCGGTTGGTCAGCAACGCCTGCCACGTCTGGAACCGGTCGCCGCGGCTGTGCACCCCCACGGCGCCGCTCGCCGGACGCGTGCCCCGGCCCGCGCGGGCACCGTGGTTGCGCGATCCGTCACGTTGTCTGTCACCCGGCATGGGCAGGAGCCTACCGGCCCTCACTCCACGCGGTTCGCGGACGACACCTGGGTGCCGAGCAGGTCGAGAAGCCGGGCGACGGGGATGGCGGGTGAGCGGCGACCCTCACGGCCGATCATGGTCTCGGCGCCCAGGAGGGCGTTGAGCACGGCCTCCTCGACGGCCTCGACGACGGCCTCGTAGAAGACGTCGAGCCGGCTCCACGGGATGAACCGCATGCTCTCGTAGACCGGTTCCTCCCCGGGGAAGCCCGAGGTCAGCGCGCCGGGGTTGCCGGTCGAGAAGGCCAGGAAGATGTCTCCGGAGAAGTGCGAGCCGGTGGTCCCGGTACGGGCGAGGCCCAGCGGGACCCTGCGGGCCAGCGCGGTGCACTGCAGCGGCAGCAGCGGCGCGTCCGTGGCGACGACGACGATGACGGAGCCCGCCCCCGCCGGGGAGTCGTGCCCGTCCATGGGGTCGTCGTCCGTGAGCGACCTGCCGACGGGCACGCCGCAGACGGTCAGCTCCTTGCGGGCGCCGAAGTTGGCCTGGAGGAACGCCCCGACCGTGTAGGTGTCGGCCCCGTAGTCGACCAGCCGGGAGGAGGTGCCGTTGCCGCCCTTGAAGCCGTAGCAGTTCATCCCGGTGCCGCCGCCGACCGAGCCCTCGGCGACCGGTCCCGGGCGGGCCGCGTCGATGGCGGCCACGGCGTGCTCGGGCCGTACGTGGGGGCCGTTGATGTCGTTGAGGTAGCCGTCCCAGGTCTCGGCGACCACGGGCAGCAGCCACTCGGCGGCGACCTCGGGCTTCTCACGGGCCACCCAGTCGATGACCCCGCGGTGGCAGGTGCCGACGGCGTGGGTGTTGGTGATGAGCACGGGCAGCCGAAGGGAGCCGGTCTCGCTGAGCCAGGAGGTGCCCGTCATCTCGCCGTTGCCGTTGAGCGAGAACCACCCCGCCGCGCACGGCACCTCGAAGTCCGCGCGCCCGCGTGGCAGCAGCGCGGTCACGCCGGTGCGGACCGACTCCCCCTCGATCAGCGTGGTGTGGCCGACCTCGACCCCGGGAACGTCGGTGATCGCGTTGTCCGGCCCCGTACGGCCCGGCAGCGGCAGGCCGAGTTCGCGCGCCCGTGTCATCGTTCTTCAGGTCCTTCCAGGTTCTCCAGGTCGCAGCCGGTGACGTCGGCGGCGTAGGTCAGCAGCAGGCGCTCGGCCTGCCCGGCGTCGAGGGTGGGTACGGCCTGCGTGACGTGCAGGCCGAGGCCGTCCTCAAGCATGACGAGGTTGCGGGCGAGGGTGACGGCGTCACGGGTCAGCGTGAAGACCCCCGTCGCGGCCCCGGCCTCCAGGATGGAGGCGTACAGGGTGACCTGCCGTTCGCACAGGCGGATGTGCTGGGCGGAGTAGGCGGGGTCCCTGCGGGCGTAGGTGCCCAGCTCGTACAGCAGGACGCACAGTTCGTCGTCGCTGCCGGCCGGCAGGCCCGCGCGGATCATGCCGAGCAGCCTGCGTCTGGGGTCGGGTTCCTCGGAGGCCGCCCGTTCCCGCTCGACGCAGAAACGCTCGACCGCCTCGTGCTGCACCTCCTTCAGCAGGTCGGTCAGCGCCGGGAAGTAGTACAGGACCGATCCCGCCGACATGTCCGCCTGCTCGGCGACGTCCCGCAGACGCAGGTCGACGACGCCGTGCCGCAGCACCGCCCGGCGGGCGGCGGCGACGAGCTCGGCGCGCTTCTCGTGTGCTCGGCTGGGTCGTGCCATGCCGGTGATTCTCTAGACATCGGTCAAAGAACGCAACCGGGGAAGGTGACACGGAGCTTTTACACGGAGGTGTATTGACGTACATCTCACAGAGTTCTTTGATGCATGTTCAAAGAACCACGCCTGAGGAGGCGCCGTGACCCCCCACGACACGAGCCCGTCCACCCCCACACCGCCACCCGCCCCGACCGGCTCCCACCCCCACCTGCACCGGGGCCTGAAACTGCTGGGCACCCTGTTCATCACCCTGTCGGCGATCTCGCCGGCGTCCTCGGTGTTCATCATCGCCCCGGGTGTCATCGGCCAGGCGGGCTCGGGAGCCTTCACGGCCTTCCTGGTCGCGGGTGTCGTGGGGATCTTCATGGCCTTCGTCTACGCCGAACTCGGCTCGGCCTACCCGCTCAGCGGCGGCGAGTACGCGATCGTGGCCCGTACCTTCGGGCGGCTGCCCGGTTTCGTGGTGCTCGGCCTGTTCATGGTCACCCAGCTGCTGATCATCGCGGTGATCGCGCTCGGCGTCGGCACCTACCTGGCGGTCATCTTCCCCGGCCTGCACGCCCCGACCGTCGCGGCCGTGACCACGGTCGTCGCCACCGTGCTCGCCGTGTTCGACATCAAGCTCAACGCCTGGGTGACCGGTGTCTTCCTGGCCATCGAGATGCTCGCCCTGGTCGTGGTGAGCGCGCTGGGCTTCCTCAACCCCGAGCGCTCCCTGGCCGACCTGGTGCTGCACCCGGTGGCCGCGGGCCAGGACGGCACGGTCGTCGCGGCCTCGGCCGGGGTGATCGGCGCCGCCACCGCCGTGGCCCTGTTCGCCTACAACGGCTACGGCGCCGCCGTCTATCTGGGCGAGGAGACCCAGGACGCCCACCGGGGCATCGCCAAGACGGTCCTGTGGGCCCTGGGCATCACCGTCGCCGCCGAGCTGATCCCGGTGACCGCGGTGCTCATGGGCGCGCCCTCGCTCCCCGGTCTCTTCGGCGCGGACAACATGATGGAGTACTTCATCACCGCCCGCGCCGGGACGACGCTGAACAACGTCCTCAGCCTCGCCGTCGCCCTGGCCATCTTCAACGCGGTCCTGGCGATCATCCTCGTCACCGCCCGCATGATCTTCAGCACCGGCCGGGACACCACCTGGCCGTCCCCGGTCAGCAGGGCGCTGGCCTCGATCCACCCCCGCTTCGGCAGCCCGTGGATCGCCACCATCGGGGCCGGGCTCATCGGCGCCGGGTTCTGCTACGCCGACGAACGGTTCCTGCTGGTCGTGACCGCGACCACGATCATCGCGATCTACGCGGCGCTGTGCGTCGCGACCCTCACCGGGCGCCGCAACGGCTCGACCTCGCACGCCGCCTACCGGATGCCGTGGTTCCCGGTGGCGCCGGTGCTCGCCCTGCTGGCCATCGGGTACGTCGCCTACCGCAACCTCCTCGACCCCGAGGTCGGGCGGCCGAGCCTCCTCATCACCGTCGGCATCGGGATCGTCTTCGCCGCCTACTACCTGCTGGTCCTGCGCAGACGCGGCGCGTGGGAGCTGCGCGGCGCGGCCGACGACTGACAACGCCTCTGTTAGGGGACCCCGTGCCCGCGGGTGCGGGGTCTGAGAGACGGTCGGGGACGCGGGAGGAGGGACCGACGTCGGGTTCGCCCATCTATATGGGTAGATTTCCGGATGAGCGTGATCCAGCCGTCGAACACGGCGGACCACCGCGAGCCGGGTCCAACCCAGCGGAACCACCGCCGTGGAGTCCCGGCGGCCTTCACGCCGGGCCCCTTGAGAACGACTCGGTGTGATAGGTCACAATAACTGCGTGAGCCGTGAAACAGGAGGCACTGTGAACACCGACGACGTGCTGGCCAAGGCGCCTCTGTTCTCGGCGCTCGACCGTGAGGGCGCCGCCGCGCTGCGTACGAGTGTCTCGGAGGTCGAGCTGTCCAAGGGACAGACCCTCTTCAGCGAGAACGAGACCGGAGACCGCCTCTACGTGGTCCTCGAAGGCAAGATCAAGCTGTCCAGGACCGCCCCCGACGGGCGGGAGAACCTGCTCAGCGTGCTCGGCCCCGGTGAGATGTTCGGCGAGCTCTCGCTGTTCGACCCCCGGCCCCGTACGGCCTCGGCGACGGCGCTGACCGACGTCCGCCTCGCCGGTCTGGGCCACGACGACCTGCGCCCGTGGCTGACCGGCCGCCCCGAGGTCGCCCTGCACCTGCTGCGCGCCCTGGCCCAGCGGCTGCGCCGTACCAACGACGTGCTGGCCGACCTGGTCTTCACCGACGTCCCCGGCCGGGTCGCCAAGGCCCTGCTCGACCTGGCCGAGCGCTTCGGGCAGCGGATCGACGACGGTGTCCGGGTCCACCACGACCTCACCCAGGAGGAGCTGGCCCAGCTGGTCGGCGCCTCCCGCGAGACCGTGAACAAGGCCCTGGCCGACTTCGCCCAGCGCGGCTGGCTGCGCATCGAGGCCAAGGCCGTGGTCATCATGGACCTGGAGCGCCTGCACAACCGCTCGCGCTGACCCTCACTCGCCGAGGCCGTCCAGATAGGAGAGCTGGGCGCGGACCGACATCTCCGCGGCCGGCCACAGCGACCTGTCGACCTCCGCGTAGACGACCTCGACGATCTCCCTCGCCGTCGTCGCCCCCTGCCGCCTGGCCCGCCTGATCTGGTCGAGCCGCCGCCTGCGGTGCGCGACGTAGCCGTCGAGCGCGCCGACCGGGTCGGGCAGCACCGGGCCGTGTCCCGGCAGCAGCGCCCGCGCCCCGACCTTCTCGACCGTCGCCCGCAGATGGTCGAGGGAGCGCAGATAGTCTCCGAGGTCCCCGTCCGGGGCGATCACGGTCGTCCCCCTGCCCAGCACGGTGTCCCCGGTGAGCACGGCCCCGTCCTGCGGCAGCCAGAAGCACAGCGAGTCGAACGAGTGGCCCGGAGTGCCGACGACGTGCAGTTCGAGGTCGCCGACCGTGATCACGTCTCCGTCGCCGAGCCCCTCCGTGCCGAGACGGTGCCGGGGGTCGAGGGCCCTGACCGGGGCTCCGACCAGCTCGGCGAACCTCCTGGCACCGCCGCTGTGGTCGTCGTGACCGTGGGTCAGCAGGACCGCCCGCACCCGGCGCTCCCCGAGGTGGGCGGCGACCCGCCGCAGATGGGCCTCGTCCTCGGGGCCGGGATCGACGACGAGTGCCTCCTCCCCGACGCCGACCACCCAGGTGTTGGTGCCCTCCAGGGTCATCGCGGAGGGGTTGGGGGCCAGGATCGCGAACGCGTTGGCGGTTCCCGACCCGTCGGGGCCGTCCAGGGGGATCCGCAGCCCGCTCATCCCACACCGGGTCCGTAGTCGTCGTCGAGCACGATCCGCATCTCCCCGTCGACCTCGGCGATACCGGGCATGTAGCTCACGATCTCACGTTCGGCCGCCAGGACGCCGGCCACGGCCGGGTGCGCGGAGACCTCCCGCAGCGTGCGGTAGGTCGGGGGCATCAGCCTGATCAGCCCCCGCCGCGCCTGGTCCAGCGCGTCGGCCGGCCGTACCCAGATGACCTTGTCGGCCTCGCCGCCGACGTCGCGGGTGCGCTGGCCCGGCGGGAGCGCGGCGACGAAGAAGCGGGTGTCGAAGCGCCTCGGCTCGGCCACGGGGGTGATCCAGTGCCCCCAGGGGCGCAGCAGGTCGGCGCGCAGCACCAGGGACCGCCTGGCCAGGAAGTCGGTGAAGGGCAGACTCCTGTCGATCAGGGCGAGCCGGTCGGTCTCCCAGTCGTCCCCGGTGGTGTCGGCCACCACCTCCCGCGCCGAGGGACCGGCGAGCAGCACGCCCGACTCCTCGAACGTCTCCCTGACCGCCGCGCACACCAGGCCGCGCGCGGTGCCCTCCGACGTGCGGAAGGCCCGCGCCCACTCGGCGGGCGGCGGACCGGCCCAGGCGAGCGCCTGGTCGGCGTCCCGGGGATCGACGGAACCGCCGGGGAAGACGCAGGCGCCCGCGGCGAAGGCCATGCTCGCCGTACGTCTCAGCAGGTAGACCTCGACGCCCTGGCGTGGGTCCTCGCGCAGGAGGACCACGGTCGCGGCGTCCCGGGCCGGGACGGGCTCGGCCCGCCCGGCCAGGATGTCCCGTGCCCGCTCGCCCAGCTCACCGCGGAGCGGAATCCCGCCCATCAGATCCCTCCGGTTTCGGCCCTGTCATCCGGTACGGCTTCCGCCCCGTCACCCGGTCAGACGACCTCGGCGACCAGTTCGACCTCGACCGGGGCGTCCAGCGGCAGTACGGCGACGCCGACCGCGCTGCGGGCGTGCTTGCCCGCGTCCCCGAGGATCTCGGCGAGCAGCTCACTGGCGCCGTTGACCACCTGCGGCTGGCCGGAGAAGGCCGGGTCGCTGGCCACGAAGCCGACGACCTTGACGATCCTGACGATGTTCGACAGGTCGCCGACCACCGACCCGACAGCGGCCAGGGCGTTGAGCGCGCAGGTCCTGGCGAGCTGGTAGGCGTCCTCCGGGCTCACCTCGGCGCCGACCTTGCCGGTCGCCAGAAGCTTGCCGTCCACCACCGGGAGCTGGCCCGAGGTGTAGACGTGGTTTCCCGAGCGGACCGCGGGGACGTAGGCCGCCAGCGGCGCGACGACCTTGGGCAGCGTCAGACCGAGCTCGCTCAGCCGCTCCTCCGGCGTCACTGCTTCGGCCGCTTCAGGTAGGCGACAAGCTGCTCGGGGTTGGGCCCCGGCACGACCTGGACGAGCTCCCAGCCGTCCTGGCCCCAGTTGTCGAGGATCTGCTTGGTCGCGTGCACCAGCAGCGGCACCGTCGAGTACTCCCATTGCGTCATGGGGGACACATTAGCGACAGCCGCCCCGGTGGACGGCCGTCCACCGGCTCCCACCACGTCCGTGTCCCTTTTCGGATGGATCGCCAGTGAGAATCGGCATATTCGTGGGTGGACGGTCCGGGCGAATCGGCAGGGGGCCGTTGGGTAGCCTTCGAAGCGTGAGAGCTCGTGACACCGACTGGGACGGCGTACGCCTCCATGTCGTCACCGGTAAGGGCGGGACCGGCAAGACCACCGTCGCCGCCGCCCTCGCCCTCGCGCTCGCCTCGGGCGGGCGCAGGGTCCTGCTGGTCGAGGTCGAGGGCCGTCAGGGAATCGCACAGGTCTTCGACCTGCCGCCGCTGCCGTACGAGGAGCGGAAGATCGCCGTCGCGCCGGGAGGCGGTGACGTGCACGCGCTGGCCATCGACCCCGAGGAGGCCATGCTCGACTACCTGGAGATGTTCTACGGGATGCGCAGGGCGGGCAAGGCTCTCACCAAGATGGGCGTCGTCGACTTCGCGACCACCATCGCCCCCGGTTTCCGCGACGTCCTGGTCACCGGCAAGACCACCGAGGCCGTACGGCGCAAGGGCAAGGACGGCAGGCGGATCTACGACGCCGTCGTGCTCGACGCCCCGCCGACGGGGCGGGTCGCCCGCTTCCTCAACGTCACCAGCGAGGTCGCCGGGCTCGCGAGGGTCGGGCCGATCAAGAACCACGCCGACCTGGTCAACGGCGTCGTCTCCTCGCCGGAGACCGCGGTGCACTTCGTCACACTTCTTGAGGAGATGCCGGTCCAGGAGACCCTGGACGGGCTCGACGAGCTGCGGGAGGCGGGCCTGCCGCCCGGAGGGATCTTCACGAACATGGTCAGGGAGTCGCTGCTGCCCGCCTCGGTCCTCGACGCCGCGGCCAAGGGCCGCTTCGACCCGGCCGAACTGGCGCTCGGGCTGAAGGCCGCCGGGCTCGCCGAGGGCGGCGCGGACGCCGCCGCGGTGGCCGACGCCCTGGCCGAGGAGATCGCCGAGCACGCCCACCGCACCAGGCTCGAACGCCGTGAACGGCGCTCGCTGGACACCTCGGGCAGGCCCCGCTACGAGCTGCCGCTGCTGTCCGACGGGGTCGACCTGGCGGGACTCTACGAACTGGCCGAGTCGATCCACGCGCAGGGAGCGGCATGAACGAGCGGTCCGGCAGGCTCAGGGCGGTCCCGGTCCTCGACCTCGACGCGATCATCGACGACCCGGGCACCAGGATCGTGGTCTGCTGCGGCTCCGGCGGCGTCGGCAAGACCACGACAGCCGCGGCGCTCGGGCTGCGCGCCGCCGAACGCGGCCGATCCGCCGTCGTGCTCACCGTCGACCCCGCCAGGCGGCTGGCCCAGTCCATGGGCCTGACCGAGCTCGACAACACCCCGCGGCCCGTCGCCGGGGTGAAGGGCGAGGGCAGGCTGCACGCCATGATGCTCGACATGAAGCGCACCTTCGACGAGATCATCGAGGCGCACGCCGACCCGGAACGGGCCCGGCAGATCCTGACGAACCCCTTCTACCAGTCTCTCTCGTCGAGTTTCTCCGGCACCCAGGAGTACATGGCGATGGAGAAGCTCGGGCAGCTCCGCCGCTCCGGCGACTGGGACCTGATCATCGTCGACACCCCGCCGTCGCGCTCGGCGCTCGACTTCCTCGACGCCCCGGAACGGCTCGGCCGCTTCCTCGACGGCAGGCTCATCAGGCTGCTCATGGCTCCCGCGAAGGCGGGCGGGCGCAGCGCGTTCAAGCTGCTCAACGCCGGGTTCGGCATCGTGGCGGGCGCCCTGACCAAGCTGCTTGGCGCGCAGGTGCTCAAGGACCTGCAGACGTTCGTCTCGGCCCTCGACGCCGTCTTCGGCGGCTTCAGGGCCAGGGCCGAGCAGACCTACAAGCTCCTACAGGCCCCGGGGACGGCCTTCGTCGTGGTGGCCGCGCCGGAGCGCGACGCCATGCGGGAGGCCTCCTACTTCGTGGAGCGGCTGGCCGAGGAGCGCATGCCGCTGGCCGGTCTGGTGGTGAACCGGGTGCACCGGGCGCCCGCCGCCGTGCTGTCGGCCGCGCGCAGCACCGCCGCGGCCGAGGATCTGGAGACGCGGGGCGAACACGACCTCACCGCCGCCGTCCTGCGCCTGCACGCGGGCCGGATGCAACTGGCCGCGCGTGAGGACCGTGAACAGGAGCACTTCCTGTCGGCGCATCCCACGGTGCCCGTGGCCCGGGTCCCGGCGATGTCGCAGGACGTGCACGACCTGGCGGGCCTGCGCAGGGTCGGTGAACTGCTGACGGCCCAGTAGCGAGGGTTCTCAGGCTCTCGGAGGCCTCTTTCGGGCCTCCGAGAGCCTGACACCCCGCGGTCTTCGGGAACCTGGCATCCCGTCTCCGGGAACCGACGTCCCGCGGACGCGCGGGTACGGCCGGCGCGGTGCGCCAGCCGTACGGGATCTGCGCGAACTCAGCCGGCGATCAGCTCGTTCGTCCGCTCGTACTCCTCCTTGGCCAACTCCAGCAGGTCACGCCAGGAGTCGACGTCCGGTCGCCGGCGTAGCAACGCCCGGCGTTCGCGCTCGGTCATCCCGCCCCACACCCCGAACTCGATGCGATTGTCCAGCGCATCGGCGAGGCACTCGGTCCGGACCGGGCATCCCCGGCAGATCAGCTTCGCCCGGTTCTGGGCAGCGCCCTGAACGAAAAGCGCGTCAGGATCCGCACCCTTACAGGCCGCACGGGAGGTCCAATCCGTGATCCACATTCGACCCCACTCCCCTTAGGTGGTCAGTCGTGACTTGGGGCCGACGGGCGCGGGCGTCGAGCCTCCGTATTCAGTTGCCGCAGAAGGAGAACGTACGCAATCAGACGTTCGGGCCGACAGACCCCGGCGGGACCAATTTCCCGCATGGTCATCGGCGGCCATCTGGCCGGTAATGACTAGTCACCTGCGTCCGATACGGGAGTGAGGCACAGCGAAGTGGTGTTCCGTTACCGTTTGGGCTATCCGTCCGACGTACCCTTGGTGTCGTGCAAGCTCAAGGCAAAGCTCACAGGTCAGTGCTCCGTGGCATGGGCAACGTGGTGCGGTTGCTCGCCGCGGCCACCGTCACTGGCGTGCTGGTCGCCGCCGTGGCGTTCCCCGCGGTCGGCGGGGCGGGGCTGACGGTCAAGTCGGCCACGGAGGAGTTGCACCTGCTCCCCGAGGAGCTGAAGGAACCTCCGCTCGCGGAGAAGACCACCCTGCTCGACGCGAACGGCAAGCAGTTCGCCCAGTTCTACTACGAGAACCGCGAGTCGGTGAAGCTCGACGAGGTCTCCGACATCATGAAGACCGCGATCGTCGCGATCGAGGACTTCCGGTTCTACGAGCACGGCGCGATCGACCCCGAGGGCACACTTCGCGCGGCCATGAAGAACTTCAGCGGGGGCAGCGTCCAGGGTGGTTCCTCGATCACCCAGCAGTACGTCAAGCTCGTGCTGCTCAACGCGGCCGAGACTCCCGAGGAGCAGAACGCCGCGATCGAGCAGACCCTCGAACGCAAGCTGAACGAGCTTCGCTACGCGCTGGCCATCGAGGAGAAGTACACCAAGTCGGAGATCCTTGAGCGCTACCTCAACATCGCCTACTTCGGTGCCGGAGCCCACGGCATCCAGGCCGCGGCCAAGCGTTTCTTCGGCAAGGACGCCTCCAAGCTGAACCTCGTCGAGGCGGCGACGCTGGCCGGGGCCGTGCAGAATCCCAACAGGACCGACCCGAACGTGGGCAAGGCGAGCCGTGAGCGGCTGCTCGAACGGCGCAACATCGTCCTGAACCGGATGGCCGAGCTCGGCAAGATCACGACGCAGGAGGCCGCGGAGGCCAAGGCCAAGAAGCTGGGCTTCAAGGACACCCCGGTCCCCGGCGGCTGCGACGTGAGCTCCTACCCCTACTTCTGCCTCTACGCCCAGAACGAGCTGCTCAACGACGAGTCCTTCGGCAAGACCCCCGAGGAGCGCAAGAGGCTGCTCCAGCGGGGCGGTCTGACGATCAAGACGACGCTCGACCCGAAGATGCAGTCCGCGTCCGAGAAGGCCATCAGGAAGTTCGTCAAGGCCAGCGACAAGCCGGTCGCCGCGCAGGCGATGGTCGTGCCCGGCACCGGCGCCATCAAGGCGATGGCCGCCAGCCGCGACTTCGGGCGCAACAAGAAGAAGAACCAGATGAGCTACAACCTGGCGGGCGACAGCCAGCACGGTGGCGGCACCGGGTTCCAGGCGGGTTCGACGTTCAAGGTCTTCACCCTGCTCACGGCGCTGAACAAGGGCTTCAAGATCAACGACGGTTTCAGCACCGGCGCCGGTTACAGCGCCTCAGGCTATGGCTCCTTCCGCGACTGCAAGGGCAACCCGGTCGGCATCCCCAGCCACACCGTGCAGAACTCCAGCGAGGGCGAGGGCGGCTTCAACACGCTGCTCACCGGCACCCGGAACTCGGTCAACACCTTCTTCATGCGTCTTGAGGAGGAGGTCGGCCTCTGCGACGTGGTCAAGACCGCCAAGAGCCTCGGCATCAAGCGGGCCGACGGAGACAAGCTCAAGGAGGTCGAGACCTTCACCCTCGGCGTCAACGAGATGGACCCGGTGACGGTCGCCGCGGCCTACGCGGGCATCGCCGCGCGCGGCGCCTACTGCAAGCCGATGGCCATCACCGAGATCCGTGACCGCAACAACAAGGCCACGCAGTACAAGCCGAAGTGCCAGCAGGTCCTGGACGAGAAGGTCGCCGACGCCGCCGCGCACATCATGTCCGGGGTGTTCACCAAGGGCACGATGAGCCAGTACGGCGGCATCGGTCGTCCCGCGGCCGGCAAGACCGGCACCACCGACGGCTACACCGCCGCCTGGTTCGCCGGGTTCACCCCCGACCTCGCCTCCTCCGTCAGCCTCGGCGACCCGCGCGGCGCCTTCCAGCACGACCTGACCGGGGTGACCATCGGCGGCACCTACTACCCCTACGTGTACGGCGCCACGATCTCGGGACGGATCTGGAAGTACTCCATGATCGACGCGCTGAAGGGCGTCGACCCGACACCCTTCACCGCGGTGGACAAGGACCGCTTCGGCGGTTGCACCAGGTGCGCCCCCAAGCCGCCGCCGAAGCCGGACAAGCCCGGTGACGGCGGCCCCGACCGGGGCCGTGGCGGCGGCGACCGCCCCGACGACAACGGCACCATCGAGAACGACGGCAACGGCGGCTGGTTCGGCGGCCGGGGCAAGAACAAGAAGGGCGACTCCAACCGTCCCATCGGCCGCTGAGCGGCCCGCACATGGCCGGAGCCCCTCCCCGATCGGGGAGGGGCTCCGGCCATGTCGTGGACTTCCAAGCCCGCCGTACAGCTTCCGTACTGGCGACGCCCCCAGGCCCGCCGACGGCTCTGTACGGGGTGGGCACCGCCCACCGGGACGACTCCCGTACAGGGCCGACGCTCAGCGCGTGCTCTCAGCCCGTGCTCTTCAGCCCGCGCTCCCAGCGCGTGCTCCCGGCCCGTGCTCTCAGCGCGCCAGACGGCTCCGTACGGCCTGCGCGACCCTGCCGCCCTCGGCCCGGCCCGCGACCTTGGGGGTCAGGACCTTCATGACCTGCCCCATGGCCTGCGGCCCCGAGGCCCCGCTCTCCGTGACGGCCTCCTCGACCAGCGCCGCGAGCTCCTCGTCGGACAGCTGGGCGGGGAGGTACTCCTCAAGGACGGCCTGCTCGTCCACCTCGGCCTGGGCCTGCTCGGTACGGCCGGCGCCGCTGAACGCCTCCGCCGCCTCACGGCGCTTCTTGGCCTCCTTGGTCAGCACCTTGACGATCTCCTCGTCGGAGAGCTCGCGGGCGGCCTTGCCCGAGACCTCCTCGACGTTCACGGCCGCCAGGGCCATGCGGATCGTACGGGTGCGGACCTCATCCCTGCTCTTCATGGAGGCCGTGAGGTCGGCCTTCAACTTGTCCTTCAATGCGCTCATGCGGTCCATCTTGCCGTCTTAACCGCCTCGTTGTATCGCAGGTTTCCTGCGGGGGGTCGTTCGTCGGGCATGATGAGAAGGTGAGGAAAGCAGCCGCGGTGCCCCTGTCCCTGATCGGTCTCGGCCTGACCGGCCTCGCCTACGCCTCGGTCGTCGAGCGCAACACCTTCCGCCTGCGGCGTTTCGACGTGCCCGTTCTCGAACCCGGCCAGCGGCCCGTGCGTGTCCTGCACCTGTCCGACCTGCACCTCACCCCTGGCAGGCGGATGCTCATCAACTGGGTCCGCTCGCTGGGCACCCTCAAGCCCGACCTGGTGGTCAACACCGGCGACTCCATCGCGCACCCCGACGCCGTCGGCCCCCTCATGCACGCCCTCGAACCACTGCTGTCACGCCCAGGCCTGTTCGTCTACGGCTCCAACGACATGTACGCGCCGATCTTCAAGAACCCCGTGCGCTACCTGTGGCGTACCTCGAAGGGCGACCACGGCAGGAAGATCCCCTCCCTGCCCTGGGAGGAACTGGGCACCGCCATGTCCGACGAGGGCTGGCTGAACATGAACAACACCACCGCCCGTCTCAAGGTCGGTGACCTCGACGTGGCCGTCGGCGGCATCAACGACTCCCACATCAACCTCGACCGCTACGACGAGATCGCCGGACCCGCCCCGGCGGAGGCCGATCTCCGTCTTGGCGTGATGCACTCCCCCGAGCCCCGCAACATGTCCCGCTTCGCCGACGACGGCTACCAGCTGCTGCTCGCGGGCCACACCCACGGCGGCCAGGTCTGCGTGCCGTTCTACGGCGCCCTGGTCACCAACTGCGGCATCGACAGGGCCCGGGTCAAGGGGCTGAGCAGGCACGAGTCCGCCTTCCTCCACGTCTCGGCGGGACTGGGCACCAGCCCCTTCTCCCCCGTGCGTTTCTCCTGTTTCCCCGAGGCCAGCCTGCTGACCCTGGTGCCCCGCCCCAGAGGTGACGCAAGCACGCGCGAAGTCCGCTAGACTTTCTGAAGCACGAGCAAAACGGCGTGCACCGGGGTGTAGCGCAGCTTGGCAGCGCGCTTCGTTCGGGACGAAGAGGTCGTGGGTTCAAATCCCGCCACCCCGACTAGCTGGTCAGAGGCCCTTTCTGGAGAGATCCAGGAAGGGCCTCTTGCATGGTCGTGCGTCGCAGGTGCGTCAAGATCATTAATTGGCCTTTTCCATGCGTCGCCGCTCCCACGACTTGATGACCTTGTCATGCGCGTCCGGGGCGAGGTGCGCGTAGCGTTGTGTGGTCTCGAAGCTTTCGTGTCCGAGGAGCGCCTGGACGTCGTACAGCGGTACCCCGTCCTGCACGAGCCAGCTCGCCGCCGTGTGCCGCATCACCCGCGGCGGGTAGCGCCGGATCCGGTGCGTGGGATCGTCACACACCTCCCCGCACCGCCCTCGCCGCAGCAGCCGCCTACCCTCGGCCTTGTCGATCTCGCCGGGCGAGATGCCTCCGCACAGCCGGGCCGCGTCGACGGCCGGGTACCACATCCTGTTCCGGAAGTCTCCGTCGTCGACGGTGCCGCCGTCGGGTGCCGTGAAAACCAGCTCCCCGCGCGGCCGGCCGACCATGAGCCTGCTCATACCCTCCAGCGTCGCGGGCGGGATCGGCACGACCCTGTTCGACTTCATGCTCTTCGGGTACTCGCGCAACCCCTGGCGGGTCGCGACGTCGACCACGGACAGCTGTCCACGGATCCAGTCCACCCGGTGTCCGTGAAGGCCGTAGATCTCCCCCGGCCGCAGGCCCACGTCCATGCCGAGCTCGACCAGCGTCCGCCACCGCGCCCCGGAGAGCCGCTCCAGGGCCTGGTACAGCGCTTCGGCTTCGGCGTGCTCGTAGAACTCGATCGCCGAGGCGCTCCGCTTCGGCAGCTCCAGGTCCAGGAAGGGGTTGACCAGGACGAGCGGTGGATGTTCCTTCATGGCCGCCTTGTACATGCTCGTCATCAGGTGCACGACGTCGTGGATCGTCGCCGCCGAGAGGGTTGGGATCTCGTCAGGGTCCTCGAAGGCTGCGGCCGGCCTGCCCTTGTGTCGGGCCCGGCGGGTCTCCTGCAGGTCGCCGACCCACGCCTGGGCGTCCACGCGGGCGATGGCCTGCATCGGCCAGTCGCCCCACTTCGGCTCACAGTGGGTGCGCCACAGCGACTCGTTCTTGGCCCTGGTGGGCTTCTCTATGACGCGGGCTTTCGCCCAGCGCTCGTGCCAGGCCGACACCAGGATTTTCCCGGCACGCGGGTCGCGGATGTCTCCCTGGTCGAACTTCGCCTCGGTGGCCTTGGCCCACTTTTCGACGACGGACTTCAGCTTGTTGGTCTTGGTGGTGCGCTTGCCGTTCGGCATCCGCACGGTCGCTTGGTACAGGCCGCTCGGCAGGCGGCGAATATAGGCCATCAGGCCTCCAGGTGATGGATCAGGTGGGCGGGTCAGCGGGGGCCGAGGTAGTGCCCCACGCTGTTGCCTAACGCACCGAGGGCGGCGGCAAGGTCGTCGCTGATTATCGCCCCGGGGAGCTCCACGTGGGCGATGCCGTCCACGAGCTCGCTGGCGAGCAGGCGCCCGCCGGCGACCCGCCGCACCCGGTGGATCTGACAGCCGAGGGTGGCTTCGGGCAGTTCGGCGGTCAGCATGCGGTACGGGGCGATCAGGTCGTCCGACAGCTGGTCGAGCGCGTGGAGGAGGTCCGGGGAGTCCTGCATCTCGCGGGCGTCCACCTGGACGATGATCCGGCCGGGCCTGTATCTGACCAGGGCTGGCGCGGCGGCGGCGTCGAAGCGTCCTGGGTCGGCCATTCGTTCGTAGTGGACCGGTCCGGGCATACCCACGTTCACCGCCGCCCCGTTAATCCAACGTTCATTCAGATTTGTTGAGTCTGCCTCATGTCGAAGGAGTTTTCGATGAATCAGACAACATTTTTCACAGCTCTTCCTCAGCAAGCGCTTCCGCGATCTTCTGGATGCGGCGCCTCGTCGCGTCGCTGACCGGCCGTCGAAGCGGCACCATGATCACGTCGTCGCCGACCTTGACCTGTTCCACGTCGTAGTCCAGCCACTGGATCGCGGCCAGCCGCTTCACCTCCTCCACGTCGGCGCCGAGGCCTGTGGCGAGCGCCCGCAGGCGCCACAGCTCCGGCATCGGCCCGCGCCCTTCCAGGAGGGCGTCGAGCCATTGGATGTACACGGACCTTTCGGGGTGCATGGGGTCTACGCAGGCCCGCACGAAGCGGTTTTTGCTGATCCCGGTGCGCTCCAGGTACCCCTTGACCCGATCGCTCAAGGGTGTTCGAGGCCTTGCCTCGCTGTCGTGTTGCGGCGGCATGTCGTAGTCGCCTCTCGTGGTCGCCCTCGCCTCTCGGCGCTCCAGGTCTGTGATGAATCACCGGACCTAGCACTTCCTGTTGTCCCCCCTCCCTGGGCGGACAACATTGGGAGAATCAAATCACAGGTGCCTTGTCACCAGGGATGTCAGAGGCATCCCATGGCGCCGGACAACAAAACTTGACCCCACCGGCCTTATGATGAATCATAAGAACACACCCTCCGACACACCACTACATAGGGAGGCGGGGAGGTGCAACCCCCTGTTCCTCGCGGCTACCACCTGCGTAGCCCCCTGTTGCTACGACTCCTCATGGAGCGGCGCGGCGAAACCTGCGCCACGATCGGCCCGGCCATCGGCAGGTCCAAGCAGCTCGTTGCCCACCTGGCCTACGGCCGGAGGGAGACGTGCAACGCGGAGACCGCCGAGCGGCTCGCCGCCGTGTTCGACGTCGCCGTCGCCGACCTTTTCTGGCCCCCTGTTTCTGATGAATCATCGAAAGAGTGAGATGAACGACACAACTTTGCTGTCGATCCCCGAGGTGGCCAAACGCCTCGGCGTCCACCGCACCACCGTCTACGACTACATCTCGGATGGCGACCTTGTGGCGGTCGACATCGCCCGCACCGGTGCGAAGCGGATTCGTCTCCGAGTCCCCGAGGAGGCGCTCCGCGCCTACATCGCCAGCCGCCCGCGGGTCATCCCCGAGGCGCTGAGCGCGTGACCTGCGCCTGACATGCGCAGGGGCCCAGCCGTGCCCCGGCCAGGCCCCCTCGACCCCACATCCCTACCGAATCCCGATCCTGAAGGGACGGAGATCGTGACCACCATCATCCCCGACTTCGGCCTGGCGGCCCACCTCGACCGCCAGACCCCCGCTCCGCCGAGCGCAGCGGTGACCGCCGCCCGCGAAATCGCTGCTCAGGCCGCACGGCTGAAGACCCTCCCGATCGCTCCGGAGGAGCGCGCCGCAGTGCTCGGCGCGATCGGCGAGGCTGCTCAGGCCTGCGCCCGCATGATGAACGACCAGGTCATCTCCATCGACGACGAGTCCACCTCTCCTTGCATGCCGGATCTGGCCTACGACGTTTCCGACGCCGCAGCCTGCCTCGGCAGTGCCGGCATCTCGATCGAGCGAATCGCCACGGGGCTCGGTCATGAGGCGGCCGACGCCCAGGACGGGGACCAGAAGTGACCGCCACGACCGCTCTGCGGACCATCAAGACCGCCGCTGACCTGGAGGTCGGTGACTGGCTGGACTTGCGTGACGGCACGGAGATGCTGGTCACCCACCTGATCCCGGCCACCCGTGAGGAGGCGCTGGAGTACGGCGCCCGCGAGGTGCGGTCGCTGGGGTGGTGGCGCACCTACTCCGCGACCGAGCCGGTGAAGGCCAGTCCCCGCGAGGTTCAGGCGGTGGCGCAGTGAACGCCCCCATCACCCCGACCCTGCCGCTGAACATGCTCGACCTGCTCGTCCCTGACGGATCGACCCTCCCGCTGGCGTGGGCCGTCCTGGTGGGCGACCGCGAGCAGGTCGGCACTCACGACGGGCGGCCGGTGTACGCCCCCACCGTCACCAGCTGGCACCTCGTCCAGGTCTGCGGCTACGAAGTGGACGCCGGGCACTTCGCCAGGGACATGGGACGCGCCTCCCTCGGCGGTATCGAAGTGGACCAGTGGAACTGGTACCCGGCCAGCGACGGCGACGAGCTGCTGGAGCTGTACGGCGTGGTGTCCGGCGACGAGACGGCGGCCGAGGTGGCGATCGCCCCGCTGACCGCCCTGCTGCACAAGGCAGGTGAGTGATGGTCGCCCACGACCTGCACGCCGGTCTCGTCGTCTCCTGCCCCACCTGGGAGGACGGTCAGCCGGTCCTTATCCTGTCCGCCCACACCGGCCAGGGTCAGGTGGCGGTCCGCTACCAGGACGCCCGCGCCCACCACCCCGCCCACATCACCTCCGTGGAGCCCGGGTTCGAGCTCGACCTCATTGGCAGCTGCCAGGCCGGGAGGATCCGGTGACCGGCATCCGCGATCTCATCGCCCAGACCCGCCTCGACCCCGACGTGCTCATCCGGGCCACGCTGACCGGCCTGACCTGGCACGTCCGCAAGCCGCTGGCCGACGCCGAGATCACGACCTTGGGCCGCCTCGCCGAGGAGACCGACGACAGCCTGCTCGCTCTCCCCGGACTCGGCCAGCGCCGCCTCGACGCGCTGCGGGCCGAGCTGGAGCGCATCGCCCAGGAGAAGGGCGGCCCCCAGTGAAGGCGTGGACGACCCAGGCCCTTCTCGCCTACCTCGCCCGCTGGCGCACCCGCCACACCGCCGTCGAGGTCGAGGCCGCGGAGCACCTCGCGGCGATCAGGCCCACCGACACCCGCCAGCCCTACGCCGACGGGAGCAACGGATGAGCCACCCCGACGAGCCGCAGCTCACCCCCGACGAAGAAGACGCCTACCGGTGGGGCGAACAGGCCGACTACGACGGCCACCTCGACACCACCGACGACGAGCGCGACGAGCAGGACGGAGACGACGAGTGACCACCGACCTGGCCGCGCGGACCACCTGCCCCGACTGCGGCACCGACCAGCAGGTCAACAAGGACGGCGCCCTCCGCAAACACAAGCAAGGCGTCCTCACCTGCACCGGCTCCGGCCAGCCCGTCGGCACCGCCCGCATCCCCCGCCGTTCAACGGCCGGCTTCTACAAGGACCCCGCCACCGGCGAGCTTCTCCGCTCGGTCACCACGATCCTCACCCAGGGATCCCCGAAGGAAGCCCTCATCCACTGGGCCGGGAACCTCGTCGCCGAAACCGCCATGGAACACCTGCCCCAGCTCGTGCGCGCCAGCCGCAACCCGCAGGCCGCCAAGGACGCCTACGACTGGCTGCGCCGCGCCCACACCAGGAAGAAGGACGAGCGGGCCGACCTCGGCACCGCCGTCCACCAGATCATCGAGGCGAAGGTCCTCAACGAGCCGATGCCCGAGGCGATCCTCACCAACCCGGAGATGGCCCCCTACATCGCGAACTTCGAGGCGTTCGTCGCCGACTGGCACATCACCTTCACCGCCTCCGAGATGGTCGTCGCCGACTACCACCACAAGTTCGCCGGAACCCTCGACTACCTCCTGCAGTCCCCCCTCCTCGCCCAGGTGCTCGGCTGCCCGCCCGACATGGACATCCCCGGCGACACCAAGACCGGCGGCGAACTCGACGAGACCACCTACGACGGAGGCGTCAAGGGCGTCTACCCCGAGGCCGGTGTCCAGATGTCCGCGTACCGGAAGGCCCGGTTCGGGTGGCTGCGCGACGGCACCCGGGTCGAGATGCCGCCCCGCCACGACATCGGCGTCGTCCTGCACCTGCGCCCCGAGGGATACCGGCTCTACCCGGTCCGGTGCGGCGACGAGG
This sequence comes from Streptosporangium jomthongense, assembly GCF_042650425.1. Lineage (NCBI taxonomy): Bacteria > Bacillati > Actinomycetota > Actinomycetes > Streptosporangiales > Streptosporangiaceae > Streptosporangium > Streptosporangium jomthongense. The sequence goes on along the minus strand of NZ_JBHSBC010000039.1, from coordinate 11,643 downwards.
TGTTCGAGACGTTCACCTTCATCCGCCGGGTGGCCGAGTTCCAGACCGGCCCGGCCAAAACCATCGTCGGCCCCGCCCTCACCCCGCCCACCACCAGCAGAAAGGCAGCCGCCTGATGGGTTCCCGCATCATCACCCTGCAGCGCCAGGCCCGCGAGCTCGGCCGCCTGCGCACCGGGTTCTTCAACGGCAAGGCGCCGGTCCGCTGCAAGACGTGGATCGTCACCAGCCACGCCGAGCACTACGTGCAGGCCGCCGCCGACGCCTGGGGCGGCCAGGTCGAGAAGTGGCAGCCGCTCGGCAACGGCGCCCCCCAGTGGCGCGTCATTACCGCCGCCGACAGCCTGGACGCGATCATGCCGCCCGGCGACCCGCTGTCGCAGGCGTACGAGTCCTGGTCGCGGGGCGGCGTGCAGCGCCGCTGCGACGGCATGACCGAGGCGCTGACGGACTCGCCGTGCGTGTGCCGCGCCCAGTGGGGCGACCAGTTCTGGGAGAACGCCCCCCGCGACGCCGCCTGCAAGATGACGACCCGCCTCAACGTGATCCTGCCGGAGATGCCCGACATCGGCGCCTGGCGCGTCGAGACGCACTCCTTCTACTCGGCCAACGAGATGGCGGCCGCGGTCGACGTGCTCAAGGGGTCGATCGGGGAGCAGGCGATGATCCCGGTCCGGCTGCGGATCGAGCAGCGCACCCGCGTCACCCAGGGCAAGACGAAGCACTTCCCGGTGGTCGCGGTGGAGCTGCGCGGGTCGACGGCCGGTCAGGTGCTGGCGGGTGCGGCTCAGATCGTGCCAGTGGGCACCGGGTCGGTCGAACCGGCGCCGAAGGCGGCTGCGGTGGAAGGCGGGTCCCGTACGGCGATCGAAGCCGCCCCGGCCTCTCCGGCGGCGGAGGACTTCATCGCCGCCGCCACCGGGTCGGCGACGCTGGAGGACCTCAGCACCAACCTGCAGGCCGCCCAGCGCGCCGGGTTCGCCCACGAGTTGCAGAACCCCGGCGACCCGGTCGCGGCCGCGTTCATGCGCCGCCGCGACCAGCTGCTCAACCCGCAGCCGCCCGCCGTCGCACCGCCCGCCCCGGCCCCGGAGGCGCCCGGCGCGGACGTGGACCTGCTGTGGCAGCAGATCATCGCCACCTGGCCCGGCGGCATGACCGCCCTCGCCGACGCCATCACCCGGTTCACCGGCGGTGTCGCCCCCGAGGACGCGGCCCCGGCCGACCTCGACGCCTTCCTGAAGAAGCTCCGCGCGGGCGAGATCGGCGCCGCCACCGAGGAAGTGCCGTTCTGATGAGCCGCGCGACCTACGACCGCACCGCCGCCAACTGGGCCAGAGTCGTCCAGGCCGTACGGGAGGCCGGTGGCGAGGCGGTCACCATGCCCGTCCTGCACCTGGCGCTCATCGGCCACGGCTACCAGCAGCTCCACGCCGAGCGGGCCGCTGCCCTGGCCCTGCTGGAGATGTGGGAGCGCCGCGGTGTCCTCCTGCCCGCCGACGTGGCCGAGATGCGCCACGCCCTCGGCGAAGGTGAGGAGGGCCGATGACCTGGCACCTCGGGAGGCTCGCCCCGTTCGACCTCGAGACCACCGGCCAGGACCCACAGGAGGCCCGGATCGTCGAGGCCTACGTCGGCTACGTCGGCGGCGGCCTCAACCCCATCGACCGTGACCCGCTGCTCGTCGACCCCGGCGTCGAGGTGCCCGCCGAAGCCGCCGCGATCCACGGGTACACCACCGAGCACCTGCGGAAGCACGGCACCCCGGCCGACGCCGCCGTCTGGATCATCGCCACCGCAGTCGCCGACGCCGTCAACGAACGCATCCCCTTGGTCGGCCACCGCATCAGCTACGACCTGACCGTCCTGTCCCGCGAACTGGCCCGCCACGACCTGCCCTCCCTGGAGGAGATGACCGCCCACACCGGCGGCCTGGCGGGCGCGGTCATCGACACCTACCTCCTCAGCAAGCACGTCGACCCCTGGCGCCGCCGGGTCAGCGACGAGCAGGGCCCGCACACCCTGAAGACCTGCGCCCAGGTGTTCAAGGTCGGCTGGGCGGACGAGGACGCGCACGGCGCCCGCTACGACGCCCTGGTCGCGGCCCGGGTGGCGTGGCGGACCGGGGCGCTCGCGCACCTGCCGCGCGAGCAGCGGCCCCGCCTGTCCGGCCGCTCCGACAACCGGCACCTGTTCGACGACCTGGCGGTGGGCCTGCCGGACCTGTACGCGGCTCAGCAGCGGTGGGCGGCGGAGCAGGCCGCCAGCTACCAGGAGTGGCTGCACTCGCCGAAGGCGGGCGAGAAGCGCAACCCCACCGCGGTGATCTCAGGCGAGTGGCCGATCCAGGCCGCGCCGACCCCCGCCTCCTGAACGACCCGGGCCCCGCCGCGTCCGGGCGGGGCCCCTCACACCTGGAGAACGACGTGCACGACAACCCCACCGGCCGCCTCGTGCGCCGCACCTGGGCAGAGCTGCCCCGCCCCGTCGCGGGCGACCTCGTCCGCCCCGCCGACGGCGGCGGCCTGTTCGGCCTGGTCACCTTCGGATGGGCCGAAGAACTCATCTCGCAGGACCCCGCCTGGTGGCGGGAACTGGCCACCGCGGCGCTCGCCACCGCTCACGCCCTGGAGGCTGAGCAGTCGCCGATGCCGCCCGCCGAGGAGCCGGCCACGCCGGTCGAGGAGGAGCCGCTCGGTCTCCGCGCCGCTGCGGTCGGTCACCCGCCGTACATCGACCCGACCCCGACCGGCGTCCACCCCGTCCTGAACCCGGGGGCCGACCAGTGATCGCCCTCCTGCCCGGCGCGGGCTGGCTGCTGGCCGCCCTGCTGACCGTCGCCCTGGCGACCCAGAGCTTGCGCCACCGGCCCGCCCTCCGCCACCGCATCACCGCGCTGGCCACCCGCCGGGCCCGAACGGCCCGCGCCACCCTCGCCGCCGTCGCCCGCGGCATCACCCTCCACCCCCGCCAGCCACACCACGCACCCGGAAGGACCACGCGATGACCATCACCGTCACCCGCCCCTCCGCACTCCTCCACGCATCCGGCCGCGACATCAAGAACCTCCTCGGCGCCGTCCTGCCGCACCTCGCCACCGACGGCCCGGACGCCGAAGAACTGCCCGACCTCACCCGTCTCCATGTCGAGATCCACGCGGGTGAGCTGCGCCTCATCTGCTCCGACCGCTACACCATGGCCGTCACCCGAACCGCGCTGACCTCGGCCACCGAGGACTTCGCCCTCGCCATCCCCGGCCAGGACGCCAAGCGCCTCGCCGAAGGCCTCAAGGGCCGCGCCGACGTGACCCTCTCCTTCGAGATCGACCGGCTGATCGTCAGCGAAGGCGACCACCGCACCGTCATCCTGGGCCACGACTCGGACCTCCAGTGGCGGAAGGTCCTCGCTCGATTCCTGACGCCGACGGCCACCCCGGCCGACCCCATCCTGATCAACGCGGACTACCTCGCCCGCCTGGCACCCGCCAGGCGTCTCGACGAAGGCGCGCCGATGGCAATCCGGATGCACGGCGAACACAAGAAGGCCATCGTCGCGACCCTCGGCGAGCACTTCCTCGCCCTCATCATGCCGATCCTCAGAACCGGTGAGGCGCCCCAGCCCAATCCGCTCGACGGCTGGTTCGACCTCCTCGACGAGGAGCCCCAGGACGGTGCCCTGTGACCCGCACCCCCGCCCCGCCCGACCCGGCCGAGCACGGCCCCTTCGACATCCAGATCATCGACGGCCGCATCGTCCTGGCCGGCATCGAAACCCCGCTGGACGCTGTCGATGCCCTCCTCGGCGCACGGCAGCTCCGCGCGGCGGCCGAGCGCGCCGTTGCCGAGCCCGCAGAGACGCTGCCGCCGAGGCCGTCCCGGCACGGGCTCCGTCTCGTCGACACGACCGGAGGCGCGTGATGGCCCGCCTCGCCCCTCCCATGCCGTACTACGGCTCCAAGCAGACCCTCGGTCCGGCCATCGCCGCCCTGCTGCCCGAGCACCAGCACTACATCGAGCCCTACGGCGGAAGCCTCGCCGTCCTGCTCGCCAAGCGCCCCAGCGCCCAGGAGACCGTCAACGACCTGTCCCGGGAACTCATGACCTTCTGGCGCGTCCTGCGCGACCGCCCCGCGGACCTGGCCCGAGCTTGCGCCCTCACCCCGCACTCGCGCGCCGAGCACGACGCCGCCTTCGCCCCCGTGGCTGACGGCGACGAACTGGAGATCGCCCGGCGCGTCTGGATCCGGCTCGCCCAGGGCCGCTCCAACGCCCTGTACTGCCGCACCGGCTGGCGGTACCAGGTCGCCGAGAACGGCCTGTCGCTGCCCGGCTACCTCGACGCCTACCGCGACCGGCTCATCCCCGCGGCCGAACGTCTGGTCGGCGTTTCCCTGGAATGCCTGCCCGCCCTCGACATCATCGCCCGGTACGGCGCAGACCCCTCGGTGGTCTTCTACGTCGATCCGCCATACGTGCTCGGCACCCGCAACAGCAGCCACTACCTGCACGAGATGAAGACCGACGACCAGCACCGCGAACTGGCTGCGACGCTCAACGCCACCGCCGCGGCGGTGCTCCTGTCCGGCTACCACAGCCCGCTCTACAGCGAGCTGTACGCCGGATGGCACGTCCACGAGTTCCGCATGGTCAACACCCAGGCCGGTGCCCGGTCGACGCGGGTCGAGGTCCTGTGGTCCAACCGGCCCTTCGAGGCGGTCGCGCCGAGCCTGTTCGACGAGGAGGTGACCGGCTGATGGCCCTCACCGACGCCCGCCTGGCGGAGATCCGCGCCCGCCACACCGCCACCACCCCCGGCCCCTGGCGGCTCGACGGGCCGTACTGCTGGCCGTTCGACATGAGCGACGACCCGCACATGTCCAGCGTCATCAGCGCAGGCGAGGAGCGCACCGCCGTCCTGGTCCCGGCTCTCGACAACCCGCGCGGCGAGAAGGACCTGGCCTTCGCGGTCCACGCCCACCGAGACATCCCCGACCTGGTGGCCGAGGTCGAGCGGCTCCGTGCTCACATCCTCGACATCGACGCCCACGCCACCCCCTACGGCGACATCCCCGACGACCCCGGCTACGTCGGCATCTACCTGGTCACAGCCGGGGCTCTCCATCGGGCGCTCGGCAAGGTCGGCCACTGCGCACCTTCATGCCAGGCCGAAGCCGAACGGGACGAGGCCCTGGCCGAGCTGGAGGCCGCCCGCCAGGACGCCGCCCGCTGGAGGCGCATCGAACCCCTCATCGAGCGCAGCCACCGCCACGGCTACCACCTCGACCCGGTCGACCTCCTGAACGTCGCCGCAGACGACACCGAGGAGGCTCCCGGTGCGTGACCTCCTCCTTCAGATCCTCCTGTGGGCCTTCGCCGTCATCTGTGCCCTCACCGTCACCGGCCTCGGCCTGGTCGCCCTCCACGTGGCCGTCATCAACCACCGCGCCCGGCGGCGGCTCGCCCGCGAGGGGAGGCGGCGGTGACCGAGCAGCCCCGCCTCGACGAGCTCAACGCCGAGCTCGCGCTCATCGAGATGCGCGACCTTGCCGACCGCATCCCCGTCCCCGACGCGCTCGACGACATCCGCCGGAGGACCCAGTGAGCCTCGCCACCGCCTTCTACAGCGCCCTCACCGTCTCCGCAGCCGCCACCGCCATCTGGGCCACCCGCGCCCGCACCCTGTGCGGCACCGCAGTCGCCCTCACCGTCTGCGTCGTCGCCGCAGCCTGCACCGCCCTCACCCTGGCCCCGGCCGCCGAGCCCGCCCCGGCGCCCCGCACCGTCCTGGAAGCCTGATGACCACGACCGTCTATCGCAGCAGCAGCTCCGACATCCTCAAGATCTGGGACGACGCCAACTCCGACGTCCGGGATTGGCACGACCAGATCGACGCATTCCTCGACGAGCACGGCCTCACGGGCCGCTCCGTCTTCATCGATACCGCCTTCGGCCGCCCCTGCGGTGTCGGCCACAACGACAGCGACGTGCCACACGGGTGGCGTGTCCACCGCACCCACGGCTACCTCGTGCCTCGCCTCACCACCAAGGAAGGCAAGCTCCTGTCCGTCCGCCTGGGCGCCCTCACCCGGCCGGACCCGCGCGACCAGGTGCCGGGCATGCCGAAGAACTGCATAGCCGAAGGCGCCTTCATGACGTGCGGCATGCGGCCCATGGGTGGCGCCCTGTACGTCACCTGGCCCCGTCCGATCCCCGAGAAGCAGGTCGATCTGACCATCTGGGAGAAGACGAAGCTCTCCGAGTACTACGCCGCCCTGGAGGCCATCGAGGCCGCCGAGGAGGTGGCCGACCGTGGCTGACGCCCCGAAGCGCATCCAACGCCGCCGCACGAGGGGCTGGACGATGCCCGAAGGCGCCGTCTACGTCGGACGCCCCACCAAGTGGGGCAACCCAGTCCGCATCACCCCCGAGCCCAGCGACCGCGACCGCCGCCTCGCGTACCGGGTACACGGCAGCCCCACCGACCGCAACGGCGGCCCCTCCTACTGCCTCGTCGAGACGGCCCGGTACTTCGCCGCGAAGTTCTTCAAATGGGACCTGCTCAACGGCCGCTACGGCGCCGCCTACCCGTCCCTGGACGACATCCGGCGCGAACTCGGCGGCCGAGACCTGGCCTGCTGGTGCCCCCTACCCACTAAGCCCGGCCAGCCCGACGACTGCCACGCCGCCGTCCTGCTCCAGATCGCGAACGACGGAGCCGTCCGGTGACCGCCCCCACGACCCCCGCCGCCGGAGCCCTACCCCACCAGGGCCCGGCGGCGGGCACCACCCCGCGCACCCGGCGCAGACCGAAGGACATCGGCACCGCCGCCGAAACCGCCGTCGTCCGCACCCTGACCCAGCTCGGATTCCCCCACGCCGAACGCCGTGCGCTGGCCGGCGCCTACGACCTGGGCGACATCACCGGCACCCCCGGCATCGTCTGGGAGGTCAAGGGCGGACGACAGACCAAGGCGCCGTCCGACGAGCAGATCGCCGCCTGGATGGCCGAAACCGAGGTCGAGCGGCGCAACGCAGGCGCCGACATCGGCGTCCTTGTCCTGCAGCGGCACGGCGTCGGCCCGAAGAACGCCGACCGCTGGTGGGCCTACCTCCGCGCCCAGCACGTCATGACCGTCCACCCCGCCGGACCCGACTTCCCCGTCCGTGTCCAGCTCGCCCACGCCAGCCTCCTGCTGCGTGGGATCGGATACGGACAGCCGCTCGATCCCGAGGCGGTGGGCCGATGATGACCACGGCCGAAGCCACCTGGGTCCGTGACCACGCCTGGACCGGCGCCATGCGCAAGACCTACAAGGAAGTCCCGGGCTTCTACCTGACCTGCTCCTGCCAGTGGAACGGCCCCTGCCTGAACGACGCCCGTCCCGGCGTGCACGAGGTATGCCACATGGGCGTCGCCATGTCCTACTACGAGACGGTCATCGAGGTCCGCGGAGGCCAGGCGGTCGCCGCGTTCCCGACGCCGTACCGGCACCCCACCGCGAGCGCGACCGGCTGGCACCCCTCGCACCTGGCGATGGTGTGGATCGCCGACAGGCGGTGCCGCTGGCAGTGCACCTGCCCCTGCGACCACCGCCGCGACGTCGCCCACGCCCCCGAGCGCAACCCGAGGCAGCCGAAGCGGCCGATTCGGTACGAGGTCGTCGAGCTCCCCGGACTGCTGGCAGGGGTGTCGTGATGCCGACCGTGACCTGCGCCTGCTGCGGCAGGCCCGGAAACCACAAGGCCCGTGGCCTCACCACCGCCTGCTACACCCGCCACCGTGTCAACCACACCCTGGACCGATACCCGCGCACTCTCGGCGCCGCCGCCGCCTGGACCCCCGTCAGCGCCCGCGGCCGCCGCCTCCTGGCGCAGTACGCCGCGCTCCTCGCCGCGAAAGCCTCCCCGGCCCGCATCCGGTGGGAGCTGTCCCTCGGCGAGCGGCAGATCCAGCGCTACGCCGCCGCCCACCGCCACACCCAGACCACCGAAAGGAGCGCCGCCGCATGACCGCAACCGCCATGCGACCCGACACGAGCAAGGCCCTCGCCCTCCTCGCCGCCGGCCACACCATCCACGCCGTCGCCGAACACACCGGCTGGCCCATCTCCGCCGTCCGCGGCCTCGCCAACGGCCAAAAGGGCTGGATGATCGACAAGAACGGCCGCGTCTACGACCCCAGCAAACCGAAGTACAAAGTCCAGGTCCCCGACGACGTACCCACCGAGGACCTCACCTGGGCGCGCAGCCTTCTCGACGGAACCCCCCGCACCATCCAGTTCCAGGCACCCACCCCCGCGACACCGGCCGCCCCGCCGAAGCCGACCCCGGCCGCTGCACCGCGCCCGAAGCCCCCCGCCGCCAGCAGCCCCCGCCCCGTCAAGGGCGCCGCCGCCGTCAACGGCCCCCTCGCCGTCGACCTGCCCCTCAGCAAGATTCACGACCACCCCGGAAACATCCGCGACGACGTCGGCGACCTCGACGAACTCGCCGCCAGCATCGCCGCCCAAGGCCTCCTGCAGCCCCTCACCGTCCGCCCCCACCCGGCCAAGCCCGGCCACTACGAACTGCTCGCCGGCCACCGACGCCGCGCCGCCGCCCTCCAGGCAGGCCTCACCACCGTCCCGGCCGTCATCCGCCACGACGTCACCGACACCCAGGCGATCGAGGTGATGCTGGTCGAGAACGTCCAGCGCCGCGACCTCAACCCGATCGAGAAAGCCGAAGCCCTCGGCGCGCTGCGCGACCAGGGCTACTCCGGCGCCCTCATCACCGCCCGCACCGGCATAGCCTCCGGCACCGTCTCCTACCTCCTGGCGCTCCTGGAGCTCGACGACGCCTCCAAGGAGAGGGTCCGTACCGGCGAGCTGACCGCCACCGACGCCGTCGCCGCCGTCCGCCGCCTGCGCAAGAAGGCCCGCGAAGCCCGCGCCGCCGGGTCCTCCGCGGTTCCGGCGTGGTCGTGGGAGCCCGACTACCTGACCACCACTCACCCGCTCGCGAAGAAGGCCTCCCGGCTGTGCCAGGCCCGCGAGCACACCGCCCGCCGCCGGATCGGGCAGGTCGCGTGTGGCCAGTGCTGGGAGACCGTCATCAGGGGCGACGAGCGTGTCGTCATCGCCACCGAGGCCGAGCACCAGGGGAGCGCCTCGTGAAAGGCGTCGAGCGGGCCGCGTGCCGGCGGGTTGACGCTGAGCTGTTCTTCCCGGTCTCTTACACCATCCGCCCTGCGGTGGACGCAGCCAAGGTGGTCTGCTCCAGCTGCCCGATCCTGGACGAATGCCGCACCTACGCCCTGGAAGCGGCCGAACCCGACGGGATCTGGGGTGGCCTCACCCCGGCTGAGCGCGCCGAACTTCTCCGCGGCCCCCGCGCGTCCGCTCCTGACGTTGGTGCTCTCCAGCTCCGTCAGGCCCTGAACGCCTGCCGTGAGCGGCTCGACTGGACGTGGCGTCAGGTCGCCGACGCCCTCGGCGTCACCGAGGCCCTCGTCAGCAAGCTTGGCTCCGGCCGCCGCATGAACCCCGACGCCATGGCACGCGCGTGGGCGTGGGCGGTCGAGCAGGACCAGACCGCGGAGGTGCCGGCATGACACCGCCCGCCTGCCCCACCTGCGGCACACCCCTGCCCGCCCCTCTGGACGGCCCTGACACCCCCGGCCAGCTCACCATCTTCGACATCACCCCCGAGGACACCCGTGAAGACCAGCCTCAACCGTGACAGCCTGGCCGACGCCGTCGCCTGGACCGCCCACGCCCTGACAACCCGCCCCGCCGTCCCCGTCCTGTCCGGACTCCTCCTCGAAGCAGGCGACAGCGGCCTGACCGTGTCCGCCTACGACTACGACACCTCCCGGCAAGCCCGCACCTCCGCCGACGTCCTCCACCCCGGCCAGCTCCTCCTGCCTGGCCGAGTCCTGGTCGAGGTGGCCAAAGCCCTCCCCAAAGGCAAGCCCGTCGAACTCGTCGCCGACGAGTCGGAGGCGGTGCTGACCTGCGGGGCCGCCGAATTCAGGCTGCCCACCCTGCCGGTGGAGGACTACCCAACCCTGCCCGTCACCCCACCGGCGATCGGCACCGTCGACGCCGCAGCCTTCTCCTCCGCCGTTGCCCAGGTGGCGCCCGCCACCAGCCGCGACGAGACCGTCCCGATGCTGACCGGCATCCGTTTCGACGCCACCGGCGACCAGCTGGCCCTCGCCGCCACCGACCGGTACCGCATCGCCGCCCGCACCCTGCCCTGGACGCCGCACACGACCACCCGCGCGATGATCCCCGGCCGGGTCCTCGCCGACATCGCCAAAAGTCTGCAGCCCGGCGACGTCACCATCGGCCTGGGCGACGGGGTCGCCGGGTTCGAAAGCGTCGGCCGCACCACCACCGTCCGGCTGCTCGACGACCAGTTCATCGACTACCGGGCACGACTGGCCGACGACTGGCCGATCCACGCCGACGTCGCCGTCGCCCCGCTGATCGCCGCCGTCAAGCGGGTCGCGCTGGTCGCCGACAAGAACACCGCGATCCGGCTCACCTTCCGCCAGGGACAGGTGCTCGTCGAAGCGGGCGGCGGCGATACCGGCCGGGGCACCGAGGTGCTGGAGGCCGAGCTGTCCGGCGGCGACATCGAGATCGCCTTCCAGTCGCAGTTCCTCCTCGACGGGCTGGTCGGCATCGCCGGGGAGCAGGTGCGCATCCACACGACCAAACCGGCGAAGCCCGCCCTGCTCACCGAGGCCGACGACGACCCGGCTTTCCGCTACCTCGTCATGGCATTGAGGCTCGCATGAGCGGCCTCGACCCGGCCGTCGCCTGGCTGGAAGAGCAGGCCAACGTCTTCGCGGCACTGCCGGACAACGCCGCCCGCCCGACGGTCCCCCCTTACCTCGTCTACAACGGCGCCGAGCAGCCCCCGCCCACCGCCCTGCACCACGCCACCATGCCGGTCACCGGCGGCATCGCCCACGTCGCCGTCGACGGGCCCATCCCCGACGGCCTGACGGAGGCGCTCGACGACCTCGCCCGCACCACCATCCGTAACCACGGCGGGGAGGCGACGCTGTGATTCGCCGCCTTCGCGCCCTCTGGGCCGACCTGACCGCACCTGGCGACCCCGGCGTCGACTACGGCTGGTCTTCCACCCTCAACCAGCTCACCGACCCGCTCGCCGACCTTCCGTCCGAGGTCCGCCAGCTCGTGCACGCCGTCGACCGGATGCGCGACCGCTGGGCCGACGCCGACCTCGCCGCACGACGCGAGCTGTGGCAGGACGTGCACACCGCCTGCGACGCCGTCTGGGACCGCAAGGACCCGCGTGCCTGACCGGACCACCGCCTCCAGCCCGGCCGCCACCCGCGGCCGGGCCTGCAGGTACTGGATCCCAACGGAGGCGCGCCGCTGCGGCGCGAGGGACGGCGTGAGGCCCTTCATCGCCGGGCTCCGATGCCCCCGCCACACGCCCGCCGCGCTCGCGGGCCAGCCGGAGCCCGGCTTCTCGCCGACGACGTCGGCTTCGGCAAAACAAGACGACATCCCGTTCGAGCACGCCGCCTCGCCCCCCAAGGAGGCCACATGACCAGCTCACGACTCGGCCGAGGCCGGGCGGAAGGCCTGTACGCCAACCTCGGCGTCCGGCCACTTACCCCCATA
>NZ_JBHSBC010000038.1:0-137935 GCF_042650425.1 Streptosporangium jomthongense | reverse complement strand
CTTACCGACGAAAGCCACCCTCACGACGACGATCCAATCTGATTATGAAAATCATTGCAAGGTCTGAGAGTGATAATCATGCCACGCCGGACGGCGGGCGGCGCCGGCAAAAACGAGAACGGCACGAGGAGTTAGGTGATGGCGCGCCTGATACCAGTACTTTCCCTCCGATAAGTCACTTCGTATTTTTTCATACCTAAATGGGATATATCGGTCAGGTGTTGACGGGTCTCTGTGGTGCGTCGACTCGGGAGAATGTCGCTGATTGCGTAATTAGTGCTACTTTGTGGGGTTTTCGAGGGAAGGGTTTGACTTAGAGCGCGCTCTAACTTCTAGCCTGTTCGATGTGGCGAACAAGGGGTCGCCGAAGCGCCGGACTCTCCCAGGTGAGGGCAGGGGCACGGTCCCGGCGTCACGTAGGGCTTGGGCACGGAACAGGAAGAAGGGGGCAGTTCCCATGGGTGAGAGCACGACCCGCGAGGAGCGCTACGAGCACGGGCTGGCGATGCTCGACGCCGTGGACGGCACGGCCGGCGCGAACGTCATCGAGTCGCTCAAGGACGTCGCCCCGGAGCTCGGTCACCAGATCGTCGCGTGGGGGTTCGGCGAGATCTACTCCCGTCCCGGTCTCGAACCCCGGGACCGGCAGCTCGTCACGCTCGGGATGCTGACCGCGCTCGGCGGCTGCGAGCCGCAGCTCACCGTCCACATCAACGCCGCCCTCAACGTCGGGCTGACGCCGCAGCAGATCATCGAGGCGTTCCTGCAATCGGCGGCCTACTGCGGCTTTCCCCGGGCGCTGAACGCGACGCTCACCGCGAAGAAGGTCTTCGCCGAGCGCGGGCTGCTGCCGGTCGAGTGATACACCCCGCTATTTGTTGATATTTCGGGGTCTGGGGTCGGTCGTGTGGGTCGTCGAAGCGGGAGACGAACCACGAGGCGAATGAGGCGGTGACCACGCCCAGCAGGCCGACCCCGCCCAGCATCAACAGGCCGCCACCGTCCTGCCCGTGCCCGCGGCCGACGCGGGCGGGTCTTCGGCTGTTTGAAACACTTGTTTGCGGCGTTGGTAGGATCATCACGTGGGAGTTCCTGAGGATTTGCTGGCCGCAACCAAGCAGTGCCTGTCCGAGCGCGGATACGCCCGCACGACGGTGCGCGACATCATCGCCGTCTCCGGCAGCAACCTCGCCGCGATCAATTACCACTTCCGCTCCAAGGACGCGCTGCTCACCCAGGCGATGATCGAGGTGACCGGCGAGGCGGTCACGGAGATCCTCAAGGCCTTTCCCGGCGACTCCAAGGAGTGGTTCGAAGCCTTCTGGGGTGAGCTGATCGAGTCCTTCCGCACCAACCCGACCGTCTGGCGGGCCAACGTCGAGACGCTCGCACAGGCCGCTCACCTGCCTGATGTGCGGGCCCGGCTGGCCGAGGGGCAGACGCTGGCCCAGCGGGAGCTGAGCGCGCGCCTGCCCGGGCACGACGAGGCGGGGGCCCAGGTGCTGCTGACGCTGTTCATCGGGCTGCTGGTGCGGTGGCAGATCGACCCCGACAGCGCCCCGACGGCCCGCGACCTGGCCACCGGCCTCCGCGCGGTCGTCCAGGCGGCGGGAGGCGGAGAAGCGGCACCCGCCTGACCGCTCCAGCCGCCCCACTCCAGGCTCCTCGCCCAGCGTCTCCGTTCTGCGCACCTCGTTCCGGCCCGCCCCGTTCCGCCTGCCGTGGCACGCGGCCTCTTCAGCGCATCGCGTGGCGGCCGGCGTGCTGGTCCTGTGGCGGCGCCGGGGTGCCCTTCGCCTGCCGTACGGCTCGCAGCATGACGGGAGCGAGCACCGCCATCACGCACAACGCGGTGGCCGCGGCGAGCATGGCGTAGTGCTGACCCTGTGTGAAGGCCTCGCGGGCGGCGGCGGCCAGCGAGGTCGCGGCCGGTTCCGGCAGGTGCCGCGCCGACTCCAGGGCGCCGCCGAGGGTGTCCAGCGCCGCTGACGGAGCGCCCGTCTCACCGAGGTGCCCCCGGTAGACGGCGGCGCCGATGCTGCCCAGCAGGGAGATGCCGAGCGCGCCGCCGAACTCGGTGGCCACCTGCGACAGCCCGGCGACCGAGCCCGCGCGCTCCGGCGGAGCGGTGGCGATGATCAGGTCGGAGGAGACCGTCAGGACGAGCGTGACGCCCCCGGCCATCAGCATGATCCCGGCGATCAGCAAACCACTCTGTCCCGTCACGTCCAGCCTGGACAGCAGCATGAACCCACTCGCGCCGACGAGCAGCCCGGCGCAGACCACCAGTCCCGGCCTGACCTTGCGGACCAGCACCGGCGCGAGCCCGGCGGCGAACATCGCCATGCCCGCCGACGGCAGCGCGTACAGTCCGGCGACGAGCGGCCTGGCACCCATGACCATCTGCAAGTACTGCGTCGTGAACAGGCTGGAGCCAACCATCGCGAAGACCCCGAGGGTGTTGGCGCCGATCGAGGCGGTGAAGGCGCGACTGCCGAACAGGCGCACGTCCAGCATCGGATCGGCCATCGAGCGCTGGTGCCTGACGAAGGCGGCCCCCAGCGTCAGCCCTGCCACGATGGCCAGCACCGGCGCCCAGCCGAGGCCGTCCTGGGCGATGTGCTGGATCCCGTAGATCGTCGGCAGGATGGCGCCCAGCGACAGGGCCACGCCGAGCAGATCGAACCTGCCCGGACGCGGGTCACGCGACTCGGGCAGCAGCAGCGGCGCCAGGATCAGCAGCAGCGCCATGACCGGCAGGTTGACCAGGAACACCGAGCCCCACCAGAAGTGCTCCAGCAACGCGCCCCCCATCAGCGGGCCCAGCATCGCGCCGCCGGCGAACGCGCCGGTCCAGATGGCGATCGCGACGCGGCGCTGGCCGTCATCGTGGAACATGTTGCGAATCAGCGACAGCGTCGAGGGCATCAACGTGGCGCCACCCACCCCGAGCAGGGCACGGGTGACGATCAGCAGGTCGGCACTGGGAGAGAACGCGGCGACCGCGGAGGCGGCCCCGAACGCGGTGGCCCCGGCCATCAGCAGCCGCCGCCGCCCGACCCGGTCACCGAGCGTGCCCATCGGCAGCAGCAGCCCGGCGAGCATGAACGGGTAGATGTCGATGATCCACAGCAGCTGGGAGCCGCTCGGTGCCAGGGAGGCACTGATGAACGGCAGCGCGTACGACAAGACGTGCAGGTCGACGGAGATCAGCAACACCGGCAGGACCAGGACGGCCAGTCCGATCCACTGTTTGCGTCCGGCTTTCATGAGCGGCCCTTCTCTCGGAGCGGAGCACCGGCCTGGTGCAGGTGCCGCAGCGCCTCGGCGTGCGAGGCGACGAAACTGACTTCGTGGTACGGCCGACGCAATCGCCGGCAGTGGGCCTGCACGATGGGTTGCGCCAGGTGCAGGTTGGGGGTGGGCATGCTGGGGAACAGGTGGTGTTCGATCTGGTAGTTGAGCCCGCCCATGGCGAGGTCGATGAACCGGCCGCCGCGTACGTTGCGGGTGGTGAGGACCTGCTTGTGCAGAAAGTCGAGCTTGGCCTCCCCCGTGAGGGTCGGCATGCCCTTGTGACCAGGGGCGAACACGCAGCCCATGTAGACGCCGAACAGCCCCTGGTGGACGGCGAAGAAGGCCAGTGCCTTGCCCGGTGACAGGGTCCACGCCAGCCCACCCAGGTAACAGGCGAAGTGCGCGAACAGCAGCGCGCCCTCCAGGACGCGCTGTTTCATCCAGGGCTGCCGCAGTGCCCGCACACCGCCGACGCGCAGGTTGAGCCCTTCGAGCAGGAGCAGCGGGTAGAGGAGGAACGCCTGCCGGCCGCCGATGAGGCGGGCCAGGCCGCGCGCGTTGCGTGCCTGTTCCTGTGACCACACCAGGACGTCGGGTGTGACGTCCGGATCGAGCTCCTCGTGGTTGGGGTTGGCGTGGTGGCGGGTGTGCTTGTTCATCCACCAGCCGTAGCCGAGGCCGATGGCGAGGTTGCCGCCGAGCCGCCCGAGGATCTCGCTCGGGCGGCGATTGGCGAAGACCTGCCGATGAGCCAGATCGTGCAGAACCAGGGCGACCTGAGCGAAGACGATCGCGAAGTAGACGGCCGGCAGGAGCTGGAGCCAGGAGTCGCCCAGCCATAGGAACGCCGCCGTCCCTGCGAGGTAGGCGGCTGTGACGGCGCTGATCCGGATCAGGTAGTAGCGGGGGCGCCGGTCGAGGAGTCCGGCCTGCCGGATGTGTCTGGCCAGGCGACTGAAGTCGCTCGCGGCCGTGGCCGCTGCGGTTGCTTGTGCCATGCCGATGACCATACACATGTTTGAAACATTTGTGCAAAACATCTGTTTGTGACACTTGTTTGGACAGGGTGGCGGAGCGAAAGAACGAGACAAGCTGATCGAAGGACGCGCTGCCGGCCGACGCCATGGTCGAGGCGACCGCCGAGTGGGCCGACAAGCTGCGTCAGGCCATGGTGGGCGAAGTGCCACGTGAGGGGGAGGCAGCAGGCGATCGAGCTCCACCGCCCGGTCTTCGTGGCCGGCATCGAAGCCTTCGCTCAGGCCGAGCGCAGGCCACAGCCGCGCCAAACACTGGCTGACGCTCAGGAGGCCGCACGCCTGGAACCGACCCACTGGCTCGCCGAAGGGACGTCGTCCCAGCGACGCGGCGGGCGGTCGGCGCCTTCTATCTGACCCTGCTGACGGGACTGATCCTGCAGCGTCTCATCGACCGGAGTGGCGTTGGGCGAGCGCCCGCCACCGTTCCAGTCGAGTGGTTGGCCCGTGTCGGGCCAGTGCGCTTGGCAGAGGTCGATGACCTCGACGCCCAGCCGCCGCGGCGACCATGTCAGGCCTGCCGGGTGGGGTGGGCGACCGTCTTGAAGAGGGTGACGTGGGCGGGACGCGAGGCCGTGAAGGCGACCACCTCGGTCACGTCGTCGGGCGAGAGCCACTCGGACGACTCGCGGGCCTGGGCGACCCGGGCGTTGACTCCCTCGTCGGTGACGTGCCCCTGGAGTTCTGCGGCGGTCATGGCGGGCTCGACCACGCTCACCCTGACGCCCTGGGGACCGAGCCCGACGCGTAGGTGGGGCCTCGTAGACCACCTCCACCCTCCCTGGCCTACTCCGGCCACAACTCCGTCGCCTCCCTGGCCCGCTACACCCGCGTCTCACCCGAAGCGCTCGCCCGCCGGCAAGCGGACCGCGACCCCGCGACCCGGCACCGCTGGGCACAGATCACCAGGCCGAAATGTCGCCGAGCGCGGTCAGCGTGGAATCTCCGCACCGCCTACTCAGGATGATCACGTTCGACGGCTGCCGCCTCAGCGAGGGAGTCCTACGGTGCCACTCACCGCCCCTTGCCGACATCGGCCTTCTCGATGCCACCCGCGAGGACCCGCCCTGGTCAAGCGTCCACCGAGTGCGCCGCCGCCTCGAACTGCGCTGTCCAGCCTGCGACTGGAACATGCACGCCGAAGTCGGCCCTGCGGGGACGCGATTCTTCGCTCACGACGTCGCCAACCCGGAGTGTTCCTATCGGAGCGAGTCCCAGGCCCACCTCTGCGGAGGTGGTTCATGAGTTTTGCCGGTGACAGGCGTGAGGTCGTGAAACGAGGACGGCCACAGCGCCTTCGTCTGCGCTGGTGGGCGACTACCGATGCGTTCCCGCCGGGATGAGTGTGAGCTGGTCGACATGACACCTCCCCGTCGGAAGAGAGCAGGCGAGCACCTGCGCATGCACCACCTTCGGATTGCTATAGCCGACCAGCGATGAAGGCCCGAAGGAAATAACGCCATGATCACGATTGACTTAAAAACAACTGTAGTCCCCGAGGGGAATATCCCTTATGTAACCATATATGCCCGTGAGTGCCCAATGGAAATTGGTATATATAGGACATATGGTATAATAATGACTATTAGTACAAAGTGCCTTATTGTCCGGTTTCCCTGAAGATGTGCACCGTTCGTTGATGTACTCGGCTTGTTATCGATGAAGAGGCAACCTCTTCTACGTAGAGTGCTCTAGTGGGCGCTCTGTGTAGTGGCTCGGTTCGCTTATGCGATCTTGGGCATAGAAAAGAGGGCTGCACTGGTTGGCGACCATGGCGTGCAGCCCTCGGTGTGATGGGTGAGGCCCTAGCGCTTTCTCCTGTAGGGGTAGGCGTTAGGGTCCTCAGCCATTAAAGAGGTTCCTCAGAGCTTCCCGGATCTGATCGGCGAGGCCGTCCCTGAGCGCCCGGTGCGCCTCCAGCAGGAGGCGTCCTGTCGCGGCGACGGCGGCGACGATCTTCCACGGTTCCTTCGGATTCTCTCCAATGGTATTGCGCTTGTTACGCCGACCCATCTGTACCTGCCTCTTCTCGGAAGAACGGCCGTCCTCCTGGGGGGAGGTTCGGCCGGGATGGCCTTCGGCCGCCCTAGGTCCGGTCGAAGGCGGAGAAGACCCGACAGGTCTAACTGACTGTAGTACGTCGTAGCGCACCAAAGGTGGCACTTCGGGCTCTCTTCGAGAGAGGGGGATTACCGCGTGGCCAGTTGACTAGCGACTACTAGTGCTAATGGGGGGCGGAGGGCCCTCCCTATCGTTAAAAATGTCTATGGCGTAGCGATTGACCTCGAAGTTGAGGAACCGGCGGAGGAGGGTTTCCGCTGGGAATGACTATGGTGAGTAGCCGCTTCGGTGTTTTCCGGCCGCCGGGAGCCCGCGGACGGCCGATGCCGGTGAGAGCGATCATGAAGTCCCGGTGCCGGTGGGCTGGTTGATCTCCCCGCCGCCTGTGATCCGGCTCGGCTGTTGTCCGTCGGGGTCGACGGTCACGCCGAACCGGGCCGGTCCGACTGGTCCCAGCTCACCCAGGGGAAGAAGGTGTCGGCGGCCTCGCCCCAGACGGCCGGTCGCCATGCTGGTGGACCTCGAACTCGTCCAGGCCCGACGCCAGGTCACCGCCGCTGCCCGGCGCGTGTCCGGCTCGAACACCCACAGCCGGTATACGGGCCGCTGTCGGACGGCCCTCGGTGCCGTCGCCGATGACCAGGCGCGGGTGATGACCGGCGGCGGCCGGGTTCTTGGCAGACCGACCACTCAGAACCTGAGTTTTGTCTGGTCGGCGTCCCAGCGCGGTCCGTTTCCGCCGTATTCCGGTGGCACCCCTACTTCGGCGTGATCCGGCCCTTCCACCGCCTGGTGGCTCGCGCGGGCGTCAGGGGAGGGCGTCCTTCGCGATATGGGCGAAGGTGATCTCGCTCAACAGCGTCTCCTCGTGCTCCCGCAACGCGCTCCACACGTCGGCCAGGGGCCTGGCCACCCCGGGGTAGTCGGCGCGCGGGGACTGCTCGGGATTGCCCTCCACGACCATGATCACGTCGGCCAGGGTGATCTGCTCGGGGGGCCTGGCCAGCCAGTAACCCCCGTCGGGACCGCGCTGGCTGTTGATGAGCCCGGCCCTGCGCAACTGCAGCAGGATGTTGTCCAGAAACCTCCTCGGGATGTTCTGCGCGACGGCGATCTTCTCTGCGGGGACGGGGCCCGGAGGCGCCGCGGCCAGTTCGGTGACCGCCCGCAGCGCGTACTGGGTTCTGGCGGAGAGCCGCATGTCGGTCAGCTACGCACCTGCTGCAGGCCCCAGCGGCGGCGCAGCGCGTTGTCGCCGGTCTCGAACAGCAGGTCGATGCCGACGCCGATCACCAGGATCACGATCATCGTGGCGAGCAGGCCCGCCGAGTCGGCGAGCTCGCGGTCGTAGTAGAGCCGCTCACCCAGCGAGGACTGGTGGGCGATGATGACCACCAGCTCACCGGCCATCAGCGAACGCCAGGCGAACGCCCAGCCCTGCTTGAGACCGGCCAGGAACGACGGCAGCGACGCGGGCAGGATCACGTACCGGTAGAGCTGCAGGCGCCGGAAGCCCAGCACGTGGCTGGCGCGCAGCAGGATCGGCGGGGTGTAGTCGACACCGGTGATCAGGCCGTTGGCGATGGACGGCGCGGCACCGAGGATGACCACGAAGGTGATCGCGCTCTCGGTCAGCCCGAACAGCAGGATCGCCAGCGGGAACCACGCGATCGACGGCATGGTCTGCAGGCCGGTGATCAGCGAGCCGAAGGCCGCCCTGAGCACCTTGACCCGGGAGACCACGGCGCCGATGACCAGGCCGATGACCACGGAGATCGCGAAGCCGGTGACCGCGCGGCGCATCGTCACCGCGATGGCCTGCCAGTACTCGGGGTCGGTGAACCGCTCGCCCAGCTTGCCGAAGGTCTCGGCCGGGCCCGCGAAGACGTACTCGGGCCACCGGCCGCTCCACACGACGCCCTGCCAGATCGCCAGCACGATGGAGATCGCGAGCAGCATCGGCCAGACGCGGCCCCAGACCCGGGAGGTCAGTCCGCTGCTGGTGCCGCCGCCCAGTTCGAGGGCGTCGAGCCCGGCGAGCTGCCTGGCGTGGACGTCGGAGGGCTGACCGGCGGCGGGTGCCTGGTCAACGGCCATGGCGCAGGACCTCCTGGCGCAGTCGGGCGGTGATGGTCGAGGCCAGCTCGGCCACCTCGGGAGAGTCGGTGAGGCGGGGCCGTTCGATGTCCACCTCGAACTCCTCGGCGACCTTGCCCGGCCTGCTGCTCAGCAGCACGACCCGGTCGCCGAGCCGTACGGCCTCGCGGACGTTGTGGGTGACGAACAGGACGCTGAGGCCGCGCTTCTGCCAGATCCGTTCGAGTTCGTCGTGGAGCAGGTCACGGGTCATCGCGTCCAGCGCGCCGAACGGCTCGTCCATCAGCAGCACGTCCGCCTCCTGGGCGAGCGCGCGGGCGAGGGAGACGCGCTGGCGCATGCCGCCGGACAGCTCGTGCGGGCGCTTGGCGCCGAATCCGCCCAGGTGGACGATGTCCAGGAACTCCGCGGCGCGGTCACGCCGTTCCCGCTTGGCCACTCCCTGCACCCGCAGCGCCATCTCGACGTTGGCGGCGACGGTGAGCCACGGGAACAGCGCGGGCTCCTGGAACATCATCGCGATCTTGCGTCCCCCGACGCTCAGCGTGCCGGCCGTCGGGCTGTCCAGCCCGGCGACCAGGGACAGCAGGGTGCTCTTGCCGCAGCCTGAGGCGCCGAGCAGGCTGACGAACTCACCGGGCGCCACGGAGAGCGAGATGCTGTCGAGAGCCAGCAGCCCGTTCCTGCCCTGGCCGTAGATCTTGGAGACGCCGTCCAGCCGGACCGCGGGCTCGTCGCCCTCGGCCCGGCGGGCGGCCCGCTCCGTGAGCGGAGCTGTCACTGTGCCCTCCTGGGGGACTCGGATCGGGTGGTGGGGACTTACTTGTCGGCTACCTCGGACTGCCCCTGGGCCTTGAGGACCTCGTTGAGGGGCTTGAGGTCGTAGATGCCGGTCAGGTCGACGGGCTCAAGCAGGCCGATCTTGACCGCGTGGTCGGCGCTGGCGACCAGGGAGGAGGCGATCGGGTCGTTGGTGAAGGTGATGTTCTTGAAGGCGCTGTCGATGACCTCGGGCTTGAGCGCCTTGCCGCTCAGCTTCTCCAGCGCGGCGTTGACGGTCTTCGCGGCGTCGGCGGGGTCGGCGTTGATCGCGGCGTTGGCCTCGACGTGCCCTTCGAGGAGCTGCTTGACGACGTCGGGGTGCTGGGCGGCGAACTCCTGGCGGACGATCAGGTGGGTGATCACGAACTGCTTGTTCGGCCAGAGGTCGCGCTCGTCGATGAGGACCTTGCCCTTGCTCTCCTGGATCAGGCGGCTGGCGAAGGGCTCGGGGACCCAGGCGCCGTCGATGTCGCCGGTGGCGAAGGTCTGCAGGGTCTGCGAGTTCTCCTGCGGGACGATGTTGACGTCGCCGCCGCCCTTGGTGTCGGTCTTCAGGCCCTTCTCCTGCAGCCAGTAGCGCAGGGCGACGTCCTGGGTGTTGCCGAGCTGCGGGGTGGCGATCTTCTTGCCCTTGAGGTCGTCGACGCTGTTGATCTCAGGCTTGACGACCAGGAAGACGCCTCCGGAGGCCGCACCGGCGATGATCTTGATGGCCTTGCCCTTGGACTTGGCCCAGGCGTTGATGGCGGGGTTGGGGCCGATGTAGGTGGCGTCGATGGCGCCGGAGAAGACCGCCTCGATCGCGGCCGGGCCGGCGTTGAAGGTGGTGGTCGTGAGCTTGGTGCCGCCCAGGTGCTTGGCGAAGAAGCCCTTCTCGACGCCTACGAGCGCCGTTGAGTGAGTGATGTTCGGGAAGTATCCGAGCCGGACCTCCGCGAGCTTGCCTCCGCCACTGCTGGAGCCCCCGCTTCCAGACGTCCCTGTCGTTCCCGAGCTCCCGCAGGCCGCGGCCAAGGTCGTGAGCGCCAGTACGGCGAGTGCCGCCACCACCCCGCGTGCCCCGCGAGCTTTCATGACTACTCCCTAATTCCTACTTAATAAGTCGGTTAGGTGTATATAAGGGTTCGGCGGGGGTTTGTGTCAAGCCGATCACCTGAAGGGGTGGGCACTGTTACCGCTTCGTGTTCTTGTGTGTGGGTTCGGTGACGCTCTGTGGGGCCCATGGGGCGCATGTTCACCATTGGTGCTGATGAGGCTCCTGTGACCTGGATATCCGGTTCCCTGAGCCCGAACGGGGTGGGTTCACCGCATCTGTGTCGCGTTCCCCGCGTTCGTTACACCGCCCGCCACGGAGAGTCCTGGAACGGGTTCCGGCACGGCAGGGCCCGGGACGTCAGCCGCAGACGGCGTCGAGAGTGGCCGGGCCGTCGCCGGTGTGCCGCTGGGCGGTCCTCTTCGGTCCTGAGGCCGTGGTGGCCGAGGACTCCTCGGGCCGGGCGAGAATGGCGGCGATCTTGTGCTTGATCAGGCGGTAGTCGGGGTCGCCGGTGTCGATCAGCGGCGGGACGAACTGGAAGCTCCTGATCTTCGAATCCTTCACCTTCTCGGACAGCTCGATCAGGTTCGGCAGCAGCTCACGCGGGATGTCGGTCGAGACGGCGTGCGCGGTCGCGTCGGCCAGCCTCTCGAAGCTCCTGAGCACCGTCACCGGGTCCGCCTGCTTGGTGACGGCGTTCATCAGGCACTTCTGCCTGCCCATCCGGACGTAGTCGTCACCGTAGGTGCGGGACCTGCCGAACCAGAGGGCCTCCTCGCCGGACAGCCTGCGGGTTCCGGCCGGGATCAGGCCCTCGTTCTGCCTGCCGTACACGATGGGGTCCTTGATGGTGACCTTCACCCCGCCCATCGCGTCGATGATCTTCGCGAAGCCGAACATGTCGACCATCGCGTAGTTGGTCACGTCGAGGCCGGTGAAGTCGCTGATCGTCTGCTTCAACAACGCCGGGCCGCGCTTGCCCGCGGGAACCCCGGGGACCATGTCGGGGTGCTCCTCGGCGTACTGGAAGACCTCGTTGAGCAGGCCGGGAGAGTACGGCGGCTCGCCCCCGAAGCCGAAGGGGAAGTGCTCGCGCGGCGGCCCCTCGGGCATCGGGACGTGCTCCAGGTTCCTGGGCAGGCCGAACAGCACGGTCGAACCGGTCCGGGTGTCGATGCTGGCCACGGTCATGCTGTCGGTGCGCACCCCGGTCCGGTTGGCCGCGGCGTCCGCCCCGATCAGCAGGATGTTGAGCCGTTCACGGCCCTTCCACGGATCGACCGGGATCGGGGTGGCGCTCTCGGTGAAGACCGAGGTCACGACCTCCTGGGAGATGTAGGCGAGCCGGGCCGCGTAGGCCATGGGCGCGACCACCAGCGCGCACAGCCCCCCGACGGCCAGGGCCGACAGGTAACGGGCGGGGCCGGACAGCGTCTCCGGTCGTACCAGCCGGTAGGACCGGACGACGACGGCGACCGTGGCGACGGCGAACAGGATCGCGCCCAGCGTGAGGACCCACAGCCAGCCGGGCTGCACGATCAGGGAGAGGACCTCGGGCCTGCCCGTGACGAGGGCGGAGGCGACCGTCCCGACGACGGTCAGGTACGTCCCCATCAGCAGCGCGCCCGTCACACGCCTTCCGGTCCACAGATGCGCCAGGCCCCACAGCACGGCGGAGCCCAGGGTGAGAGCCAGACCCCGTCCGATTCCCGAGTGATCCCTGTTACCTGCCATCTGGTCGACATCTCCCGTCCCTCTGGCCCCCCGTGTCCGCAGGTTAGTGATGGTTTTCGAGTGAATGGCCTATGTACCCCCGCGACGCGCTGAGAAGCCTGAGTCAAGATTCGGTGCGCGCATTCCCGCTGGTTGCCGTGGTTTGCGGGTCTTCCAAATCGCGGTCAAAAACGGTTCCCCGCGGGATCTCCCGGGCGAGAAAGGGGATTCCCGGTTATGTGCGAAGGACGATCAGCGCGGTCCTCGTCGTGCTCGGCTGTGTCTGCGCGCCGCTCGCCCTCGTCGGCTTCTGGATGGCGGACCGGGCCGTCGGAACCGGACGCTACGTCGAGACGGTGGACCCGCTCGCCGAGAACTCCACGATCCAGGACGACGTCGCCGACCGGGTCACCGCCGCGATCGCCGAGCCGATGCGGGAACTGGACACCTCGGTGCCCGACCACACCGCCCGGATGGCGGTGGACAAGGTCGTCACGGGTGACCGGTTCCCCGAGATCTGGAGGTGGGCCAACCAGGTGGCGCACCGGCGCATGTCCGGCGACCCACAGGGCGGCAACCTCGTCCTCGACCTCACCCCCGTCTACGAGATGGCCAAGGGCGAACTGGAGCACGAGGGCGTCCCGGCCGCCACGCGCCTGCCCGCGCTGCACCCGGAGATCGAGCTGCTCTCCGCGACCGACCTGGTCAGGGTCGTGACGGTACGGGACATCCTGGTCCCCTGGAGATGGGCGACGCTGAGCCTGTCGATCGTCCTGCTCGCGGTGGGCACGGCACTGGCCGGGGACCGGCTGTGCGCGCTGGTCGGCGTCGGGCTCGGGCTGGCCGGCGGCATGACGGTGCTGGCCGTACTGCTGGTCGTGGTCCGGGACACCGCCCTGTCCGACGTCACGGACGACGGCGCGCAGGGGCGGGTCTTCGTCACGGTCTTCGACGCGCTGACGAGGTCGTTGTGGACCGGGCTACGTGTGCTCTTCGCCGTCGGCCTGGTCGTCGCGGCCGTCGCGTTCGCCGTCAGGCACGTCCGGTCCTCACCAGCTGGCGGCTCCGGTTCACCAGGTGGCGGCGCCCGTGAAGGACGTGGCTGAGGGGCGGTAGCCGAGCCTGGTCCTGGCCGCGGTGATGTCCAGGGTCCGTTCGACGGCCAGGTGACCGACGGCGTATCGGGTGAGCCGTGGCGGACGCTGACGCCGCAGCATCCGGAACACCGCCTCGGCCATCGCGGCGGCGGGCTCGGCGAGCGCCAGGGGCAGATAGTACGGCTCGGCGTCGATACCGAGCTCCGCGATGAGCTCCCGCAGCGCCTCGTCGAGGACCACGGGCTCGGCGTCGGTCACGTTGAAGACGCCGTACTTCACCGGACCCGCCGCCGCCCGTAAGCACGCCTGGACCAGGTTGCCGACCGAGGTCAGGCTGATCCGCTGGCGCCCGTCCCCGACGGCCAGGAGCCTGCGCCCCCGGACCGCTCCAAGAACGCGGGGCAGCAACGTGGTGTCGCCCCTGCCGTAGATCGCGTGCGGCCGCAGGATCACCGCCGTGTCCAGCGCCCGTTCCGCGGCGGCCTTCGAGGCGCCGTAGGCGTTGGCGTACCGGCGGATCGGGGCCGCGTCCTCGGTGGCCATGACGGTCGGCTTGAACGGGTCGTAGACGCTGGCCGTACTCACGTGCACGAACCTGGCCTGGGGAAAGGCGGCGGCGGCGTTGCGGGTGCCGTCCACGTTGGCCGCCCAGATCGCCGGGGACGCGCCCCAGTCGGTGGCGCTTCCCGCACAGTGGATCACCGCGTCCACCTCGGGCAGCGGCGGACGGGCCCCCAGGAGGTCCCACGAGGTGTACGGCGCGCCGCCCACGTGCTCGGGATCGACGCGGGGGCGTCTGCCGAAGGCCCACACCTGCCAGCCCTCGTCCACGGCGCCCCGGCAGACCGCTCCGCCAACGAACCCGGAGGCCCCCGTGACCCCGATCCTCATCGGATCACCCCTTTCGGCAGTTGCTCAGGCGCGTTCACGGGCGGCGTTCACGGGCGGCGGGCCACCAGTTCGCGAAGGGCCGCGCGGTCGAGTTTGTCAGCACGACCCGAGCGGGGGAAGGCATCGATTGTCTCGATACGGGTGGGTATGGCGAGGGCGTCGACGATCTCGGGAAGCGCCTTCCTGAGCAGGGTCTCGTCGTACCCCTCGGCGGGGACGACGGCGAGCACGACCTCCTCGTCACCGGTCTCCGCGTCGGCGATCCCGACGACGGCCGCCTCGGCGACCCCCGGCAGCGCGGCGATCGCGGGTTCGTACAGGCCGGGGTAGATGTTCACCCCGTCCCGCAGGATCATGTCCTTCTTCCTGCCGAGCAGGACCAGCCTGCCGTCCTCGACACGGGCCAGGTCGCCGGTCGCGATCTCGGTGAGCGGCTCCTCCCCGAGGTAGCGCTGGGCCAGGTGCGGTCCGGAGACGAACAGCTCTCCGTCGTCGGCGATCCGCACGCCGACCCCGGGCAGCGGCGCGCCCAGGAGGTCGCCCCCCGAGTGGGCCAGCTTCTCCTCGGCCGAGGCGATCGCGATCGGCAGCGCCTCGGTCATCGCGTAGACCGAGAGCACCCGCGGCCCGGACTCGACGGCCCTGCGCAGCACGCCCGCGGGCGCGGGGGCCGCGCCGAGCAGCAGGTAACGCAGGGTCTCCGGCAGTCTCGGCGTACGGCGCAGCAACCTGTCCAGGTGGACGGGGACGGCGAAGGTGTGGGTGGCCCTCCTGGCGGCGAGCTCCTCGGCGAGGTCGCCGCCCCCGGGGAGCGACCAGGTCGCCCCGGCGAGCAGCGCGGGCAGCCCCAGCATCAACTGGTCGGTGTGCACGACGTCGCCGGGGCCGAGGGGGAAGGCCTCACGGAACAGCTCAAGGCCGGCCGCCAGGGACCCCCGGGTGTGGACCACGCCCCGGGGACGCGCGGTCGTTCCCGAGGTGAAGATCACTGCCGCAGGCTGATCTGGTGAAATTTCGGATATGTCTGGCGCGGTAGCGCCGGACATATCCGGCTGGGAGGTTCGCGGAAGGTCACGGCCTTCTTCCCCCGCCCGGTTTTCCGCCTGTCCTCCGGTCAGCCGCTCGGAACGGCCTTCATGCTGTTCACCGGTCTGTTCGCCACCCGCTTCCCCAGGACGGCGGGACCCGGCCGTGCCGGGCTCGGCCTGGGAACCGGTTCCGGCCTTCACGGGCTCCGCCCGGTCCTCGGGAACGGTCCCCCGTAGAACGCGTGACAGGCTCAGGGCGCCCCTGGGCACACCGGGCAGCCAGGGCCCCGTGTGCAGGTGCCGTACGGCGTGGCCGGGAAGCGGGTCGCGCAGGTTCGGCAGCAGCAGGCCCCGGCGGCGGGCCAGGCTCCGCAGCGGCCCGCTCAGGGTGTAGAGGACGGACTCGGCGACCACCCACCCGGGGCGGGTCGCGGTCATCCGGGCGGCGAGCACGTCGGGGGCGAGCCCGGGGTCGGCCAGCACGAGCGTCCCGCCCGCCGCGACCGAGCCGAGCGCCAGCACCACGGCGTCGACGCCGGGCCGTACCGCGAACAGCACGCCCCGCCCCGGCGCGGTCCCGGTCATCGCGGCGCGCACGGCCTCGACCCTGCGGGCCAGCTCGCCGTAGGTGATCTCCCGCCCGCGCCCGTCGATGAGGGCGGTCCGGTACGGCTCCCGCCGGGCGGTCTCCAGGATCCCGGTGATGATGTCGTTCATGCCGCCTTGATCCACAGATGTTCGTAGGTGGGGATGAGGACCCCCCTGGCCGCGCGCCGCCGTACGACACGGACGTCGTGGGAGAGCAGGACCGAGGCCACCGCCCTGATCTCGGCCAGGGCGAGCGGGTAGCCGATGCAGAAGTGCGCCCCCGCGCCGAACCAGATCCGCCGCAGCTCCGGCGGATGTCTCCTGGACGGGTCGAAGGGGCCGTAGGAACGGGCGCAGTTGTGCGTCACGATCACCACCCGGTCGCCGGGCCGTACGGCCAGCCGCCCGACCCTGGCCGGTTCACCGACCGAGCGCAGCATCACCGGGGTCGGGGTGGTGACCCGCATGGCCTCGTCGATCACCCGGTCCAGGTCGTCCACCCGGGTGCCGTGGTCGTGCAGCAGCGCGACCAGCCGGGGGACGAAGGTCGCGACCGTCTCCGTCCCGGTCAGGAAGAACGCGCCCGCCGCCCCCCTCGCCTCGGCGGCCGACAGCTCCTGAGCCCGCATCCTGCCCATGACCGTGGACTCGTCCCCGGCCTCGTAGGCGGCCTGCGCGATGTCCCCGATCCGGTCGAGCACGCCTCTGGCGATCGCCACCTGCCGTTCGTTCAGCCGCCGGGAGCGCAGCGAGACCATCGAGACGACCCGCTCCCCCTCGGCGAACAGCTCCCTGGCCCTGGCCGCCGAGACCTCGCCGAGGCCGATCACCCGGCAGATCACCGCCCCGGCCATCGTCCGCATGACGTCGACCAGATCGACCGTCTCACCCCGTCCGAGCCGCGCGGACAGGTCGTCGAGCGGCTCCCGGAGCACGTCGGCGACCAGCTCCGAGACGTACCCGGGGGTGAACAGCGGCATCAGCTTCCTGCGCAGCGCCGCGTGCCCGGGACCCTCCATGTTCAGCAGCACCGAGGGGCCGAGCACCGGCGTCCACAGCTCACCGGGGGAGCCGGGGCCGTCCTTGCGGAAACGCCCGTCGGTCAGCACGGCCCGCGCCGTGGCGGTGTCGTTGACCACCACCCCGAGACCGGGGACGCGGACCACGGGACCCAGCCGGGCCAGCAGCCGCACCAGCGGATAGGCGAAGGGGTGGGCGGCCAGGTGGAGCCTGGTCTCGTGGTTCACCGGATGTCGACCACGTCGGGGCGGTAGCGGTGGTCGGCGTACCACGCCAGGGTCCCGGCCAGGCCGTAGGCGCGCAGGCGGCGCACCGAGCCGTAGACGACCACGTCGCGGCGGGAGCCGTACGCGGAGGTGATCCTGCGGACCTGGTTGACCAGGGCGCGGTCCTCGTGGACCTCCTCGATCGCGGTCCTGGGGAAGCCGCCCGCCCGCTCGTACAGCGATGCCGTGATGGCCATCGCGCAGCCCGGCATCATCACGTAGGGGCCGAGGTACTCCGGCGACCGGTTGCCCGGCCTGAAACGGCCGAACGTCGCGGCCACGTCGACCACGAACGGGATGAACCGCCGCTCCCAGAACTTCAGCGGGAACTCGTCGGTCCTGGGCAGCAGCCTGCCCCCGACCATTTCGAGCCCGTCGTCGAAGGCGCGCCTGACGCCGCGCACCCAGTCGGCGCGGGGCAGGCAGTCGGCGTCGGTCCTGGCGATGTGGGTGGCGCCGTTGGCGATGGCGTGCCGTACCCCGGTGTCGGAGGCGGCGCCGGTGCCCTTCTGCCGTTCGGTGATCACCCGGACGCCGTGCCGTTCGACGATCTCGGCGGTTCCGTCGGTGCTGGCGTTGTCCACCACGACGAGCGTGAAGTCACGGTCGTCCTGCGCGTCGATCGCCCTGAGCGTCGCCTCGATGCCCCGCGCCTCGTTGTAGGCCGGGACGACCACCCACAGGTTCATCGCGTCAGGTTCTTTCACATCTCCGCCAGCATCACGCCGGTGCTGATCCCGCCGCCCAGGCCGAGCAGCGCCACCATGTCCCCCGGTCGCCAGTCGCCCAGCGCGAGCTGCAACGGCAGGGTGGTCGAGGCGCAGTTGCCGTGCTCGGGGAGGCTGACCACGAGCCTGTCCCGGGGGATGCCGAGCGTGGCCGCCAGATGGTCCAGGTACGGCAGCGCGACCTGGTGCACCGCGACGAGGGCGAAGTCCTCCCAGCCCAGGCCGGTGCGTTTGAGCGCGTTGAGGAAGACGTCAGGACCGGCCAGCTCGAACGCCTCCTTCAGACGCCGCCCGTCACCGCGGAAGTAGGAGTACTCGGGGTCGCGCGGATGCGCGGAGCCGCCGCCGGGCAGCGTGCCGATCGCCCACGCGGTCGAGTCGGCGGTGAAGTCGCGGTAGAAGATGCCGCGCTCGTCGTCCGCGCTCAGCATCACGGCGCTCCCGGTGTCCGACAGCGTGTATCCGGCGAAGGACTCGGCGAACTGGGCGTGGTCGCGCACCCGCCAGCGGACCGCCCGCGAGGGGACCTCGCCCGAGCAGACCAGCACCCTGCGGTGCGCCCCGGTCAGGATCAGCGCCTCGGCCACCTGGATGCCGTTCAGCACGCTGTTGCAGGCGTTCTTGACGTCGAAGACCGGGCACGAGAGCCCGAGCTTGGCGGCCACGATGTGCGCGGTCGCGGGCTCGACCATGTCCTGCGAGGCGGAGGCGAAGATCAACAGATCGACGTCGGTGTGGTCGAGCCTCCTCACGGCCTCGACGGCCAGGTCGGAGGCCTGTTGGCCGTCCTCCGCGACGTGACGTGACCGGATGCCGGTCATCCGTTCGATGACACCTCGGTGGGGGACGTATCCCTCGATCCGTCGCTCGACCTCCGCGCTGGACATGGTCCGTGGCGGCAGATACGTCGCGACGCCCGTGATCCGGGCCTTCATGCTCCCCCTAGGTGGTGTCACCTCTTCCTCATATCGGGGCAATGTACCGAAAATATGGGTAATTGTCCTGGTCAGCTCGGGGCGGGGAGCCGCCGGCCGGGTGGGTGAGGGACGGACCGAAACCCTCAAGATCGTGGTGAGGGTGCCCGGCGGGGTGGGTTTCGGTCCTCTGGAAATCATGGGCCCGGCTGGTAGAAATCCCTCCCGTGGTGGGTTGGGTGTTTTACGGAGTGATGTCTTGATTTATCGGAGTATGTGGTAGGGATTCTGTGATTTTCCCTGACTTCACAGGACGGTGGCAGACGTGCTCCATATTGCGGAGATCTTTACTTGAAAGTGGATGGAAAATAATCTTGTTGCCGTAGTCGCCGTATTCTGCCGACCGCGTTGGAGCCCTCCTCTCATGGCTCATCCATATCCCACGCCCTCGCCGTTGCCGACGGTCTCGGCGCCGCCTCGGCCGTCCACCGGTCAGCAGGCCGGGGAGTCCCCGGCGAAAGCCGCCGCTCCCGTGCCCATGCCGCATCCGGCCCCGGGCGTCAACGGTGAGTACTCGGGAATCGACCCCGCCTCGATGGACGACTTCGAACGGGGACTCGGCAGGGCACAGGACACCCTCGGCAGGAACGAGCCCCGCATTCGCAGCGCCCTGCAGCAACTCGACCTGGACACCTCGGGCCTGAACGCCCTGCGCGAGATACGGAGCTGGATCGAGACCAGCCGCCCCGACCTGCGGCGCCGCAGCGAGACGATCCGCGCAGAACGTACCGCCTGGGGAACCTCCTCCTCCCTCGACACGACCCCTTTCGGCCTGCCCACCTTCGACGAGAAGCTGTACGGCAAGGCCGCCCACGACCCCGACGTCTACGCCGCCACCCTCAAACTGACCGAGGCCGCGCAGAAGGGCGAGGCCGACGACAGGACCCTGGCGGAGCTGGAGAAACGCACCGGCGACAAGACATTCGCCCTCGGCCTGATGACCACCCTCGGCGCCACGGGGTTCCGCGAGCTGATGGCGAAGGCGGTGGAACAGGGCGACAACAAAAAGGCGAAACGCCTGCAGGCCGCCCTCGGCAAGACCTTGGGAACGGCGAGTTCGAAACTGAGCAACGCCTGGCGCGACGAACTCGCGTCCAATCTCACTCCTGGGTGGCAAGAGCGGGAGTACCACGCGATCACGCTGGCTCTCAAGAACGGGACCTTCGCCGCCCCCTTTCTACTGGCGGTCGCGAAGAAGGTTGACGCCTGGGACCGTACGCCGTATCCGCCGGGTACGAATTCGAACGTCATGGTGCCGCTGATGGAAGCCCTCAGCCGTAACCCCGCAGTGGCCCAGGACTTCTTCGCGAGCGATCCGACCGCGCTCAAGCACTTCCTGACGGAGTGGAGCATGACTGACGGAGGCGAGGCACTGGGCAAGGCCCTGGAGGCTGCGACGCTCACCTTCCGCGACCACGACGGTTCCCCAGAACATCCGTCACGGGGCTACCTTTCGGCCAAACTCGCCTCGGAGTTCGTCCACCTGAGGGCTCAGCAGATCAAGTCCGGTGATTCCATAGAGGAATTCCTGAAGCCTGTCACAGTTGGCCGCATCCTCGCCGGATACATCAGCGACATCAACAGTGTCGCTCAGACGGGACGCGATGTCATTGTGGACGGGGTCCGGGACGCGGATAAACCCGGTACAGCCGGCCGTGAACCATGGGGGGCGCAGTTCGGTAAGAAAGAACTGCAAAGTGTGATGAGGGAGGCGTTTGCTGACCCCAAAGCGCTTGCTCCTGTTCTGGCTGCTCAAACGAGATTCACCGACTGGGTTCTCGACCACGATGCGATGAGGATCGCCAAAGGGCAGGGTGACGAAACTCTTCGAGCGAACGCCAAGCAGATCGGTGCGACCTTCGGAATGATCACTGATGCCGCAGGGCTGGCTAAAGTCGAGGAGGGGAAGGAGTTGGACGATAAACAGGCGCGGAATATGAAGCTGCTCACGGGAGCGGTGAATACCGCACTCGCGATTCCTCAGACGCCAGGATGGCCGATCGCGGCTGGAGTCGTCGGGGCGTGGACAGGGTTCATCGAAGACAGGGTCAAGGGGGATTCGGAGACCAGGGCGCGCGAAGACGCCAACACCGCAGTTGATCAGTCTCGGCGCCTCGTGCATGACCTCGCCGCTCGCGCGATGCTCAAACATGGCGTGTTCGGCTCGGCCAAGCCCGCTGCGGCCGCTCACCCGTGGGCATCGCTGGAGGGGCTCAAAAAAGGAGATGATCCTGTTGACAACCCTAACAACTTCCTTAAAAGTGACGGTCGAACACTTATGAGCATGGATGAGATGATTGATAAAAACGCCAAAAACAACACCGACAAATATCGGCGAGTCGAGGCTTATGATCGATGGTTGTACGAGGGACTGGCGGGGCGAAAGTGGCTGGACATAGAGGATCGCCTTGATCAAGGATTTTCCAATGGCTTTGCCCAGTACGGATCATGAAGCGGTCGTCGTTCGTCTTGGTGGCGGTGCTGATGTGCGCCCTGGTTTCCTCAACCGCCTGCCAGGTTTCCAGTAGGGAATTTGATCGTTCCCCGCTTCCGGAGGCCGCTGCGCCGCCATATCTGTGTGGGCATATTCCGCAGAGGGCGGTCGAGTTGATGACCGGCGTGAGTAATCCGCTGGTGCGTGGTCATTTTGACCTAAGTTATCCGAAAGATCTCGACGATGGAAGTTGTGCGATTTATCAGCGAGACGGTGATCAACTTGAGGTGCTGCAGATCGACCTTACGCCGGGAGGCTACACGGAGAGAATCGAGGAACAGCTGAAGGCGGGTGCCCTGCCCCTGCCGGAAATCGTTCCCGGAGCCATCGGCTACTACTTCAAACCTGCCGACGGTGAGGATGGGGAAGCGTACGCCATGCTTGTGCGTGGCAAGGCGGAGCTCAACATCCAGCTGGAAAGAGGCGTCGCAGGGCGTGACAACGCCGCTGATGTGCTGGCGTTGATGAAGTTGATCGCGCCGAGGCTCATCACCGATGCCGGTGCCCCGTCCGGGAGTCCCTCCTCGAAAAGAAGCTCATGACCAGGTTGGTGCCCAATCCGCTTCATGCCGCGTTGGAGGACGCGCTGCGGACGATCGAACCGTTGGTCCAGGAGGTCGAGAGCGGTTTCGAGACGCCGTTTCAGGCGTTCCACTCCGGCGGAGTGTGGACGGGGCCGGCGGCGAAGCGTTTCGACGAGCAGCTCGTCGGTCACCGTACGCGCCTTCGGGGGTCGGCGGACAGGATCCTGGCTGATCTGCGGCAGACGCTGGCCCGCACGCCGCGCCAGGTGTCCGAGGAGGAGGCCACGGCGATCAGGAAACGGTACGGCCTGCCCTGACACCGGGCGGAGGCCTCAGCGGCCGGAGACGTCGAACCTGGAAATGTCACGATCGAGGTCGGCCAGGTGGGCGAGGGGCGGACTGAAATCCTCAAGATCGTGGTGGAGGCGGTTTCGGCCTTCAGGAAACCAGGGGACGCCCGGCGTGCGGTCCGCTGGGTGTCATGAGGTCCGGTGGTAGTGCCAGGGGAGGCCTGCGGCCGTACCCGCTCGTCGCTCCGCGGGTACCGATTTCACATGAACGCCGAATTTTGTGAACCGAAGACCGGTGGGCGAAGGGCGTTTCCACGCCACCGCCCGAGGGGCGAAAAGCACCCTCGGGCGGTGCGCCGGGTATAAACGTCAGCGGTTCACGGCGCAGGTGGCGAACGTGTCGTCAGGCGTCTTCGACGTCAGCAGTTGCGGATGGACCACACCGGTTCCCAGTTGTAGTCGTGTACGCCCGAATCCGGAGTGAACGAGTGCAGCACCTCACCCGCCTGCCCGTAGAAGTACGACGTGACGCCCCCGGTCTGGTTGTTCGTGTAGAAGCCCTCGCCCTTCCAGTAGGACAGGCTGTACCTGGCGCACGTGTACAGCCGGAACTGCCGCCACTTGTTGGTCACGGGGTTCCACGCCTCGGGGCAGAGATTGCCGCTCGGACAGGTGATGGTCGTCCCGGGGTCGTACTCCGCGTAACCGGCGGAGGGTGAGACCGTCGGAGGGTTCGCCAGGAGGGCGGACGTGGCGGGAGGGGCGGCTGGGCGCCTGACCTGGCCGCCGGTCGCGCCCGCGGCCTCGGGGGCGTCCGGCGAGGTGACGGCCGCGCCGGTGGTGCTCACCGTCGTGCCGGTGGTGCTCGCGTCCGCCCCGGCGGGGGCGAGACCGGCCACCAGCACCGCCGCGGACAGAACGACTCCGATCCTTTTCATGATTGTCACTTGCGTGAATTCCCTTCTTGGAGGAGAGGGTCTTGCTGCGAGTGATCCGGGTCGGCACCGGCCTTCGGGACACATGGTCCGGCCTGAATCACCGACCAAAAGACAGATCTGGTCGGCAGGGCGACCAGTTCCGCAGGGAGAGCATAAGCAGACGTTCCACGGATGAACAAACTGATTATTTCTTCGCGTGAGAAAGCGGCTGGTCGTTATTGTGGCGGTGGGGTATTTTATTGTCTTTCCGGTGATTCCGGAAATGCTCGCCATGACAAGCCGTTTCCGCGGGGACGCTCCGGTCCGGCCGCCGGGGAAACCGGGAGGACCCCGCCGTCCGGTGGGCCGGGCAACGACCGTAAACGTCAGGGCAGGGGTGCCGGAGCGGGGCATGAGGTGATCCTTTCGGGGTAGCCGGGGAGGCATGAGCGACGTTCAGACGGGGACGGTGACCACGAAGGTCCCCGCGAGGTTGGACCGGCTGCCCTGGTCACGGTGGCACTGGATGATCATCATCGGCCTCGGAACCGTCTGGATCCTCGACGGCCTCGAAGTGACGATCATCGGTAACCTCTCCGCCCAGCTCGCCAAGCCCGGCAGCGGCCTGGAGATCACCCAGACCCAGGTCGCCGGTACGGCCGCCGCCCTCTACGTGGCCGGAGCGTGTCTCGGGGCGCTGTTCTTCGGCTGGCTGACCGACAGGTTCGGCCGTAAGCGGCTGTTCATCATCACGATGGTCGTCTACCTGGTGGCCACCGCCGCGACCGCGTTCTCGTTCTCGGCGTGGTGGTTCTTCCTGTTCCGCTTCATGACCGGGTTCGGTATCGGTGGTGAGTACGCCGCGATCAACTCCGCCATCGACGAGCTGATCCCGAGCCGCCACCGGGGGCGCATCGACATCGTCATCAACGGCAGCTACTGGCTGGGGGCCGCGGGCGGCGCCCTGTTGACGGTCCCGCTGCTCAACGGTTTCGCGGTGAACATCGGCTGGCGTATCGCCTTCGGTCTCGGCGTCGTCCTCGGCCTGGGCATCCTGCTCGTCCGGCGGCACGTGCCGGAGAGCCCGCGATGGCTGTTCATCCACGGCCGGGACCGGGAAGCGGAGGAACTCGTCGACGGCATCGAGGCCCAGGTGGAGGAGGAGAAGGGGATGCGCCTCGACGAGCCTGAGCGGTCCATGACCATCCACCAGCGCACGTCCATCGGGTTCGGGCGGATCGCCCACACCATGGTGGCCCGCTACCCCAAGCGCACGATCCTGGGCTTCTCCCTGTTCATCGGGCAGGCCTTCCTCTACAACGCCATCACCTTCGGGTACGCGCAGATCCTGTCGACGTTCTTCAAGATCGACACGACCACCGGTTACTTCTTCGCGGTCATCGCGATCGGCAACTTCCTCGGTCCCCTGCTGCTGGGGCACCTGTTCGACACCGTCGGCCGTGTCCCGATGATCTCGGCGACCTACATCGGTTCCGGTGTGCTGCTGCTGGGTACGGCCTGGCTCTTCTCCCAGGGGGTGCTGACCGCGGTGACCCTGACCGCCTGCTGGTGCGTGGTGCTCTTCTTCGCCTCGGCGGGGGCGAGCGCGGCCTACCTGACCGTCAGCGAGATCTTCCCGATGGAGACCAGGGCGATGGCCATCGCGTTCTTCTACGCGATCGGCACCTTCGTCGGAGGCGTCGCCGGCCCGTTGGTCTTCGCCAACCTCGTGGGCAGCGGCCAGGTCGGGGACACGGCGCTGGCCTTCTGCATCGGCGCGGTCCTCATGATCGCCGCGGGTCTGGTCGAGGTGTTCCTCGGCGTCAAGGCGGAGGGCAGGGGGCTTGAGGACATCGCGGAGCCGTTGAGCGCCGCCACACCGACGTGACGGTGCAATTCGGACGAAGAACGTTCCATAATCCGGACCGGGGACTTGATATGATAGTGATTATCATTTGAGCATCTGTTCAGGAGTTCGCCCATGGATGTCGCCACCGCGCCCGACATACACCCCACCATGGAGCTCGACGAGGCCGAGGCGGGGGCGACGCGAGAGCGGATCGTCACCGCGGAGGAGGCCACCCAGCTCGCGGAGCTGTTCCGGCTGCTGGGAGACCCGACCCGGGCCCAGCTTCTCTACGCCCTGCTCGAAGCCGGTGAACTGTGCGTCTACGACCTCACCGAGACGGTCCAGGTCAGCGACACCGCCGTTTCACACGCCCTGAGACTGCTCCGGACCGCGGGCATCGTGGCCAGTCGCAGGGCGGGCAGGATGATCTACTACCGGCTCGCCGACGTCCATGTCCGAATGCTCCTCGACCTCAGCCGTGAGCACCTACGGCATGGCTGAGGCCGTTCGCCGTCGGCCTGAACGTGCGGCGGTAGGCCATCGGTGAGACCCCGACCGTGCTCTGCATGTGCTGCCGCAGTGAGGCGGCGGTGCCGAAACCGGCCTGGGCGGCCACGGCGTCCACGGCCAGGTCGCTGGTCTCCAGCAGGCGGCGGGCCAGTTCGAGCCGCTGCAGGACGAGCCACTGGCCGGGGCTGAGCCCGACCTCGTCGCGGAAGCGGCGGGTGAACGTACGGCGGCTCATCCTGGCGTGGGTGGCGAGGTCGACGAGAGACAGGGGCAGGTGCAGGCGTTCCAGCGCCCACGCCCTGGTCGTGGCGGTCGTCGCCGCGGCCTCCTCGGGCACCGGGCGCTCGATGAACTGGGCCTGGCCGCCGTCACGCCACGGCGGGACGACACAACTCCTGGCCACCCGGTTGGCCACCTCGCTGCCGTGGTCACGACGGACGATGTGCAGGCACAGATCGACCCCGGCGGCGACGCCCGCTGAGGTCAGCACGTCCCCGTCGTCGACGAACAACACGTCCGGGTCCAGCTTCACCTGGGGAAACAGCTTCTGGAACCGTTCGGTCCAGCTCCAGTGCGTGGTCGCGGGCCGTCCGTCGAGCAGTCCGGCGGCGGCGAGCACGTAGGCGGCGGTGCAGATCGAGACGAGCCTGGTGCCCGGCCTGATCAGGGCGAGCGCGTCGGCCAGGGGAGGCGGCAGCACCCCCTCCACGGCGATCGGGCCGAGCCGGTGGGTCGCCGGGATCACCACGGTGTCGGCGGTGGCCAGCACCTCGGCCCCGTGGTCCACGGAGATCGAGAAGTCGGCGTCCGTCTCGACGGGGCCACCGTCCAGGGTGCAGGTGAGCACCTCGTAGAGGTGTTCTCCCGCGGCGTTCCTGGCCATGCCGAAGACCCGGGACGGGATGCCGAGCTCGAAGGGGATGACACCGTCCAGGGCGAGTACCACGACTCTGTGCATGACCCGATCCTTACACACAAATGATTCGGGCCACCATGACTGGGTGATTCTTTGCGTTTCGTCACCTCGCCCCTCCGGACAGTGGGGGTACTTATCGCCATGTGATCAAGTTTTTGGCGGGGACGGTGGCTCTGTCCTTCGGCGCACTGGGCTTCGCGGCTTCGACACCCGGCGGCTCGTTGCGCCCCGGCGACTTCGCCACGCCCGTGAAACGGCTGCAGCAGGAACTGCTGAGGCTGGGGTTCGCGCCGGGACTGGTCAACGGCTACTACGGCTCGGAGACCCAGGCCGCCGTCTGGGCCTTCCAGAAGTCACAGGGGCTCGTGCCGCGTGACAGGGTCGGCAGGCGGACCTGGCGCGCCCTGGCCCACCCGCGCGTCCCGGCGCCGCTGGTGCCCGGCGGTGAGCCGCGGCGGGTGGAGATCGACCTGGAACGTCAGCTCCTCACCGTCTACCGGGGCCGTCACCGGGCACTCGTCTCCCACGTCTCCCCCGGCGCCGGACCCGCCTTCTGCCGGAACGGCCTCAGCTCGGCGGAGGAGGCCCCGACGGGGGACTTCCAGGTCGCCGAACGCCTTCCGCGTCCCGGGGTCGATCCGCTGGCCCCGATCTACGAGACGTTCTCCTTCGCGGCCTCCGGACCGGGCGGCGGCGGACCCGCACCGGGCGGCGGACCCGAGGCCGGGCCGAGCGGTGGCAGGCCCGAGGCCGGGGCGGACCGTGACAGGCACGAGGTCAGGCCGAGCGGTGGCGGGTCCGAGGTCAGGCCGGTGCGCCGGATGAGGGAGGTCCCCCTCCCGGACGGAACGCCCCGTCCCCGGCCGACGGTCCGGCGGTCCTACCCGATCAACACGGTCGCGCCGGTCAGGCCGGCCCCCACGGTCAAGCCCGTCTACCCGATGGCCACGGTCAAGCCGATCCGCCCGGTCCCCACCGCCGGGCCGTTCCATCTGCGGCCCCCCGCCGAGCCCCCCGTCGGGCCCCCTGTCGGACCGATCGACATCGGGCCGATCAGCCGGGCCCCCGCCGTACGGCCCGTCCTGCCCGAGGTCCGGGCGCAGGCGAGCCCGGAGCCCGCCGCGTCCGCGGTCCGCGGGTGCGTCCGGGTTCCCACGCACGTCGCCGAGCGGCTCTTCGGCCTGGTCGAGCCGGGTGATCCGGTGTACGTCCGCCGCGGCTGAGAGCCGTCACGGCGTCGCCAGGGACAGGGGGAGTTTGAGGACGAGCCTGGCGCCCTGACCGTTCGTGCTGGTGGCCGCGTACAGGACGCCCTGGTGCGCCGAGGCGATGTCCCTGGCGATGGGCAGGCCGAGACCGGTCCCCCCGGCGTCGCGGCTGCGGGCCGAGTCCAGGCGGGCGAACCGCTGGAAGATCCGTTCGCGTTCCTCGGGCGGGATGCCGTGTCCGTCGTCGGCGATCTCGATGACGGCGTCCCCGTCCTGGCGCGCGACGTGGACGTCGACCTTGTTGGCCGCGTGACGGTCGGCGTTGGCGAGGAGGTTGGTCAGCAGGCGCGTCAGCTGGAGCCTGTCGCCCCTGACGACCACGTCCGGGGCGAGGTGCGTGCGGATCTCGTGCCGGGAGGGGCGGCGCCGTACCTCACCGGCGACCAGTTCGCCGAGGTCGATGGATTCGGGGTCGCCGGTGACCCCGGCGTCGAGATGGGCGAGCAGGAGGAGGTCGTTGACGATCGCCTGGAGGCGTTCGGCGTCGTTGAGCGCCGACCGTATCGTCTGGGAGTGGTCCTCGAACTCCGGGTCGGACAGGGCGAGTTCGAGCTTGGTGCGCAGTCCCGTCAGCGGGGTGCGCAGTTCGTGCGAGGCGTCGGAGACGAAGCGGCGCTGGCGTTCGGCGGCCTGGTCGAGCCGTTCGAGGGTGGTGTTGATGGTCCGGGTGAGCGCGCAGAACTCGGTCTCGTCGTCGCCGACGGTCAACCGGCGGCCGAGGTCGGAGGCGCTGATCGAGGCCATCTCCTCGCGCATCTCGTCGACCGGTTCCAGGGTCCGTCCGACGGCCCGCCAGGTGCCCCAGCCGAGCAGCGCCAGGAGCACGAGGGACAGACCGGCGAGCCCGAACTCCAGGGTGTGGCCCGTGACCAGCGCGGACTCGGGCGTCGCCGCGTAGACCATGACGCCCCCGGCGGGGGCGTTCGTGTCCAGCAGGCCCACGACGACGAAGCACGTCCTTTCACCCGCCCGGGTGGCGCACGACCTGGTCTCCACCCGGTTGTCGTTGTCCGGAGGCCAGGCCCGGGTGATGGCGGGACGGCCCCTCATCGCCAGACTGGCCGCGAGGACCCGGCCGTCACGGGCGACGACCTGCAGGCGCCTGACCTGCTGCGTCGGCAGGATGTCGTCGTTCACCCTGCGGTTGACCTCGTACGCCTGCCGGGCGGCCTGCGAGACGAGTTGCACGGCCCGGTCGGAGAGCCAGGCGCGTATGGCGAGCGACGTCGCGGCCGAGCCGATCCCCAGGATCACCGCGAAGATCATGACCGTGGTGAGCGTCGCCCGGGCCCGGATCGAGCGAGGCCTTCGCCATGAAGCCACGCTTCCCCCCAAAAGATCCTCTTCTCCTATTTATAGGTTGTGGATCTTCACAGGAGAGCAAAGGCGAAATAGCCCTTATGTCCTTTTAAACGAGTGCGGCAATCGGATGGTCGATCAGTCGGAGAGGGCGATCGTCGCCAGCTCCCCACGGGAGGCGACCCCGAGTTTGGGATAGGCCTTGTAGAGGTGGTAGCCGACCGTGCGCGGGCTCAGGAAGAGCTGGGCGGCGATGTCCCGGTTCGACAGTCCACGGGCCGCGAGCCGTACGATCTGCAGTTCCTGCGGGGTGAGCAGGGCCAGCAGGCCGGGCGCCGAGGTGGCGGGGGCGGTTGAGCCGGTCGCGTTCAGCTCCGCCCTCGCCCGGTCTGCCCACGGCGTGGCCCCCAGTCGTTCGAAGACCTCAAGCGCGGCGCGCAGGTGGGGCCGGGCGTCGGCCTTCCTGCGCGTACGGCGCAGCCACTCCCCGTACAGCAGCGCGGTCCTGGCCCGTTCGAACGGCCGTCCCTCCACCCGCAGCGCCTCGGCGAAGTGCTCCTCGGAGTCGTCGAGCAGGGCCTGGCAGCGCGCGAGCAGGGCGCACGCCCACGGCTGCCCGATGCCGAGCGCCCACCGGCGGAAGCCGTCCAGGGCCTCGGCCGCCCGTTCGGGGGCGCCGAACCGTACCGCCGCCTCGACCAGGTCGGGAACACTGCGCTTCCCGGCCACCTGGTAGCCGCCCGCGACCGGTTCGAGACGCGAGAGCGCGGCCTCGATCCGGCCCCGCCCGAGGTCGAGGACGCCGAGCGCCCAGGTCGCCCACCCGTGGCCCGCCGGTCCCGCCGCGAGTGCCTCGTCGGCCAGCGCGCGGCAGCGCTCCTCGTCGCCTTCGAGCGCGGCGAGGTAGGCGAGGAAGGCTCCCAGCTGCGCGGCCCACTGCGTCTGCCCGGTGTCGCGCGCGATGCGCAGGCCCTCGGTCGCGGTGGTCAGCGCGTCGCGGTGCCGTCCGTGGAACATCTCGGTCTCGGCGAGGAAGAACAGCAGCGTGGGCAGCGTCCCGATGCCGCCCGTCGACCTGGCCTCGGCGACCAGCGCCCTGGCCGTCTCGCCGACCTCCTCGTCCTGCCCGGCGACCAGCCCCATCCCGCAGACCTGGACCAGGTCACCCGGGCGCGCGCCCGCCTCGCGGGCCTCGGCGATCGTCCTGGCCAGTGAGGGCGCCGTCCCGCTCCGCGTCAGCGTCGCCGTGACGAACGCGGCGACCGGCGCCAGCGGGTCACCGTCCGACAGGGACAGCGCACCGAGCCGGGCGGCGGCGTGGTCGACCTCGGCCGCGCCGATGTACCAGGCGCCGTGCAGGGCCTGGAACAGCATGCGCGCCGCCTCCGTGCCCCCGGTCAGGGCGGCCCCCTCGACCAGCGCCTCGTAGGCGGCGCGCACGGTCCCGCGCAGGAAGTCGGCGGTCGCGCGGACGTGCGTCAGCCGCGCCCCGAGCGCCGCCGTCCCCGAACGCTCCCCCGCCTCCGCGTGCTCCCCCGCCTCCGCACGCTCCCCCGGGCCCACGTGCTCTCCCGGCTCCGCACGCTCCCCCGGGCCCACGTGCTCTCCCGGCTCCGCGTGCTCCCCCGGGCCCAGGGCGAGTACGGCCAGCAACCGGGCGGCCTGTTCCGCGAGCGTCCCCGCCCGGTCGAGCTGGCCCGCCCACGCCGCCGTCTCCGCGGCCAGGGTGAGCCGTCCGGCCCGGGTGTCCGGCCGGAGGCTCAACCTGGCGGCCCGCTCGTAGGCGCTCGACGCGGCGGCGTACCCGCTGCGGTCGCTCGCCCGCGCGGCCGTACGCTCAAGCTCGGCGGCCACCTCCTCGTCGGGGCCGGTCGCGGCCATCGCCAGATGCCAGGCGCGCCGGTCGGCGTCCTCCCGGCCGTCAAGGGCCTCGGCGAGCGCCCGGTGTACGGCCAGCCGCAGACTGGGCGGGATCCCCTGGTAGACGGCGGCCCTGACCAGGGGGTGCCGGAAGGTCACGGTGCCCGCCTGGACCCTGACCAGGTCAGCGCTCTCCGCCGGATGCAGGTCTTCGAGGAAGTCCCCGAACGTGGCCGCGGCCCGCAGCACGACGCGCAGGTCACCGGTGTCCTCGGCCGAGGCGACGGCCAGCAGCCCCTGGGTCGCCTCGGGCAGCCGCTTGACCTGTCCGAGGAAGGCGTTCTGGACCCGGTCGGTCAGCGCCGGCGCCGTACCGTCTCCGGCGGCGGCCTTGGGCAGCTCGATCAACGCGAGCGGATTGCCCCGCGCCTCGGCGAGCACGCGGTAGCGGGTGACGGGGTCGATCTCCGGGCCGAGCAGGGCCGCGGAGGCGGGGGCGTCGAGGCCGCGCAGCACGAGCTCGTCGATTCCCCGGGCGGTGAACGGGTCACGCGCGGCGAGGATCAGCACGACCCCCTCCGCGTCCAGCCGTCGCGCGGCGAACAGCAGCGCGTCCGTCGAGGCCCGGTCGAGCCACTGGGCGTCGTCGACGAGCACCAGCAGCGGCCCCTCCTCGGCCAGCTCGGACAGCAGGGAGAGCACCGCGAGGCCGACCAGCAGCCGGTCCCCGGCCTGTACGGCGGCCAGCCCGAAGGCGGCCCTGACGGCGCGTTCCTGCTGCTCGGGCAGCACGTCCAGCCGGTCGAGCACCGGCCGCAGCAGCAGGTGGAGCCCGGCGAAGGGCAGCTCGGCCTCCGACTCGATCCCGGTGCCGCGGAGCACCCGCGCATCCCCGGCCGCGGCATGGTCGAGCAGCGCGGT
This sequence comes from Streptosporangium jomthongense, assembly GCF_042650425.1. NCBI lineage: Bacteria > Bacillati > Actinomycetota > Actinomycetes > Streptosporangiales > Streptosporangiaceae > Streptosporangium > Streptosporangium jomthongense. The sequence continues at coordinate 106,435 of NZ_JBHSBC010000038.1, read as the reverse complement.
CTTGCCGATGCCGGGTTCGCCCCGCACGAGCAGGGCGCCGCTACGGCCCGCGCGGGCCTCGGAGAGCAGCCGGTCGATCACGGCCTGTTCGGCGGCCCGCCCGTACAACATGCCCCGAACCCTACTCAACCAGGATCAGGTGCCCGCACAGGAGTCGTGGGTGGCGTCGAAGCCCTTCAGGCTGTCGAGGTCGTCCTGCTTGAGCGGCTTGAGACCCTTCCAGTCGTCGCCGATGGTGAGGACGAGCCTGGGCGTGGTCGCCCGCCGTACGAGCAGGCCCGAGGACTTGAGCACGTCCCGGGTGAGGGTCGGCGCCGCGGGGGCGCCGTTCGGCGAGTAGGCGATCGTGGTCTTCGGGTACGGCTTGTGCGGCGCGTCGGTGATCTTGGCGATGTGGTAGCCGCGCTCTTCGAGCTGTACGGCCACCAGCGAGCCGAGACCCTTCCTGGCGGTCCCGTTGCGGACCTCGACCTGGATCTTCGACCGGGAGACCTTGGCCTGGCCGCCCCTGACGCCGGACCCCTTGACGGCCGTGTCCTTGGCGACGATCTGGAAGAGCTTCCTGCTCTGCGGCTCGACCCACTCGACCCGGCCCGGATAGGTGACGGAGTAGCGCCACGGTGTGGTGATGAAGTGGATCTGCCCGGCGGCCAGGCCCTGGGCGCTGGTCGCCAGGTCCTTCATCACGCTCGGGGTGAGCGCGGGGTCGGTGGTGACCGACTTGGTGGCCGCGTCGAGGAAGCCGAAGAGCCGGGCCGGGTCGGTGAGCGTCTCGCCGCTCATCACCTTCTTGATCATGGAGGCGATGAACATCTGCTGTCGCTGGATGCGCCCGATGTCCGAGCCGTCACCCAGGCTGTAGCGGGCCCTGACGTAGCCGAGGGCCTGCTCGCCCTTGAGCGTCTGCTTGCCCGCGGGCAGGGTGAGCAGGGCCTTCTTGTCGCGGATCGGCTCGGGGATGCACACCTCGACCCCGCCGACCGCGTCGACCATGTCCTTGAAGCCGGTGAAGTCGACCTTCACGAAGTGGTCGATGCGGATGCCGGTGAGCGTCTCGATGGTCTTCCAGGTGCAGGTGATCCCGCCCGAGTTGAACGACTCGTTGATCATGCCCAGGTGTGCCCGCTGACCGGTGAGCCCCGGCTTCGCCTTGCAGTCGGGGAGCTGGACCATCGAGTCGCGGGGGAAGCTGACGACCATCGCGTTGTCCCGCTTCGGGGAGATGTGCGCGAGCATGATGGTGTCGGTGCGCTCGCCGGGGAACTTCCCGTATTTCGCGTTCTTGCCGCCGCGCTGGTCGGAGCCGACCACCAGGACGTTCAGCGCCTTGGTCGCGACCTTCACGGGACGGGCGCCCAGTTCCTCGTCGGGGACCTCGATGTGTTTGACGTTGCCGCTCAGCCTGAGGTAGGCACCCGCGACCGTCGCCACCGCCAGGACGACGACGGTGGTGACGATGGACACCAGCCACCACAGCCATTTGCGACGTCGCCGTGGGGCCTGGCCTTCCGGCTTCGTGGGCGCCTCTGTCAGCCCGCTACTCACGTGTCTCCCGGGGAGGATGGGTCAGGGACACGCCCATGACCGTGGAGCCGGTTCCCGGCCGTCGCTGAGTGTACTAATCCTCCGTAAGGGTGGGATAAGAACCGGGAATCACCCCATCTGCCCAGAGTGGTGGGGCGCCCCGGCCTGCCCGTCGATCGGCAGGGTAGCGCGTGCGCACGCTCCATGACCTGTGGACCGGTGGCTTCCGTAGAACCTTCGGCGGGAGATGTCCTGTTACGATCCGCCGGTGATGATCCGTGATGGACTGCCGGAGGATGTCCCCGCGGTCCTGGCGATGTTCGACAGCGCGGTCGCATGGCTGACGGCGCGGGGCCGTACCGGACAGTGGGGCGACCGGCCCTTCTCCGAGGACCCGGCCCGCGTCGAGAAGATCACCTCCTGGGCGCTCTCCGGCGGGATGCGCGTGGCCGAGGTGGACGGCGGGCCCGCGGGATGCCTCGTGCTCGGCAACGCCGTCGAGTACGTGGAACCCGCGCCGGAACCCGAGCTCTACGTCCAGGGACTGGTGGTCGACCGCCGCTTCGGCGGCCACGGCGTCGGCGCGGCCCTGCTCGCCAGAGCCCGCGAAGAGGCGATCGAAGGCGGGGCCGTACTGCTGCGGGTGGACTGTTACGCCGGTGACGACGGCCGTCTCGTCGCCTACTACGAGAGCCAGGGCTTCACCAGGGCCGAGCCGTTCACGGTCGGCGCGTGGCCGGGGCAGGTCCTGCAGATGAGGCTGTGACCTGGACACGCTTGTAGACGGGGCTGTACCTGGGCATGCTGGGCGGCTCCCGTGGACGGGAGCGTGACCTGGACATGGGGATGGGCCCTGCGGACGGGACCGTGGACGGGAGTGTGACCGAAGTCGCGGTTGACCTCAAGCCAGCTTGAGGTTGCACGGTTGGGGGTACGAGCCGTGCACCCCGAGGAGGCCACCGTGCTGGACATCGCAGTGATCATCGCCAGTCCCCGCGAGGGCGGCGTCGGCACGACGATCGGCCGATGGTTCCTCACGCAGGCCGGCCGCCGGGCCGACCTGCGCCTCGACGTGATGGAGCTGAGCCGCACCCCGCTTCCCCCCGCCCAGCCGTCCCTGACGGGCGACACCGGGCAGGAGGCCGCCGCGCTGGCCGCCAGGATCGCCGCCGCCGACGGCTTCGTGGTCATCACCCCGGAGTACAACCACGCCTACCCCGCCTGCCTGAAGCTGGCGATCGACGCGGTCCGCCACGAGTGGGCCGCCAAACCCGTCGGGTTCGTCTCGTACGGCGGTCGCTCCGGGGGCCTGCGCGCGGTCGAACAGCTCCGCCTCGTCTTCGCCGAACTGCACGTGGTGTCCCTGCGCGAGACGGTGAGCTTCCACCACACCCCCGTGCTGTTCGACGCCGAGGACAGACCGACCGGGGGCGACGGCGCCGACGGCGCGGTCAAGATCATGCTCGACCAGCTCATCTGGTGGGCGACCACCCTCAAACAGGGCCGACAGGCCAGGCCGTACACGCCCTGAACTCAGGACTCCAGGGGGTAGACGCGTAGCCAGTCGACCTCCATCCAGGCTTCGCCCTGGTCGCCCTGGCCGGGGAACCAGTCCAGTTGCAGGCAGACCGACATGGGGCTGCGGGCCGCGTTCGGCGAGCGGAACCACTCCTGACCGTCGAGGTAGCCGACGACCCCCTCCGAGGTGTTCTCCACGGCGTAGGTGTGCCAGTCGGTCATGTCCACCTGGGCGTGCGCCTGCTCCTGGCCCTGCGGTGTGTGCAGGAAGAAGTTGGGGCGCTGCCGCTGCGGGTCGTTGATGACCTCAAGGAAGTCGATCTCCTCCCCGGTGGAACTGCGCACGTTCCCGCCGCCCTCCTGCGGCCACAGCAGGGCGACCGGGTGATAGGACCCGGCCCCCGGGTACAGCCGGATGCGCGTCTCCCAACGGCCGTAGGTCTGGACGTGGCGGGCGGCCAGCCCGGCGGTCGTGCCGTCGGCGCGGCCGTACAGGTAGAGGGCGCCGTCACCGAGGAAGAGCTGGTCCGGGGAGCGGCGGCCGTTGCCCGCGTGTCCCGGGGAATCGTAGACGACCCACTCGTCCTCGTCGAGGTAGTCGTCGAACTCGGCGCACCAGGTGGGCGCGCCCCAGCCGAGGGCCTCGGCGTTCTCCGAGGGGGAGCAGTCGGCGCCGGACAGCACCTGGCCCTGCGCGACGGTGAGGGTGCTCACCGCCAGCGCGGCCACCAGGCTGAGCACGGCTAATCGTAGGTTCGACCTGGACATCAGGATCGCCGCTCCTGTGGTCTGGCGCAGAGCGCGGAAGGACTGAAGCTCCAGCAACCCGGTGCCTTCGGCGACCAGGTCCCGGACGGGTTCGCGGGACGGCCCTCACGCCCGGCGGGTGGCCCGAAGGCCCACCGGGAGGTCACGGCCGCCGACCACGGCGTGTTCGCCGCCGCGGTGGGGAACTCGGAGGTACGGCTGTGCCACGGCCCGAGGCTCCAGCACGCGGCGAGCTGGTCGGCGCCGCAGACCCCGGAACCGATGGAGTGCCGCAACGGCGGCAACGGGACGACGACCACGGAGAAGGGGGACGAGGGGAAGGGCACAGCGGCGGGCGCAGTGGTGGATTCGGCAGCGGGTCCGGAGGCGGGCACTTCGGACGGTGCTGTGGCGGGTGCCGCGGTCGGTGTCACGGTGGGCACCTCGGACGGCACGGTGGCGGGTATCGCGGTCGGCACCGTGGTCGGCACTGTGGCCGGCACAGCGGGAGTGGCCGTGGGTACGGCGGTCGCGTCCGGCGTGGCCGTGGGTACGGCGGTCGGGGCCAGAGCCGGAACCGAGGTCGGAACCGGGGTCGGGGTCGGCGGGACCGGTTCGGGTGGGGAGGCGACGGAGACCGAGGGGCTCTTGGTCGTCGACTCGGAGTTCGTGCCGGTCTTCGCCTTCTGCCGCGTCTTCCTCCGGGCCTTCTCGTGGGCCTTCTCACCGCCGCTCTTCTTCGCACCGCCCTTCTTGTCACCGGCCTTCTTGGTGGTGTCGTTCTTTCCCTGGTCCTTCTTCTCGTCGTGTTTCGCGCCGGGCTTCTTCGCCGTGGGCTTCTCGCCGGTGGAGTTCTTCGGCGGCTTCGGGGAGGCGGTCAGGTCGTCGCCCGGCTTCTGCGCCGTGGCCGGGGCGGGCGGCGTCGTGGCCACCTGCGGAACCTCACCCTTGCCGGGCTTGCCGAGACCCGGGGTGGGAGCGGGGACCGGGGACGCCGGATCGTCGATCGAGAGCGAATCGATGTCACTCGTCTTCCCGGCGGGCGCCTTCAGCGCCGTGACAGCGGGGGTCTCCTGCGTCGTGGGGACGTCCGTGTCGGAGGAGGGCTCCTTGTGTGCCGCCTTGGGGCGCGCGAGCGGCTTCGACGAGGAGGTCCCCTTGCCGGTTTCGGAGACTTTGGTGGACTTCCCGGCGGACTTCTTGGCGGGCTTCTTCGCGGAGCCACCACCGGAGTCACCGGCAGAGCCACCACCGGAGTCGCCGTCGGAACCGCCATCGGAGTCGCCGGTGGAACCGCCGTCGGAGTGATCGGCTGGCTGGTCGGATTCCGGAACGTCGGGGTCGGACCCCTCGGCGGGCGCCACCTCCCCGGCCTCCTCCGAGCCGCCGGAGCCGCCGGAACCCTTGGAACCTTCAGAGCTCTTGGAGCCCGCAGAGTCTTTGGAATCCCCAGAGCTCCCAGACCCCCCGGAGTCCTTGGACCCCCCGGAGCTCCCGGAACCTCCGGAACCCTTGGAATCCCCGGAGCTTCCGGAGTCCCCGGACCCCTCAGCGTCCCCGGACCCCCCGGACCCCCCGGAGTCCTTGGAGATCGACGAGCCCTCCGAGTCGGAGAGCGCGGAGGTGTCCGACTCGGTCTCGGGAGCCGTCTGGGAGGTGGTCGAGGTCTCACTCGTGGGTTCGGCCAGGGCGCTCCACGGGTGGGCGGCGACCGCTCCCGCCGTCGCGGAGACCCCGGCGAGCAGCAGGCCTGACATCAGGGTGACGCGCCGGGACGGGATGCGTCGGGGCATGGGCGGTCCTCCTCGATCTAGGGGGTGGGGTCGGAACCGGCGATGGGCTTCCAGCCCGCGGCGGTGAACTCGGGACTGCCGGGCAGGGCGACCTGGGGCACCGTGGTCGTGACCGGATCGGGGATGTTGACCCAGTCACCCTGGCTCGGGCCACGCATGGTGGGGTTCCAGCTCATGAGCAGGTTCATGGCGTACGGACTCGAATAGGTGGGGTCGGTGTCCCCGACGCCCTTGGTCGCGGTCACCTGGACCAGGACGGAGACCTGGACCAGGTCCTTCGAGCGGGAACGCCACTGGACGCCGATCGTCCTGGTCCGCATCGCGGCGTCCTCGGGCAGCGGCCCGGTCCTGGGCAGGCCGAGGGTCTGCCGCCATCCGGCGACCGCCGCCCGCGCCCCGGCCAGGGCCGTGTCCCGCTGCTCCGGCGGGGCGTACAGGACGGCGGCATGCTCGGCCTGGGCGACGTCCAGCGTCCAGGCGCCCTCAAGCGCGGCGGCGGCGGCCGAGGCCGCCCCCAGGTCCGTGTGCGGGAACCCGACGGGATAACCCGCCTCGCTCTCGTAGCCGGACGGCTGCGCGAGCACGACGCCCCCGCCTCCGTCCTCGGCGGTGGAGACCGTCGAGACCACCTGGGGTTCCTGGCCGCCTCCCACGACGCGCCACATCACGGCCGCCAGCAGGATGGCCCCGACCATGGAGACGACGACGAGGAGCATCCTGCGGTTGTTGCGTGGCGGGCCGAGGTCCCAGTCCAGGTCGCCGTTCTTGGCCACTAGCGGCTCCGGTCCTGGCGCTGGCCGAACGCCTGGCCCGCCGCGGCGGCCAGACGCAGGTAGGCGCCCCTGGTGGTCGGGCGCAGCCGTACGAGGTCGACCTCGGCGCCCTCCTTGAGATGCGGGTCGTACGGCACGCGGATCACCGAGCGGCAGCGGGCGGCGAAGTGCCGTTCCAGCAGGCTGACGTCCACGTCGGACTTGGGCTCGACGGCGTTGAGCACGACGATGGCGTTCCTGACCAGGTCGGAGTGGCCGTGGGCGGTCAGCCAGTCCAGCGTCGCGGCGGCCGAGTTGGCGCCGTCGACGGCGACGAGGCTGACCAGCACGATCTGGTCGGCCAGCTCCAGCGTCGCCCCCATGGCGCCGTGCAGCAGCCCCGTCCCGCAGTCGGTGATGCAGATGGAGTAGTAACGCTCGATGAGCCCGGCGACCGTCCGGTAGTCGTCGGCGTCGAACGCCTCGCTCACCGCCGGGTCGCTGTCTGAGGCGAGGACCTCAAGCCGGGCGGGCGACTGGGAGGTGAAGGCGCGCGCGTCGGCGTAACGCATGATGTGCGGGGCCTCGGCGAGCATGGTGCGGATGGTCGCCGCGGTCTCCGACTTGACCTTCAGCCCGAGGGTGCCCCGGTCGGGGTTGGCGTCGATGGCGATCACCCGGTCGCCCCGCAGGGAGGCCAGGGTGTTGCCGAGGGCGACGGTCGTGGTGGTCTTGCCGACCCCGCCCTTGAGACTCATCACCGCGATCCGGTGGTGGCCGCTGGCCACCGGGGTCTGGGCCTGGGCGATCAGCGTGCGGCGTTCCAGTTCGGCGCTCGACTCGGCGGGGGTGATCCTCCCGCCGGAGACCTGCCACACCAGGCGGCGCCAGCCGCCGGTCGGTTCGGGACGTCGGTTGATGAGCAGGTGTTCGGCGGTGAGGGGGACCGTCTCCTGGAACGGTTCGCCCTGCGGGGGCGGCGAAGCCTGGATCTGGGGGGACGTCTCCGTCATGGCCAGGGTCCTTTCACAGAGGGCAGCGCGGGAGGTCAGCAGGTCTGCCAGCGCACCGTGGTGGTGATCGAGTCGTCGGGTCCGTGGACGGTCAGGGAGGTCGTCGCGGTGAAGGGCGTGCCGCACCAGTGGCGGATGCGGTGGGCGCGCAGGGCGATCACGTCGGGGCGGCCCGGCCGTGTGGTGCCGCTCGACGGGCGCACCGTCAGGCCGGGGGCCGTGACGCGCCACCGCAGGGGGGAGCCCGTCACGGTGAGGAGGATGTTCCCCTGACCGAACTCGTCGAGCGTCACCAGGGGAGGGACGCGCACCCGCTTGGCGAGTTCCCCCGACCCTCCCGGCTCTCCCGAGGCGGACCCGGACGACTCGGCCCCGGGGAACGTCAGCTGGGGCGAGGCCGTCGGCCGGTCGGGTGTCTGGCTCTGCGTGGTCGTCCGCAGGGAGGTCACCGTGTCCCGCGACCCCATCACGGGCGCCAGGAGGTTCATCCCCAGCAGGGTGCCCGTCGCGCCCGCGACGATGACGATCACGACCTTGACGGTGGTGTTCCTGAGCCACGTCCCGAGGGGGGCGAGCGCCTCCAGGACGCGGACCCCGAGGGGATACCCCTCCGTATCGTCCGGCTCGCGTCCCGTCGCGGGCTTCGGAGCGGGCTTCTGGGGGGACTTCTGGGAGGACTTCTGGGAGGACTTGGCGACGGCGGGCAGGGACGGCATGGTGGCCGAGGCGTCCGTCTCGCGCTCGGCGGTGTTCCGCGCCCACGCCTGGGTGAACAGGGCGTCGTAGAGCGGGGTGTTCTGCCCGGGGACGGGCGGCGCGAGTGGTGGCCCCGAGGGCCCCGGGGGCACCGAGGGCCCCGGGGCGGGCAGCACGGGCAGGGACGGCAGCGTGGGACGGTCCCCGTGCCGCTCGGGGGACCTCGGGGTCTCGGAGGACTTGGGAGGCCTGGAGGACGTGGGGGAGCGGTCTCCCGAGGCCGGGCCGTACGGCATGGAGCGGTCCCGGCGGCTGCGCCGGTCGGTTTCGGTCTCGGGCGCCGGACGATCCCGGCGGTCAGGGCTCTGCTTCGGCCCGGTACGGCTCACGCCCTCGGGACGGACGGTCCGGTAGGGCATCGTGGAGCGGTCCTGCCTGGCGGGACGCGTCCGGGGGTCCACGGCGGCGGGGGGCCCGGAGACGGGTTCGGTACCGGTTTCCGCGACGGCCGTGGGCGCGGCGAGCGGTCCCGCTCCGGCGATGCCCGGGGAACGCCTGGCCGGGGGCTTCGGCGGGGACGGCGGCGGCTCGGGCAGGGCGTCCAGGAGCTGACGCCGGACCTGCGGGGGAAGCGAGCGGATGCGCGGATGGGAGACCATCTGCGGGACCGTGTAACGGATGTTGATCGGCCGCGCGCACACCGGGCACTTCAGCATGTGGGAGATCAGGTCCCCCCGTGCCTCCGCGTCGATGTCGGCGGCCGTCCACTCCTCCTCGGGGAAGATCCGCTCGACGAGGGGGCCCAGCTCGGGGCAGGTGCGGCGGTGGTTGGCGAGGGCGTCGAGCCCGCTGGCCAGGATCTCCAGCAGGTCCTGGGTGCGGGTGGCGAGCCTGGTGACCTCCTCGACCGGCATGGCCAGGACGTGCGCGAGGTCCTCAGTGGTGAGTCCGTGGCGGTACATCAGCCTGAGCGTCTCGGTGCCCAGCGGTTCGACGAGCGACCAGACGCGCTCGGTGACCTCCTCGTCCGGCATGCCGGGCCCCGTGTCGGGGACGTAGATCTCCCGGTGGTCGGGGGACGCCAGGCAGTCACGCCGCAGGGCGGAGAACAGCCGTCCTCTGACGCCGACCCTCTCCGGCGGGGACGGCTCGGCCAGGCACGCGGTCAGCACGGAGGCGACCGCGGGTAACGCCCGGCCTGAGGCGAGGTGGGAGGCGGCGTAGTCCAGCAGGTGCGCGCCGTGTTCGCTCACCCACGCCGCCCCCTCGCCGCCGGCGCCGGGCGTGACACGCCCGACGCCGGTGGAGGTGCTCATGGTCCGGTGGGCCCGTCCTGGTCCGGCTCGACCTGGCCGGGGCCGTTCTTGATGTAGCGACGGGTCTCGTACGGCCCCGCGTCGGACGGGGTCTCCCGCCGCTGCTGCTTGGAGTGGCTCGTCTGCTGGTCGGGCTGCGGCTGGGCGGGTACGAGGCCGCCGGACTGGTCGTGCTTGTCGGGCTGGGCCGGGGGCTGCTGGCCGTACTCGCCGTTCTGGCCCTGCTGGTTCTGCTGGTCGGGCTGGCCCTGCTGACCGGGCTGGTCGTCCTGGCCGTAGGGGTCGTACTGGTCGTTCTGGTCCGGCTGCTGCTGCTCGGGCTGCTGCTCGGGCTGCGCGGGGGCCTGGTCCGTCACCACGAACTCCAGGTTCCGCTCGGGCAGGCCGGTGAACTTGGTCCAGTTGCTGACCTCGCCGGGCGCGGGCTCGGCGTAGAGCCAGCGGACGAAGGCGGGCCACCGGCAGGAGTCGCGGGGGATGACCGCGCCGTCCTGGTCGGCGCCGAGCTCGCGCAGCTCGTCCTCGGTGTAGTCACGGCACGGCGGGGTTCCCGGCGGGGCGATGTTGAGGTCCCACACGCCGTTCTCGTCGGTGTAGCGCATGTTCTTGTCGAGCCCCAGGGCCTCCTGGGCCCGCTTGAGCAACTCGGGGTCCTTGAAGACCGGCAGCGTCTCTACTCCCGCTCCCATGGGGGCGGGCTGGAGCACGGTCTGGTCGGGCTCCTGCTCGGGGGTGAACGCCTCCCCGTTCTCGTCGGTCGTCTCGGTCGTCTCGGGCGCCGACTGCGCGTCCGGGTGGTGTTTGCCCGAGGACTTCGGAGCGGCGTCCGAAGTCTTGGGAGCGGCGTCCGAGGACTTGGGAGCGGCGTCCTGGGGCTGGTTGACCGGGTTCTGGGGCTTCTGCTTGGCGGTTGTCTTGGGCGGCGTGACCGGCTTGGCCGTGCCGTTGGGCAGGGCGGGCTTGAGGGCGCCGGTCGGCTTGGCGGCCTTGGGCGGCTTGGGAGAGTCCGGCTGCGGCTTCTCGTCACGGTCGGCGACCTTCGGCGCGTCCGCGCCGATGCCGAGCTTCGGCTTCTCCGCGAGGGTCGCGGGCTTGTCGATCACACTGCCGTTGTCCGAGATGCCCCCGCTGACCTTCTTCGTCGGCGGGGGTGGGGGCGGGTCGGCCTTGGTGTTCGTCTTCGGGGGCTGGACCGGGGCGGAGACGGGTGCCTTCTGCGTGGTGCCGCCGCCTCCACCACCTCCGCCCCCGCCGCCCGTGTTGCTCTTCGGGGGGGCGTCGTTCTTGACGGGCTTGACCGTCGGCTGCGGCGCGGCCTTCGGCGCTGTGTCCTTGGCGTCCTTGGTGTCCTTGGCCGTCCCGGACTTGGGGTTGCTGGGACGCTGGAGCGGGGCCGTGGCACTGGCCAGCACGGGCAGGCCGATGCAGCCTCCCGCGCTTCCTGAGACGGCGTGCCCGTCGGCGGTCGCGGTCAGGCAGACCTTCGCACCGGCCAGGGCCGTGCCGAGGGGACCCTTCTTGCTGATCGTGCTGCCCGCGTCGGAGCCGGACAGCGACGGGGCCTCGCCCGCCTTCCACGCCTGGGCGAGTTCGTCCAGGTGATAGGTCCCCGCGGCCAGCCGTACGGACTGCTCGGCGGGGGGCTGGGAACGGGCGGCGATGACGGTTCCCAGCCCGGCGCCGGCACCGAACACGCCGATCGCGATGCTCGCGGTGATCACCGTCGCACGTGAGGGCTTACGTGAAGGTGTCATATGGGCGTTCCTCTTCTCCCGGTGGGACGTCAGTCGCCGTGGCTCTCCAGGACCTCACTCCACTCGCCCAGTACACGGACGGGGTCGGTGGAGCCGGCGGGGGGTACATATGTCACGTACATCCGTCCATAGGTGGCGCTCGCCGAGTGGGTGAACGCCTTGTTGCGCGTGCGGACTGCGGCGGAACCCTTCAGGGTGACCTTCGCCCCCGCGCGCTCGGCCATGCGGGTGTCGGTTGAGCGCGCCGAGTACCAGACCAGGGCGCCCCCGTCCCCGGTTCGCAGCGCCCGGATCGGGCCCTCCTGACGGTAGGTCAGGCTGAGGATCCATCCGGCGTCCTCAAGCTGGGCGCGTTCCTGCTGCCAGAACTTCACGGTCTCGCTGGTCCACGGCCCGTCCTCGAATCTCTGGTCGGGCTTGGCGCTCTCCAGGCTCTCCAGGTGCTCCTCGGCGATCTGGCGCGGGGTCGCGACCAGGCCGGTGGCGTTCTCAGGAAGGCTCGTGGCGTAGCCTTCGGCGTCCGTGGCGATCTTGGGGAAGGCGGGCAGGATCGCGCGGGTGTCGAGTCCCGAGGCGACCAGGCGCCAGCCCGCCGGGGTCGAGCTCATCAGGTCGACGACCCGGGCGATGCCGGTCTCGTGGGCGACCGCGACGAACCAGTCGGGGGAGCCCTCGACGTGCCGGGGCACCCACACCTGCGGGTTCGGCCAGGTGCCCGAGGCGACCGTTTCGCCCTGCATCTTGGCGGTCTTGAAGCTGGCCCGGGTCATCTCGACCGCCAGTCCGCCTTCGAGCTTGCCCATGGCCGCCGAGTCCATCCGGGTCTGAACCGCCGACAGGTTCTTCTGGTACGAGCCGTGGATGCGGTAGGCCTGCCGGACGGTGAGCTGGGGGGACTCCTCGGGCTTCGCGGTCGTCCCGATGGCGGTCTTGCCCGGTGGCGCGGTGGCGGAGGCGCCGTCCCCGGCGCCGCTCCGGTCGACGTAGACCGAGGTGGAGGGGGCGGGCTTGCCGGCGTCGGTGTCCGAGGGGCTCCGCGTCGCCGCTCCCCAGCCCGCGCTCGACGTCTGCGGCGAGGGGTCGGCCACGAGGGTCTGCGGGGTCGCGGAGTTGGCCCTGATCAGCCAGACGCCCGCGCCCGCGACGACCACGGAGAGGGTTCCGAACAGTACGGCACGGCGCCAGTTGAACGTCGGCAGGCTCTCGGGGTGCCAGTCGGACTCGTGCTCAGATTCGTCTCCGGTGGAAGTGCCGCCACGACCGGGAGGCCAGGCTTCCTCATCTGGGAAATCTGATGCACGCCATGACATAGGTCCAAATATTAGACTGACCGTGATCCATTGGGAAGGTAAAGCGCAATGGTAATCGGCACTTATGGTTATTAAGTTATAAATAATACATAATCATAGATATGTGCTGTCCGAAACCCCTCCTTTGCGGCCGGGTGCCGAGGCCGTACGGGGGGTGCCGGAACCTCTCTGGAGAGGTTCGCGGCCTGAGGTTTGCGCTGGTCTGCGCTATTTGCTGGTGATCTGATATTTCCCTGAAGCGGGGTTTCCGTTCTCCTTGCGTTGTATTTCCGTTTTCCGGGGGTGGGGGCGGGGAGGGGGAAATCGTTTCCAGCCCCGAGGTGCCGTCCCGGCCCCCCGGCGGCCGGACGGAATGGCCCGCGCCCTTTCGAGGCGCCCGATCGGGCGAGCTGAACACGACAATTAGGGGCTGTCCCTTTTCCCGAACGCGCGAGGGTTTCCCGGCGGGTCAGCCGATCCGCGCGGGCTCGTCGTCCTGCGCGCGGCCCGCGTCGTCGAGGACCACCTCCGGGATCTCCTTGGGAACACCGCGCAGCGTGAACAGCACGGCCACCGCCAGTACGGCCAGCAGCGCGGCCCCCGTCACCAGCGTGGTCCGCATGCCGTCGAGGAAGGCCAGCCTCGCGGCCCGCCCGACGGCCTCCGCGACCTGGGCGGGCAGGCCGGCCGCGACCTGCAGCGCCCCGCCGAGTGACTCCCCGATCTGCCCGGCCACCCGGTCCGGCACCCCGGCGGGCAGCCGCAGGCCGTCGCGGTAGGCGCCGTTCAGCACACTTCCCAGTACGGCGATGCCCAGCGCGCCGCCCATCTCCTGACCGGTCTCCGCGATGGCCGAGGCAGCCCCGGCCCGCTCCCTGGGGACGGAGGCCAGGACGGTGTCACCGGTGACGGCGAAGGCGAACCCGTTGCCGAACCCCGCGAGGACCATGGCGAGCAGCATGTACGGGTAGCCGGTGTCCGTCCCGAACCGGCTGTACAGCACGAACGCCGTCGCGCCGAGGGCCAGCCCGAGGGCCACGACCCGGGCCCTGCCGAGCAGGCCGACCAGCGGGGTCGCCAGGGCGCCGCCGACCGCCGCGCCGAGTCCGCCGGGCAGGCTCGCCAGCCCCGAGACCAGCGGCGACCACCCCAGGACGAGCTGGAAGTACTGCGCGAAGGCCAGTGAGGCGGCCAGCATGGAGAAGATGCACACGACGTTGGCCCCGACCGCGCCGGAGAAGGCGCGGTGGTGGAAGAGCCGCACGTCGATGAGGGGTTCGGCCAGCCGCCGCTGACGCCGGACGAACAGGGCGAGAACCACCACGCCGACCACCGCCGCGACCAGGACGCCGGGGGCGGTCACCCCGTCGTGGGCGGCGTTCTTCACCGCGTAGATGACCGCGACCACCCCGACGATCGACAGCGGGACGCTGACCGGGTCGATCCGCCCCGGGTTCGGGTTGCGCGACTCGGGGAGCACGAGGGCGCCGGCGACGACGATCAGCGCGGCGACCGGGACGTTGACCAGGAAGACCGACCCCCACCAGAAGTGGTCGAGCAGCAGGCCCCCGATCACCGGGCCGAGGGCGAAGCCGAGCGCCGAGACGCTGCTCCAGACGCCGACCGCGGTGGCCCGCTCGCGGGGGGAGGTGAAGACGTTGCGGATGATCGACAGGGTCGAGGGCATGACGGTCGCGCCCGCGACGCCGAGCAGCGCCCTGGCGGCGATCAGCAGCTCCGGCGTCGGGGCGTAGGCCGTCAGCGCGGAGGCGCAGGCGAAGGCGACGAGCCCGGCCAGCAGCAGCCTCCTGCGCCCGATCCGGTCGCCGAGGTTGCCCATCGTGACCAGGAGCCCGGCCAGGGCGAAGCCGTACACGTCGACGATCCACAGGAACTGGGTGGCGGAGGGGCGCATGTCCCGCGTCAGCTTCGGCGCGGCCAGGTGGAGCACGGTCAGATCGATGCTGAGGAGCAGTACGGCGAGACAGGCGACGGCCAGTGTGCCCCACCGGCGGGAGGAGGAGATCATGGGAGGAGCGTCGGTGACGGCGTTGACGGGACGCTGACCGGACGCTGACGGCCCGTCCGGTTGCGCTTCCGTGGATCAGGGAAGCCCTCCGGTAGGCGGGAACGGGGACGACGGAGGGGAAGGCAATGCGGGTAGCGGTGCTCGGGATGGGTCGGATGGGCAGGGCGATGGCCCAGCGACTGCTCGCCCGCGGTCACACGGTGCGGGTCTGGAACCGTACGCCGGGCAGGGCCGCCGAGGTGGTCGACGCGGGCGCCACCGAGGTCCACTCGCCGCTGGACGCCGCGCTGGACGCCGAGGCCGTGCTGCTGTCCCTCGCCGACGACCGGGCCAGCCGCGACGTGATGGGACGGCTCGTCTCCCTTGGGCAGGACGAGGCGACGGTCATCGCCGACACGAGCACCGTCTCCCCTTCGACCTCCCGTGAGCTGCGGGACATCGCGCCCGGCCGCCGTTTCGTGGCCGCGCCGGTCATCGGGGCGCCGCAGGCCGTGGTCGAGGGACAGGCCACGGTGCTGATCGGCGGCGAGCGGGAGTACGCCCGCGACCTCGACCCCGTCTGGTGCGACCTGTTCGCGGTCCAGCACTACTGCGGGGAGGACCCTGGCGGCGCGCTGACGTTCAAGCTGCTCAGCAACTACCTGCTCATGGCCGGGCTCGCCGTGCTCGGTGAGGTGGTCGCGACCGGTCAGGCGGCCGGGCTCGACCAGGAGAGGCTTCGCGACTTCCTGAGCCGCTGGCCGACCGTGGCCCCCGCCCTGCACAACCGGCTCGACGACGTCCTCGACGGTGACCACAAGGGCTGGTTCACCACCCCGCTCGGCGCCAAGGACGTACGGCTGGCCGTCGAGCTCGGGGAGTCCCTCGGCCTCGAACTGCCCGTCGCCCGGCTGGTCGAGCGACGTTACGAGGAGGCCGCGGAGAACGGCTGGGCGGACCGCGACATCGCGGCGGTCGTCGAGCTGGTTCGCCGCCGTCCGGAACCCCCCAGGTGACGGCCGGAAAACACGGCTGATTTCCTTCAAACGCTGATAAACCCCGGCTTGACAGGAATTCCCAACATCCCTACTGTCTGTGTAGGTAATACAGGAAATAGCGCACATATCCCTGATTAGGGTCTGTGCGGGACAGCACTTCCGTGGCCACTCTCGCGATAGGGGCGACGAGATCGATGGCAAGAACGAGAGCTGATCTTTCCGGCGCACGCGGGGCGGCGACGTCCCGCACGGAGCCTGGTGGCACGCCCACCACCTGTCGGACCTGTACCGAGAGCTGAGAGGCCGGGGGCCGCCGCAGCGGCTGACCCGTTTCGTTTTCCGTGGCGCGTGCCCCTGGGGCCGGGGCCGCCGGATCGCCGTGTCCGTCTCACGGGCGCCGTCGCCACAGGCCGAAGGTTGGGCCGACTCCTCCAGAAACCGGGGTTGAATCATCATGCGGACGTTGACGGAGCACACGAACACGCTGCTGGGGATATTTCCCAAGAAAATCGAAGAACTTAAAAAGGACGGGCTTTATCGCAGTTTCGTCCCCTTCTCCCATCTGGCCGCCGAACGCGGCCACGCGGTACACGGCACAGACGGTGCGGGCCGGGTCCAGGTCTGGTGCAGCAACGACTACCTCGGACTCAGCCAGCACCCCGAGGTCATCCGGGCGCAACTCGACTCGACCGTGGAACACGGCACGGGCAGCGGCGGATCACGCAACATCGCGGGCACCAGCGCGGCCCACGTCGAACTGGAGACCAGACTCGCGGCCTGGCACGGCAAGGAACGCGCGCTGGTCTTCTCCAGCGGCTACATCGCCAACTTCGAGACGCTGAGCACCGTCATCTCCGCGCTCCCCGGCATCGTCGTCTTCTCCGACGCCAAGAACCACCGCTCCCTCATCGAGGGAATCCTCCGTACGGGATGCGCGAAACACATCTTCCCGCACAACGACCTCGACGAGCTGGAGAGGGCGCTCGCCCAGTACGACCACGACCGTCCCAAGCTGATCGTGTTCGAGACCGTCTACTCGATGGACGGCGACGTCACCCCGGTGCGCGCCATCTGCGACCTCGCGGAGAAGTACAACGCGCTGACCTTCGTGGACGAGACGCACGCCGTGGGCACCAGGGGCCCGACGGGCGCCGGAGTGTGCGAGGAGGCCGGGGAGAACAGGCCGACCTTCGTGCAGGGCGTCTTCAGCAAGGCCTTCGGGACGGTCGGCGGATACGTGGCGGGTCCCGACGCGGCGCTGGACTACGTCCGCTCCCACGCGCCCGGGTTCATCTTCACCACCTCGCTGCCCCACTCCAGCCTGGACGCCACGCTCAGAAGCCTGGAACTCATCCAGGACGGCGACGCCCTCAGGCGCGCGCTGGCCGACAACGTGCGTCACCTGAAACAGGCGCTGCGCGCCGCCGGGATCGGCTTCCTCGACGCGGACAGCCACCTGGTCCCGGTGCTGGTGCCCGGCGCCGAACGTGTCAGGCGGGTGGCGCGCGTGCTCTTCGAGGAACACGACGTCTACGTCACCCCGATCAACTTCCCCTCCGTGCCCAGGGGCGCGGAGCGCTTCCGGATCACCGTTCCGCCCTTCAGGACCTCCGGCCAGATCGACGACTTCGTGGCCGCGCTGCGCAAGAGCCTGGACTCCTGAACGCCTCAGAATCCGACGAGAGGGCCAACCATGACGATCAGTGAGATCACCCCGTTCATCGGCGCCGAGCTGACCGGCGTCACCTACGAGGACCTCGAACGCCCAGAACTCTTCGACCAGCTCGTGGACAACCTGAGACGGCGCGAACTCGTGGTCGTGCGCGGCGTCGAGCTGACCCCGAAACAGCAGATCACCCTGGCCAGACGCCTCGGCAGACCCGTCCCCTTCCTGCTCAGGGAGTATCGCCATCCGGAGTTCGAAGAGATCATGATCTCCTCGAACGAGGTGCGGAACAACAAACCGGTCGGGGTGGCCAGGGTCGGCAACTTCTGGCACCAGGACTCCTCCTACATCGCCGACCCGGCGCCCTACACCATGCTGCACGGCGTGAACGTGCCCTCGACCAGCGGGCACACGCTCTACGCCAGCGCCGTGGACGTCTACGAACGCCTCCCCGAGGAGTGGAAGCGAAAGATCGCCGGGAGGAACGCCCTGGCGACCGTCAACAAGCGCCTGCGGATCGGCAAGGAGCACGTCGGCCTGTCGGTCGCCGAGTTCCGCGCGCTGATCGACATCGAACACCCGAAGGTCGAGCACCCCCTGGTGCGCGAGGACCCCTTCACCGGACGCCCCTACCTGTACGGCTCTCCCGAGTACCTCGACTCGGTGGTCGGCTTCGACGCCAACGAGAACGCGGCCTTCTTCGCGATCGTCGACGAACTCGTCCAGGACCCCGAGCACGTCTACACCCACCGCTGGACCCCCAACGACCTGGTCATCTGGAAGACCGCGACGACCTACCACTGCGCGACCGCCGTCGAGCCGGGCGTCGGGCGGACGGTGCACCGCGTCAGCATCCAGTCCGGTGACTGATGGGCGGCATCGTCGACTTCGAGGTCCGTCTCCCCAGGGGACGGGCCGCCGTCCACCTGATGCACCGGGCCTCCGGCGTGCCGGTCGAGGCCATCAGGGAGATCACGCACACCGAGGAGTTCCCCGTCCTGGGCGAGACGGAACAGTCCTGGGAACTCGCCGCCGAGGCGGCCAGGGCACTGCTCGGCCGTACGGCGGTGCGACCGGGGGACGTCAGGCAGGTGATCTTCGCGGGCTCCGGTGAGTGGGACGTCCCGTTCTGGTCACCGGCGGCGCGGGTGGCCGCGGAACTCGGCGTCGAGGACGCGCACTGCTTCGAGGTGGCCAACTTCTGCAACGCGGGCACGACCGCGATCAGGATCGCCCTCGACCGGCTCGCCGGGCAGCGCGGCGACGGGTACGCGCTGGTGCTCGTCGCCGACCGGCTCAGCCAGCTGGTCGACCACGCCGACCCCGGGTCCAAGGAGCTGTTCAACTTCGGCGACGCGGCGGCGGCCGTACTGCTGTCGAGGCGGGAGGCCGTTTTCGAGGTGCTGCACACCGCGGTGCGGACCGACCCGAGCTGGGCCGACTACTACCACGGTGAGCAGCGGGACGGGCGCCTGGTGATCCGCAGGGGGCCGCACCGCTCCGGGCTCGCCGACGCCTACGTGGACAACTTCACCCGGCTGGTCGAGGAGACCCTGCGGGCCGTCGGCGGCAAACGGGACGACGTCGCCCACTTCCTGATCAACCAGGGTGACCGGAGGATGCACGAGCGGCTGCTGCGGGAGCTCGGGCTGCCACGGGAGAAGAGCGTCTTCAACTACCACAGGCTCGGCCACATGGGAGGCGCCGACACCCTGATCGCCCTGGACGGGCTCAGGGAACGGCGGGCGCTGCGGCGCGGGGACCTGGTCCTCCTGGCCACGAGCGCCATGGGCTTCAGCTGGGGAGTCACCGCATTGGAGTACGCGCGATGAAGATTCTGGTCGTCCACCAGGTTCCCTACCGGAAGATCGACTACCACCTCGCCATCGACCACGAGGTCCACGACGTCACCTACGTCGGCCGCGCGGAGCGGATCGCCGAACTGCCCGAGGGACTGCGCTGCCGGAGACTTGAGGTCGGCCCCGCCGACGACCTGGCCGGGTGGATCATCGAGAACGTCTCCCCCGCCGAGGGGTTCGAGCAGCTGCTGTCGCTGTCGGAGGACGGCGTCCTGCTGGCCTGGCGGGTACGGCGCCACCTCGGGATCGAGGGCCCCTCCCTCGACCGGCTGCGCCGGGTGCGCGACAAGGTCAGCATGAAGGAGGCGCTCGAAGGCTCGGGGGTTCGTCACCCGCGTTTCGTGGCGGCCGACGCCGTACCCGGTTCGCTGCCGTGGAGCGGCAGGACCGTCCTCAAACCCCGGCAGGGCGCCTCAAGCCAGGAGGTCGTCATCCACGAGACGGCCGAGGCGGCGCTGGCCGCCTGCCGCGCGCTCGGCGACCCCGGCGGGTTCGAGCTTGAGGAGTACGTGGACGGCGACGTCCTGCACGCCGACGGGCTGGTCCAGGACGGCGAGCTGGTCGACGTCGTGTTCAGCAGGTGTGTGCGGACGCCGCTGGACTTCGCGCAGGGGACGCCGATCGCCTCGCACCAGATCCAGCACGACGAACGCCACCGGGTCTTCGCCGAACGGGTGCTCAGGGCCCTGGAGATCGACACCGGCTGCGTCCACCTTGAGTTCTTCGAGACCAAGGAGCAGGAGCTGGTCTTCCTTGAGGTCGCCAACCGGCTCGGCGGCGCGGGCATCGTGACCTCGCACCTGCGCCACACCGGGGTGCACCTGCCCTCGCACGAGATCGCCATCCGGCTCGGCTGGCCCAGGCCGCGACCGCGCCCGGCGAGCGGGCGCTACCACGGCTTCGCCATCTTCCCCGGCCACCACCTGAAGCCGGCGGAGGGCTACACGGTGGACGTGCCCGACCACATCAGGAACCACCCGTGGGTGGACAAGGTACACAGCCTGGACGGCAGGCAGCCGCTGCCCGACCACATCTCCTACCAGGAGTGGGAGATCCCGGTCTTCATCGAGGCCTCACACCCCGACCCCGGCGTGCTCAGGCAGATCCTCGGCGAGTTCGTCCTGGCCCCCCTCGTGAGACCGGGAGGCCCGCCGGTGAGGCCGGGAAGCCCTTCCACCGAGCCGAAGGGCCCGCCTGTCCGGTCGGAGGGCCCGCTCGTCAGGCCGGAGGGCGTGCGGTGAGGCACTACCCGACCGACCTGTTGCTGGCCGTCGAACACGCCGAACGCCATCCCGTGGAGGCGCTCGCCGAACACGGGCTGACCGGCCTGCTGAACGGCACCGCGCTCACCGAGGCCCTCGACGAGCTGTTCGACGGCCTCGGCCGGTATCCGTGGCGGCCCCTGCCCGACGGTGACGTCGAGGAGTTCGCCCCCGTCGGCACGGTGCCGCTGGACGACGAGGAGCCGGGGGCCACCCTGCGCGGCCTGCTGTACGGCCTGGCCACCGGCAACCGGGTCGTCGTGCGCACCGGGCGCCGGGACCTGTGGCTCGCGGTGACCGGCCTGCTGACCGGGGCGGGCGTGCCCCTGCCCGACGTCACGGTGACGGACCGGGACGACCGTACGGCGGGGCCGCCCGTGGAGGTCCCGCCGCCCCGGGTCCGGGGCGCCTTCCCCACCGAGGCCGCCAGGCGGGCCGCCGAACTGGCCGCCGACGCCAGGGCCGGGTGGGTCGGGCGGCTGTTCACCCGCGACCACCTGGCCGGTGTCTCCCTGGCCGTGGCCCGGGGCCGGGACGCGGCCGAGGAACCAGGACGGATCGGGGCGAAGCTTCGCTACCTGGCCGGGCGGGCCCGCCGTACCCAGTACTACCGGGACCTGCCCGCCGTCACCGGGCGGCAGGACCTGACCCGGCTGCCGATCCTGGACAAGGCGGTCCTCGACGCCCACACGCCGCCGGTCAGCCGGGACATGTCCAGCGACGCGCCGCCGAGCGGCGAGATCCTGCGCAGCGGGGCGACCACCGGGGAGCCGCGCTACATCGTCTACTCCCTCACCGACTGGTCCAACATGGTGCGCGAGGCCGTGCCCATGCTGTACGGCGTCGGCCTGGAGAAGGGGGACCGGCTGGTCAACGCCCTGTTCGGCGGCAGTCTCTACGGCGGCCTGATCACCAGCAGCTGCGAGCTGTCGCGGATGCCGATCGAGTGCTACACGACCGGCCAGCACATCACGGTCGACGACCTGCTCGCGCTGGTGCGGAACTTCTCCGTCAACGCCGTCGTCGGCCAGCCCGCGCTGATCCTGCCCCTGCTGCGCGAGGCCGCGGCCCGCGAGCCTGACCTGCGCCTGGAGAAGGTCGTCTACGGCGGCACCGCGATGACCGAGACCGACAAGGCGTGGCTGCGCGAACGGCTCGGGGTCCGGGTGATCTCCAGCATCCTCGCGGCCAACGACGGCGCCCAGCTCGGCTACCAGTGCCCCGGCCTCGACGGCACGCTGCACCACCTGTGCGACGACTACAACCTGGTCGAGGTGGTCGACGAGGAGGGCCGCCCGGTGCCGGACGGCGAACCCGGCCACCTGCTCGTCACCGCCCTGCAGAAGTTCGAGGGGCCGCTGGTCCGCTACCGGATCGGCGACGTCGGCCGCGTCCTGCCCGGCCGTGACTGCGGCTGCGGGACCCCCGGCAGGATCCTGGAGTATCTCGGCAGGTCGGACGGCCTGATCAAGGTCAAGGCCCGCACGGTCCTGTACGACGAGATCCTCACCGCGCTGGCGGTCTTCCAGGTCTCCCGGCTCCAGGTCGAGATCACTTCGAGCGACGGCACGGACACGGTGGTCGTCCGTACCGAGTCGCCGCTCGACCTCGACCCGGAGAAGGTACGGCACCTGCTGGGGAGCGAGTTCGAGGCGCTGAGCGACCGGCACGCCTTCGGCGACGGGCTTGAGGTGTTCCGGCTGCTCGTCGAGTGCCACCCCGAGGGGGGCCTGCCGAGGAACCCGGTGAGCGGGAAGGTCAGACCGGTGATCGACCGGCGCGTCGGATCCGGAGCGGTCTCATGACCAATCGCGTCACGGAGCTGTACAACGAGGAGCTGTTACGCGGCGGCAGTCCCCTCGCGGAGATCGACCTGCACGACGAGGAGCGCTTCCCGTACCTGGCCGGCATCGACCGCCGGTATCTGAACCGGCCCGTCTTCGTCGGGGAGGGGGAGCTGAACCGGTTCGCCGACGACGTGGTCCGCGCCGTGGACATCCTCATGTCGCTGCCCGAACGGCTCTACGACGGCGACCTCGACCGGCTCTGCCGGACCCTGGGCGTCGAACCGCGCAGGGCCCGGCTCATGCGCCGTCTCGGCGGGGCCAGGCCGTACCGCTTCGGCCGGATCGACGCCTACCACGACGGCGAGTCGTTCAAGATCCTGGAGTTCAACGCGACCAGCGAGACCGGCGGCCTCGAATGGGTCGGTCCCGCGACCAGGGCCATGCTCGACCACGACGCGCTGCGCGCCTTCGCCGAACGGCACCGCCTCGGCTTCGTCGACGCCCCGGAGAAGGTGGCCGAAGCCCTGCGTCAGGTCACCGGGAGCCGGGATCCGGTGGTCGCCCTGATCGAGGGGGAGGGCGGGCTGGCCGACTACGGCGTGGCCTGGCGCCCGCTGCACCGGCTCCTGCGCGACCTCGGCCTCGACTGCCGTCTGGGCGAGATCACCGACCTGGACTTCGGGAACGGCCGGGTCCTGTTCCGTGGCACCCCGGTCGACGTGGTCTACCGCGTCTTCGAGGTGGACCAGGTCGTCGACCACCCGGAGGGCCTCCGGCTCACCGAGCGGCTCCTGGCCGCGCACGAGGAGGGGAGCGTGGTCGTCTGGACCCCGCTGGAGACGGAGATCTACCGGCAGAAGGCCTGCATGACGCTGCTGTCCGACCCCGGTCTCGGGGTACGGCTCTCCGCCGAGGAACGGGCGCTGATCGACCGTGTGCTGCCCTGGACCCGCTCCCTTGGGGAGCCCGGCCTGTTCGAGGAGTGCGTGGAGCGCAGGGAGCGTCTCATCCTCAAGCCGAACGACGCCTACAGCGGGCGGGGCATCGTCGCGGGCTGGGAGGTCGGCGAACGCGAGTGGCTGCGGGCCCTGCGGGACGGGGCGGAGACGGGCGCGATCGTGCAGGAACGGGTCGTGCCGCGCCACGAACCGGTCGTCGATCCGGTGACCGGCCGCGTCGAGCCGTGGGAGGCCTGCTGGGGGCTCTACTACACCCCGGCCGGGGGGTACGCGGGCGGCGGCTGCCGCTTCCAGAAGGTCGGCCAGGTGGACATCAGGGCGCTGGGGCCCGGCACGAAGACCAAGGTCGCGGGCGTCCTCACCTACCCCGACGCGGTTGAGGGGGTCGGCTCGTGGTGACCGAGGACACGGCCGTACGGCGGGCGGAAGGGGGCCTGGGGCGCAACTTCAACTACCTGCTCTCGGCCTACTCGATCCAGACGCTCGGCGAGGGCGTGGTGATCGCGGCCCTGCCGCTGCTGGCGAGCAAACTCACCGACGACCCCCGGCTCATCTCCTGGGTGCCGCTGGCCACCGAGCTGCCCTGGCTGCTGCTCGCCCTGGTCGGCGGCGTGATCGTCGACCGCTACGACCGGCGCCTGCTGATGATCGGCGCCCAGACGGCGCAGACGCTGCTGCTCGTCACGGTCGCGTTGATCGTGACGCTGGGCGGCACCAGGATCTGGATGATCTACATCCTGGCGTTCGGGCTGTGCGTCGGCGACATCCTCTTCATGGGGTCGAGCCGGGCGCTGATCCCCACGGTCGTGCGCGGCGCCGACCTGGAGACCGCCAACGGGCGCAACGTGACGGCCGAGACGCTCGGCCGGATGTTCCTGGGGCCCGCGCTCGGTTCGGCGCTGTTCGTACTGTTCATCCCGCTGCCGCTGTGGGTGAACGCCGCGACCTACGTCGTCTCGATCGTGCTGATCTCCCGGATCCGCAACGCGGCCGGTCACTTCAGGGTGCCTCCCGCCCCGGAGGCGGCCGAGGGGCGGCGCGGGGTGGTGGCCGAGATGATGGAGGGCGTGCGCTGGCTGGCCGGGCACCGGGTGCTGCGTGTCGTCGTCCTGCTGGCCGCGACCAGCAACTTCAGCGTCTTCATGGCCCAGTCGGTCACCGTGCTCTTCGCCAGGGACGTCCTGGGCGTGGGGGACGCGGGATACGGCGTCCTGGTGGCCGCGATGGCGATCGGCGGGGTCGCCGGAGGCCTGGTCAGCCGTCGGGTCGTCGGCCGCTTCGGCACCCGTTCCGTGGTCATCGGGGTCTCGGTCGCCAGCGCGCTGAGCCTGGTGGCCATCGGCCTGTTCGGCAGGCAGCCCGTGGTGGTGGTCGCGCTGTTCGGCGTCTGGTCGGCGGGACTGTCCGTATGGAACGTGATGGCCCAGTCGCTCAGCCAGCGGCTGGTCCCCAACCGGCTGATGGGCCGGGTCGGCAGCGCGACCAGGATGATCGCCTTCGGCGCGCTGCCGCTCGGCGCCCTCGCCGGAGGTCTGGTCGCCGCCGCCTACGGCCTGACGGCCCCCTGGGTGGTCGGCGGGGTGGTGCACCTGACCGTCGCCCTGCTCACGCTGCCCGCCCTGCTGCGCTGGCCCTCGGTGATCGAGGCGCCTCCGGCCTGACCGCTGCGGACGGCCCCGCCGCCGGCGTCACCACGCGCCGGGCGCCTGGCCGTACGGCGCGGCCCGGGTGTACGGCACGGCCTGGCCGTACGGCGCGGCCCCGTGGGGCGCCTGGCCGTACGGCGCGGCCTGGGTGGCCCCGGCGGCGCCGGGAGCCGGCGTGGGGGCCGGGGTCGCGGTGACCCGGCCGTGCAGGACGAGCGCCCAGGTGAGGGCGGCGAAGGCGGCGACGTTCGCGACCGTCCTGACGATGTTCCAGGTGACCCACCGCGCCTCGAAGGCGTGGCGTACGGCGGCCAGGTCGGCGATGTCACCGGGTTGGCCCGCCTTGGCGAGCTGGTCGTTGAGCGGCACGTTGACGGCGCTGGTGACGACGAACATGACCGCGTACAGGACGAGGGCCGCGATGATCCAGGGCAGGAGTTCCCGGCCGGTGCTCAGGTGCAGCACCAGCGCCGCGACGGTGAACGCGAGGCCGCCCAGGAAGCAGACCATGAACCAGCCGTTGATGATGGCCACGTTGATCCGCTGCATCGCCTCGACGAAGGTACGGTCGTGCGAGCGCGCCAGACCGGGCATCACCGCGTAGGAGAAGGCGGCGAACAGCCCGGCCATGAGGCCGGTGGTGAGGGTCGCGGCCAGCAGGGAGACCGTCTGCAGAAGCTTGATCATGGTGCTGTCTCCCGGTCTCAGATGTTCCAGACGCCGGTCGCGGCGGTCGCGCGGGCGTAGTCGGCGAAGTCGCGGGGCCGCCGCCCCAGGGCGCGCCGCACGCCGTCGCCCAGGTGGGCGTTGCGGCCGTCGAGCACGGTGGTGAACAGGTAGGTCAGCAGGTCGACGACCTCGGCGGGGACACCCTCGGCGAGCATCGCGGCGGCGTGTTCCCTCGCGGAGACCTGGGTGAGGCCGACATGGCGTCCCGACGCGTCGCCGATCTCGGCGACCGCCTCGGCGAAGGTGAGCAGCCTCGGGCCGGTCAGCTCGTAGACCTCACCCACGTGCCTATCCTCGGTGAGCGCGGCGGCGGCGACGTCGGCGATGTCGTCGGCGTCGACGAACGGCTCGGGCACCTGCCCGACCGGCAGTACGACCTGACCGGCCAGCACCGGGTCGAGCAGGTACCCCTCGCTGAAGTTCTGGGCGAACCAGCTCGCCCGCAGGATCGTCCAGTCGGCTCCCGACGCCCGCACCGCCTCCTCCGCGGCCTGAGCCTCCTCCTCGCCCCTGCCGGACAGCAGCACCAGCCGCCGCGCGCCCTGGGCGACCGCCAGTTCGGCGAAGGCGCCGACCGCCTCGGGCGCGCCTGGGGCCGCCAGGTCCGGGTGGTAGGACACGTAGACCGCCCGCACTCCCTGGAGCGCGGGAGCCCAGGTCTCCCGGTTCTCCCAGTCGAAGGGAACCCCACCGGAGCGGGAGCCGATCCGCACGGGCAGGTGGCGTTCCGTCAGCCGCCGCACGACGCGGCTGCCCGTCTTGCCCGTGCCGCCCAGCACCAGTGTCGGCGTGTGCTCTCCCATGTTCCCCGTCTCCCCGTGGTCTTTTCGGTCTTCCGAAACGTGCTGACCTCTTAAGGATCATTCACTCTGAAACCCGGAACAATGCCGTGTTATGCAACGTTCGTTAACACACAGGTTCACGAACGGGGGTTCGCGGTGGAGCGGCGGGACATGGAGATCTTCCTGGAGCTCGGCAGGGAGCTGCACTTCGGGCGGACGGCCGAGAACCTGCGGGTGTCCACGGCCAGGGTCAGTCAGACGATCAGGCAGCTGGAACGCCGCATCGGGGTCCGGCTGTTCGAACGGACCAGCCGCAGGGTCGAGCTGACCCCGGTCGGCCGTCGCCTGCACGAGGACCTGGCCCCCGCCTACCAGCAGATCCTCGACGGCGTGGCCAGGGCGGTCGCCGCGGGCCGGGGCCTCGACGGAGTGCTGACCGTCGGGTTCATCGGCACCGCCGTCGGCCGGTTCGTCTACGAGGTCGCCGACGTCTTCCACACCCGCAACCCCACCTGCCAGGTCCAGGTCAGGGAGAACGCCTACAGCGACGGCACGACCCTCCTCGACGAGGGGAGGATCGACCTCCTGGTCGCCGTGCTCTCGCCTCAGGAGGGTTCGGGGCTCAGCGCCAGCCCGGTCCTGTTCCGGGAGGAACCGCTGCTCGCGGTCTCCGCCCGCCATCCCCTCGCCCGCCGCGACGCGGTCACGCTCGACGACCTCGCCCACGAGAACGTCCTGCGTCCCCGCCTGCTGCCCGACTTCGCCGACGAGGCCCTGGTGCCGCGCCGTACGCCCGGTGGCGCGCTCATCGAGCGCGGACCGGATTTCAGCACCATCCAGGAGATGTGCGCGCTCGTCGGCGCGGGCAAGGGCGTCTTCCCCGTCCCCACCCACGCCGCGGAGTACGACGCGCGGCCGGACGTCGCCTACGTTCCGCTCACCGACGGAGCCGTCTTCGAGTGGCGGCTGCTGTGGCGTACCGGGGCGGAGACCAACCGCGTCCGCGCCTTCGTCCAGGCGGCCCAGGAGTACGTGGCCGGCAGGCGGGACCCGCTCATCAACCGGTGACTCAACCGGTGAGCAGGGCGGTCAGTGCGGCCGTGGCCTCGGCCAGGGACTTCTCCGCGAACGGCTGGAAGCGGGCCAGTTCCGGGAGCCTGTCCGCCAGCGTCATCTCGGCGCGGACGAGGTGCAGGTGCTCCCCGGCCACCCCGAGGTCGCCGAAATAGGCCCGCAGGTAGGGCTCCTGGAAGTCGAAGGCCTCCCTGGGCGTGCCCGGCCCGTAGGCGCCGCCCCGCGCGAGGACCACGACCACCCTCGTCCCGGCCAGGCTCCCCTCGGGGAAGGCGCCGGGGAAGGAGACCCGGTCGATCCACGCCTTCAGCGCGGCGGGGACGGCGAAGTTGTACATCGGCACGCCGAACAGCACCGTGTCGGCCGCCAGCACCTCGGTGATCAGCGGCAGCGTCAGCGCCCACTCCCGTTCCTCCTGCGCGTTCTCCACCAGGGCGCCGACCTCGGAGGGCGGGACGGACTTCTTGACCTCGACCCGCCTGCCCAGGACGCAGTAGGCCGAGGAGATCGGCGGCACCGGCTCGACGGCCAGGTCCCGGTGGCGGTACCCGGCGGTGCCGTGCCGTTCGCACCACAGGTCGGCGAACAGCGTGGTCAGCCGCCTGCTGACGGACTCGCCGGAGTCGTCGGCACTTGAGTCGATCCGCAGCAGGGACGGTCGCGTGTTGACGGTCATCGGTTCTCCCCGTGTCACCTTGTTCGTGTCGTGTTCGTCATGGAACTGACGAGGGGGAGTGAGCGAAGGTGACCGGGATGGACGGCAACGACGAACTCGCGGAGCGGTTCGAGGCGCACCGGGGCCACCTGAGGGCCGTCGCCTACCGGATGCTCGGTTCGTCCGCGGAGGCGGACGACGCCGTCCAGGAGGCGTGGCTACGGCTCGTCCGTGTCGACGCCGGGGAGATCGGCAACCTCGCCGGATGGCTGACGACGGTCGTCTCCCGCGTCTGTCTCGACATGCTGCGCTCCCGCGCGGCCCGCAGGGAGGACCCGCTCGGACAGCCGGTTCTCGGACAGCCGGACGACGGGGGGAGCGACCCCGAGCGGGAGGCTCTGCTGGCCGAGTCGGTCGGCCGGGCGCTGCTGGTGGTGCTGGACACCCTGGCCCCCGCGGAACGCGTCGCGTTCGTGCTCCACGACCTGTTCGCCGTGCCGTTCGACCGGATCGCGCCGGTCGTCGGACGCACCACGGTCACCACGAAGAAGCTCGCCAGCCGGGCCCGCCACAAGGTCGCGCCGCCCAGGGCCTCCGGTTCGGCCTCTTCCGCCGACCGGCGGGTCGTCGAGGCGTTCCTGGCCGCCTCCCGTGAGGGGGACATGGAGGCGCTCCTTGCGGTGCTCGCCCCCGGGGTGGTGCGCCGCGCCGATCCCGCCACCCTGCCGCCGGGCGTCCCGGCCGTCTCCCGGGGCGCGCGGGCAGTCGCGGGGGAGGTCCTCGTCCTCGGCGGACGGGCCAGGTACGCCGAACCGGCCCTCGTGGACGGGACCGTGGGCGCGGTGGTCGCCCCGTACGGCCGTCTCCTGCTCGTTCTCACGTTCACGATCGAGGAAGGAGTGATCACCGAATACGAGGTGATCGCCGATCCCACCCGTCTCCGCGTCCTGTCCCTCTCTCCATTCCTTTCGCAGAAACATGAAAAATAGAAGAAGGAAAGGTTTGCCCCGTGAGAACGGTTCGTTTCGCGCGTTGTGCGGTCGCGGTGACTCACTTTCCCGATGCGCAGCGTGTTCAGGGGTGAAAAGCGCTCTCTCGCGCCGTTGGATGTCCGGGATCAGGCGACTTTTGGCAGCTTGTTCGCTTGACAGTCCAGGGAGCCTGTGAATCGGGTCGCGTTTACCGTCCGTCACATTTTCCTCAGTTGTAAAGTTTCTTTTCCGTTACCGTTTGACGGTTCCCCAACGATTGGACGCGGGTTATCGTGGCGATCGCGCCAACAGGGCGAAATCCACCACAAAACGCGACCGGTGCGTCCGGCCAGGCGTCGATTCATTCGCCATGGACACACGGGTGTCTTCGGCGTGCGCGAGGAACCACCGGAAGCCGCGGAGAGATTGAGGTCCGATGTCATCGAAGCGTGAGAGGCGAGGTTTATGGGCACGGGCGGTCGCCGTCGTGGTGCCCGCCCTCGTCATGGTAGGCCTGGTCCCCGCGACGCCCGCCGCGGCGAGCGTCCCCGTCATCTCGCAGGTGCACTGCGTCGGCGACGGAACCAGTGGTCACCGCGTCAAACTGATCTACGCCTACGAGTCGGGTTCCAACCGGTTCACCGAGAAGGAACCGCTGATCCGGCAGGCCGCGTGGGTCACGCAGGAGAACGTGAACGACAGCGCCCGCCGGGACGGCGCCGAGCGCTGGGTCCGCTTCGAGACCACCGGCTCGACCGGCTGTGACGTGGACATCGACTCCGTCGAGGTTCCCACCGGCTCGTCCGACGGCGACTGGACCGGGGCCCTGAAGACCCTCGGGTACACCGACACCGACCACATCTACATCGCCTACTTCGAGAACAGCACCGGCTGCGGCGGCACGGTCAGCGACGGCCGGATCAACGACGACAACACCATGGGAACCGGCAACCGCCACAACTCCTACGCCACCTGGATCAGCCTGTCGCCGGGCTGCTCCACCGGGCACGAGATGACCCACGAACTCGCGCACGCCCTGGGCGGAACCCTGCTGGGCTCCCCCAACCACACCTCCGGGGGTCACTGCACCGACTCCAACGAGACCCTCTGCCAGGGCGGCTCGACCGTGGTCTGCTCCGACCCGCTGGACGTCCGGCTGCTGGACTGCGGCAAGGATGACTACTTCGGCGTCGTCCCCGTGGGCACCTACCTGTCCACCCACTGGAACGCCGCCAAGGACAGCTCCTACCTGGAGCACGGCTCCACGGTCCCGGCCATCACCACGGTCCCGCCGCTGGCACCACAGTTGTTCTCGGCCGTGGACGTGGAGGGCACCGAGATCGTCTTCACCTACGTGCCGAGCACCCCGGTCTACGGTTCCGGCGTCACCCGTGAGGCCCAGGTGCTGCGCAACGGCACCGTGGTCGCCACCGTCCCGATCTGGCAGCGTTCGGTCCGGGTGACGGGTCTGCTGGCCAACACCAGCGCGACCTACACGATCCGGGAGAAGATCACCTACGGCGGCGTCTCCCGCACCTCCGCGCCGTCCGACGGGCTGATCGTCCTGACCGGTTCCGGCAGCAACCCCGCGGGCGCCGTCGACAACGGGATCACCACGGTCTTCACCAACGACGTCGTCGACTCCACCGGCCCGAACCAGGCCATGGACCTGTACTCCTTCAGCACCGCGGACAACGCCGCCATCGTGGAGTGGCCGCAGAACAGCCTGAAGAACCAGCAGTGGAAGCTGGACGCGGCGGGCGGCGGCTCCTACACGATCACCAGCGCGCACAGCGCCAAGTGTCTGAGCCCGCTGGCCGGCAGCGGCACCGCGGGGACGGCCATCGTCCAGGTCCCCTGCACCGGCGCGACCGCGCAGAAGTGGACGTTCCCCTCGATCTCCGGGATCACCTACCAGATCAAGGCGAGCGTCGGCACCAACCAGTGCGTCGCGGCGAGCGGCGGTGGCACCACCGGCGGGACCGCCCTGGTCCTGGCCACCTGCAACTCCTCCGACTCGACCCAGCGCTGGACCAGCAACCAGGTCGGCTGACCCTCCCCGACCGCTTCTCCCCGATCACCGAGCCGTACGACCAGCCCCCCGGTCGTACGGCTCGGCCATGCACACCTCGTCGAACCTGTGTACGAACCTGTGGAAACTGGGGATAACTCGTTCGAGGGCCAAGGTCCGTACGGACTTCGGACCTGTCAGGCGGCCCGCCTGAACCCGAAAGCATGGAGGTTGTGCCAGATCAGCGCGTAGCCATCGGTGCTGACCCCCAACGGCGCCGCGGGCAGGTCGCCGCCGAGCACCTTGCCGGTCCTGTCGTCCAGGGCCAGGTAGAGAGGCTCGGCTCCCTGCTCCTGCTTGACCTTGAGGTAGGCGATTCCGCCGAAGGCCGACTCGACCGACACCTCACGCTGGTTTTCCACAGCGGGGACGCGGAGCTCACCGGTCCTGGAGTCGATCAGCGTCAGTGGCCCGTCGCACAGCACGGTATCGCTGTCGGCGTCGAAGGCGGACGTCGCGCATCGCACACCCACCGAGTTCGAAACCTCGAACCCGCCCAACCGCTCACCCGTCATCAGGTCGTACAGCGAGTGCGTGGAGGACATCCCGTCCGACTGCCAGGTGAACAGGGAGTCGCCGACGATGGTTCTGCCCTGCACGTCTCGCGGTAGCCGCCAGAGCAGGCTCCCGCCCTTGGACAGGTCGAAGCCGTGGACGACCGCCGCCTCCTCGTCCAGGAGCATCCCCCTCGGCCAGTACACCGCCTTGTCCTCGATGACGCCGAGCAGGGAGTTCTCCTCCTCGGCACCGATCGGCAGGGCGACAGCCTGCTCGCCCGCGAGGGTGGACAGCTTGGACACGTTGACAAGACCGGCTCCGTCCGCCTCGCCTTCGGCGACGTAGCCACCGACGAAGAAGGTGCCGCCCTCCGGCGAGCGCCAAACCTCCGCCCCTGTCTCGTCAACCACCAGGTCGGACATCTGGATGGACTCGGCGGTCAGCCCCGACGCGGCCAGTTGCCGCTTGTGCCGTACCACTGCCACCGGTTTGCCGTGATCGGTGTCCACGCGCAGGGTCGCGTCCTCGTCTTCGATCGGGATGCTCTTGAGCTCTTTGCCCGTGGCGGCGTCGATCACCTGGAGGGCGAGGGCGTCGGCGGCCCGCCCGAGTACGGCGAAGGACTTGCCGACGGCGACGGCGTCACGGATGGAGCCGAGGGGTATCGTCCACGCCTGCTCCGTCGCGAGGCCCGGCAGGGCGGGGCCCTCGTAGGCGGGTCCTGCCGGTGCGGGTTCCGTCACGGCCGGAGCGGATCCTTCCGGCGTGGGCGCCGAGCACGAACAGAGCAGTAGGACGAGCAGCGGAGCCAGTAACCGACTGGACATTCCTGGAACGTATGTCCAAGATCATCCCTTGTCAACGAGGTCAAGCCAGTTCGTCGGGTACGGAGTTCGGATCTTCGGACCGGTCAAGACGGCGCCGCGCAGGTGAAGACCGCCTAGTTCCCATAGTCACGGAGGACGACGTTCTCGGCGACCCTGCGCGTCTTCGCGACCATCATCTTCTTGCCGGGCAGGTACGGCATGACCTTGTAGTACCGGTGGAGGAACGCGGTCAGAAGGCGGCTCTCCGGGACCATGTACCCGGCCACGCCCTCTCCCATCTTCTGGCAGCCCTTGGCGTACTCCCGCATCGTCTCCTCGTAGCGGGCGAAGGCCGTCCTGTGGTCGCCACGCGCGGCGGCCAGCTCCCCGGCCAGGACGTACGCGCCGACGAGGGCGAGCCCGGAGCCCATGCCCGAGAGCGAGGAGGGACAGTAGGCGGCGTCACCGACCAGGGCGACCCGGCTCTTGGTCCAGCGGTCCATGTGGACCTGGCCGACCGAGTCGAAGTAGAAGTCGGGAGCGTGACGCATCTCCCGCAGCAGCCGGTCACTCTCCCAGCCGTTGCCCGCGAAACGCTCGGCCAGCACGGCCTGCTGCCGCTCCACGTTCCTGCGGACGCCCTCCAGCAACGGTGAGGCGAAGTAGAAGACGGCCCTGGCCTCGGCGTTGCCGTTGGAGCTGTACATCGCCACCAGCTTGCCCGAGGTCAGGTAGGCGTGCCCGGTGCGGTCGAGGCCCAGGTGGTTGCCGGTGGTGAAGATCGCGCAGTAGACGCCCAGGTGCTTGACGTAGTCCTCCTCCGGCCCGAAGGCCAGGCGGCGGGTGTTCGAGTGCAGCCCGTCGGCGCCGATGACCAGGTCGAACCTGCGCGGCGCGCCACGCTCGAAGGTCACGTCGACCCCGTGGCCGTCCTCGGTCAGCGAGGTGATGGAGTCCCCGAAGACGTACTCGGCCCGGTCCCTGGTCGCCTCGTAGAGGACGCGGGCCAGGTCACCGCGGAGGATCTCGACGTCCCCGGAGAACAGGTCGTCGGGCATCCTGGTCTGCGGCCTGCCCGCGCCGTCGACGTACCACGTGGAGGTGATGTCGGTCTGGACGGCTTCGAGGTCGGTGAGCACCCCCATCCGGCGCAGGATCGACAGGTGCGCCTTCCCGCGGAAGTCAACGGCGTAACCCCCCTCCCGCAGCGCCGGGGCACGCTCGACGATCGTGACCTTGAAACCGTGGTGGGAGAGCCAGTAGGCGAGCGCGGGACCGGCGACCGAGGCGCCGGAGACAAGGACGTTTCTCATGCCGCACAGCTTCACGCGACACGCTCACCGCGGGCTCACCGCGAACTCACCGCCTCCGTCCCGAGGCTCACACGACGTTTCCGGGAGCCGCCTTGGCCCCGGGTCATGCGTGTCCGTCTTCGTTCCGGGAGCCGTCCTGAGCCTGCCGGCCTGGTTCCGAGGCCCACATGACCACAGAGGTCACACCGCCCTGGCCCCGGAGCTCACCGCCTCGACAAGGCTCTCGGGCAGGCCGATCAGGCGCAGCGCGTCCGCCCCGGGGGCCCCGGTCACGGCCGTCGCGGACTCGGCGGCCTGCCGGAAACGCGCCCTGGCCGTGGCCCGGTCGCCACGCGTCTCGGCGAGGCTGCCGAGTCCGGCGAGCAGCCGTACCCGGTTGCCCACGCTCCTGATCCAGAGCGGGTCGATCAGCTCAAGCGCCTCGGCGTAGTGGCTCTCCGCCTCGGCGAGGTCGCCGTCCCGCAGGGCGATGTCCCCAAGCCCGCGCAGGGCGGCCCCGACGTAGTTCGAGCTGCCCGCCCTCCGGGCCAGGGCGGCGGCCCTGTCGTAGTCGGCGCGGGCCGCGGCCAGGTCGGTCTCGACGAGCTGGTCACCCCGGTTGACCAGCAGGTCGGCGGCGTCCTCCAGGGCTCCGAGCTGGTCGGTGAGGTCGAGTGCCTCGTCGATCAACGCGACCGCCCGGGTACGGTCGCCACGCGCGACCGCCAGACCGGCGAGCGCGTCCAGGGCCAGCGCGGTACCCCACCGGTCGCCGAACGCGCGGAACTCCTCGACGGCCCCCTCCCAGACACGCGCGGCCTCCGCCATACCGGGCAGGCCGCTCTCCCCGAGGGAGTCGCCCTCGCCGAAGAACTCCCCCAGAGCCCCGAACCCCAGCACGTACCGGGCGACCGCCCGCGCCCACCCGTGAGGGCAGTCACGTTGGGCGGTGACCAGCGCGAACGTCTCCAGCGCGCCCTCCCCGCCCGTGTTGTGCATCATCCACAGCAGCAGGACGGCCGGATACCGCCCCGGCCGGTCACCCGGCCAGGCGGCGGCCAGCGCCCGCCCCGCCGCCGCGCGGTGCCGCCGCCACACCTCCCGACCCCCGGGACCGGAGGCGGCCAGCAGCACGCACACCGCGTACTCCTCGCCGAGCCCGGCGGGCGGCCGTTCACCCATCACGTCGAGCAGCGCGACGGCGTACGGCGCGACCGAGGGGGAGACGCCGCGAATCCACAGGTAGGCCGAGGCCGTGGCGAGCAGCTCAAGGCCCACGGCCGTGTCCGAGGACTCGACGGCCCAGCGCACCGCCGCGGGCAGGTCGCCGTGCTCACGCGCCAGGATCCCGAGCCACTCCAGCTGCCGTGTCCGCAGCAGGTGCGGGGCGGCGGTCCTGAACAGGTCGAGGACGGCACGCGCGTGGGCACGCCGTACGGGCTCGGCCTCCCCGGCCGCGTCGAGCTGTTCCGCACCGTAGGCGCGGATGGTCTCCAACATCCGGTAACGCCCGCCGACGACCTCAAGAAGAGACTTGTCGACCAGGGATTCGAGCGTCTCGCCGTCGATGCCGCACACCCGTGACGCGGCCTCGGCGCTCGCGCCCCCGGTGAAGACGGTGAAACGCCGCGCGGCCCGCTGCTCGGCCTCCGGCAGCAGGTCCCAGCTCCACGCCACCACCGACCGCAGGGTCCTGTGCCGCTCCTGGGCGGTACGGCTGCCGCGCGCCGCGACGGCGAGCCGGTCGTCGAGCCGCCCCGCGAGGTCGTCGAGTTCCAGGGTGCGCAGCCTGGCCGCCGTGAGCTCGATGGCCAACGGCAGATTGTCGAGGGCCGCGCAGATCCGCCGCACGACCCGTTCGGTACCACCGTCGGCGGTGCCGACGGCCGGGGCGACGGCGAAGCCACGACGTACGGCACGGGCCCGGTCGGTGAACAGCCGCACGGCCGCCTCGTCGTCGAGGGGCCGTACCTGCCACAGGTGCTCCCCGGTGATCCCGAGCGGTTCCCTGCTCGTCGCCAGCACCCGCAGCCGGGGGCAGGCGGCCAGCAGCCGGGCCGCCAGCGGAGCCACCTCCTCCACGAGGTGCTCGCAGTTGTCCAGGACGAGCAGGAGCACCCGGTCGGCGAGCGCCGCGATCAGGCGGTCGGCCGGCCGCCGCTCACCGACCTCCAGACGCAGGCCGTTCTCCCGCAGGCCGAGCGCGCCCAGCAACGCCTGCGGCAGCTCGGCGCCGTCCCGCAGCGCGGCGAGCTCGACGAAGCACACGTCGTCGGCGGCCCTCCCCGAGGACCTGGCGCCCGCGGCGGGTCCGGCGACTCCCGGAGCCCCGGCGACCTCGACCGAGAGCCGTGTCTTGCCGACGCCGCCGGGACCGACCAGGGTGACCAGCCGGGCCGTCCGCAGCAACTCGGCGACCTCGGCCACCTCCCCGGCCCGGCCGACGAAGGACGTCAGCTGGGCGGGCGGCGCGACGGGCGGGGGAGACGGGTCGGCGGCCAGCAGTTCCCGGTGCAGCGCGAGAAGTTCGGCCGAGGGGTCGGCGCCCAGCTCGTCGGCCAGGTGCCTCCTGGTCTCCTCGAACGCCGCCAGCGCCGCGGCCTGCCCGCCCTCGGCGAACAGCGCGCGCATCAGCAGCCCCGCCAGCCGTTCCCGCAGCGGGTGACGGCCGACCAGTTCCCGCAGCTCGGGCACGAGCGCGCGGTGCCCGCCGAGCCGCAGCTCGCCCTCCATCCGGTCCTCAAGCGCCGTGAGCCGTAGCTCCTCAAGACGGACGGCGGCCGGACTGCCGGTGAGGTCGGCCAGCGCGGGCCCCCGCCACAGCGCCAGCGCCTCCCGAAGAAGTGCCACCGCGCGTTCGGCGTCCTCCTCCCGCAGCGCGGCCCGCCCCTCACGTGCCAGCCGTTCGAACCGGAAGGCGTCCACGTCGTCGCGGGGCACCACGATCCGGTAGCCCGCCCCGGCCCGTTCGATCGTCGCCGCCGTGCCGAGAGCCGTACGCAACCGGGACATCTGCGACTGCAGGGCGTGCGCGGACAGCGCCTCGTCGGGGTTGACCTCGTCGGCCAGCCGATCGGCGGAGACCACCTCACCGGGGTTCACTAGCAACAGCGCGAGCAACCCGCGACGGGCGGGACCTCCGAGCGGAATCTCACTCCCGTCATCGCGCCACGCACAGGTCTGCCCAAGGAGCCCAAACCGCATATAAGTGATTATCCCCGTTACCGGTCTCCGATCACGCGGGACCACGGCTGGAGAACAGGCCGGTCATCACGGTGCCTCGTGGGAGACGACCCGGACCGCGACCGGCGCCGAAGGACGGTCACCCGATGGGACCGAGGTAGGTCCCTCCGGAGACGTCGACGGTCTGCCCGGTCACCCAGCGGCCCTGGGGGCTCGCCAGGAAGGCGACGACGTCGGCGACGTCCTCGGGCTCGCCGAGCCGTCCCAGCGCGGTGATCGCCTCGAAGGCGGCGACCACCTCGGGGATGGACGTGTGACCCGCGGTCATGTCGGTCCGCACCACACCGGGCGCGACCGTGTTCACCGTGATCCCGCGCCCGCCAAGCTCGTTGGCCAGGGACGGCGCCATCGCCTCGATCGCCGCCTTGCTGACGGTGTAGCCGATCTGCATGGGGACCGCGATCCTGGTGGCCGTCGAACCCATGTTGACGACGCGGCCCCCGTCGTTCAGCAGCGGCAGCGCGCGCTGGATCACGAAGAACGGCGTGCTCACGTTGACCGCGAGCAGCCGTTCGAACTCCTCGGGGGTGACCTGGGAGATCGGGTTGATCGACGCGATGCCCGCGTTGTTGACCAGGATGTCCAGGCCACGCCCGGCCAGCCCCTCGGTCAGCCCGTCGAACAGCAGGTCGATCGCGCCCGGCTCACCGAACCTGGCCCGTACGGCGAACGCCCGGCCGCCCTCCTTCTCGATCCGCGCCACCGTCTCGCGGGCCGCCGCGTCGTCACCGCCGTAGTGGAC
Organism: Streptosporangium jomthongense; assembly: GCF_042650425.1. Classification (NCBI taxonomy): domain Bacteria; kingdom Bacillati; phylum Actinomycetota; class Actinomycetes; order Streptosporangiales; family Streptosporangiaceae; genus Streptosporangium; species Streptosporangium jomthongense. The sequence goes on along the minus strand of NZ_JBHSBC010000038.1, from coordinate 68,985 downwards.
GGCGACCAGGGCCCCCTCGGCCGCCAGCCGTACCGCGACCGCTCTGCCGATGCCCCGCGAACCACCCGTGACCAGCGCAGTCTTGCCGGCGAGAACACCCATCAGAACTCCTCGATCTCGGCCGGCCCTCGGTGTGGCCCGGCGACCCCCCAACCATGAAGCCCGCCCCTCACCGCGCCCTCACCACGGGCTCACCGCTCCTCCCCTGATACCGGGTCACTCATCGTCCTGGAGGGGTCCCAGCCGGGCTGTCAGGAAGGCCTCGGCGTCGGGCCAGGGGAGGGGCGGGGGGATCGGGTACGTCGTCCTGATTCTGCTGAGTTCCCGGTGGGTGCGGGCCAGGCCGGCGAAGTCGCGTGGGTAGGCCCGGGGATCGACGCCGGTGAACACGCCCACCTTCTCCGCCCGTGCCAGGACCTGACGCCACTGCTCGATCGAGGCCAGCCCGACGGACTCGACCCCGTGGGAGAACAGCAACAGCCTGATCTCGGCGAAGGGGTCGGAGCGGTCGAGATAGCCGGTCAGGCTCGCGAGTGAGGGCTCGGTGTTGAAGACCATCCAGTACGGCACCGACCCGCTGCGCAGCGTCCACCACGGTTCGAGGAGCAGGAAGCACTCGGCGAGCAGCCGGTCGGCGGGCAGGTCACGCCGTCGGTACCGGTCCCGGTAGAGGTCGGCGACCACGGGGCTGAGCTCCTCCGGCTCCGTGAAACGCAGCCGCAGCAGCCGCCAGCCGTTGCGGGCGGCCAGCTCCCGCAGGTCGGGAAGCAGTGAGGGCTCGAACCCCCATTCGGCCTCCGGGCTCTCCTCGTCAACCGGCGGGTAGTCCCACCCGCGATGCGGAGAGCCGTAGCGGCGTAGGTAGTCGGCGACGCGGGGGCCGCCCTCCTCGTACTCCCGTGGCGTCGCCCCGCCGAGCGCGCCGTGCTGGAAGACATGGCGGGGGCCGACCCGTGTCACCGGCCTGCGCAGGCCGCATTCGACGACCACCAGGGTCGCGCCGGGCTCCAGGCTCGCCTCAAGGAAACGCCGGTAGGCCTCGGGCAGCCGCCGCCACTTGACCCGGAAGTAGGTCATCCCCGCGATCATCAGCCGGTCCTGGTTGGCGTCGTGCATCTGGTGCAGGACGAGGTCCGGGTTCGCGCTGGTCAGAGCGTTTCCGGCCTCCTGGGTGGCGAGGAGGTCCCGGCGGGGTTCGTCCGGATGGACGCCGCGACGCCGTACCGGGATCAGGAGGGTCTGCGGCAGCCAGGGGGCGGCCACGGCGGCGGCCAGGTGGACCAGGGCGCCGTTGGACGACCCGACGAAGGCCACCTGGCCACGGCGCCGGGGGTAGTGGCCGGTGACCCACCGCGCCAGGTCGTCCGACCTGATGTCGCCGACCCGGTTGGGTGGTACGGCCTCGGCCCAACCACTGGCGGCGTAGGCCTTTTCCTGGAGCGGACGCGGAAGCCTGTTGGCCAGGCCGAGTACGGCGGAGGCCCACGGCTCCGCCCACGCGGGCCCCTGCCCGATGAGCGGCACGTCACGGCCGTGCAGGAAACGGGAGAGCGCGCGCAGCATGCCGGTCGCCGAGTCGAACGACGCCACGACCTTGCCCGGTTTCACGGCCCGACCTCCCTCGGAAGGTTCGTCACGGCCTGGCCGGGGAGAGGGCTGACAGGCGTCAGCCGGTGGGGCGCTCTCACGTTCGCACCTCCGCCAGGAAGTCCGTCACGATCCGGGCGAGACCCCGAGGGTCGCGGTAGGGCGTCATGTGGGGCAGCCCTTCCATGATCACCAGGCGTCCCCGTGGCAGCAGCCTGGTCGCCTCCTCCGCCCAGGGCTGGGGCACGAGCCTGTCGTACTCTCCCCGCACGACCAGGGTGGGAACGGTGACGAGGGGCAGTTTGTCCTCGATCCGGTCGCGGATCGACTCACCGAACGTCGCCAGCACCCGTCGTAGCCCCGCGTCGCGGTAGTCGGCCACGTTCAACGGCACCATCCGAGGGTCCTCCCGTACGGAGTTGCGCAGCCACTGACCGGCGAGCCGTACCGGGGAGCGGGAGTGCGGATCGACCGTGGGACCGGCCAGCACCAGGGCCGAGACCAGCTCGGGATGACGGACGGCGATGTCGACCACCACCTGGCAGCCGAAGGAGCCACCGAGCAGGCAGGGCCGTTCCAGTCCCGCCTCGGTCACCCAGGCGGCGACGACGTCGGCCAGAGCGGGCAGGGTCAGCGGGCGGGACGGCTTGGCGCTCGCCCCGAAACCGGGCAGGTCGAGGGCCCACGTGTCGTGCCGCTCCCCGAGCGCGTCGACGAAGGGCAGCAGTTCCCTGCTGGACACCCCGGCCCCGTGGACACAGACGACGGCACCACCGGGACCCCGCCGACGGTGACCGGCGACGGTGAGCCCGTCGACGACGAGGTCCCGCCGGTTCACCCGCACCCGCACTCCCCTCCCCGAACCTTGTGGGCCCCAAGGGCCTTCGAGCCTTGTGAGTCCCGAGTTCCCGAGGCACTACCCCCGGTTCCGGCGGTGAATCGGTGGGACGCAGGCCCCGGAGCCTAGCTACGGGTGAGTTCCTCGGGGCGGTGGAGTTGGGCGGTGAACCAGTCGATGGTCCGGCGTAGTCCCTCGGCCGCCGGGACGGTGGCCTGCCAGCCCAGCCGGGCGGCGGCCAGGCCGGTGTCCGGGCGGCGCACGGCCGGGTCGTCGGTCGGGCGGGGGACGAAGACGATCGGTGAGGACGATCCGGCCAGGTCACGGATGGTGTGGGCCAGTTCGAGCATGGTCACCTCGGCGGGGTTGCCGATGTTGACCGGGCCCGCGAAGTCACTGTCGGCCAGGGCCAGGATGCCGGCGACGGTGTCGTCGACGTAGCAGATGGAGCGGGTCTGGGAGCCGTCGCCGGTCACGGTGATCGGCTCGCCGTGCAGGGCCTGGCGGATGAAGGTGGGGATGGCGCGGCCGTCGTACGGACGCATCCGGGGACCGTAGGTGTTGAAGATCCGCACGATCGCGGTGTCGGTGCCCGCGGCGTTGCGGTAGGCGGTGGCCAGGGACTCGGCGAAACGTTTGGCCTCGCCGTAGACACTGCGCGGGCCGACGGGGTTGACGTTGCCCCAGTAGGTCTCGCTCTGCGGGTGTTGCAGGGGGTCGCCGTAGACCTCGCTGGTTGAGGTCAGCACGAAACGGGCGTGCTTCTCCTTGGCCAGGCCCAGGGCATGCAGGGTGCCCAGGCTGCCGACCTTGAGGGTGTCGATGGGGTGGCGCAGGTAGTCGACGGGGGAGGCGGCCGAGGCCAGGTGAAGGACGAGGTCCACGGCACCGGGAACATGGACGAAGCCGGTCAGATCGGTCTCGATGAGCCGGAAGGCGGGCTGACCCATGAGGTGTTCGACGTTGTCGGGCGATCCGGTCAGGAAGTTGTCCATGCAGATCACCTCGTCGCCACGGGCCAGGAGGCGTTCGCACAGATGGGAGCCGAGGAATCCGGCTCCTCCGGTGACCAGGACTCTCATGATGGGCTCCTTTCCTCTGCGGCCGGCAGTGTGGCGATGGCGGCCAGGACGTCGGCGGGGCTGATGGTCAGCAGACCGGGGTCGGGCCGGGTCGCGAAGGGGTTGCCGGTGCCGCCGCGCCAGAGCACCACGTGGTGCCCTCTCCCGGGCGGGGGACCCCAGCGGGCGGGCGGGGTGGGGCCGAAGAGCACGACGGAGGGGGTGGACAGCGCGGTGGCCAGGTGCGCGACCCCGGTGTCCCCGCACACCACCAGCCGTGCCGTCCCGACCAGCGCCGCCAGCCGCTCCAGTCCGGTACGGCCCGCGAGCACGGCTTCGCGAGGCAGCCCGGCGAGGGCGGCCACGGTGTGGGCGAGGTCGCGTTCGGCGGCGTCCCCGGTGATGAGAACGCGGTGGCCGTCACCGGCGAGGGCGGCGGCGACCTGGGCGAACCGGTCGGGGGGCCAGCGGCGGGCGGGAAAGGCCGCCCCGGGATGGACGATCACATGCCCCGGCCTTTCGGCCTCCCCGGCCCATCCGGCGTTCACAGCCGTGCCCGCCGGCCCGGCGACTTCGACGCCTCCGGTGAGCCCGGCCGGTTCGGCCTCCCCGGTCGTCTCGACGGACGGAACGGGCAGTGCCAGGTCGGCGGGGTCGGCGGCGATGCCGTACCACTCAAGCAGGGCGCACCAGCGCTCCACCTCGTGCCGGTCGTCCCGCCAGGCGGGGCCGGACACCTCCGGCAGGGTGGGATGGGAGTGGGTGAGCAACCGGCCGGGGGCGGTGCGCAGCAGCGCCGTGGTGCTCTGCGGTCCCGCGCCGTGCAGGTTGACCGCCACCTCGGCCCCGAGGAAGGGGACGGGCCCGGGACCGTGGACGTTCAGGACCTCGTCGACGGCGCCGGTCAGCCGGGCCAGCCCGGCCAGTACGGCGGGCGCGGCCAGCACGATCCGGTGCCGGGGCCAGGCACGGCGCAGGCCGCGCAACGCCGGTACGGCGGTCAGCAGGTCGCCAAGGCCCAGGCCCCGCAGCACCAGCACCGTCGGCTCACCCGCATGCCGCGGCCCGGGAACCCCGGTGCCCGAAGGTCCCGGGACGGACGGCGGTGTGTTCTCCCCGAGAGCGGCGCCGGAGGGACCGGACGGCGGTGTGCCTGCCGGGAGCCGGCTCCGGGGGCCGGGGGCGGTCACGGCCAGGAAGCCTCGGTCGAGGGGCACACGACCAGTTCCCTGACCTCGCATCCCGGCGGCTGGGACAGCGCGAACAGCACGGTGGCGGCCACGTCCTCCGGCGGGTTGAGCAGGGTGTCGGGGCCGGGTTTGTACTGCTCGGTGCGGCCGTCGAAGAACGGGGTGCGCATCCCGCCGGGCACCAGCAGCGTCACCCCGACCCGTCCGGCCAGTTCCGCGGCCAGGGCGCGGGTGAACCCGACCACCCCGAACTTGGAGGCGCAGTAGGCGGTCGCGTCGCTGAGTGCCCGCAGTCCCAGCGTGGAGGCGCAGGTCACCACCCGTCCCCGGGAGGCGGTCAGGTACGGCAGCGCGGCCCGGACGACCGTGGCGGTGCCGATCAGGTTGACCTGGACGACCCGTTCCCAGGCGTCGGCGGGCACGTCCTCCAGCCGCCCGCAGGCGTCGATCCCGGCGGCGGTGACGACCCCGTCCAGACCTCCGGCGTGGTCGGCCAGTTCGGCCACGGCCCGTTCGGTCTGGGCGCGGTCGGTCAGGTCGGCGATCACGTGGTCGAAGCCGTTCTCCGGCGGGTTGACGTCCACGACCAGAGGACTGCCGCCCTCCTTGGCGACCGCGACGGCCACCGCCCGACCAAGCCCGGACGCTCCACCGGTTATCAGGATATTTCCAAGCATGTGAACCTCTTCTCAACGTCAGGAACGAGTGGTGCGCAGGGCGGTGATCAGCCCGGTGGTCGAGTAGCCGGGCACGGTCGGCAGGATCACGACGTCGCCGCCGCAGCGCCGTACGGTGTCGGCCTCGGGAAGGTCGGCCTCGGTGTAGTCGCCGCCCTTGACCCACACCTCGGGCCGGAGCCGTTCGACGACGGCGGAGGGCGTGTCCTCGTCGAAGACGACGACCGCGTCGACGCACTCCAGCGCCCGCAGCACCTCGACACGGTCCTGCTGGGCGATGACGGGACGGCCGGGGCCCTTCAGACGCCGTACCGACGCGTCGGAGTTGACGCACACGACCAGCGCGTCCCCGAGGGCCCTGGCACGGCGGAGCAGGCTGACGTGACCGGCGTGCAACAGGTCGAAGCACCCCCCGGTCGCCACGAGCCTGCCACCGGAGGCCCGGACGAGGGCGGCCGCGTCCGCGCCGTTCGCCGACACGCGGGGCGGGGGGACACCGGCGGGGGAGACGGACCGGACCGCCGCCGCCCCTCCGGCCTTCACGAACCGGGTGGCCTCGCCGACCGCCGCGGTGACCGCCTCCTCGACGGGCACGCCACCCGCCAGGGCGAGGGCCGCGGAGACGGCGAACCTGTCGCCCGCGCCGCACGGGTCACGCCCGCAGGCCACGTCGGGCGGGGCGATACGGACGTGCCTGCCGTCCCGGCGCGCCAGCACGGCTCCCCGGTCTCCCAGGGTGACGGCCACCGCCCCCACCCCGAGTTCACCGGCCAGCCGCAGGGCGACGTCCTCCGGCGTCGCGTACGGCCGCCCGCACAGCCTGGTGGCCTCGGCCTCGTTCGGCGTGGTGAGGGCGCAGCCCGGCAGCGGGACGGCGCCGCGCGGATGCGGATCCCACACGATCGGGGCGTGGAGACCCTCAAGAAGGAGGTCCTCCAGCAGGGGACGGCACACCTCGGCGACACCGCGCCCGTAGTCGGAGACCAGGACCGCCCGCGCGCCGCGCAGCACCGCCGACAGGCGCCGCCGGAGCACCCGGTCCGTTCCGATCCTGGCCAGGCCGTCGCCCGAGTCGATCCTGACCAGGGTCTGGCCCCCCGCCCTGACCCGGGTCTTGCGGACGGTTGCGCCCCGCAGCGGCAGCCGTACCACCCGGACGCCCTCCGGGAGCAGGCCCGTCAGGTGACGGCCCGAGGTGTCGTCCGCGAGGGCGGTGACCAGGGTCACCTCGGCGCCGTCGCGGGCGGCGAGCAGCGCGGCGAGCCCGGCCCCGCCAGGACGCCGGTGCTCCACACGCACGTCGACGACGGGCGCCGGAGCCTCAGGGCAGAGCCGTTCCGCGCTGCCCTCGATGTCCACGTCGAGCAGGCAGTCGCCGACGATCACGATCGGGCCCGTCACGAGTGGTCCTCCTCGATCACGTCGCAGAGCATGTGGATCACCGCGAGGTGCACCTCCTGCACGGTGGCCACGTCCTGGACAGGGACGGCCAGCGTCTCGTCGCACAGCTCGGCCAGCGGGTTGGGGGCCGGGCCGGTCAGCGCCCACGTGGTCAGCCCGCACTCCCGCCCGGCCTGCGCCGCGGCCAGTACGTTGCCGCTGGCGCCGCTGGTCGACAGGCACATCAGCACGTCCCCCGGCCTGCCGTGCGCGCGCACCTGGCGGGCGTAGGCCTCCTGGGTGCCGAAGTCGTTGGCGATCGCGGTGAGGCTTGAGGTGTCGGCGTGCAGCGGGATCGCCGCGTACGGCCGCCGGTCGGCGCGGTAGCGGCCGACCAGTTCGGCGCTCAGATGCTGCGCCTCCGCGGCGGAACCGCCGTTTCCGCAGGTCAGCAACCGGCCTCCGCCGTTGAGCACCGCGGCGAGCTTGCTGCCCCACGCCTGGATTCTGGAGGTCTCCCGGTCGACGGAGACCAGGGTCGTGCTCAGCCGGAACAGATGAGGATGCATGTCCGCTCAACCTTCCGCGACGGCGAGCCGGTCGAGCCGGCCGCTGATCAGAGCCTGGTAGACCGACTCGGTCTGGGCCGCGATCCGCGGCCATCCGTACCGCTCCCTGGCCCGCCGTACCCCGGCGGCGGCGAGCCGTTCGCGCAGGCCCTGGCGGGCCAGCAGGTCGTTCAGGGCACGGGCCAGGGCGTACGGCCTGCGCGGCGGCACCAGCAGCCCGCATCCGGCCACCGTGTCCAGGTGTCCGCCGACCGCCGAGGCGATCACCGGAACCCCGCACGCCATCGCCTCGACCGGCACGATGCCGAACGGCTCGTACCACGGCACGGTCACCAGCACGTCGGCCGAGCGCAGCAGCGCGGGCACCTCTCCCCGGCTCACGCTGCCGACCAGGCGGACCCGCCCGGCCAGCCCGTACCCGGCGACCAGGAGCCGCAGCCGCCCGACCTCCTCGTCGTCGGGGGAGCCGCCGACGATCACCAGTTCGGCGTCGGGCACCCGGCGCAGCGCGCGGATGACCGTGTCGACGCCCTTGCGGGCGACCATCCGGCCGATGCTCAGCACACGGGGACGCCCACCGGCCGGGGCGGCGGGACCGTCGGGGTGGAAGCGTTCCAGATCGACCCCGCACGGTACGACCGTGACCTTCCTGTCCGGGATCCCCATCGCCCGCAGTTCGGTGACCTCGTCGGAACAGGTGGCCACGATCGCCGCGGCCCGCCGCCCGATGTCGGTCTCCGTCGCGATCCGCTCGGGCGGGCTGGTGTCGGCGGCGCCCTGCCAGCGTCGCTTGACGGTGCCCAGCGCGTGGAAGGTCTGCACCACGGGAACCCCGGCCTCACCGGCGGCCGTCAGCGTGGCCATGCCGCTCATCCAGAAGTGCGCGTGCGCCACGTCCGGCGGTTCGGCGGTCCAGCGGCGCGTCAGGTGGGCCGCGAAGGCGGGCATGTGCGGTGGCAGGTCGTCCTTGGGGATCGGCCTGGCCGGTCCTGCGCTCACGTGCTCGACACTCACCCCGGGCGCCATGACCACCGTTTCCGGCAGGCCGGGGGCGTCCCGGCGGGTGTAGACGACGACCTCGTGGCCGCGACCGGCCAGGGCGGTGGCCAGGGCCGCGACGTGGACGTTCTGCCCACCGGCGTCCACGCCGCCGATCGTCGCCAGTGGGCTGGCGTGCTCGGAGACCAGGGCGATCCTCATGACGCCTCCTCCTTCACCGTCAGACGGCGTACCGTGTCCTCTTCGTCCTCGCCCTCCTCCACCCAGTCCTGCGGCGCCGCCAACCGGCGTACCGCGTCGACGACCTGGGCCGGGGTCACCGAGGACAGGCACGGGTGCCCGGCGACCGGGCAGACCTGGGCCCGGCTGCCCCGGCAGGGCGCGTGCTGGTCCCCGAGCAGGGTCACCGCCACCCCGTAGGGCGCCCACCGGGCGGCGGGGACGGTCGGGGCGAACAGGCTGACCACCGGGGTCGCGACCGCGGCGGCCAGGTGCGCGGGCCCGGTGTTGGCGACCACCACCGCCTCCGCCCCGGCCAGCACCCCGGCGAGCTCCGCCAGCGAGGTCCTGCCGCCCAGGTCCACGGCGTGCGATCCGGCGACCCGCGCGGTGAGCGCCGTCTCGCCGGGGGTTCCGGTGACCACGACCCGGTACCCGGCCGCGGCCAGGTGCCGCACCGCCCGCTCGCAGTGGTCGGCCGGCCAGGCGCGGGCCGGTACCGAGGCTCCCGGGTGCACGACCACGTACCCGGCGGGCCCGGTCAGGTGCCCGACCGGGGGCAGCGGATGCCGTACGGCCAGCCGCCCGTCGTCGCCGGGAGGCAGCTCGAACCCGGCGGCACGGGCCAGGGCGAGCATCCGTTCGGCCTCGGGGACGTCCACCTCCTCGTCGACCGTGTGCCGCACGTCCAGCAGGGAGCCGGGGTAGTCGTTGCTGATCGCGGCGATCCTGGGCACCCCGGCCAGTCGCAGCAGCGCCGCCAGCGGCAGCGCCGACTGGTGGAAGGAGGTGAGGATCAACGCCTGCCGCGGCGCCACCCGCCGGACGGCCTCGATCAGCCGGGCGGCGTGCTCGCCGGTCAGGGGCGGCGGGGCCGGGTCGATCCACGGGGTGCGCCACCGGATCACCTGGTCGACCCCGGGCAGCAGTTCGGCCGCGGCCTGCCCGTTCGGTCCGGCCAGCACGACCACCCTGGCGGCGTGGTTGGCCACCGCCCGGATCGCGGGACCGGCCAGCAGCACGTCCCCCGCGTTGTCCGTCCGCGCCACCAGGACCGTCCCGGTCCGCGACCACGGAGCCGAGAGCGCCTTCGCGGCGGAGGACGAGGCGGTCATCGGCGCACCCGCCATTCGCCGCGCAGCCGATGGGCGCACGCGGCCGGCGGGATGAGCACGCTCGTGACCGTCATCCGCCTGATCTCCTCACCGGTGCGCGGCCCCGGGGCGATCCGCGCCCAGGCGAACTCGGCGGTCAACGCCAGCCACCCGGCCCCGGCCAGTGCCGCGCCGCCCCGCAGGGCGCGGGCGGCGCGGCCGTCGCTCCCCAGGGCGAGCGCGCCCGCCAGCAGGCCCACCAGTCCGAGGCCGGTGGTCAGCGCGTGCCTGCCGAGCCGTCCCCCGCCCTCGCCGACGGCCGCCCGCCAGCCGGGGCCGTGCACCCGGCGCATCAACGCGTCGTCGGCGTTGCCCCGCTGACGGCGCAGGCTGGCCCACGGCCCGTCGTCACGGACCGGGTGCCGCACCAGCCGTTCGCCCCGCACCAGCAGCCAGCCCGCCGTACGCAGCCGCAACGCCAGGTCGGCGTCCTCGCGGTAGGCCCGTGGGAAGCGTTCGTCGAAGCCGTTGACCTTCTCCAGCGCCGCCCGCCGGTAGGCCATGTCGGCGGTGATCCACGCGGCCCCCGCCAGGCCGGCGGTGTTGCGTTCGTCGTCGGTCGGCGCCCTGCCCTGCGGCAGCGGCACCTCGACCCGGCCCTGGCTGCCGGCCGCCTCCTCGGGCAGACCGGTCAGGTCGGCCGTCACCGCCCGCGCCCAGCCGGGCGCCGGGACCACGTCGTCGTCAAGGAACACCACCCACGGCGTCCCGGCCGCCCGCCACCCGGCGTTGCGCGCCGCCGCGGGGCCCCGGCCGCCCGAGCGCACCACCCGCACCCGGTCCGGCCCGGCCCCCGGCAGCTCGCCGACGGCCGTAGGGGGGCGGTCGTCGACCACGACGACCGTCACGTCCGCGCCGAGCGCGGCCAGTGTCGTGGCCAGGCTGGGACGGCCGATCGTGGGAATCACCACCGTGAATTCGCCGGGAGTCTCCGAAGCGCTCATGTGGCGAACACCGCCTCCCGGCGCACGAGGTACGGCCCCAGCACCAGCACGTCCACCGGCGCCGAGCCGAAGCACTCAAGGGCGTCGCGGGGATCGTCGACCATCGGCCTGCCCGCGGTGTTCAGGCTCGTGTTCACCACCACCGGCACCCCGGTCCGGTTGGCGAACTCCTCAAGCATCCGCGCGAGCAGCGGTTCGGTCTCCCGTTCCACGGTCTGCACCCGGGCCGTGCCGTCCACGTGCACGACCGCCGGGATCCGCTCCCGCCACACCGGGTCCACGTCGTGCACGAACAGCATGTACGGACTCGGCAGCGGCCCCCGGGTGAAGATCTCGCCCGCTCGTTCGGCCAGCACCATCGGCGCCACGGGCCGGAACTGCTCACGGCCCTTGACCTCGTTCAACCGTTCGGTGTTGCCCGCCCTGCCCGGGTGCGCCAGCAGCGAGCGCCGTCCCAGCGCCCGTGGGCCGTACTCGCTGCGGCCCTGGAACCACGCCACGATCCGGTCGGCGGCCAGCTCGGCCGCGACCGTCGCCGCCACGTCCGCCGGCTCCTCGTACGGCACGTGCGCCGCCCGCAGCCAGGCCGCCAGCTCCGCGTCCGACCACTCGCGGCCCAGGTCCGCCCCCGGCATCGGCGCGGCCGGTTCGCCGAACTCCCGCGCCAGGTGCAACGCCCCGCCCAGGGCGGTTCCCGCGTCCCCGGCGGCGGGCTGCACCCACACCCGTTCGAACGGGCCCCGTTCGGCCAGGTAGGTGTTGGCCACGCAGTTCAGCGCCACCCCACCGGCCATCGTCAGCACGCGCCGCCCGGTCCGTTCGTGCAGCCAGCAGGCCAGTTCGAGCAGCACCTCCTCAAGCCGGGTCTTGCACACTGGCCGCCAGGTCCGCGTGCTCCTCACCCCAGTCGTGTCCCGGCCGCAACGCCTTGGCGTACGCCGCCCAGTCGATCGGCTCGACGCGGAACCCGCCGTCCCCGGTGGTGTAGATCAGCTCCCGCAGCTCGTCCAGGAAGCGGGGCGCGCCGTATGAGGCGAGCGCCATCACCTTGTACTCGTCGCTGGAGCGCATGAACCCCAGGTGCTCGGTGACCGCCTCGTACATCAGCCCCAGCGAGTGCGGCAGTTCCTGGGCCGCGAGCACCCGCAGCCGCCCGTCCTCGTACACCCCGGCCAGGTGCGAGAGGGCCTCTCCCCGCCCGTCGCACACCAGCACCGCCGCGTCCTCGTACGGCGCGGCCAGCCCGGCGGAGGCCGCGTGCGCCACGTGGTGGGGTACGTACCGCACCTGTGCCGCGTCCAGTCCCGGCAGCACTCCCGCCAGGAACGCCGGGGCCCGCCGCGCGTACGTGGTGCGCAGTTCCTCCCACCGCTCGTCCAGTCCGGCCTGACCCGGTCGTACCAGGTTCGGGTCGTAGGAGTAGGCGACCGCGTCCAGGTCCTCCGGGCGCAGCCCCGCCCGTTCCAGGCACCAGGCCGCCGCCTTTTCGGGCAGCTCCCACGCCGAGAACGGCACCGGCCGTTTACCGTGTTTGCGCCGGCTGAACCGTTCCTCCTCCGCCGCGGCGACCGCCTCACCGTCGACGATCAACGCCGCCGCCGGATCATGAAAGATCGCATTGATCCCGAGAAATCTCATAGGTCCACCTCTCCTGCGCACCGGATAACTACCGACGAAGTCCTCCTCAAAACCGACAAATCAAGAAAAATCATGAAAATGATCGAATATTAGATATATGTGGATTTCTATAGTTAATCGAGGTTTGCTGTCGGAGATGGCGAACGACAAGGCGTTCTTCGGGAAAGCATCGGGAATGATCACCCGCGTCGGACGGTGATCGCAGCCGGGGGTGACGGGTGAGGTACGGGAAAGCTCGGGTAGGGGGGTCGGGTGAACGTCCGAGCCGTACCGGTGATCGCGCTGGCCCTCACGCTGGGCCTGTCGGGATGCGCCACAGAGGGAAAGAGCGCCGCGGAGCGGACCGTCGAGCGTTTCTACACCGCCGTCCGCGACCACGACGGGCAGCGCGCCTGCACCCTGCTGGCCCCCGAGGCGGTCGAGGGGCTGCGCACCGGCGGTGAGGTCTGCGCCAAGGCCGTCCTCGGCCTCGACCTGCCCGGCGGGCAGGTGCGCGAGACCGCCGTCTGGGGAGACGAGGCCCAGGTACGGCTCACGCACGACACCGTCTTCCTGCACCGCTTCCCCCTGGGCTGGCTGGTGCGGGCGGCCGGGTGCAGGTCACGGGGTGACCTGCCGTACAGCTGTGAGGTGAAGACCTGAGATGCGCGCCATGTTCGTCGTCACGATGACCGTCATCACGGCCGGGCTGGTCTACTTCTTCGCCATCGGCCTGCTGCAGCGTTAGGGGGCGCCGTGAGACGTTTCGTGCGGGACAACGCGTTGAGCCTGTTCTTCCTGGTGGCCTTCCTGCTGGCGGTCGTCGGCCAGTCCGTCGCGGGGGTGGCGGACGCCAACGCCGACCAGCTCGCCAACGGCGGGTCGGCCGTCTCCTGGTGGCAGTACGTCACCTCCTCCGACTTCGCCGTCGACGTGGCGGAGAACTGGCAGTCGGAGTACCTCCAGTTCCTGCTGTTCATCGTCATCACCGTCTGGCTGGTGCAGCGGGGCTCGCCCGAGTCGAAGAAACCGGGTGAGGAGGGTACGGGAAGCGACGCCGAGCAGAAGGTCGGGCGGCACGCCGTGCCCGGCAGCCCCGAATGGGCCGGGGCGACCGGGCTGCGCCAGACGCTGTACGGGAACTCCCTCGGCCTGCTGATGGGGGCGATCTTCGTGCTGTCCTGGCTGGCCCAGGCGGTCGCGGGCACCGCGAGCTACAACCGTCGGCAGTTGTCACAGCTGCAGGACCCGGTGAGCCTGGGAGGGTACGTCGCATCCCCGGACTTCTGGAACCGTACGTTGCAGAACTGGCAGTCGGAGCTGCTGGCCGTACTGTCGATGGTGGTGCTCTCGATCTACCTGCGTCAGCGTGGCTCACCGGAGTCCAAGCCCGTCGGCACCCCGCACGAGGAGACCTCAACGGAGAACTGAGCGTCTCAGGGCTTGGGCGTGTCCTTCCGGTCGTCGGGGACGTTCGGCTCGGGGCCTTCGGGGTCGATGCCGACGGGGGCGTCCGCTCCCGCGGCGTTCTCCCGGTCGTCCGGCACCTGGGCCGGAGGCTGTGGCGAGGTGTCCTCGGGGTCCGTCTCGGTCATCGTGATTTCTCCGTTCCGCTTTGCGGCCTTCCATTGCCGGGCGATCGAAATGTTGTCCGGTGATCGATCTCCGGAATTGTCGATGGCGCGACCCAGCCATCGATACCCCGGCATATGCGTATTTCGCATATGCCGCTATGAAATAATGGGAAAAGTTCTACCGATCGTGTCGGTCACGGAACCTGTTCAGCACCGCCGCGAGGGTGATGCCGTAGACCACGTGCCCGACGGCCATGACCGCCGGACGCCCCGGCCGGTCCGCGGAGATCGGCGGCAGGGCCGTCACCCCCGGTACCCACCCCTGGTAACTGGCCAGCCAGATCGCCAGGCCGTACCCGATCCCGACCGGCACCGGAGTCCGGTGCCCCCTGCTGACCAGGCGGAACAGCGCCCCCGCCGTCATCCCGAAGCCGAAGTGGGCCAGGGCGCCCAGCACGCCCTCACCCGGTTTCCTGCGGTGCGGGTGGCCGGGCAGGACGGCGCGGGCGATGTGCTTGGGCGGCTGGTCCGCCATCAGCCCCGCCCGGCTCCCCGCCAGCATCACCGCGCTCATCGCGGCGGTGGCCAGCGCGCCGCCGACCCCGCCTTCGAGCAGCCCCCGCCCGTTCATGTCAGCTCCGGCAGGACCTGGGCGGCGTAGAAGTCGAAGAAGGCGTCCTGGTCGGGGCCGATCTGGTTGACGTAGACCTCGTCGAACCCGGCGTCGACGTACTGGCGGATGGCGGCCAGGTGCCGCCGCGGGTCGGGACCGCAGGGGGAGGAGGCGACCGCGTCGTCCTCCCCGACCATCTCGGCGAGCTGCGCGAAGTGCCGGGGCAGCGGCAGCAGCTGCGACGCCTCCCCCTTGATGCCCTGCGTCGGCCACAGCCGGTGCACGTGCGAGCGGGCCTGCGCCTCGTCGGAGGCGTAACAGACCTTCAGCCCGCCCTGCGTCGTCTTGCCCGCGCCACCCGACTTGTGGAACGTCTCCACCAGTTCGGCGCTGGGACCGGTGGTGATGAAGCCGTCACCGATCCGCCCGGCCAGCTCGGCGGAGTGCTCGCCGAGACCGGACACGTAGATCTCGGGGGGCTCGTCGGGCAGGGTGTAGAGCCTGGCGGTGTCCACCTCGTAGTACTGGCCGCGATGGGTGACCAGCTCGCCGCTCCACAGCCACCGCATGAGCTCGACGGCCTCGGCGAGCATCTCCATCCGTACGGCCGCCGGCGGCCACCGGTCGCCGAGGATGTGCTCGTTGAGCGCCTCGCCGGTCCCCACCCCGAGCCGGAACCGGCCCTCGGTGAGCACGGCGCTGGTGGCGGCGGCCTGGGCGACGACCGCCGGGTGGATCCGCACCAGGGGACAGGTGACGGCGGTGGTGATGGGCAGCGAGACGGCCTGGGAGAGGGCGCCGATCACGCTCCACACGAACGGGCTCTGACCTTGCTCGTCGAGCCACGGGTGATAGTGGTCGGAGATCCACAGGGCCTGGAACCCGGCCTGTTCGGCCAGCTTGGCCTGCCGTACCAGCTCCTTCGGATCGTGTTCCTCACAGCTCAGGAAATAGCCGAACCTGGTCATCGTCGGCTCCCTTCGACGGGGTGGTCCTTCCCCTACCCCGCCCGTCGGGGTGAAACAGATCAGCCGGTGAATAGCCTCTGGAGGCGTGTACCCGAGTTCCGCTCTTGGTGAGTTCCTCCGTTCACGTCGGGCCAGGCTCAGGCCGCAGGACGTGGGGCTGAGCGCCGGAGTGAGGAACCGGCGGGTCGAGGGGCTGCGCAGGGAGGAGCTCGCCTCCCTCGCCGGGGTCAGCGTCGGCTACTGCACGCGGCTCGAACAGGGCCAGAGCCCGGACGTCTCCGAGAAGGTCCTGGACTCCGTGGCCCGCGTCCTCGGGCTGAACGGCGAGGAGGTCGCCCACCTGCACCGGCTGGCCAGGGCCTCCCGGGGCGGGGAGCGGGCCAGGCCGGAACGGCTGCGCCCCGGGGTGCGGCTCATGGTGGACTCCCTCACCGAGATGCCCGCCATCGCGGTGGGCAGGCGGGGCGACATCCTGGCGCACGCCCTGCTCGCGCCGCACCGGCCGTTCGAGGGGGAGGAGAGGCCGAACTTCGTCCTCATCGACTTCCTGGAGACCGAGTTCTCCCGTGGGCTCCACGTCGACTGGGAGCAGAAGGCCCGCGACTCGACGACCAGGAAGACGCCGAGAAGGACCACCGCGGCCGACAGCGCCAGGACATCGCCGGTGGAGACGCCGTAGACCAGGGCGAACAGCCCTCCGCTCGCCAGGATCGCGCCGGGGACGTCAAGCCTGGCCCGAGCCGGGGCCGTCGTCTCGCGGACCACGGCGACCGCGCCGAGCATCACCAGGACGCCGATGCCGAACAGGATGAGCATGGTCCACCGCCAGTTCAGGCCGCTGGTGATGAGGCCGCCGCCGATCGTCCCGATGACGAACCCCAGCGAGAGCAGGGCGCCGTTGACCCCCAGGGCCCTGGTACGCCGTGGCCCCTCCGGGAAGGCGGCGGTCATCAGCGCCAGGGCGGTCGGGCCGATCATGACCGCCGCGACGCCCTGTCCGGCCCGTGCCGCCACGAGCAGCCCAGCACCCGGCGCGAGCCCGGCGAGCAGTGAGAACGCGGTGAAGGCCGCCACTCCGGCGATGAACAGCCTGCGCCTGCCGACCATGTCGGAGGCCCGTCCGAACAGCGGCATCAACGCGGCCGTCGGCAGCAGGCACGCGGTGACCACCCACTGCAGGGCCGCGGCGCCGGAGAAGTGCAGCTCCCGGCCGATCTCCGGAAGCGCGACCGTGATGACCGAGTAGTCCAGCCCGGTCATGAACGTCGCCCCGCACAGGGTGATGAGAATGAGCCGGCCGCGAAGCCCCAGCCTCGCGTCGGGAGGTGTCGTCGTCATGGCGACCAGACTGCGGGCGGCGGCGACGACCAACCAGCACCCCGCCGAAGGTACACCTGCCAGGTGCGGGCAACCGTACGGCCGCGCGGAGCCCGGAGGGCGGCGAGGGTCAATGTTGGGGCGCCGCTGACCGTGGTCGGGGGCCTCATGCCAGGTCGGGCCGATATATCTCCTGGTGGGCGCGAGTGTCGTCCGGGTTCGGGGAGGGGTTTTCGTGAGTGGTGAGTACGGCCGGGTGCCGATCCTGATCAAGGACGTGCGGGTGTTCGACGGGGTGTCCGACGGGCTCAGCGAGCCTCGGTCGGTGTACATCCGGGACGGCAGGATCGCTCGGGAACGGGACGCGCCCGGCTTGGACGCGGTGGTGATCGACGGGGACGGACGTACGCTCATGCCCGGTCTCACCGACGCGCACGTGCATGTGTTCGCGGCCGGGAGCACGCACGCGGACCTGATGACGGGCAGCACCGGCGTGGGGTACTACAACGCGGTGGCCGAGGCCGGACGGATGCTCATGCGGGGCTTCACCGCGGTGCGGGACATGGCGGGAGACGTCGCCTCGCTGCGCCTCGCCCTGGACGCGGGCGTCCTGCCCGGACCCCGCATCTACCCGAGCCAGGCGGCCATCTCCCAGACGTGCGGCCACGGCGACTTCTCCGACATACACAACGACGCGACGATCTTCGGCGGGCCGGGTTCCCGCGCGGAGGAGATCGGGTTCATGCGGGTCGCCGACGGCAGGGACCGGGTGCTCGCGGCGGTCCGCGAGCAGTTCAAGCGCGGCGCCAGCCAGATCAAGGTGATGGCCGGCGGCGGGGTGACCTCCACCTACGACCCGCTGGACGTCGTCCAGTACACCGGAGACGAACTGCGCGCGGCGGTCGAGGCGGCCGCCGACTGGGGCACGTACGTGTCCGCGCACGTCTACAACGACACCGGCATCCGCCGTGCCATCAAGGCCGGGATCAAGGCCATCGAGCACGGCCACCTGGCCGCCGACCAGGACACCCTCGCCCGGATGGCCAAGTACGGCGTCTGGCTCAGCACCCAGCCCTTCCTCGAAAGCGACCACGTCTACACCGACCCCGTCTCGACGGAGAAGAACAAGGAGGTGTGCGAAGGCGTGGCCCGGACGTACGAGTGGGCGCGCGAGTGCGGCACGAAGATCGCCTTCGGTACCGACCTGCTGCTGAACCCCGCCGAGAGCGACCGGCAGAGCGAGATGTTCACCCGTCTGACCACGCACTTCGGGTTCACGCCGGTCGAGGCCCTGAAGATGGCCACCTCAGGCAACGCCGAGCTGTTCCGTCTGTCGGGCGAACGCGACCCCTACCGGCAGGCGCGCTTCGGCGTGATCGAACCCGGTGCCTGGGCCGACGTCCTGGTCGTCGAGGGCGACCCGACCCATGACCTGAGCCTTCTCTCCGACCCCGGCAAGAACCTGGCCGCCATCATCAAGGACGGCCGTATCTACAAGAACCGTCTCACCACCACCGGCCACGGCGGATAGCACCTTCCGGTGAAGCCTCCACCGCTCAGGCCGGTGGAGGCTTCACCGCGGAGACCGTACGGCGTGCCTTCGGCGAATCGGCGGAGGCCGCGCCGCTGGAGGCCTGGCCGACGTCGACCGCTGACGGTTCCCAACGGCCGGAGGCCGGGTCGGCCGTCCTTGAGCCATGTTCGCCCGGGGGACGTGGACCATCCCCACGGCTGTGATACGTTGATGGCAGTTGCAGTTTTGGTACCCATGATGAACTTGTGTGCACCTGACGGTTTGTAGCGTCGGGTGCATTTTTTGTTTACCGGTCTTCTCCGGTGTGGGCTTATCACGGCGACGCGAAATTCGTGTCAGTACGGATTTCGGCTCTACACCTACCAAGAGGAGATCAATATGGCTTCCGGCACCGTGAAGTGGTTCAACGCGGAAAAGGGCTTCGGCTTCATCGAGCAGGACGGCGGCGGCGCCGACGTCTTCGCCCACTACTCCAACATCGTCGGCCAGGGCGGCTACCGCGAGCTGCGCGAGGGCCAGAAGGTGACCTTCGACGTCACGCAGGGCCAGAAGGGCCCGCAGGCCGAGAACATCGTCGCCTCCTGACGACGAACACCGGGATCAGGGCCCGCGCCTTCACGGCGCGGGCCCTTTTTCCTTTTCCACCAACGGAGTCGCGTCTCCCACCGAGGTCATGTCGTACGGCGGGCACGCAGGGCCCGGACCTTGTGGCGGTTGCCACAGCGCTCCATCGAGCACCAGCGCCGGGCACCGGGCCGGGAGGAGTCGACGAAGACCAGCGGGCAGGTCTCGCTGGCGCACTCACGGAAGCGCTCGGCCAGCGGCCCGGACAGCAGCTCGATCATCTCCCGGGCCATCGTGGACAGCGCCTGGGACGCCAGAACCGGCGCCGCCCACCCGATGGTCGTGCCGCTCCCGGTGAGTTCGGGGACCAGTGGCGGTGAGGCGGCGGCCCGGTTGACGGCCGCGACCGCCTCGGCGGGCAGCGGGCGGCGCGCCGCCCTGGCCCGTGCCGCCGCCCAGATCGCCTGGCGGAGGGTCCTGGCCGCGACCAGGTCGTCGGCTGTCACGGGGGCCGTGACGACCGCGTCCAACGGCGGCTGGGCCAGCCATTCGACCAGGTCGGTCGGCTCATGGAGGGTCTCGAACACCGCGTAGCGGCCTTCGCCCCCGGTGTAGGCGAAATCCAGGCAGACGGCGCCCGCGTCGAAGCGGAAGGAGCCGCCCTTGGGGTCGTGGAGCACCCGTCCGGTTGCGTTCATGCGCATGTAACCACTATAACTGGTGTCAGTCGAAACCAGTATTACCGGTGTCATGCAGGAGGAAACACATGGGCGTCCGGCACATCAACCCCGAGGGTCTCCACCGCAGCCCGGCCTTCAGCCAGGCCGTCGTGGTCGAGCAGCCGACGAAGACCATCTACATCGGCGGCCAGAACGGCGTCGGCCCCGACGGCAAGGTCGTCGGCCCCACGGTCGGGGAGCAGGCCGCGCAGATCTTCCACAACCTCTCGACCATCCTGGAGAGCGAGGGTGCGACCCTGGCGAACATCGTGCACTGGACCATCGCCGTGGTCGACGGCCACTCCTTCGACGAGGGCGTGGCGGCCTTCCGTCAGGTCTGGAACTTCGCCGCCCCGCCGCCCGCCATCACGCTCCACATCGTCGCCGGTCTCAACCCCGGATGCCTCGTGGAGATCGACGCCGTCGCCGTCGTGTGACCCGGGTCAGAGGTCGAGCCCGGTGAAGTAGGCGGCGGTCTCCGCGTCCGCCGGGTAGTACGACTCGATCGAGACCTCCTCCAGCGTGATGTCCAGCGGGGTGCCGAACGTGGTGACGGTCGAGAACAGCCGCAGCTCCCGGCCGTCGAAACGGAAGATCATCGGAGTCGCGACCTCGGACCCGGCCCGATGGACCACCTCCGCACCCCCGGGGGCCAGCAGTTCCTCGTGGAGCGCGGCCAATCCGGGGTCGGGGGCGACCGCGAGCTGACGGGAGATCCGGACACGCAGCAGCGAGCGCACCTCCGCCAGGTTCACGATGAACGGGGCGAGTCCACGCGGATCAAGCCCCAGCCGCACCATGTTGACCGGCGGGCGGAGCAGCTCGGGGGCGACGCGCGCGAGAAACGGGGCGACGGCGTGGTTGGTCAGCACGATGTCCCACCGGCGGTCGACGACCAGCGCGGGGTACGGCTCGTGCGCGCGCAACACCCTTTCGACCGCCTCCCGGGCCGCGGGCAGCGCGTCCCCGTCGAGCGGCCGTTCCGGGTAACGGGGGGCGAAACCGGCGGCGAGCAGTAGCCGGTTGCGCTCACGCAACGGCACGTCGAGCTGCTCGGCGAGCCGGATGACCATGTCGGCGCTCGGGCGGGACCTCCCGGTCTCCACCAGACTGACGTGCCGGGCCGAGACGTCGGCGGCGATCGACAGATCGAGCTGGCTGAGCCCGCGGCGGTGCCGCCACCGCCGCAACAGTTCCCCGACCGTGCGCATGGCCGCCGACACTAGCCCTCCTGCGGGCCGTACGCCATGAAACGGCATTTCATCGACAACCCCGGCGGGGGTGGGAACACTGGCGACCCATGACCACAGGTAACAAAGGTGTCGTGGAACGGGCGCTGACGGCCCTGGTCGCGACCGGAGACGTCGACGCGCTCGCGCCACTGCTGAGCGACGGCTTCGTCCACCACCGGCCGGACGCGACCTCGAAGAACAAGACGGAGTGGCTCGCCGCCGTCGGCGCCGCGCTCGGCCCGCTCACCGGCATGCGGGTCGAGGTACGGCACCTGCTGGAATCCGGCGACCACGTCGTGATGCACTCGCTGCGCCGGCTTCCCGGAACCGGGCCGGAGATCGCCGTCGTCGACATCTGGCGCCTCGACGACGGGCTGATCGCCGAGGCGTGGGAGATCATCGAACCGGTGTCCCAGGCCGCGGCCAACCTGACCTGGTGGGCGCCGACCGGCCGCTGACCCGGCCTACGCGGGCTGCCGGGCCGTACAGCAGGCGGTATGGGGAGCGCCGGGCCGTACGCGGGGGCCAGGGGAGCGCCGGGTGGACCGGAGAACGGAGTCGCGAGTTCGCACGGCGAGCCGTCGCCGTACGAGTCGGCACCGTCAGCCGGTGTCCGGTCAGGGTTTGCGGCCCACCGCGGCGTACATGTTGGTCGCGGTGTCCGGGAGGGGCTGCTCGCCGGGGGCGGGGTGCCAGCGCGGCATCGGGACGATCCCAGGGTCGAGCAGTTCCAGGCCGGAGAACAGCCGTTCGACCTCGGCACGGCCGCGCAGATACATGGGGATGCCGCGCTCGGTGTACTCGCGGGCGAGCCGTTCGGACTCGGGGGCCAGCTCGCCGGTCGGGATGGTGATGGCGAGGTGGCTGCCCGGGGCGAGCGGTTCGAGGAGCGACTCCACCACCCCCTGGGCGTCCTCGACGAACTGGAGCATCGCGATCAGGGTGAGCGCGACCGGCTGGGAGAAGTCGATCACCTCGTGGAGTGTGGCGTCACCGAGAAGCGCCTCGGGGGTGCGCATGTCGGCCTGGATGTAGGCGATGCGCCCCTCGGGCGTGCCGGTCAGCAGGGCACGCGCGTGCAACAGCACGATGAGGTCGTTGTCGACGTAGACGACACGCGCGTCCGGCGCGGTCTCCTGGACCACCTGGTGCAGGTTCGGCGAGGAGGGGATGCCGGTGCCGATGTCGACGAACTGCCGTACGCCCAGGCCGGTGAGGTGACGGGCCATCCGGTGCATGCAGGCCCGGTTGGCCAGCATCGAGGTGCGCAGCCCGGGCCAGTCGGCCAGCACCTTGGCCGCGGTCTCCCGGTCAGGGGCGAAGTTGTCCTTGCCTCCCATGATGTAGTCGTAGACCCGGGCCGAGTGCGGCCGGTTGGTCTGCAGATCGACCGAGGCGATCCGGTCCTGGGGGGCGTCCGACATCTGTGACCACTGCCTTCCACTCGCTCCTGCCATAGTGTCATGATCGCGCACTCAAGATCGTCTTTCGTCCACGAATCACGGTTCACCCCTTCGTATCCCACCTTTCCCTCCCCCTGGGAAGGGGAATTCGGGTGAAGATCGAATGACGAAGGCCAGAGCCGCGGCGACCAGTGGAAAGACCGCGACGGCCACCAACGCGCCGCCTGCCCTCCGGCCGTGAGCACGAACACCACCGCCAGCGCGGCGACGGCGGGGGCCGGGGTGCCGACCTCCGAGCCGGAGAGCCGTCGACAGCGTCCCGAACCGCGGCCCGGCCATGAGGGTGCTCATCGGACGTCCCTGCCGGTTTCGTCGACGAAGTGGACGTCGTAGCGTTCCTGCTCGGACAACAGGCCGTCGAAGGGCTCCAGCCCGTGCTGGACGCGTCCCAGCCGCCGGAAGTATCCGAAGCGTTCGACCCCCGGCGTCAGAACGGACAGCACGTCGGCCTCGGAGCCGGGCGCCGCGCCGAACGCGTGGGGCAGCCACGGCGGCACGACGACCAGCCCGCCCGCGGAGACCGTCACCCGCTCATCCCCCAGGAGGAACTCCATGTCCCCGGCCAGGACGTGGAACAGCTCGGTGGAGCGGGAGTGGAAATGGAGGCGGGCGCCGTCGCGTCCCCTCCCCAGCCTCAGCCGGTTGGCGCCGAGCGCGCCCGCGGTGTGGCTCGCGTCGGCGAGCAGCGTGAACGCGCCACCCGCGGGGAGGTCGACGACCTCCGCGGCGTCGGCGGGCATGACGAAGGCGGGTGAACCGGTGACGGTCATGTGGACTCCTGATGAGTTCTCCCGAAAACAGGGACCGGGATCGGAACCCATTGGAGTCCAGGAAGAAGCCGTGAACCAGAAGCGGTTATGACGTGCAGTGATCACCGATCGAGATGAATCAGAGGGCACGGATGGAGCTGCGGCAGCTGGAGTACTTCGTTGCGGTCGCCGAGGAGGGCGGGTTCGGCCGGGCGGCCGAACGGCTCAGCATCGTGCAGTCGGCGGTCAGCCAGCAGATCCGCCGCCTCGAACGCGAACTCGGTGTGCCGCTGTTCGACCGCTCGACCCGGCACGTGCACCTGTCCGGCGCCGGTGAACGCCTGCTGCCCGAGGCGCGCGCCGTACTCGCCGCCGTGCGCCGCACACGTCAGGTGGCCGCCGACATCGGCGCGGGCATCGACGGCGTCCTGCGCCTCGGGATCGTGCAGGGCCCCGGCGACCGGGTCTTCCGCACCCTGAACGAGCTGGCCGCCGTCGCGCCGCGGCTACAGGTCCGGCTGCGCCGGCTCCCCCTGCTCGCCCGCCTGTCCGCGGTCCGCACCGGCGAGCTCGACGCCGCCCTGGTCAGGGCGCTCACCGAGGCGCCCGGCCTCGAACTGCTTCCCGTCTGGACGGATCCGCTGTACGTGGCCTTGCCCGCCGCGCATCGGCTGGCGCGCTCGGCCGAGCCGAGGCTCCAGGACCTGGCGAGACTTCCGCTCCGGCTCGCCTCGCGTGAGGACAATCCGCCCTTCCACGACCTGGTCACCGGAGCCTGCCGGGACGCCGGGGTGGCACCGCCGCCGGGACCGCCGTTCACCACCCTCCAGGAGACCCTCGCCCACATCGGAGCCGGAGCCCCGTCCTGGACCGTCTTCTACGAGGTGGCGGGACTGCCGGAGTTCCCCAGGGTCGCCATCCGCCCGCTGGCCGGACCACGGCTGACCACCTCGCTGGCCGTCCCCCCTGGCTCACCGACTCCCGCCCTGCGCCACCTGCTGCACAGCCTGACCCGCGTCGCACACGACGAGAGGCCGGACGACGCCGGTTGAAGGGTCAGAGGTTCTGGACGAACGGCAGCAACCGCCGCAGTTCGGCCGTGTCGGCCCGCCTGCCGTACGGGGCGAACTGGAAGGTCTCCGTCGACAGGTGGCCCGGCCAGTACTCGCCGACGAAGGCGCGGCAGGCGTCCACGTCGTCGGCCGGGGGGACCCGGTCCAGGAGACCGCGCTGGAACGGGCCGAACTCCAGGAACTGGGAGGCGTGCGCGAGGCAGGCGTCCACCTTGGCCTGCGCGACCGGCGTCACGTCCACCACCACGTCGTCCCGGTGCACCGGGTCGGAGGCGTAGTCGGTCATCAGCAGGCAGACCGGCTGCCGCTCAAGCGGGGGCTTGCCGCACTCGACGTTGCGCACGGTGACAAGTTCGACGGCCTGCTCGACCAGCTTCCCGGCGGCCCGGTTGTCCGGGTGGCCTGAGCCGTCGGCGTGCAGGGCGATCACCAGGTCGGGCCGCCAGGCACGGATCTCCCGCATCACCTGAAGGCGCAGCTCAACGGTCGGCTCAAGAAGGCCGTCATGCACGTCGAAGATCTCGTAGTTGACCACGCCGAGGGCGTCGGCCGCACGCCAGCCCTCCTCCGCCCTGCGGCGGGCCAGCGGAGCCCGTTCGAGCTCGTGGTGTCCGGCGTCGCCGTTGGTGAGCGTCAGGAACTTCACCGCGTGCCCGGCCTTGGACAGCAGTGCGGAGATGCCACCGGCGTAGAGCTCGGGTTCGTCGGGGTGGGCGGCGATCACCAGGGTGCGCAACATTTCTCAGCTTTCGTTGACGGGTCCGGTACGGCCTGCCGTACCGGCGTGGAAGACCTGCTCACGAGCCAGGTCGAGGGCGTGACGGACGGCGCCTTCCAGTACGGCGTTGCCGCTGACGCGGCTGACGGCGACGGTGACGGGCGCCAGACCGGTGGGGACCAGGAGGTCGGCGACGCGGGAGCGCAGCGCTTCCCCGGCCGCCGTGCAGACAGGGCCGCCGAGGACGACGTAGCCGGGGTCGAGTACGCCGACGGCCGCGGTCACGCCGAGCGCGACCCGCCTGGCGACGTCGTCGAGGAATTCGGCGGGGGGTTCGGCGCGGAGCAGCTCGGTGACCGCGCGCAGGGTGGGTTCGACCTCAAGCCCGTGCGCTGCGGCCAGTTCGGCGAGCGGGGCCGTACCGAGCAGCGCGCCGAGCGGGCCGCCGTCGGGGCCGTAGAGCCGCCCGCGGCTGACCGGGTCGGGCACGGTCACCGAGCCGACCTCACCGCCGCGCCCGGTGACGCCGCGCCACAGGACGTCGTTGAGCACGACTCCGGCGCCGACTCCGCTTCCCACCCAGAACAGGACGAAGCTACTGCCCTTGTGCTCCTCAAGCTCGCGGATCGCGACCAGGTTGACGTCGTTCTCCAGCCGGAAGCGTTCGGTGCCCAGCTGTTCGCGCAGGTCACCGAGGTCGTCGAGGTGCGACCAGCCGGACAGCTGCACCGCCTGGCTCAGCCGGTGGCCGCCGGCCTCCACGACGCCGGGGACACCCAGCACGATCTGGTCGAGGTCGTCGAGGGTGACCCCGGCGTCGAGGGCCGCGGCCTGCACGGCCTCGGTCAGGAACGCCACCGCGTCGGTGCCCTCGCCGGGGGCCTCGGCCTGGTGGCCGCCCCGGACCTCACCCGTGAGGTC
This sequence comes from Streptosporangium jomthongense, assembly GCF_042650425.1. Lineage (NCBI taxonomy): Bacteria > Bacillati > Actinomycetota > Actinomycetes > Streptosporangiales > Streptosporangiaceae > Streptosporangium > Streptosporangium jomthongense. The sequence goes on along the minus strand of NZ_JBHSBC010000038.1, from coordinate 43,305 downwards.
GGAGACCGACACCTCGACGGCGCGTGCCGTCAGGTCCAGGCCCGCGACCCAGGAGGCCGAGCCGTTCAACTCCCAGAGCTGGGCGGCGGGGCCCGCGTTGCCGGGCTTGGTGCCGGCCTTGCGCGCCAGGCGCCCGTTCTCCAGGCGGCGCAGCACCTCGGCGGCGGAGGCCTTGGAGAGCCCGGTGTGGAACTCCAGCTCGGCGCGGGTGAGGGAGCCGTGCCGCAGCAGCAGCTCCAGGGCCGCCCGTTCGTTGAGGGTTCTGAAGACGGTGGGGTTCCCGGTGGACACTACTTCACTGCTCCTGACGTCAGCCCGGACTGGATGTGCCGCTGGAAGACGATATAGGCCACGACCACCGGCAGAACGGTCATGCTGAGCGCCGCGAACAGGGCCGGCCAGTCCGCCTCATATCCGGCGATGGTGGAGATGTCGGCGATGCCCTGGGTGATGACCCAGTTGCTCTTGTCTCCCGGAAGCAGCACCAGGGGTAGGAGGTACTGGTTCCACTGGCCGAGCACGTTGAAGATGGTCAGGCTGACCATCCCCGGCTTGGCCATCGGCAGCATGACCTGGAAGAAGGTCCGGGTGTAGGAGGCGCCGTCGATCATCGCCGCCTCGGCGACCGCGTCGGGCAGCCCCCGGAAGAAGGAGGTGAGGAAGAAGATCGTGAAGGGCAGCGAGTAGGCGATGTAGACCAGGACCAGCCCGACGTGCGTGTTGAGCAGCCCGAGCCCGTCGACCACGAAGAACAGCGGCACCAGGGCGAGGAAGACCGGGAAGGCCATGCCCGAAACGAACAGGAAGTAGATCAGCCGGTTGCCGGGGAACTTGAACCTCGCCAGCACGTAGGCGGCCATGGAGCTGAGCAACATGGTGCCCGCGACGCCGAAGAAGACGACGATCACCGTGTTGAGCAGGTACCGGCCGACGTTGGCCCGCTCCCAGGCCCGCGCCCAGTTGTCCCAGCGCAGCTCGCCCGGTAGTTGGAGGGCGTCGCCGAAGATCTCGCCGTTGCTCTTGAAGGAGGCCAGCAGCGTCCAGATCAGCGGAGCGATGATGAGCAGGGCCCACACCGCGAGGATGGCCTGCGAAAGACCTCCGAAGAGTTTGCGGCCCATGTCAGTAGACGATCCTCTCGCGCCTGGTGACCCGCATCGTCAGTGCGGCGAAGGTGAGGGTCAGGAAGAACAGCGCCACACCGAGCGCCGAGGCGTAGCCGAACCGCGAGTAGCCGAAGGCGTTCTTGTAGATCTCCGTGGCCAGCACCGTGGTCGCGCCGTCCGGCCCGCCCTGCTCGATGGAGAGCACGTTGACCAGGGCGAAGCCGTCGAAGGCCGCGATCCCGAGATAGATCCAGCCGACCTGGACGGTGTCCCAGAGCAGCGGCAGGGTGATGGAGAAGAACAGCCGGGTACGGCCGGCGCCGTCCAGGGAGGCCGCCTCGAAGACGTCCTTCGGGATGGCGGCCATCCCCGCCGAGAAGAGGACGACGTAGAAACCGACCGCCTGCCAGACCATCACGGCGATGATCGACCAGAGCGCGAGTCTCTGGTCGGTCAGCCACCCGATCGGTTCCAGGCCCAGCTTGACGAGGGCGCCGTTGACCACGCCACTGGCGTCGGGGCGGTAGACGGCCTTGAACAGCACGCCGACCACCGCCACCGCGAGCACCTGCGGCAGGAAGAAGACGACCCGGTAGAAACCGGAGCCCTTGACCCCGGTCATCGTGCCGCCGCGTGAGCCACCCGCCACGTTCAGCAGGTAGGCGAACAGCAGCGCGAGGAGAACCGTGACCAGCGGCATGGCGACGAGCAGGACCGCGTGGTTGCGGATCGCCTGCCAGAAGGTCTCGTTGCCGAACATCCGCCGGAAGTTGTCCAGCCCGACGAAGTTGAGCTTGGCCGAGACTCCCCGCCAGTCGGTCAGCGCGATCTGGAACGCCTGCACGTACGGGCTGATGACGAAGATGCCGTAGAGAACGACGGGAAGGAGCAGGAATCCCGCGACGAAGCCGTGCCGCCTCATCGGTCAGACGGTCCGGTTCTGCTTGGCGATGGAGGAGTCGGCCTTGAGCTCGTCCGCCTTCTTCTGCATGTTCTCGCAGAACTGGTCGGCGGTGATGCGACCGGCCATGACCGAGTTGGTCTGGGTCTGGCCGTGGTCGAACAGCTCCTTGTACCAGGTCTCGAAGCGGGCGTCGGTGATGGTGTTCTTCCCGGCGGCCTCCTGGGCCTTGGCGGCGCTGTTGACCGCCGAGGTGAGCTGCAGACCGTCCACCAGGCCGTTGACGATGGTGAGGTTCTTGGTCATCTCGGTGTAGCCGCGCGCGCCCTCCCTGGAGAGCATCATGCGCAGGTAGTCCAGGCCGCCCTGCGGGTTCTTGCCCTTGGCCGCGACGAAGAAGGCCTCGGAGACCCCGATCATGATCGCCTCGTACGGCAGGGCGTCCGCGGCGGTGATGCTCGGCACCGGGGCGATGGCGTACTCGAAGGTGTCCGGCTTGTCCTTGGCCATCTCGTTCTCCAGCCAGGAGCCGCACGGGTAGAACAGGACCTTGTCCTGCAGGTGCTTGATCTGGGTCTGGGTGTGGTCGAGACCGAAGTAGGCCTTGTCGCCGTAGTCCTTCTGGATCTGCGCCCAGGCGGCGACGGCCTGCCGGACCGGCTCGGCGGTCCAGGCGCCGTCGGCCAGGTTGTCGATGTCGATGATGACCTTGTTGCCGCCGACCTTGGCGGCGCTGTAGACGAGGTTCCACAGCTGGTAGAACGGGCCGACCTGGCCGGGGTAGGCGAACAGGGTGATCCCGGCCTTCTTCGCCTCCTCGCCGAGGGTGTTGAACTCCGCCCAGGTCTTGGGAACGGTCCAGCCCTTGGACTCGAAGAGCTTGGCGTTGTACCACAGGGCGCGGTGGGCCACGGTGTACTGCAGGACCCTCGGCACGCCGTCGATCAGCGAGTTCTCGTAGGCGCCGCCGACGAGGGTGTCCTTGACCTTCTTGTCGGGGAAGGCCAGGGAGGGGGCCTCGAAGAGCGGGGTGAGGTCGGCCAGGTGTCCCTCCTGGACCAGCGACTGCAGGTCGAGCGCCTCGGGGCCCGAGTTGTTGACCACGTCGGGCACGTCACCGGCGATGAAGCGGGGGCGCAGTTGGGTGCCGACCTTCTGTGTGGCGACGTGCTTGAGCTCGGCCTTCGGGTACGCCTTGCGGTAGGCGGCCTCGTGCAGGTCCACGGCGTACTTGTCGCCGTTGCCGCCGCTGAAGATGACGACTTCCAGCCGCCGGGTGGCGTCCACGCCGAGCGGGTTGTTCGTTGAGGTCGCGGCGGCGGAGGCGGTGGGGCTGGGGGCGGCTTCGCGACCGGCGGTCGCGCAGGCGGCGAGAGGGGTGGCGAGCGCGGCGAGACCGAGCCCGCGCAGGACTTCGCGGCGGCTGAGGGACATGCTTCCTCCTGGCGCTAACCGTCCGGATACCTTCCAGACGGTTAGCGGCCGACTATAGGTCGCCTCTCCTCAACCCGTCAAGAGTTCAGAACTGCCCGAGCAGCCGGGCTTTCGCGTCCTCACCTGCGCCGATGTGATCCAGGGCGCTCAACGCCGCGCCCACGACGGGCGGCAGTTCGGCGACGACCCGCTCCGCCAGCGGCATGCGGGCCGCGAACCGTTCGTCGAGCAGCGTGGTGAGCAGCAGATCGCGGGCCCGCAGCACGCCCCCGCCCAGGACCACCTCGGTCGGCGTACCGAGCAGGTCGAGCCGGGTGAGGCAGACCTGGGCCATCGTGGCGACCTCGTCGGCCAGCCGCGAGACCAGCGCACGGGCGATCTCGTCGCCGTCCGCGGCCACCCTGAACAGCCCCGGCGTCAGCTCAAGCAGCCGTTCCCGTCCCAGGGCGCCGAGGTGCAGGTCGATCACCACCCGCTCGACCGTGTCCGCGCCGAAGTGCGACCTGACCAGCTCGGCGAGCCCGGTCGGGGCTCCCCTGCCGTCCTCGGCGCGGGCCGCGTGCCAGAGCGTCTCCGACGACAGACCGAGACCGCCGCCCCAGTCGCCGCTGATCGCCCCCAGGGACAGGAACCGGGCGACCCGCCCCGACGGCGCGACGCCGACCGCGTTGATCCCCGCGCCGCAGACCACCGCGACCCCCCACGGGCCGGACGCCCCCGACCGCAGGAGGGCGAAGGTGTCGTTGCGCACCACGACGTCCCTGGCCAGCGCGCGCCCCGAGATCTCGGCCTCGATCGCCCGCTCCTCCTCGGGCAGGTCCACCCCGGCCAGGAAGGTGACCAGGTGGTCGGCCCGGCCGGTGAACCCGATCGCCTGCCGTACCACCCTCTCGATGACGTCGGTCGCGGGCCCGACCCCCTCGCTCTGCGGCGCGAAGGGGCCACCCCGGCCACGGGCGAGGATCTCGCCGAGCTCGTTCAGCAGCACCACGTCGGTCTTGCTGTTGCCGCCGTCGACGGCCAGCACGTTCACCACGACAGGTACCCGCTGTTCTTCTCCAGCAGCAGCTCGGTCAGCTCGGCGGCGATCGCCTCCTGCCCGACCAGCGGGTGCGCGAGAAGCGCGTTGCGCACCCGGTCCGCCCCGCCGTACAGCGCCGCCTGCAGGGCCAGCTCCTCGTAGGCGGACACGCCCGCGATCAGGCCCGCGTAGAGCGGCTCGACCGGCTCGACCGGCAACGGTACGGCTCCCGCCGCGGTGACCTTCGCGGGCACCTCGACGACCGCGTCGTCGGACAGGAAGGGCAGCGTGCCGTTGTTGCGGGTGTTGACCACCTGCACGTCGCCGCGGTCGCCGAGCAGCGAGGCGATGAGCGCCACGGCCGCCTCGGAGTAGAAGGCCCCGCCGCGCTTGGCCAGCTGCTCGGGCTTGGTGTCGACGGAGGGGTCGGCGTAGAGCCTGAGCAGCTGCTCCTCAAGCGCCGCGACCTCCGAGGCCCGGGAGGGCCGGGTCCGCTGCTCCTCGACCACCAGGTCGTGGGCGTAGAAGTAACGCAGGTAGTAGGAGGGCACGACCTGGAGACGCTCGATGAGCTCCAGCGGCAGGCGCAGGTCGTCGGCGATGGCCTGCCCGTGCTCGGCGATCAGCTTGGGCAGCACGTTCTCGCCGTCCACGTACACCGCGCGCTCCCAGGTCAGGTGGTTGAGCCCGACATGGCCGAGCCGGACCCGCTCGGGGGCCAGGCCGAGGTGGGCGGCGAAGCGGCGCTGGAAGCCGATCGCCACGTTGCACAGCCCGATCGCACGGTGCCCGTCGTCCAGCAGCGCCCTGGTCACGATGCCGACGGGGTTGGTGAAGTCGACGATCCAGGCCTCCGGGGCGTGCTCCCTGACCGTGGCCGCCAGGTCGCGCACGACCGGCACCGTGCGCAGGGCCTTGGCCAGGCCTCCGGCGCCGGTGGTCTCCTGTCCGACACAGCCGCACGCCAGCGGGAACGTCTCGTCGACGTCGCGTGCCGCCTGGCCGCCCACCCTGAGCTGGAAGAGTACGGCCTGCGCGCCCTCGACACCCCGCTGGAGGTCGGAGGTGGCGACGACCTCGGCGGGGTGCCCGGCCCGGGCCAGCATGCGGCGGGAGACCCCCGCGACCAGCTCAAGGCGGGAGGCGTCGGGATCGACGAGCGCGATCTCGGTCAACGGGAGCTCGTCACGCAGGCGGGCGAACCCGTCGATCAGCTCCGGCGTGTAGGTCGAACCGCCTCCGACAACGGCGAGTTTCACTGGCGTCCTTCCGATCTTCCGGTTTGTAGGTTAGGAAACTTTCCTAACTTTTGGACAAATCTAGGAAGAAGGGGAGCATCCAGTCAATACATGACATCGGCTTGCGGCGCGCCGGGAGCGTCGGCGGTGATCCACATCCCAGGACGCCGTGCCGGGGCCGGTGATCCGCGTCCTGGGGCGCTGTGGCGGGAGGCCGGTGATCCACGTCCCGGGCCGTCACACCGGGAGGCCGGTGGTCCACGTCCTGGAGCCGTCGCGCTGGGAGGCCGGTGGTCCACGTCCCGGGCCTCGCGTCATGGGAGAAAGCCGGTCCGTCCTTTTCCCTTCGCGGGACGAGGGCGTGATCGACGACCGGGAGAATTCCGCCGAGGGCGTCTTCGCCGAGCCCTCTGAGCTTTTTCCGGGATCTTCTCCGGGCTTTCCCCAGGGGTTTCCCCGCGTTTCCCGCACTCGGCGCGCGTTCGCCGCCGACCCTCGGGCACCTGCTCTGAGCAGCGGAAACGCAGCGGAAACAATGTCCTTTAGCGGGATCGGTTCTGGCCGACGCCGAATCGGTGCGCGACACGCGACATCAGCCGGGACATCCTCGAAGGAAACGCGTCGGGCTCGGGAACGGCGATGGGGCGGACGCGGCCGTTGTGAATGGCGCCGATTCTCCAGCCGGTTTCCGTCCGCACCACGACGACGGTCTGCCGCGACAGCCGCCGCCTGGGGAGGGCGGACCGCCACGGCATCAGGACGGAGGCCGTACCGTGCACGACCGCCACGTCCGGGGTGAGGTAGCGGATCGACTCCAGGTCGCCGACCAGCGCGGAGCCGGCCAGGACACCGCGGAAGAGCTTGTCATGGTTGTGCTGGTGGGCCCGGCGGCCACGGGCGACGGTCCCGTCGTAGGAGACGTAGTCGGAGTCGTCGGTGAACAGCGCGCCGAACGCCTGGGCGTCGCCCGCCGTCCAGGCCGCGAGGAAGTCGGCGAAGAGCCTCTCGATCTCGGCGGTGTCGTCGGTTCGCGGGCTGGAAGCGGTGCCGGTGAGGATGGTCGAGCGCATGGGGGTCCCTCCGTGACGTGATATCGTCGTTTCGACGAACGAAATGTACGATAACAGAAAGCTTCGAATGTCGAAACAAGCTGTCATCGGAGAGATCGCGACGGAGCTGCGGCGGCTGCAGCAGAGCTTCGACGCCTTCGACGAGGCGGCCGCCGCCCGGCTGCGCCTCAACCGCACCGACCTGCGCTGCCTCGACGTGGTGCTCGCCGAGGGCCCGGTGCCCGCGGGCGCGCTCAGCCTCGCGCTGAAGCTCAGTCCGGCGGCCACCACCACGGTCATCGACCGGCTGGAGCGCGCCGGAATGGTGGCCCGCTCCACGGATCCGGAGAACCGTCGCCGGGTCCTGGTCTCCGCGACCGACGCCGCCCGCTCGGCCGAGGCTGAGATCTTCGTCCCGGTCGGCCGGGCGGGTGCCCAGGCGCTGGGGGAGTACGGGCCGGACCAACTGGCCGTCATCCTCGATTTCCTGCGTACCGCCCGAAGAGTCCAGGAGGATCAGGCCGCCCGGGTCAGGGCCCTCTCCTGAGCCGGGCCTCACCTTCCGGTGAGTCATGCCTGCCCGTGGGGGATCAGTCCTCTGCTCCGACGGGCCCGTTGTGGCCGGCCCGTCGCTGTTGGAACGATGTCACCCTCCGAAGTTGATCGACTACAGAGAGGGAGTGGCATGGGAAGGACCTACCGGACCCGTGGCGGGCGTGGCCTCGCAAGGATGGCGGTGGCCGCGATGCTGCTGCTCGGCTCCTGGGCGATGAGCAGCCTGGGCGCAACCGCCAACGCCGCCGCGGACGGCACCCAGCCCCTGGCCGCCGCCGCGAACGTCTACCGGATCGTCAACACGGCCTCCCACAGCTCGCTGCGGGCATACAACGAGGGCAACGCGGTCTTCGTCTCCAGCACCCGGGAGAATCCGGGACCGTTCGAGCTGTGGGAGATCACCCCGGTCCAGGGCGGGTTCACGATCAAGAACGTCGGCCTGAGCCTCACCCGCGGTGCCGCCGTCTACGCCTCGGTGTCACGGTCGGAGGAGGGGGAACCGGTCATCACCAACCGTCAGCCGACCACCTGGTCCGTGGAGTCGGCGGGCGGCGGCACCTTCGTCGTCAAGGCGCCCAACGAGGACCTGCTGTGGAACGTCGAGCCCCCGGTGGTTCCACGCGGCGATGTGGCGCTGCGCGGCGCGAACGGGTCCGACACCCAGCGCTGGCAGTTCGTGCCCGTGAACGAGTAAGACCCGCAGGACTCCCCTCCTGAGGAGGGTGAAACGGCCCGCTTCCTGATTTTCCGCAGCGCATCACACGCGTGAGCGAGGAGGCGGGCCGTTTTTGTTTGGCCGGCTCCGGTGAACCCCGTCTGATCGACCTCACTCCTCTCCGCCACGCCGGCGGCTTGGGATGTATATTTTGGGCAACTGTCCAAGTCGATTGTCCAAGTCTTATGTCCAAAGGAGTGGGAGACGGTGGAGAAGTCGGTGGAACGAGGTCGAGCGACCAGGCAGCGGTTGTTCGACGCCGCGGTGGCGTTGATCGGCGAGGTCGGTTGGGGCGGCGTCACCACACGGATGGTCGCCGAACGCGCCGGGGTGGCTCCGGGTGTGGTGCACTACCACTTCGCGTCGGTGACGGACCTGCTGGTCGAGGCCTCGACCGCGTTCGCCGGCGCGTTGTTCGGTGAGGTCGCGCACCGGCTGGCCGAACAGCCGGACATCGAGAGCGGCCTCGACTGGCTGCTGGGCGAACTGTCCGGCTACACCGGCACGGACCCCGCCTCCCTGTTGATCGTGGAGACGCACCTGGCCTCCGGCAGGCTCCCCGAGCTCCGCGCCCGGCTCCGCGACATGATCGACGACTTCCGCGCGTGCGTGGTCTCGTGGCTGCGCGCCCGCGGTCACACCGGCGACGCCGAGGCCGCCGCCGTCCTGCTCGCGGCGACCCTGGACGGCCTGGTGCTGCACCACAGCCTCGATCCCGCCATGGACGTCGCCGCGCTCGCCGGTCCCCTGCGGGCCATGCTGCGGGCGGACGGGCACGCGGGGAGTGAGGGGCGATGAGGGCGCTCATCTGCGGCGCGGGAATCGCCGGGCTCACCCTGGCCTGGCACCTGGAGCGCATGGGGTGGCAGGTCGAGGTGGTCGAACGCGCCCCCGCCCTCCGGGACGGCGGATACATGATCGACTTCTACGGGCCGGGATACGAGGTGGCCGAGCGGATGGGCCTGGCCCCCCGCCTGCTTGAGGCCCGCTACCCGGTCAACGAACTCGGCTACGTCGACCGTGTCGGGCGGCGGACCAGCCGCCTGGTCATGCCCGAGTCCTTCAACCGGGTGGTGAGCCTGCTGCGCACCGACCTGGTCCGTGCCGTCCACGACGGAGTGCGCGCCCCGGTGACGTACGGCACCAGCGTCGCGGGCATCGAGCAGGACGGCGAAGGCGTCACCGTGGAGCTGACCGACGGCACGCGGCGCGAGGTCGACCTCCTCGTGGGCGCGGACGGAGCACATTCCCAGGTCAGGAAGCTGGCCTTCGGCGCCGAGAGCGGATTCGTGCGTTACCTCGGTCACCGGGTCGCCGCCTACGTCATCGACGACGAGGCGCTCAGCAGGAAGATCGGCACGCGCTACCAGATGCTGACCGTGCCGGGGCGGATGGCCGGTGCCTACGCGCTGCGCGGAGACCGGCTCGCGCTGCTGTTCCTGTGCCGCGAGCCCGACCCCACCCTGCCCGAAGACCCGGCCGCCTGGCTGCGGCACACCTACGGCGACCTCGGCTGGATCCTGCCGGAGGCGCTCTCCCGCTGCCCGGACCCCGCCGAGATCTACTGCGACCAGGTGACCCAGATCGACATGGAGCACTGGAGCACCGGACGGGTCGCCCTGCTCGGGGACGCCTGCCAGGCGGTGTCCCTGTTCGCCGGGCACGGCGCGTCCATGGCGATGGCCGGGGCGTGGGTGCTCGCCGACGAACTGGCGACGGCCGGAGCGGCCCGTGTCCCGGACGCGCTGGCCGCCTACCAGAGGCGGGTACGGCCGGCCGTCGAGGAGGTGCAGGCGTTCGGTCGCCGGTTCATCCAGTGGATGGCGCCCTCCAGCGGGCTGCGCATCGCCGCACGTGACTGGATGCTCCGTCTGGCCTCCCTGCCGGGCGCTGACCGGCTGTTTCTCAACTCGCTCACCGCCGGTGGACACGGGCTCATCGTCACCCGCGCCGGAGGCGGTCTGCGGGGGTGATGGCCGGCCCGGTGGCCGGTCACGTTCGGCGTCGGCGTTCGCTGGAGAGGACGGCCGGGTGAACGCGGACGAGGGGCAGATCGCCGCGTCAATGGTGATCTAGATGGCTTTATCCACTTGATGGTTGTCGTTGGTCTTCTCTCGCGTCGGCCATGGATACATGCCCATGTGTCGCGTCCTTCGGCCGGACAGGCGAGAGCTCTGACGGCGTCATCCGACAGCGGTGGAAACGGCTGGGTTCATGTCATCGGCGATGCCCCAGGCCTCTGGGCCTGCTTCACGCTCGCCCAGTGCGAACGTGTCCGGCGGGCTGCCGGTGATCCTGAAAGGCGTCGCGCAGGTCATCTTCCAGGCCAATCCGTGGACCGGACTGGCGTTCCTGATCGCGCTGTTCGTGGGCGGCTGGCGGTTCGGCCTGTTCGGACTGCTGGGCACGGTCGTCGCCACACTCACCGCGTACCTGCTGGGCGTCTCGTGGGCCGACCGGGTCGCGCTCGGGCTGGAGGGCTTCAGCGGCACGCTGACCGGGATCGGACTGGTCCTCTACCTTGACGCCAGATGGATCACCGTCCTACTGGTGGTCTTCGGCGCGGTCGCCGGGAGCGTCCTCACCTCAGCCTTGAACGTCCTGCTGAAGCCGTACGGCCTGCCCGCGTCCACCGCGCCGTTCTGTGTGATCACCACGGTGATGGTGGTCGGGGGGCCCGCGTTCGGCAGAGTCTGGAACCGGCACGCGGGCGCGGCTCCCCCGTCCGTGAAGGCACCTGGCATCGAGATGGACTGGACCCACCTGTGGCAGGGCACGCTCAGCGGTGTCGGTCAGGTGATGTTCCAGGGCCAGTGGTACGTCGGCCTGATCTTCCTCGTGGGCCTGGTGATCGCCGGATGGCGGCTGGGCCTGGTGGCCCTCATGTCCAGCCTGGCCGGTCTGCTCACCGGCTGGCTCCTGGGTGCTCAGGCCGCAGACCTGGGAGCCGGGCTCTACGGCTACAACTCGGTGCTGACGGGCATCGCCCTGTTCGGCACATTCGTCGTGGCCACGCCGGTCAGCGCCGTGTACGCGCTGATCGGCGTCGTCGCCGCGGCGGGTTTCACGGCGGGGGTCGGCAACCTGCTCACGGTGACCGGAGGACACACCCTGACCTGGCCGTTCGTGCTGGTGACGTGGGCGTTCCTGGCAGCGGTGCCGATGTTCTCCAGGCTTGAGTACGCGTGACGCGTGATCCGTTCAGAAAGGAACTCTCATGAACCTCACCCCCAGGGAGACGAGCAAGCTGCTGCTCTTCACCGCCGGCCAACTGGCGCGGCAGCGCAAGGACCGCGGTCTGAAACTCAACTATCCGGAGACGGTCGCGCTGATCAGTTGTGCGGTCGTCGAGGCCGCGCGGGACGGCAAGTCCGTCGCCGAGTGCATGGAGCTGGGCAAGAAGATCGTCGGCCCGGACGACGTCCTGCCGGGCGTACGCGGGATGCTGACGTTGTTGCAGGTCGAGGCGGTGTTCGACGACGGGACCAAGCTGGTCTCCTGCCACGATCCGGTCGGCGGGAAATGACGTCGCCCCGCTACGGAACCCTGCTCGCGGGCGGCGCCGAGAGCCTGGGCGGTTCCTGCCTGCCGTCGCTGCTGGGTCCGGACGCCCCGGCGGTGTGCGGGGCGGGCCGCGCGCTGTTGTCGGCGATCCCGCCGGATCCGACCGTGGTGGTGCCGATGACGCTGGGCCGGGAGCCGGAACTGCCGGATGTGACCGCCCAGGCGCTGCGGTGGGCGGCCCGTGGCCGTACGACAGGCGACCTGCTCCTCGCACGGCCGTTGGCCGACTCCGGCCACATGGTCGGCTGGCTGCGGGGAGCGATCGTGCACGCGAGGTTCGACACGCCGGCCACCACGGCCGTCCTGCTGGTGGCGCCCGCGATCGGGCCCGAGCCTGACGCCGAACTGTTCAGGGTCGCCCGGCTCGTCCGGCAGTACACGCCGGTCCGCTGGGTCGAGGTCGCGCTGACCGGAGGAGACCCGGACGTGGACGAGGGCGTCGAACGCTGCCGTGCGCTCGGCGCCGAGGAGGTCGTTCTGCTGCCCGCCTCGTTCGCCCCGGCGCCCGCGCACGCGGAGGCGCGCACGCTGGGAACCGTGCTCGGGCGGGCCTCGCTCACCACGCTCATCGACCGGCGCGCCGCCGAGGCCGTGTGTCGCTGGAGCAGCCACCGCGACGACGGCCTGGCGCGGCGGACACCGCACACCCACACCCACGAGCCCCGCCGGTCGGCGGAACGTCTGAAGGAGAGACACACCCATGTCGGATGATCCGTACATCTACGGCGAGGGCGACCTCAAGCTGAACGTCGGTCAGCCACGCGTGACACTCACCGTGCACAACACCGGCGACCGCGCCGTCCAGATCGGCTCGCACTTCCACTTCTTCGAGGTGAACCGGGCCATGAACTTCGACCGGAAACAGGCCTTCGGCATGCGCCTGGACATTCCCGCGGGCACCGCCGTCCGCTTCGAGGCCGGCGACACCAAGCAGGTCACCCTCGTGGAGTACGGCGGAGGCAAACGCCTCGTGGGATTCGGTGGCCTGCTCAACGGCAGCATCCGAAGCCTTCAGGCCCGCCGCGACGCGTTCAAGCGCATGCACGAACGCGATTACCTCGACGAGCCGGAACCACAGGCGGCCAACCAGCCCAACCAGACCAAGCAGGTCAAGCAGTCCAAACAAACCAGACAGGCCAAGAAGCCGGGCACCGGCACGAAGCAGAAGGGCTGACCCGGATGACCAGCATCAGCCGCCAGCGGTACGCCCAGATGTACGGCCCGACGGTCGGTGACAGGATCCGGCTCGGCGACACCAACCTCGTCGTCGAGGTCGAGAAGGACCACACCGAGGGCCACTACGGCGACGAGACCCAGTACGGCGGCGGCAAGACCGCCAGGGACGGCATGGCCGCCGACCCGGCCTCGGACGGAACCGTCGCCCTCGACCTGGTCATCACCAACGCCGTGGTCATCGACCCGATCCTCGGCGTCGTCAAGGGAGACATCGGCGTCAAGGACGGCAAGATCGTCGGAGTGGGCAAGGCCGGCAACCCGCACACCCAGAACGGCGTCGACCGGCGCCTGATCGTCAGCGCCGCCACCGAGGTGATCTCGGGGGAGAACCTCATCGCCACCCCCGGCGCCATCGACACCCACGTCCACCTCATCTCTCCCGCGCAGGTCGAGAACGCCCTCAGCAACGGGATCACCACCCTCGTCGCCGGTGGCACCGGACCCGCGGACGGCAGCCGCGGCTGCACCACCACCCCCGGTGCCTGGAACATTGGCCGCATGCTGCAGGCCTTCGAGGACCTCCCGATCAACATCGGCGTGCTCGGCAAGGGCAACAGCAGCCTGCCCGGCGCGCTGGAGCGGCAGATCCGGGCGGGTGCCTGTGGGCTGAAGGTGCACGAGGACTGGGGCGCCACCCCGGCGGTGATCGACTGTTCGCTGTCGGTCGCCGACGAGCTCGACATCCAGATCACCCTGCACACCGACACCCTCAACGAGGCCGGTTTCGTCGAGGACACCATCAGCGCCATCAACGGGCGCGCGATCCACACCTACCACTCCGAGGGCGCCGGTGGCGGCCACGCCCCCGACATCCTGCGGGTGACCGGCGAGCCGAACGTGCTGCCCGCCTCGACGAACCCGACGCTGCCGTACACGGTCAACTCGGTCGACGAACTGCTCGACATGACCATGGTCTGCCACCACCTCAGCTACGACGTGCCCGAGGACGTGGCCTTCGCCGAGAGCCGGGTGCGCGCGGAGACCATCTCCGCCGAGACCGTTCTGCACGACCTGGGCATCATCAGCATCGTCGGCTCCGACTCCCAGGCGATGGGCCGCATCGGCGAGTCGTTCACCCGCGCCTTCCAGATCGCCCACCACTGCAAGGACAAGCGGGGCCCGCTGCCGGAGGACTCGGCCCGCAGTGACAACTTCCGGGTGCTGCGTTTCATCGCCAAGCTGACGATCAATCCGGCACGGGTGTCGGGAGTGGACCACACGATCGGCTCACTGGAGGACGGGAAGCTCGCGGACATCGTGCTGTGGCCGGTCGCGTCCTTCGCCGCCAAGCCGAAGATGGTCATCAAGGGCGGCCTGATCAGCTGGGCCCAGATGGGTGACGCGAACGCCTCACTGCCGACCCCGCAGCCCGTCTGCTACCGCCCGATGTTCGCCGCGCACGGCAGGGCACTGGCCGAGACGTGCGTCACCTTCATGTCGGGCGCGGGCATCGAGGCCGGTGTGCCCGAACGACTGGGGCTGCGGCGCATGATCCGCCCGGTCAGGAACTGCCGCACCATCGACAAGCGGCAGATGGTGCGCAACTCGACACTGGGCAACATCCAGGTCGATCCGGAGACCTACAAGGTGTCCTTCAACGGCGAACACGTGCACATCGAACCCGCGAGGAAGCTCCCGCTCAACCGGCTGTTCTTCCTGTGACGAGCGTCGACCAGGCCCGGGGAGAGGAGACGGGCCTCGCCTCGCTCCTGGCCCAGCTCCAGCTGACCGACTCGGGCTTCCCCAGCGGGATGTACACGCTCTCGCACGGGCTGGAGGGGTACGCGCAACTCGGCCTGGTCGAGCCGGACGGGCTGTACGGCCTCCTCACCGACCTGCTGCGCCACATGGCGGGCCCGGCGGACGCGTCCGCGCTCGTCCTGGCCCACCGCGCGGTCCGCGCCGGTGACTGGGAACGGCTCGGGGAGGTCGACCGGAGACTGCACGCGATCAAACTCGTGCGGGAACAGCGCACCGCGTCGGTGCGCACAGGACGCCAGGTCCTCGACACGGCGGCGTTCGCCTTCCCGGTCCCCGAGGTCGCCCGGCTCGCCGAGCTGGTCGCCCGCAAGGCCACGCCCGGCAATCACGCGGTCGTCATCGGTACCGTCCACGCCGGTCTCGGTGTCTCCGAGGCGCAGGCCGTCGCGGGCGACCTCTACGCCTTCGCGGCGAGTTTCACGACCGCGGCGGTCCGCCTGGGCCGTACCGACTTCCGGCGCGCGCAGGCGCTGCTGCGTGATGTCCGGCCTGTCCTTGAGGCCGTCGCGCTCGCGACGCTCGCCGTCGACGATCCACTGGACCTGCACAGCTCGGTCCCCGTCGCCGACGCCGTCGCGGCCGCACACGAGCGGGCTCCGGCCCGGCTGTTCATCACCTGACCGATCACCGGAGGAAACGGCACGATGAAAATGGAAAAAGTCTTCAAGGTCGGGATCGGCGGTCCCGTGGGTTCAGGCAAGACCGCGCTGATCGAGGCTCTCGTCCCCATCCTGCGGGACAGGGGCCGCAGCATCGGGGTCATCACCAACGACATCTACACGCAGGAGGACGCCGAGCACGTCCGCCGTACCCTCGCCGGAATCCTCGAACCCGAACGCGTCGTCGGCGTCGAGACCGGCGCCTGCCCGCACACCGCCGTCCGTGACGACCCGACGATGAACCTCGCCGCCGGAGCCGACCTGCTGGAACGCTTCCCCGACATCGACCTGCTGCTCTTCGAGAGCGGTGGTGACAACCTCACACTCACCTTCAGCCCGGTGCTGGCGGATCTGTACATCTTCGTGCTCGACACCGCAGAAGGCGAGAAGATGCCGCGCAAGCGCGGTCCCGGCACCACGAACTCCGACCTGCTGGTCATCAACAAGATAGACATAGCCCAGTACGTGCGCACCGACCTGGGGGTCATGGAACGCGACGCGCGGCTCGTGCGCGGCGACGGGCCGGTCATCCTCACCGACTGCCTCACCGGTGTCGGCGTCGGCGAGGTCGCCGACCTCATCCAGAACCGGGCCAGGACCGCATGTACCGCTCCGGCCTGATCACGCCCAACGGAGGGGGCTCCACCTTCGACCGGCTCGCACCCGAGCGCTACGAACCGCACTGGATTCCCGAACCGGTCCGGCGGCACTCCACCCAGCCCGACACCCTGCCGGTCGGTTGCCCCGGCAAGGTCGGTGTGCTGGAGCTGGAGTTCCAGCGGACAGACGAGCGGACCGAGCTCACCGGGCACTTCCAGAAGGCGCCGCTGCACATCACCCGTCCGCACTACTACGACCCGATGCTGCCCGGCATGCCGTACGTCATGCTCATGATGTCCGGCGGCGGTGTGCTCCAGGGGGACCGCTACCGCCTCGACGTCTCCTGCGGCGCCGGCGCGTCCGTGCACCTGACCACACAGGGCTTCACCCGGCTCCACCGGATGGAGCGGAACCACGCCACGCAACTCGTCGAACTGGACGTCGGGCCCGGCGGTTACCTGGAGTACCTGCCCGATCCCACGATCGCCTTCGGCGGCAGCCGCTACTACCAGCGGACCGTCGTCACCGCCGCACCCGACGCCACCGTCGTGTTCGGCGAGATGATGATGGCCGGGCGGCTGGCCCGCGGGGAACGGCACGCCTACACGGCGTACTGCACCGACACGGAGATGCGGGAGTCCAACGGTGAGCTGGTGTTCGCCGACCCGCTGCGGCTCGTCCCCGGCGACGGGCCGGTGGACGGGCCCGCGGTCATGGCCGGTTTCGGCGTCATGTCCACCCTGTACGTCGTCACCGGCAGCCGTCCTCCCCAGGAGGTCGCCGACACGATGCACGAGGCTCTGACCGGCACCGGGCTGCGTGCCGGGACGGGCGTGCTGCCCGGTGGCCGGGGCGCCTGGGCGCGTTTCTTCGGCGACCGTTCCCCCGAGGTTCTGGCCGCCTGCCACGGGGTCTGGGACACCGTCCGCCGCGCCCTGATCGGTGTGCCCGCCCCGGCGTCGCGCAAGCCGTGACCCTGGGGCGGCGGACGGGTCAGTCGATACGGAGCTCGCTGTCCAGTCCCTCGGTCTGCTCGTTCTCGGTCGCGCGGAGTCCGAACAGGCGGTCCACGGCCTTGCCGATGAGATACATGAGCACGAAGCTGTAGGCGCCGACGGCGAGAATCGCGACGAGCTGCTTGCCGAGCAGTGAGATCGACCCGCCGTAGAACACCCCGGCGGTCGTGCTGCCGTACCTGCCGGTGGCGAAGAGGCCCAGCAGCACGACGCCGACGATGCCGCCCGCTCCGTGGATGCCCACGACGTCCAGCGTGTCGTCGTAGCCGACGGTGGTCTTGATCTCCACGGCGTAGGCGCAGACCACGGCGGCCACGATGCCGATGATCGTCGCGCCGAGAAGGTTGACGTATCCGCACGCCGGGGTGATGGCCACCAGCCCGGCGAGCGCGCCGGTCGTGCCGCCGAGCCGGGAGAAGCGGCCGAACCGGTGGCGTTCGAGCATCATCCAGGTGATCATCGCGACGCAACCGCACATCATCGTGTTGGTCACCGCGTTGACCGCCAGCGCGCCGTCGGTCATGGCCGACCCGCCGTTGAAGCCGAACCAGCCGAACCACAGCAGCCCCATGCCGGTCATCACCATCGGGACGTTCCTCGGCTGCGGCGGCCCCTCCCGGCGGAACCGTACGGACGGGCCGAGCACCAGCGCCAGGGCCAGGCCGGAGATCCCGGAGTTGAGCTCGACGACCAGGCCCCCGGCGAAGTCGAGCACTCCCCAGCGGTGGAGCCATCCGCCTTCGGAGAACACCCAGTGTGCGATCGGCAGGTAGACCAGCGTGACCCAGACAACCCCGAGGATCATCCAGGGTCCGAGCCGGACCCGGTTGGCGACCGAACCGCTGATCAGCGCGAGGGTGATGATGGCGAAACTGAGCTGGAAGAGTGAGAAGACGTACAACGGCACCTTGCCGTACAGCGTGGACGGGGTGGTGCCGAACGACCAGTCGCTCCAGCCGAGCAGCCCGGCCCCGCCCACGTCTCTGCCGAAGGCCAGCCCGTAGCCGTACAGGAACCAGATCACCGTCACCACGGCGATGGCGACGAAGCTCATGTACAGGACGCTGATCAGGTTCTTCGCACGGACCATGCCGCCGTAGAAGAGCGCGAGACCCGGTGTCATGAGCAGCACCATCGTGAAGCTCACGAGCGCCCACGCGGAGTCCCCGGTATTCAGGCCAGATGGCATGTCAGAGCTCTTTCGGTATGCGGGCCGTGGAGTGATTTATGACCCTCGTCATGCCACGCGAAAACGCTTCGTGAAACCTTTCCATGTCCCGGCCTGATCCTGTGGAGATCCTTTGCCGATGGCGTGTGCGAATGAAATGGTGTCGCAGGTCACCGGCAGCCTGTGGCGTTCCTGACGTGGATGGATGCGGTTTCACGACCTTCTTGCACGACTGCGGTGATTCGCGGCCACAGCGAAACGGTCAGGACGTTCGGCTTCTCGTCGCAGGATTTGACAATGGTCCGGGTCCAGTCAGAGAAACGCTGTGAACATTCCAGCCGTGGGCATTGGGCCGCACTGGAAAAGCTCATCGGACACGCTCGGGAAGAGCCGCGCATCCGCCGTCACCGAGGCCGGGGGAAGGCCGACCGCGCCGGCCACGGTCACGAGGCCGAACTCCTGACCTCCGCCCGCTGCCGGGCGCCTCACCGTCTGAGGCGACGGTCGTTGCGGAGCCGTACGGCCTGGGCCCTGGTCTTCGCGTCCCCCTGGCGCCCCCGCTCCCTCGTGGAGCGCTCGGAGGCTCACGGATCAAGGTCGCAGGTATTTGGTGTTGCTAAGTACCGGTAGTCAGTGTTACTTTCTACTGGTACTTAGCAGTATCGAGTAGCTGAAAGGGGGCACTCCATGGGCAAACAGGCCACGGAGATGCTCAAGGGAACACTGGAGGGCATCGTCCTGGCGATCCTCTCCACCCGGGCCGCCTACGGCTACGAGATCACAGCATGGCTGCGTGAACAGGGCTTCTCCGACATCGCCGAGGGCACCATCTACGCACTGCTGGTCAGGATCGAACAGCGCGGCCTGGTCGATGTGGCGAAGGTCCCCTCGGAGAAGGGGCCGCCACGCAAGGTGTACTCCCTGAACGCCCAGGGGCGGAAGTACCTCGACGAGTTCTGGAGAACCTGGGCATTCCTCGCCGAAAGGCTTGAACAACTCCGCGAAGGGAGCAACTAGACATGACCAGAGAACCGGACGAGTCGAAGAGCCGCTACCTGAAGTACCTGGAGGTCGTCACCGGGTCGCTGGAGGAGAAGAAGCGCTACCGGCAGTACAAGGCACGGATCAAGCAGCTTCCCGAGAACTACCGCATCGCGGTCGAGGCGCTGGAGCGCTACCTGATGCACTTCGGCCCGGTCGACGGCGCGGGCGCGATGGAGATGTACGAGGACCTGGCCGACCTGTTCGAACAGAGCGTGTCGGACGGAACCCCGATCCGCGACGTCTTCGGCGACGACCCCGTGGAGTTCGTCGAGGCCTTCATCCAGAACTACCCGGCCGGGCAGTACCGGGCCCGCGAGCGCAACCGCTTCACCGACGCCGTCGCCCGCGCCGCGGGGGAGAAGGACAGGACCGTCTGATGACGACACAACAAACCCCCGCCATCCAGGTGCGGGACCTGCGGAAGTCCTACAAGGACCTGCACGTCCTGCGCGGCGTGGACTTCGAGGTGGCGCGGGGCAGCGTCTTCGCGCTGCTCGGCTCCAACGGCGCGGGCAAGACCACCGCCGTGAGGATCATGTCCACCCTGCTCAAGCCCGACGCCGGAGTCGTCCGCGTCAACGGCTTCGACGTCACCACCCAGGCGGCGAACGTCCGTGAGTCGATCAGCCTGACTGGGCAGTTCGCCGCGGTCGACGAGATCCTCACCGGCCGGGAGAACCTCATGCTGGTCGCCCGCCTGCGCCACCTCGCCAACCCCGCCCAGGTCGCCGACGACCTGCTGCGCCGCTTCTCCCTGACCGACGCCGGGGGACGCAGGGCGGCCACCTACTCCGGCGGCATGCGCCGTCGCCTCGACATCGCGATGAGCCTCATCGGCGACCCGCCGATCATCTTCCTCGACGAACCCACCACCGGCCTGGACCCCCAGGCCCGCCTGGAGGTCTGGCAGACCGTCAGGGACCTCACCGCCCAGGGCACCACGGTCCTGCTCACCACCCAGTACCTCGACGAGGCCGAACACCTCGCCGACCGGATCGCGATCCTCCACCAGGGCCGCATCATCGTCGACGGCACCCTCGCCGACCTCAAGCGGCTGCTGCCGCCCGCCAAGGTCGAATACGTGGAGAAGCAGCCGTCCCTGGAGGAGATCTTCCTCACCCTCGTTGGCACGAACACCTAGGAACCCCCCCATGACCAGGCACTTCCTCGGCGACACCGCCGTTCTGCTGGGACGATCCCTGCGCCACGTCACCCGAAGCGTGGACACCGTCATCACCACCGCGATCATGCCGGTCGCCATGATGCTCATGTTCGTCTACGTGTTCGGCGGCGCGATCAACACCGGCACCGACTCCTACGTCAACTACCTGCTGCCCGGCATCCTGCTCATCACCATCGCCTCGGGCATCGCCTACACCGCGTTCCGGCTCTTCACGGACCTCAAGAGCGGCATCTTCGAACGCTTCCAGTCCATGCCCACCGCCCGCTCGGCCGTCCTGTGGGCGCACGTGCTGACCTCCCTGGTCGCCAACCTCATCTCCCTGGCCGTCGTCATGCTCGTCGCACTGGCCATGGGGTTCCGCTCCAGCGCCCCCGTGACGGCCTGGCTCGCCGTCGCCGGCATCCTGGTCCTGTTCACCCTGGCCCTGACCTGGATCGCCGTCATCCCCGGCCTGTCGGCCAAGACCGTCGAGGGCGCCAGCGCCTTCTCCTACCCGCTGATCTTCCTGCCCTTCCTCAGCTCGGCCTTCGTCCCCACCGCAACCATGCCCGGCCCCGTGCGCGCCTTCGCCGAGCACCAGCCGGTGACCTCCATCGTCAACGCCATCCGCGCCCTGTTCACCGAGCAGCCGGTCGGCACGGACATCTGGATCGCCCTGGCCTGGTGTGTCGGCATCCTCGTCGTGGCCTACGTCTTCGCGATGAACACCTACCGCCGCAAGATCGCCTAGACCGTGTCAACGACAGGAAGGAGGGCCGCGACGCGGTTCCCCTGAGCGGGAAACAGCACTTCCCCGGCGCGTCTCGCGTCGCCGGCCGGAGAACTTCAGAAGATTCACGCGAGACGAACACCAGGCTGTGAACAGGTCCCCCGGAGCAGGATCCCTGCCCGTGTGAGTGACGAACGGCCTCCCCGCAGAAGGCGTCGATGACTCCGCCGGATGCCGATGTCTCCCTCGATGTCGTTCGCGCACCAGGCCGCCACCGGCCGGGCAGAGCACGCCCTTTCCCGCACCGCGCCCCTGGAACCGCACCGCACCGCACCGCGCCCCTGGAACCGCACGCCACCCCTGAGCAGCACCGCACCCTGGAAGGAAAGACCATGTCCGAGTCCCCCCACACCGCCATGACGATGCCGACCGCGCGTCAGTCCGGCTGTCCCTTCGACCCGCCCAAGGAGCTGATCGAGGCCCGCGAGCAGAGCCCCATCAGCCGTCTGACCTTCGCCGACGGGCACCAGGGCTGGCTGGTCACCGGCTACGACCTGACCCGTTCCATCCTGGCCGACCCGCGCTTCAGCTCCCGCAAGGAGCTCATGGTCCACCATCCGATGATCGACTATGGCGACGTCGAGGTTCCCCCGGCGCCTCCCGGCGAGTTCCTCCTCATGGACGAACCGCGGCACGGCCGCTACCGCAAGCCGCTGGTGGGCAAGTTCACCGTACGGCGGATGCGCCAGCTCACCGAGCGCGTCGAGCAGATCACCGCCGACCACCTGGACGCCATGGAACGGGCCGGGACGACGGCCGACCTGGTGACCGCGTTCGCCAAGCCCGTCCCCGCCATGGTGATCTGCGAACTCCTCGGCGTGCCGTACGAGGACCGGGACTTCTTCCAGGAGCACATCGACAACTTCCTCGGCGGAGAGGTCAGTGACGAGGTACTGATCGCCTCCTACCTCGCGGTCCAGCGGTACCTCGCGGAGCTGGTGGCCGCCAAGCGCGCCAACCCCACCGACGACGTGCTCAGCGACCTCCTCGACAGCGACCTGACCGACGAGGAGCTGAAGGGGATGGCCCTGATCCTGCTGTCGGCCGGCTTCGACACCACCGCGAACATGCTGGCGCTCGGCACCTTCGCGCTGTTGCAGAATCCGGAGCAGCTGGCCGCGCTGCGTGCCGACCCCACGCTCGTCGACCAGGCCGTCGAGGAGCTGCTGCGCTACCTCAGCGTCGTCAAGCATTTCTACCGGGTCGCCCTTGAGGACGTCGAGGTGGGCGGCCACATCATCACGGCGGGCACCATGGTCATCCTGGGCCTCAACACCGCCAACCGCGACCCCGAGCGTTTCCCCGACCCCCACAGGCTGGACCTCCGGCGACAGGACGGCGGGCACCTGGCCTTCAGCCACGGCATCCACCAGTGCCTGGGACAGCAGCTCGCCCGCGTCGAGATGCGTGTCGCCTTCCCCGCCCTGCTCAACCGCTTCCCCACACTGCGCCTGGCCGTACCGGCGGAGGAGGTCGCCCTGCGCCCGGAGATCGCGGACGTCTACGGGGTGAAGAGCCTCCCGGTCACCTGGTCGTAAAACCGCCGTCTCACGTTCGGGGCGTCCCGTACGTCTGCAGGGTGAGAGCGAAAGGAGCCGGTATGAACACGCGACACACCGTGGTGGACACCACCCTGGGACCGGTCACGATCGTCGCCGAGGGTGACGCGGTCACCGGCCTGTACTTCCAGCACCACACCCGCCGTCCGGCGCAGGAGACGTTCGGCGCCGTGGCCGTCGGCGACGCCCTGCTCACCGAGGCCGCCACGCAGGTGAGGGACTACCTCGCCGGCCGCAGGCAGGCGTTCGCCCTGCCGCTGCGGGCGGCCGGGGACGCCTTCCAACAGGCGGTGTGGAGCATCCTGAACGAGATCCCGTACGGCGAGACGACGACCTACGGCCGTGTCGCGGAGCGACTCGGCGACCGTGGCCTGGCGTACCGCGTCGGCCAGGCGGTCGGCGCGAACCCGCTGTGCGTTCTCGTGCCCTGCCACCGCGTGCTCGGCGCGAACGGGAACCTCACCGGGTACGCCGGGGGACTGGGACGCAAGCGGGCCCTGCTGGAACTGGAGGAGCCCGCCCAGGTCACAGCGGGACGCCTGTTCTGATGGGATCGAGATGAAGCAGCCGTTCGAGAAGGTGGTCGCGCGGCACGGGGCGACCGTGCTGCGCGTCTGCCGCGCCCTCCTGGGCGTGCACGACGCCGACGACGCGTGGTCGGAGACGTTCCTGTCGGCCCTGCGCGCCTATCCCGACCTGCCGGAGACGGCGAACGTGGAGGCCTGGCTCGTCACCATCGCGCGCCGCAAGGCGATCGACGTCCACCGGGCCACGAGGCGGAACGCGGTCGCCGTCGAAGACCTTCCCGAGACGCCGAGCGGTCTCGGTGTCCCCGGCGGTGACGACATGGACCTGTGGGACGCGGTGGTGAAGCTGCCGGACAAGCAGCGTCAGGCCATCACCTACCGGTACCTCGCCGGGATGTCGCACGCGGAGATCGCGGCGATTCTCGGCGGCACCGCCGAGGCGACGCGCAGAGCCGCGGCCGACGGGCTGAACACCCTCAGGAAGAGCTACCCGGGCGCTCACGCGAAAGGAGCATCCTCATGAACGACATCCTTGGCGTGCTGTCGGCGCCCGTCGACCCCGAGACGATGGCACGGCTGCACGCCCGGCTCGCGCGTGAGGCGGAGGCCGAAGGACTCGTGGACGTCGCCTACACCGTCGTCGACTCCCCGGTCGGGAGGCTGCTGCTCGCGGCGACCCCGAAGGGTCTCGTCCGGGTGGCCTACCAGAACGAGGACCACGACCGGGTGCTGGAGACGCTGGCGAGCAGGCTCAGCCCCCGCGTCCTGCACGCCCCCCGGCGGCTTGAGGCCGCCGCGCGGGAGATCGAGGAGTACTTCGGCCGCCGCAGGAGGACGTTCGACCTGCCCCTGGACCTGTCGTTGTCGCGGGGGTTCCGGCAGCTCGTGCAGGAACACCTGCCGGAGATCGGCTACGGGCGGACCCTCAGCTACCGGCAGGTCGCCGAACTCGTCGGCAGTCCCAAGGCCGTCCGCGCCGTCGGCACCGCCTGCGCGACCAACCCCCTCCCCGTCGTCGTTCCCTGCCACCGGGTGCTCCGCGCCGACGGCTCCCTCGGCGGCTACATCGGCGGTCTCGACGCCAAGACCACCCTGCTGAACCTGGAGGCCTCGGCATGACGACGAGGGTCGATCCGTGGCGCGAGCGCGTCGACGCCGCCGACTGGGCCGCCGTCACGGCCGAGATCGACGAGTACGGCGGAGCCCTGCTGCCACGACTCCTCACCCCGGAGGAGACCGCCGGGTTCTGTGCGATGTTCGACCGGGACGAACTGTTCCGCAGCACGATCGACATGGGCCGGTACCGCTTCGGCGAGGGGCGGTACCGGTACTTCGCGGCGCCGTACCCGGAACCGATCGAGCGGCTGAAGCAGGCGCTCTACCCGCGGCTGCTGCCCATCGCGCGTGACTGGTGGGCCAAACTCGGCCGCCCCGCGCCGTGGCCCGACACGCTCGACGAATGGCTCGCGATGTGTCACGAGGCCGGGCAGACCAAGTCGACGGCGATCCTGCTGCGATACCAGGAGAAGGACTGGAACGCCCTGCACCGCGACCTCTACGGCGACCTCGTCTTCCCCCTCCAGGTCGTGATCAACCTCAACCGGCCCGGTGTGGACCACACGGGAGGCGAGTTCCTGCTGATGGAACAGCGTCCCCGCGCGCAGTCACGGGGGACGGCCACCCTCCTGCCGCACGGACACGGCTACCTCTTCACCACCCGGGACCGTCCCGTCCGGTCGAGCCGGGGATGGTCGGCGGCGCCGGTCCGTCACGGTGTGTCCGCCATCCGCTCCGGCCTGCGCCACACCCTGGCCCTCGTCTTCCACGACGCCGCGTGAGCGCCGTGGCGCGGCAGGAGCTCGTCGCCCTGCGTGATCTCGCCCACGCCCGGAGAGGGAGGTGGGTGGCGATCGGCGGCGGCAGGACGCCGGAGGCGGTCGCGTTCGCCGACGCGTTCGCGTCCCTCTGGGAGGAAACCGGCGGAGAGGTCGTCGAGACGGTCGCGTGGCCGGAGACGGCCGCGTCGTGGCTGCGCCACGCGAGGCGCTTCGCGGAAACGGACGTGGACCTCTGGATCATGACGGGCCCCCCGGCCGGGTGGGCGCGGATGGTCCGGAGGTTGTTGCGCTCAACCCGGTGGCGGCCGGAACGCACTCTCGTCACCTCGGACATCGGCGATCGCGCGGTCGTGGAACTCGCCGGTGCGGACGATCTGGACGGTCTCGCCGGTGTGGACGCCCTAGGGGCATCATGGTTCGTCGAAGCAGGAAAAATCATACGGTGATCCCGTTCGCCCCTTCTGTTCCTGAACTGGGGCCGGGCGCGAGGTTGGTGCCCGGCTGGCTGACACTCGACCAGCAGGCGTGGATCGTCCGGCGGTTCCGGTCGTGGGCGCGGGGGCCGGTTCCGATCCGCGCCGCGAAGGTCCGTGGCCACAAGATGTCGGTACGCACGGTCTGTCTCGGCTGGCACTGGCAGCCCTACCGGTACACGCGAGAGGCGACGGACGTCAACGGCGCCCGCGTGCTGCCCTTCCCCGACTGGATGGGGAGGCTCGGCAGGCGCGCGCTCCGCGAAGCCGGGTACCCGGAAGAGGAGGCCGCGGGTTACGCGCCCGACACGGCCCTCGTCAATCATTACGACGACAACGCCCGTATGGGAATGCACCAGGACAAAGACGAGCGGTCCCTCGCTCCCGTCGTCTCGCTCTCCGTCGGCGACGCGTGCACGTTCCGGTTCGGCAACACGGAGAACCGGGGCAGGCCGTACACCGATCTGCTGCTCGGCTCCGGTGACCTGTTCGTCTTCGGGGGCGCCTCCCGGCTGGCCTACCACGGCGTCACCCGTGTTCACCCGGGCACGGCGCCGGACGGATGCGGGCTGGACAGGGGCAGGATCAACATCACCATGCGCGTCACCGGCCTCGACGGGTGACGTGTCCGAAAACGAATAAACTCCCCTGTCCTTTTTGAATTCCGGCGACGGGACGCGGCGAACATTTTCTTGTTTCCAAGTAGGGATTTATCCGGCCGTTGATCGGGGAGGGCGTTCGCGGGCGCGGTCCCATATGGAATGTGTGAACTTCACTCATTGGGTGTGAAAACTTCACGAGCGAGATAGGGGAACTTCGCCGAATGCCTGGTCGTGCCGGGGAACCCCACCCGGTGGTGCGTGACCTGCGCCGATGCGGAGTTATGCGGAACCTGAAAGAGGGGCCTTGACTCCCTCTTCTTGCTCGATTAGTAATAGTTACGGTCAAGTTACGCGAGCCGCCAAATAGTCACGGCCGGGTCGCGCCGCCCCCGCTGTGGGCGGAAAGCAACGGCACTCCCCTTCGTCATCCCGGTACCCGTGTCCTAAGAGGGAGAATTCTCATGCGTGACCGCCTGACCTCCGTCGTCTCCGAATTCGGCACACCGTGCTATGTGTACGACGAGAACCTGATCGACAGGAACGTCAGCCGATTCACCGGCCTGGCATACCCGGAGAAGGCGGTTCACTTCGCCTCCATGGCCAACAACAACCCCCGGCTCCTCGAACTGGTCAGGCAGCGGGGCCTGGGCATCTTCGTCAACTCCCTGAAGCACATGAAGCTGGCTCTGAACTGCGGTTTCAGCCCCAGCGAGATCATCTACACCTCGACGGGGGTGCGGCGCGAGGACCTGGCGTTCATCGTCGAGCACGGGGTGGCCGTCAACCTGGACTCGATCGGCCAGCTGCGGCTTTTCGGCGAGGTGAACCCGGGCGGACGCTGCGGTATCCGGCTGAACATCGACGAGAACTCCCTCGACAACGTCTTTATCGGCGCCGAGAGCCGTATCGGCGTCCTCGAAAGTGAATTCGAGAAGGTCATGGCCACGGCCAAGGAGTACGACATCACCATTGTCGGAACGCACGTCTACCTTGGTACGAACATTATCTCCCTGGCGACCATGATGCAGGGGGTCAAACGCACCCTCGAACTCTCGAACCACTTCGCCGACCTCGAATACGTGGACCTGGGCGGCGGCTTCCCGGTCAGGGGCGACGACGCCATCGATTTCGACTACGCCGAGTACGACAAGAGCATCAGCGAGGTTTTCAACGCCTACTCGAAGGAGCGCGGCCGTCCGATAAAGCTCATTCTTGAGCCCGGACGCTCCCTCTTCGGGGACACCGCTGTTTTCTGCACCTCCGTGCTCGACGTGAAGGAAAGGCCGGACCGCTTCCTGGTCTGCTGCGACGCCAGCGCGACCCTGCTTCCGCGGTCGATGTTCTACAACGAGTTCCACAACGTGGACGTCCTGGGCAAGAGCGGAGCCGTGCTTGAGAAGCCGGTCGACGTCGTGGGATCGACGACGTACTCCCGCGACTTCCTGGCCAAGGGCATCCACCTGCCCGCGCTGGAGCCCGGGGACGTCCTGGTCTTCGACCAGGCGGGAAGCTACTGCTACTCGATGATCACGCAGTTCCTCGGCCAGACCGAGCCGTGTGAGGTGCTGCTCGACAGGAGCGGCGAGCCCACGCTCATCCGGTCCCGTGAGCAACTGATCGGGAGCGACCGTTGACCGACGGACGCTGGTCGTTCGAGGAGATCGCCCCGGGCGAGGCTCACCGCCACCGGATCGTCGCGGAGGTCCACTCCACCAGGAGCGCCTTCCAGCACATCCAGGTGCTTGAGACCGAGAGCTACGGCCGGGGCCTCTTCCTCGACGGACGGATCCAGCACGTCGCCGCGGACGAGTACATCTACAGCGAGAGCATGGTCCACCCGGCCATGTTCCTGCTGGGGGGTTCCTGCGAGCGGGCACTGTGCATCGGGGCGGGGCCCGGCGGTGTCGTGCGCGAGCTGTTGAGATACCCCGGGGTCGGCGAGGTGGTCCAGGTGGAGATCGACACCTCGGTCATCGACGTGGCCCGCGACCACCTGCCCCACGTCGGCACCGAGCACTGGTCCGACCCCCGGGTCCGGCTCCGGATCGCGGACGTGCTGGAGTACCTCGACGACGAGCCCGGCCGGTTCGACCTCATCGTCAACGACCTGAGCGAACCGCTGCCCGGCAGCCCCGCCTCCGAGGTGTTCTCGGCGCGGAGCGTCGGCCTGATGCGGTCCAGACTCAGCGAACGCGGCCTCTACGTCTCGTGGTGCGGCTCGGTCGGCCCCCGCTCGTCGGAGATGGCCGCACGGATCGGCGCCGTGGTCGAGCGGGTCTTCCCGCACGCCTATCGCTACGTCACGCACCCGCAGTCGTACGGAACGGTCTGGATGACGGTCATCGGCTCCAACCTGCCGCTCGACCCGCTGGGCACCGGAGCCGCCGAGATCGACCGCCACCTCGCGGAGCGGATGACCGGCACCCTCCGCCTCTACGACGGGATCACCCACCACCACATGTTCCACGTGCCGAAGGACGTGCGCGAGGCCGTGGCCGGCGTCGACCTCGAACAGCCGATCCAGCTTCTCGTCGACGGGAGTGCCCGGACATGAAGACCGAGAACGAGAACTTCACCGCTGTCGCCCAGCTCTACGACGAGGAGATGCCGGGCAACAACCTCGTCCACGACCTCATCTACCCCGAGGTCTACGGACAGGGCGAGTACATCGGCCAGTTCAGCGACAACAGCGCCTCCGAACTCCGGCTGATGGGCTCGGCCATGAAGCTCCCGCCGGACGCGGCGGTGCTCGACATCGGCTGCGGCACCGCCGCCGTCGCGAGCTTCCTCGCAGGAGAGTTCCGCTGGAGGATCACCGGCATCGACGTGGCGGGAAGCCCGCTGGAGAAGGCGAGAGACCGGATCACCGCGACGGGGCAGCGGGAGGAGATCCGGCTCGTGCACGGAAACGTCTACGAGCAGGAGTTCGACGGACCCTTCGACGGAGCCTACGGAACCGGCGCGTTCTGCCACTTCGACGCCGCCAGGCTCTTCGCCCGCTGCCGTGAGCTCCTGCGGCCCGGCGGCTCGCTCGCCTTCCTCGAACGGGTCCGCACGGGGGAGCTGGACGAGCGGGAGTGGCACTCGCTGACCACGGAGTGGGCCTGCCCGAGTGTCTACTCGACCGGCGAGTACGCCGACCTCCTCACCGGCGCGGGCTTCGCGGTGACGGAGTGCCTCGACCTGACCGAGACCTTCCGCGACTGGCAGGACAGGTCGGTCACCGTACGGCACCGCCTCCGCGACCGGATCGTCGCCCTGACCTCGCAGGAGTACTTCGAGACGAGCACCCGGCTGGCCGACTACGAGAACGCCGTCACCAAGGCGGGAAAGCTCGGCTACGCCCTCGTCGTCGCCACCGCCCGCTGACCGTCCACACCTTCGCGAACACAACAGGGGAATCCCATGCCGGCCGGACAGGTTGTCGAACCCATCACCGCCTACGAGCGGCACGTCCACGACGTCGTGACCGTGCACCGCGCCGGCCGTACCCCGGTCCAGGAGTTCGCGATCGTCGAGCTCGGCACGTACGGCCCCGCCCTCCTGCTCGACGGGCGGGTCCAGTCGACCGCGGGGGACGAGGCCCACTACCACGAGGCGCTGCTGTACCCCGCCTACGCGATGAGTGACCGGGTCGAGCGCGTGCTGGTCCTCGGCGGCGCGAACGGCGGTGTCCTGCACCGGCTGTGCGCCCTGCCCGACCTCCGGCGGGTGGTCCAGCTCGATGTCGACGGCGAGCTGTACGAGATCACCAGGTCGATGCTTCCCCACATGCACCGGGGGGCCGACCGCGACCCCCGGTGCCGCGTCGTGTTCGGGGACCCCCGGGCTCTCGTCCGCGAGGTTCGTGAGGCAGGTGACGACTTCGACCTGGTGGTCGCCGACCTTCCCGACGCCACGGAGGGGTCGGCGACCGAACGGCTCTTCACGGCGGAGTTCTACGCCGAGGTCAGAGGTGTCCTGCGGTCCGGAGGGCTCTTCGCGACGCAGGCGGGACCCGCGCACTTCCTCGCCGCGGACTTCTTCGCCGGCACCCTGCGGACCCTGGGATCGGTCTTCCGGTACGCGACGCCGTACGCCATCTCGGTGCCCTCCTACGGAGTGCCGTGGGGGTTCGTCGTCGCCGGGGACACCGTCGATCCCGCGGGTGTGACGGAGGAGCGGGTGGCGGCGGCCATGGCGAAGGTGGACCCGAAGGCGTCCACCGTCTACGACGCCGTCACCCACCGCCACATGTTCGCGCTGGAGCGGCGGCTGCGCGAGGCGCTGGCCGACTCCGGCACAGTGGCCACGGACCGGAAGCCGATCAATGTAGTTTCGTGATCACTTCCGGCTTTCCGCACAGACGACGCGATGGAGAGATGAGACCCGATGGCAGTTCCCGGTAGGTCCTCGCTCGCCGGCACCACGGCCGCTGTCGCGACGGGGATCACCGCCAACCTCATCTGGGGCCTCGCGTTCCTGGTCCCCGTCCTGCTCAGCGCCTTCGACCCGGTGGTCATCACGCTCGGCAGATACGTCAGCTACGGCATCCTGTCGCTGCTGATCCTCGCGGTCACCAGGACCCGGCTCCGTGGCCTCGGAAGAGACGTCTGGCTCATGGCCGTCCTGTTCGCCTTCACCGGCAACGTCGGCTACTACTTCTTCGTCGTCCAGGGCGTCGCCCTGGTCGGAGCCCCCGTCGTCACCGTGATCATCGGTACCCTCCCGGTCACCGTCGCCCTCTACGGCAACTGGCGGCACAAGGAGTTCCCCTTCGGCCGCCTCGCCCTGCCCATCGCCCTCATCGCCGCCGGGCTCGTCCTCGTCAACCTCACCGAGGCCGGTTGGTCGGGCACCGGAGACCGGCCGCTCGCCGCCCAGCTCGCCGGCGCGGGCTGCGCCCTCCTCGCCCTGCTGATGTGGACCTGGTACGGCGTCGCCAACGCGGCCTTCCTCAAGACCCACCCGGAGATGTCCTCGGGGCGGTGGTCGACCCTCATCGGCGTGGTGACCCTCGTCATGGCGCTGCTGGCCAGCCCACTGCTGCTGCTCGGCGCCTCCGCCTCCCCCGCCCCCGGCACCGGTGGGGCGAGGGACTCGGTGGCCTGGCTGATAGCGGGCAGCCTCATCCTGGGCGTCATGGTCTCCTGGGTCGGCACCCTGCTGTGGAACAGGGCCTCCCACCAGCTCCCGGTCTCGGTCTCCGGACAGCTCATCGTCTTCGAGACGATCTCCGGGCTCGCCTACGTCTTCCTCGCCGAACGCCGTCTGCCGCCGCCCGTCGAGATCGTGGGCATCGCCGTCGTCATCATCGGTGTCCTGATCGGCATCCGGCGGTCGATGCGTCAGGCCGTCCGCGAGCCCGTCGGCCACCTCAACGATGGGAAGGACCGATGAACTCCGAAGAACTGCTCGTCAGGCTGACCGCGATCCGGGACAGGGTGACCGTCGCGGCCGAGAAGTCCGGCCGGAACGGCGAGGAGGTGACCGTCATCGCGGTCACCAAGACCCATCCGGCCACGACCGTCGCCCACCTGTACGGCACCGGCGTGACCGATCTCGGGGAGAACCGGATCCAGGAGGCCTCCACCAAGATCGACGAACTGGGCCACGACCCCTGGCGCTGGCACCTCATCGGGTCCCTGCAGTCCAACAAGGCGGCCCAGGCGGTGCGGATGTTCGACGTCGTCCACTCCGTCGACACCCTGAAGCTCGCCCGGCGTCTCGACCGGGTCCTCGCCGACGATCCCGAGCGGGGCCCGATGCGGATCCTGCTCCAGGTCAACGTCGCCGACGAGGCGAGCAAGTCCGGTTTCGACCTCCGCGGCCCCGGTGACGGGGAGAGATGGGAACGGTTCCTCGGCGTCGTCCGTGAGATCGCGGCGCTGCCCAACCTGGTGCCGTGCGGCCTCATGACGGTCGCCCCCCTGGTGGACGACCCGGAACAGGTCCGTCCCTGCTTCCGGGCTCTCGCCCGCATCAGGGACGCGCTGCGCGAACACGTGCCGGACCGCGACTGGCGTGAGCTGTCGATGGGCATGTCCAACGACTTCGAGATCGCCGTCGAGGAGGGTGCCACCCTGGTGCGGATCGGCAGGGCCATCCTGGGGGCCCGGAGCTGACGAGGGCACACCCGTGCGGCGGAATCGCTTCCCGTTGGCGTGAAAAAGCAGATGAACATTCCTATCCTATCGGACTTACCGTCAAATAACGCAGGGTATAGCGAAATTAACGCTTTGCATGTGATCCATGGTGGTTTGGTGTTAAATCCAGCCATGGCGAGGTGGTGACTCGCTCTCAGTGATTTCGTTACGCCTGAAGGGCTGAAACGATCATGAGTGAGAATTCGGCTGATTTTTCGAGACAGGTTCCGACGGCGATCGGGAGTGAAGAGAAGGGCTTCGGCGTCACGGCGGGGCGGGGGGGCGCGCTGCCGCGGTGTGTCTCCGGAGCGGCTCTGATCAGGCGCAATACATCTGAGGTGCCGTGATCGCGGTCGTCGGCCAGAACGGCACCGGTTCTCAGGCGGTGTTACGGGAGCGGACAGGCGAACTTCCGGGATCGATGCGGATCCGGCTGTACGGGGCGGCGCCCTGTCGGGGCAGGCGGGCGCCATTGGCAGGCGGACACCGAACGCCGGAGCCGTCACGCCTTTCCCCTGATATTTCGGGATGCGCCATGAACGTTCCTCACGATCCATCCGATATTCCGGTTTTCCCTGGCGCCGGGTATCTCCTGCGGTTGATCGCCAGGCTCGCTCGTCGGCCGAGACGTGGTGAATGTCCGGTGCCCGACAGTCACAGAGGGGTGAGGCAGGGCAGAGAAGGGCTTCCGATCGTCTACGTCGTCGGTGCCGAGAAGCACACGAAACTCTCCCACGGTCTCGCCCACTTCCTGCGTGAGGCCGATCCACGCCGGGTGCCGTACGGCCTGTGCGTCTTCTCCGACCGGGCGTTGGGCTCGGAACGTGAGTCCGTCGAGGTCACACGCGCCGCGTTGGCGGAACTGGCGCAGGCGTTCGGCCGCGATGTCAACGGCCGTGACGGCAAGGTGCGGTTCCGCAGGTTCGGCCTGGTCAACTGGCTCCTGCAACAGAGCGACGCGGACGCCGTGGACGGCCACACACCGACGCTCCTGCGCAGGCTTCGGGAACGTGAGATCCGCCGCAGGGGGGTGTTCGGGTTCCTGCGCTCACCCCAGGCGGAATTCGCCGTGGGCGAGGTGCCCTGGTGGTTACGGCTGCTCTGCCTGTACGTCTTCCCCCTCGCCTGGTTCAGGATACGTCTCGGGCTCGGCGGAGAGTATCGATGGCTGCTTCGCCAGCCGTACCTCTCACCGGCCGATCCGGGCACGTTCATCGGTTTCGCGGAGAAGCTGACGGGCCCGAACAAGGACGTCGAGAACATCGAGCAGCTCCGCAAACTCATGGCGAACGCGTTCATGGAGGACCTGCGGGTCGCCTACCGCCGTCGGTTCTGGCGTCCCAGAGCCGCGCGGCGCATGGCGTACTGCGTGGCGATATTCGACGGGACGACTTCCGAGAACGGGGGCGACACGCTCCTGGAGACCGTCATCGACGTCCGCATCGACACAGGGGCCTTCGACCCCCTCCTCGTCATAGCGTGCAACACGGCGGTGCCGGAACCGGGGTCGCGCCTTTACGGCCACTGGGGCGACAACCGGCTCTGGACCCTCGACGACCGGCGTTATGACGGCTGGCGTGACGGCTTCCTGCGCCACGCCCGCGCCAGGACACACGATTCCTGGTACCTCCCGCTGCTCGTTCCCGACCCGATGTCGCCGACCGAAGCGGGATACGACTTCATCCGCCAGAAAGAGGTCGCCCAGGACGCGCGGCTACGTGTTCCGGCGCCGCCTCTGTGGGCGCGCCGTTCGACCGGCAGGATGCTCGCCGCCGCCGTGGCCCTGGTGCTGGCCGGTGCCGGTGTCAGGCAGTGGTACGCCATCCAGGACTACCAGAGCGCCCACTGCGGGCTGGACGTGTTCGCCGCCGATTCCGGCACGGTCCAGACCATGCCCACAGGTGAGTGCGTCGGCGTCTCGCGGTACGGATTCTCCTTCCAGACCTCGGACGGAAAGCTGAAGGCGACCCTCCAGACCGTCAACGAGCTGAACCGCAAGGCCGACGAGCTGCACAAGCAGGACCCGAAACGCCCCCTGGTCACGCTCGTTCACCTGTCGGCGTTGTTCAGCACCACCGACAGATCCCCACGGGCACGGGCCTACGTGCGCGAGGCCCTGCAGGGGGCGGCCAGCGCGCAGTCACGTCAACTCCGCAGGTCCGGTCCCGTAGAGCCCATAGTCCGCATCTATCCGGCGAACGCGGGGTCGGGGATGAGGTACGGCCCCCAGGTCGCCGAGATCCTGGCGCGCCTCAAGGAGAAGGACCCCACGATTCTCGGCGTGACCGGCCTCGACCAGAGCAGGGACGCCACCAGCCGGACGATCCGCGCCCTGACCAAGGTCGGGCTCCCCGCGGTGGGCACGATCCTCTCCGCGGACACCCTCATCCGCCAGTCGCCCATGTACTTCCAGATCTCGCCGCAGAACAGGCGTGAGGCCGAGGTCGCCGCGGCGTACGCGGGCCGCCTTCGCTACAGAACAGGGGAGAAAATAGACCGCAAGGTTCGCATACTTTATTCCGACGATCCGATGGACATCTACAGCGACAACCTGAAGGACGACGTCGAGAAGAGCTTCAAGGAGATCGGTTTCGCCACCGAGGTCATTCCGTACTCCACTCCGAGCGTGGACTCCAGCAGGATCTCCGCCGGGCTGATCGACCTGGGAAGACAGGCGTGTCACTACTCAGGGCTGATCTTCTTCGCCGGACGCGCGGAGGACTTCGAGTCGATGCTGGGCGGCGTCAACGAGGCCTGCAACTCAGAACCGCCCACCATTCTCGGTGGCGACGACGTGGCTCGCCTGGCCGCCGACGCCGAACGCCGGAAGAACTTTCCCGGAGTCTCCTACGACTTTCTCGACTTCGCGCTCGACGCCGCACGCTGCGACAGCACCAGCGAGCTCTACGCCGAGCTGGCGGAGCTGTTCCCCGACGAGTGCAGTCAGCTGGAGAGCTCCTCGCTGGACGGGCACGCCGCGATCGCTTTCGACGCCGTCAGGCTCTACGTCAACGCCGTCAGGCAGCTGAAGGAGGAGTTCCTGGACATGCCGCTGACGTCGGCGACGATCTGGCACGCCATCAGCGGCGTCTACGGAGACAAGGCGCTCGACGGGGAAAGCGGCATGATCGACTTCGGCGGTGACGTCGACCGTCAGGTCCCGCTGGACAAGCTCATCTCCGTTCAGCGCGTCGACGGCTTCGGCCGACCGGCGCAGGTGGGGTTCTGCGGCCGGGTCGGCGGCCTGAAACAGGCGTCGTGGTGCCCCGCCCTGGAGGTCGGCCCCGTCCGGTGACCCAACGTCAGGCGGCGGGCCGGCTCAGGTTCGCCCGGCGACTCCACCGGCGACGCGGTGCCGTACGGCCCGCCGGTCCGCACAGGGCGCGGACCCGGGCGCGACCGCCTCCGCGCCACCGAACGGCTCCAGAGTGGAGAGTGGCTTTTCACATACACAAAGTGATGTATGTGGGCAAGTTTTCGATAGATCGAAGCCCTGTCACCAGCTGACGGGCAGGGCGGTCAGGCTGCCGGTCACCACGTTCGCGTCGAAGGTCAGCTCCTCCGGCGCGCAGCCGAGCCTCATGGCGGGAAAGCGACCGGTCAACCGGGAGAAGACCGCCTGGAGTTCGATGCGGGCCAGCGGCGCGCCGATGCAGTAGCGGGCGCCGTGGCCGAAGGTCAGGTGCGGTACGGCCGCGCGACCGATGTCGAAGCGGTCGGGGTCGTCGAACACGGCGGCGTCGTAGTTGGCCGCGCCGGTGTCCAGCAGCACCAGGTCACCGGCGCGTATCCGCACGCCGGCGATCTCCAGGTCGGTGCGGGCGTAGCGCGCGATGCCGTCCCCGCCAAGGCTGAGCGCGCGCAGGATCTCCTCGACCGCCGTGCCGATCCGGGACGGGTCGGCCACCAGCGCCTGCCACTGGCCCGCCGTGGCCAGCAGCCACAGCACCCCCGCGTCGATCGCCGTGACCGTGGTCTCGTGCCCGGCGAACAGCAGGATCATGCTCATCGTGGCGGCCTCCTCGTCGCTGACCCCGTCGGTGGCGGCCAGCCGGGAGATCACATCGGCGTCGGTGTCACCCTCGGCCCGTTTACGGGCCACCAGGCGCCGGCCGTAACCGAACAGTTCCTCAAGGCCCTGCTCGGAACGGGCCCGGTCGGTGACGTCGCTCGCGGCCTGGCTCCAGGCGCCGAACTGCGCGCGGTCCTCGTAGGGCACGCCGAGCAGTTCGCAGATGACCGCGATGGGCAGCGGCAGCGCCAGTGCGGAGTGCAGGTCGGCGGGCGGCCCGGCGGCGGCCAGCTCGTCCAGCAGGGTGGCGGTGAGCGTCTCGACACGGGCGCGCAGGACGCGCATCCGTTTGGGCGAGAAGTGCGGCTGCAACAGCGAGCGCATCCGCCGGTGGTCGGCCTGCTCGGTCTCGAAGTCGCCCATCGGCCCGCCGAACATCACCGACTCCCCGGTGCGGGAGGCGTGTTCGGGATCGTGGTGGGACCGGCCGAGCCGGTCGTCGTTCAGCAACCGGCGCACCTCCGCGTATCCGGTGACCTGCCATCCGGGGGTGCCGAGGGCGGTGCGGACGGCATGGATGGGGCCACGGGCCTGCAGTTCGCGCAGCAGCGGCGCGGGCAGCATCGGGCCGGGCCGCTCGAACGGCAGCTGAACACGAGTGGTCACGATTCCTCCAGAAGGCAGACGCGGGTGTGGACACACGGAGGGGACGGACCTGGGCGCGGCCATCCGCGCCTTCGCCCGCGCCGGATACGCCGCCGACGTCATTCCGGCGGGCGGCGCAGGGGGGAACGCGGCACCGACGTGGACCTGGTGCCGCACGAGCCGGGCGGGTGTTTTGGCCCCTTAAGTCCTATACCCACTTCCCGTACGGCACCGTCGAGGCGTTCGCGCGCCCCGTGGACG
This sequence comes from Streptosporangium jomthongense, assembly GCF_042650425.1. NCBI lineage: Bacteria > Bacillati > Actinomycetota > Actinomycetes > Streptosporangiales > Streptosporangiaceae > Streptosporangium > Streptosporangium jomthongense. The sequence continues at coordinate 6,244 of NZ_JBHSBC010000038.1, read as the reverse complement.
ATCGGGGCGCCGGGTCGCCGCCGCAGGTCAGATGAGGCCCTGTCCGGCCCCTGACGTCGCGGGCCAGGGATCTGGCACCGCCACAACCCGCATGCTATAGGTAGTCAAACGACTACCAAGAGTGATCGACGTAGGAGAAGCATGCGCCCACCTTCCATCGCCCTGAGCGTCGCCCTCGCCGGTGGCATCGTCGCGAACCTGCTGAGCGGCTCCGCCGCCCACGCCGCCCCGATCACGACCCCGAACACGACGGCTCAGCAGCCGCTGAAGTGGACCGCGCTCGGCGACTCCTACAGCGCAAACGCCCTAGTGCCCCGCTGGGACCCCAGCGACGGCTGCGCCCGGTCCAGTCACAACTGGGAACAGCAGCTTGCCCAGCGGCTGAACGCCGAGACTCCCGGCTGGGTCCGGCTCACCGACGTCTCCTGCGGCGCCGCCGAGATCGACAAGGGAGTTCTGTCCCCGCAGACCTGCGACCTGCTCCTTGGCCCGCCGTTCAACCACGGCACCTGCGCGTGGCCGGCCAGGCCCGCGCAGATCGACGCGCTCAACGGCGACGAGGACGTCGTCACCGTCGGAATCGGCGGCAACACCCTCGGGTTCGCCGGCATCCTGGCCAAGTGCCTGGAGATGGGGGTGAAGCAGGGCGACCCGCCGACCCTGGGCCCGGGGTGCAGGGACTACTACGAGAACGGGGAGGGCCGTCAGTGGCTGGCGGACAGGTTCGCCACCCTGACCCGTGAGTACACCCTCATGATGCGGCGGATCCACGAGCGCGCTCCGCACGCGAAGGTGTTCCTGCTGGGCTACCCCACGGTCGTGTCCAGGCCGTTCAACCAGACCACCTGCTACTGGGGGAACTTCAAGCGGCTGGGCACCGTCCGCCTCGGCGTGGACGGCGACTTCCTCATCGCCCTGGAGCGGCGCCTCAACGAGGCGATCAGGCAGCAGGCGCGGGACAACCAGGGGTGGGCCACCTACGTCGACACCTACGAGTCCAGCCAGGGCAAGGGCGTGTGCGCCAGGGGCGCCGACCAGTGGATGTACGGAGTGTTCGACGACCTGGTGATCCCCGAAGGCGAGACCAAGCCGGCCGACCCGGCCGAATACCGGTGCGATCTCCTGGACGTGCTCCCGGCCGGCGTCCCCAGGGGTGAGGCCTGCACCCTCATCCACCCCAACGTCCGCGGCGCGGCGAACCAGGCCAACCAGATGTACGCGGCGTTCCGCAGCGCGGGCCTGACCCCGAGACCGAGGTCCAAGGGCTAGGCCGCGACCACACCGGCCCGGCGCGGACGCCGGTGTGGTGAGCGGTGCGACGGCGGGCACCGGCCGGATCGTCGGCCGGTGCCCGTCTCATCGACCGGTGTCCACCGGGTGGTCAGGAACAGTGCCGGTCAGGCCGCCGGGACCCCGGTCGGGAGACGGCGGGACGCTGAGGATGATGCCGTAGCCGGTGATGTCGGAGGGCTCGCCGACGGGCCTGCCGTCGGCCTGGATCCAGGCGTGGGCGGCGAAGGGCGGGGTGCGTACGCCGGTGCACCAGGTGGGCCAGTGACCGCGCAGGCGGCACAGCAGGGTCGCGGCGAGAGAGCGCTGCAGGCAGTGGCGTCCGGCGCACATGGTGCTGGTGGCGGTGACGGCGGTGCGGGCGTCCAGCGCCTGGGCGTGTGTGGCGGGACGGGTGCCGTGGCGCAGCAGGGTCAGGACGGCGACGATGCGCCGTGGCGGCAGGTGGGCCAGCAGACGGGCGGCGGCGACGGCGGTGCGGGCGGCGACGCGGGTGCGCAGCGGGGGCCGGGTCTTCGGGGAGCGGAGAGTCTGGCTCACGACCGGACCAGCCCGGTACGACGCAGGTCGTCGAGCAGGGCGGCGATGTCGTCGGCGGCCTGCCGGTGAGTGACCGGTTGACGGCGAACGAGCTGGTCGGCGAGCTGGTCGGCGGTGGTGCCGCCGAGCAGGGCGCGCAGCACCTCGGCCCCGGTGGCGTTGGTCTGCCAGTATCGGCCGCGGCGGGTGTCGAGCAGGATGAGCGCCTGCCCGGTGTCGTAGAGGGTGACATCAGGGCACAGGGCCAGGCTCATGACGGTGGACCTTCAGGTAGGCGGGTTCGGGGTGGGCGGCGATGTCGCGCAGCCAGGCCTCGGCGGCCAGGGTGTGTTCGAGCTCGGCGGCACCGCCGGTGAGCAGGGCGGGGCTGATCAGCGCGCGGCGCAGCGCGCCGGGGTCGGCCAGGCCGATGGCGGCCAGGTGAGAGTCGGTGGCGAAGGCGGCCAGGGTGTGGCGGTTGGCGACCAGGCCGGAGTGCCATTCGTCGCCGCAGTGATCCTTGGTGGTGCGCTCCAGGATCGCGTCAGGGACCAGGCCGCGCATCGCCTCGGCCAGCAACGGCTTGTAGACCCAGGGGGAGGCGGCGTCCTCGGGCCGGACCGCGAGGCACGCCTCAAGCACCGCGTCGTCACAGAACGGCATGTGGATCGGCAGCCCGCCGTGGTCGGGTCCGTGGGCGGCGGTGATGCCGCAGGCGCCCCGACCGGCCTGTATCGCCTGCTCGACCCGTGCGTGGTGACCGCGTCCGGCGGCCAGCGGGCCGTCTCCGTTCTCGGCCGCGTCCCGCAACAGACCGGCGACCAGGTCACGGGCGTGGTCACCGGCCCAGACCGGCAGGGTGACCGGTGGCCCCCAGCCGACCGGCGGCCTGCCGAGCGCCGTCCTGGGGGAGCCGAGCAGCCGGGCCTGCGCGTTCAGCCAGGAGGGGTAGGAACCCATGTCGGTGAGCAGGCGGGCGGCCGACGCGAGCGGCCAGCGGGAGCGGGCCCGGTAGCCGGTGGTGTGACGCAACGCCAGCAGCGGGCGGCGGCGGGCCAGGCCGTGCACGTATCCGGGCGGCGGGATCACCGCGTGGTCGCCGCCGTGCCCGGAGAACCGGGCGACGGCGCCGTGCTCGCGCAGCAGTTCGGTCATGTGCTCCTGCTGGAGCCGGTCGCGGATCCCGAGTGAGGGTCCGTCTCCGGGCTCCAGGCGGAGGTGCAGGCCGTCGAAGTGCCCCGGCACCCGATCGGAGGGGAACGTCAGGTGTGGCACGCCGAGCGCGTCGACCGCCTGGCGTGCGTAGCGATGGTCCTGGTTGTTCGGGTTGGCCCAGTGCAGGGTGGCGGCCACCAGCCGCGCTCCGGCCTCGGCGGCGAGGAACGCCACCGAGGTGGAGTCCGTCCCGCCCGACACGTCCGCTCCCCACACCTGCCCGGTCCGCACCCGCACCGCCACGGCCTCGCACAGGGCGTGCCGCAGGGCGGTCGCGCCCTGCTTCAGCGGTAGCACCGGCTCGGGCGCACGCCACCAGACGCGGGACCGGTCGACGCCGTCCGCGTCCACCAGCAGCGCCCGTCCCGGCCCGATCGACTCCACCCCCTGCCAGGCCACCGCCTCACCCAGCGGGTACGGCACGCCAGGCCCGGCCAGTAAGGCGGCCAGAACGGCCGGGTCCGCCGTCGCCCCCGTCAGATGAGCGAGCGTCCGCGCCCGGTCGGCCACCACGGTGACCCCGCCCATCCGGGCGTGGTAGAGCCGTCGTGCCCCGAACGCGCTTCCCCGCGCGTAGGTCTCTCCGTCGACGGAGGCCAGCACCGCGAACGAACCGGCGGCTCCGTCCAGCACCGCCTCCACCTCCTGTGGGCGGCTCACAGCGACCGATCGCCGTGCCAGTTCGTCCCCGCCGAGGGAACACAGGCCGAGGACCGCCAGCCGTACCCGGCCCGAACCCGCCAGGACCAGTTCGTCGCCGTCCCAGCACCCCACCAGCCAGGGACGGCCGGACGCGTGCGGCACCACATGACACCCACGTCCCCGAACCCGCCCGACGGCGTCACCCGCCGCCGCGCAGTCCGGCAGCGCCACCAGCCACGATCGGCCGCACCCGCGCATCCGGCCGCCCCCTTCCTGTTACGAACAGTCGGTCAGTCTCAGTCGTCGCCCTCGCGGAAGAAGAAGGTGCCTTCCGGGCGGTTGGGGTCGAGGTTGCCGAGAGTCGTGGCGGCGAACGCGCCGACCTCCGCCACCAGTGGCGGCTCGTACACCTTCACCGGCTCCGGCATGTCCTGCTTCATCTGATTCACCTCCTTTCCTGAGCAGTCGATGACGCCATTACAGCTAAAAGTAAGTTCCTGATGACTATCTGTTACTACCTGGGGCGGAGAGCTTCGCATCACGCGGCCACCAGCTGAGCGTCACCGGTTCCGCATGTCACACTGCGTTATCGGCCAAGTTGGCCTGATTCCTGTAGGCGGGGAGCCAAGGGCCGCCGCGACGCCGTCCGGAGGTGTGGATCCCGGCGCCGGTCCGCTGTACGGACGGTCCGGGCGGTCGTCCTGTGGGTGCGGCGCGGGCCTGCCGATGCCGGCCGAGGCTCTACGGCGCCGGGTGAGGTGGGGCCGAGCCCTTCCAGGCGGACCTCGCGCGGCTCTCGCCCCTGAGGCCGGGGTGTCGTCACGCCGCGGGCGGGCGAGCCGTGGATCACGGTTCTGGCGGCGGCCGTGGACGGTGCTACGCCGGGTTCTCTCCGTGCCCGGGGAAGGCGACGTCGCCGCCGGAGGGTGGTTGAGGCAGGGGCCAAGCCTTGTTCGGCCGCGCCCCTGCCCGGTCGGTTGTCAGGCGACGAAGACGCTGCTGCCGAACTCCTGGGTGGTGCGTCCGCCGGGCTGGACGACGGCGACGATCTGGCCCGTGCAGTTGGGACCGCTGTAGACGAGCGCGTACTCGTTGGTCTCGTTGCGCAGGATCAGCGGCCTCAGGCGCGCGTCGACGCAGCCGGACGGGTTCTCGACCACCTGGCCTCCGCCGAACACGAGCCGCCCGTGCGCGGCCATGGCGGTGGTGGGCAGCAGGGTCAGTGCCGCCGCACCGAGGGCGGCGAGAAGGTGGACGCTACGTCGCATGATGGGGCTCCCCTGTTCGGGCCGAGGCGGTGTTTCCGCCGTAGGACATTCCGATCATGCACTTCGCGTAATCGTACGACCACCATCCGTGTGGTCGTGTCGCCGCGGGTGGCGGAACGAGGTGACCGGCGAGCCGGGCCCAGGTGGCATGGGACAGGTCCTCGGTGTGCGACGGCACCACGACCGGGCCGCCGGGAGAACCGTGCGGCCCGGTGCGCTCATGGCGTTCCGGGGTCCGGCCGATCCAGCCGGTGCCGCCGGAGACTTCGGCGGAACACTCACGGACACGGTGATCGATGGAACGGGAGCGCCCCTGCTCAGTGGCGGCCGGCGTCGAAGAGAGCCAGGTAGGCGGTCATGTAGCGGTCACGGATTCCGTCGCCGGCGGGGGCGAGCAGGTCGGCGGTGCGCCCCCCTGAGCCGGTCGGTCAGGCCACCCGGCCGTTCACCGTGGCCGTGACGTCGGCCTCGTCCTTGTAGGCCAGGGCGGCGGCGTGTGCGAGACATCGCGCGTGCGCGAGGTTGTAGGAGGTGTTCGTGTGGTCGAACGTGATCGCGGTCATGAGATGTCCTTCGTTACGTGATCGACAAGGTCGCGGGCCACCGGTGAAGGCCTCTCGCGGGTGCCGTACCGAGCCGTCGTCGCGGGCCTGGGAGCACTGGCCGAGGTGCCGCGACGGGCCGGTACGTCTCCATCACGGTGGACCGGATGCGGGGCGTCGAGACCTTCCCCGGCGGACATGGGGCTTGCGCCCTGTCCTGCCGCCTGTCAGGAGACGTGGACGCCGGTGCCGAACTCCCGGGCGGCGCGTCCGCCAGGTTGGACGACGGCGACGGCCTGGCCCGTGCGGTGGGGACCGCCGTGGACGAGCGCGTACTCGTTGGTCTCGTCGCGCGGGACCAGCGGCCTCGGGTATGCGTCAGCGCAGCCGGAGGGATTCTCGACCACCTGGCCTCCGCCGAAGGCGGTGGTGGCGGGAGGCGGGGTCGGCGCCGCGCCGAGGGCGGCGATCAGGTGGGCGCTACGTCGCATGATGGGCTCTTCTGCTAGGACCTGTTTTGTGGATCTTCGCCGTGGCGAGGATCGTCCAGGTGGATGCCCCGCAAGGCGGAGGAGGAGCTCATAACGGAGTTATGGGCGACAGATTCTCCCCGGGCCCCCACGGCAAACGCGGAGCCTGCGGAGCGTTTTCGTGGGGTGGGGCGACAATGCGGCGGGGGGCCGCCTGGACGACCGCAGTAGGCGGAAAGATCCACAAAACAGGTCCTAGTAGTACTTTGTTAGGTCAGCCTGTTGTAACTGGTCGGTG
>NZ_JBHSBC010000037.1:5518-178146 GCF_042650425.1 Streptosporangium jomthongense | reverse complement strand
CCATCCGGTGCGACCACTTCAGGGGCACAAACTTCCGTGTTCCCATCCTATCATTTCCGGCCGATCCGTGTCAACCCGCCGCCTTCGCAGCCACTCGACACCAACCTGCCAGACCCGCTAGGATCTCACTCACCCCGTCTCCGGAGCAACCCTCCAAACTTACCGTGACATTCAGACCGTGTCAAAGTCCCTGTTTTCCAGAGGTCAGCGCAAAGCCCGAACACCGAAGTTCGTTGAGAGGGGTTCACCCCTGGGGCCCGTCCGCGCTTTGAGGCGTCCGGCTCGCTCCCGGGGCATTGAGAACTTTAGGCGGACCCTCAAGGCCCGTCAAATCAGGCCCATCCTGAGAAACCGCAGGTCACCGTAGATCCGTATGGGAACCCGTGACCTTCGCTACCCAAACGTTACCGTTCTAAACGGCCAAGGCCCCGGTTTCGTCACCGGGGCCTTGGCCGTACAGCGGAGGAAGAGGTCAGGCGCCGAGCAGTTCGACGCCTCCGATGGAGCGCTTGCCACGCCGCAGCACCAGGAACCGCCCATGCAGCAGGTCCTCGGCCGAGGGCACGTACGCCTCATCGGTGATCTTCACGTTGTTGAGGTAGGCGCCGCCCTCCTTGACCGCCCTGCGCGCGGCGGACTTCGACTCCACCAGCCCGCTCTGGGCCAGCAGGTCGACATAGGAGGCTCCCAGCTCGGAGATCTCGGCGCGCGGCACCTCCGCCAGTGCCTCCCCCAGCGTCCGCGCGGGCAGTTCCTCCAGCGAACCCTGTCCGAACAGGGCGGCCGAGGCCGCGATCACGGTGGCGCACTCGTCCGCACCGTGCACCAGCGTGGTGAACTCGGTGGCGAGCGCGCGCTGGGCCTCCCGGGCCGCGGGCCGTTCCACCGCCGCCTTCTCCAGCTCCTCGATCTCCTCGCGGGACTTGAAGCTGTAGATCTTGAGGAACTTCACGACGTCGCGGTCGTCGGCGTTCAGCCAGAACTGGTAGAAGGCGTACGGCGAGGTCATCTCCGGGTTGAGCCACACCGCGCCGCCGGCCGTCTTGCCGAACTTGGTCCCGTCGGCCTTCGTGATCAGCGGCACGGTCAGCGCGTGCACGTGGCCGCCGGTCACCCTGCGGATCAGGTCGGTTCCCGCGGTGATGTTGCCCCACTGGTCGCTGCCGCCGATCTGCAGCGTGCAGCCGTGGCGCCTGTTCAGCTCCAGGTAGTCGTTGGCCTGCAGGATCTGGTAGCTGAACTCGGTGTAGCTGAGCCCGTCGCCGCCCAGACGCGCCGAGACCGACTCGCGGGCCAGCATGCGGTTGATCGGGAAGTGCTTGCCGACGTCGCGCAGGAAGTCGATCGCGGACATGCCCTCGGTCCAGTCGAGGTTGCTGACCAGGGTGCCGCCGCCCTCCTCGGAGAAGTCGAGAAACTTCTCCAGCTGGACCCGGATTCGCGCGACCCACTCGGCGACGATCTCAGAGGAGTTGAGCGAGCGCTCGGTGCTGCGGCCGCTCGGATCTCCGATGAGACCCGTCGCGCCGCCGACCAGACCGATGATCCGGTGCCCGGCCCGCTGCAGGCGGGTGAGGGTCAGCAGCGGGACCAGGTTGCCGACGTGCAGGGAGGGCGCGGTCGGGTCGAAGCCGCAATAGACCGTGATCGGACCCTCGGCCATCGCAGCCCGCAGGGCGTCGATGTCGGTGGACTGCGCGATCAGGCCGCGCCAGGCGAGGTCATCCAGAATCTCGGTCACGATCTTTGCTTTCCAATGCTCGAACGGTCAGTACGGCTTCGCCTACAGCCTGCCCGATCTCCGCACCACTTCGCCACTTGATAGACGCACGTTCCCGGTCAGACCAGGGTGAATCCCTACCTACGCCGCGGAACGTGCGGCCGGTACGGGGAAACCGTGCGGTCGCCGTCGATCCAGAAACGCCAGGGGGTCTCCCGTCCCGTCGAGACACCGGTACGCGGTCCCGAACGGATCAGGCCGGGATCGGCGGGCTTCCCCTCAAGGACCGTGATCGGTCCCGGCGGGCAGGCGTCGAGCCCGTTGTGCTCCCGGGTGAACCCGAGCGCGACCGCCAGGCGCGCGGGCCCGCGGGCGAGGTCGCGCCCGGAGACCGTACGGCTCGCACCCGCCGATCTTCGAGCCGCCGCGGTCTCGATCCCGGCGACCACCTCACCGGCACGCATCAGCACACCCGAGCCGACTCCCTCAGGCAGGCAGACCAGGTTGGCGCAGAAGTGCATGCCGTAGGTGAAGTAGACGTACAGATGCCCCGGAGGCCCGAACATCACCGCGTTGCGCGTCGTCCTGCCGCGGAAGGTGTGGGAGGCGGGGTCCTGACCCGGCACGCCGTACGCCTCGACCTCGGTGAGACGGACCGCGACCGGGCCGTATGTGATCACACGGCCCAGAAGGTCGGGGGCGACCTCGGGTCCCGGCCTGTCGAAGAAGTCGCGGGTCAGCGGGATGTCCCCGGCGAGCGGACGCTCGCCGGGTGTCAGTTGCCGCTCGCCCACGCCGCCTGGCCGTCGACGGTCTCCCGCAGGTCGAGGAGCTGGTCGCGCACCCTGTCGGGGGCCGTGCCGCCGTGGGCCTTGCGGGCCGCGAGCGCGCCCGGCACTGAGAGCACCTCCCGGGAGTCGGGGGTGAAGTGCTCGGAGACCTTGAGCAGTTCCTCGTCGGTGAGCTGGTCGAAGTCCTTGTCGTTGACCTGGCACCAGACGACCAGGTGGCCGACCGCCTCGTGCGCCTCCCTGAAGGGGACGCCCCTGCGCACCAGCAGCTCGGCCAGGTCCGTGGCCAGGGCGAACCCGTCGGGGGCCGAGGACTCCAGCTTGGCGGTGTTGACCCGCATGGTGGAGACCAGGCCGGCCATCGCGGGCAGGACCAGCAGCAGGGTGTCGACGGAGTCGAAGACCGGCTCCTTGTCCTCCTGCAGGTCACGGTTGTAGGTCAGCGGCAGACCCTTGAGCGTCGTCAGCAGCGACATGAGGTTGCCGACGAGACGGCCGCTCTTGCCCCTGGCGAGCTCGGCGACGTCGGGGTTCTTCTTCTGCGGCATGATCGACGAGCCGGTGGAGTAGGCGTCGTCCATCTCGATCCAGCGGAACTCCTGCGAGGCCCACAGGACGATCTCCTCGCCGAGCCGTGACAGGTGCACGCCGATCATCGCCGCGTCGAACAGGAACTCCGCCGCGAAGTCCCGGTCGGCCACGGCGTCCATCGAGTTGGGCGCGGCCGAGTCGAAGCCCAGCTCCCTGGCCACCGCCTGCGGGTCGAGCGGCAGGGAGGAGCCCGCCAGCGCGCCCGAGCCGAGCGGGGAGACGGCCGCCCGCCTGTCCCAGTCGCGCAGCCGTTCGATGTCGCGGGTGAAGGCGTGGACGTGGGCCAGGAGCTGGTGGCCGAAGGAGACCGGCTGCGCGTGCTGCAGGTGGGTCATGCCGGGAGCGGCCGTCTCGGCGTGCTGCTCGGCCTGGCTCATCAGCGCGGTCTCCAGCTCGACCAGCCGGGACACGATGTGCCTGACGTGGTCGCGGAGGTAGAGGCGAAGATCGGTGGCGATCTGGTCGTTGCGGCTGCGGCCCGCGCGGAGCTTTCCGCCGAGTGTGCCGAGGCGCTCCAGCAGACCGCGTTCGAGCGCGGTGTGGACGTCCTCATCCGCCACGGTCGGCCGGAACTCTCCGGCCTGGCAGGCCCGCTCAAGGTCGTCCAGGGCGCCGATCATGCGTCCCAGCTCGTCCTCGGTGAGCAGGCCCGCCCTCTGCAGCACCCGGGCGTGCGCGCGCGAGGCCAGCAGGTCGTACGGTACGAGCCGCCAGTCGAAGTGCACGCTCACCGAGAGCCGGGTCAGCGCGTCGGCCGGCCCTCCCTCGAACCGGCCGCCCCACAGCCGCATCGGCTTACCACCATCAGTCACCGTTGTTCTCCTCCCCATTCAATCCGCGACCTTAGCCCAATCAGGCCAGCCGAGCGTCCCGCGCCGCCGCGATCTTGGAAGGAAGGCTCCACAGCTCGACGAAGCCCTTGGCCAGGGACTGGTCGAAGGTGTCGCCGGTGTCGTAGGTGGCGAGGTTGAAGTCGTACAGCGAGGCCTCGGAGCGCCTGCCGGTGACGGTGGCCCGGCCGCCGTGCAGGACCATCCGGATCTCGCCGGTGACGTGCTCCTGGGCCTCGGCGATGAAGACGTCCAGGGCCTTCTTCAGCGGGGAGAACCACAGACCGTCGTAGACGAGCTCGCCCCAGCGCTGGTCGACGGACCTCTTGAACCTGGCCAGGTCGCGCTCGACGGTGACGTTCTCCAGCTCCATGTGCGCGGTGATCAGCGCGATGGCGCCCGGCGCCTCGTAGACCTCACGGGACTTGATGCCGACGAGCCGGTCCTCGACCATGTCGAGCCTGCCGACGCCCTGGGCGCCCGCGCGCTGGTTCAGCTCGGAGATGATCTGGAACGGGGTCAGGTGACGCCCGTCGAGCGCGACCGGGACGCCCTTGACGAAGCTGATGATGACCTCGTCGGCCTCACGCGGCTGGGCCGGGTCGGAGGTGTAGGAGTAGACGTCCTCGATGGGGCCGTTCCAGATGTCCTCCAGGAAGCCGGTCTCCACGGCCCTGCCCCAGATGTTCTGGTCGATCGAGTAGGGGTTCTTCTTGCTGGTCTCGATCGGGAGGTTCTTCTCCTCGGCGTAGGCGATCGCCTTGTCCCTGGTCCACGCGTAGTCACGGGCGGGGGCGATGACCTTGAGCTCGGGGAAGAGCGCGGCCAGGCCGGCCTCGAAGCGGACCTGGTCGTTGCCCTTGCCGGTGCAGCCGTGGGCGACGTGGGTGCCGCCGAACTGCTTGGCCGCGGTGGCCAGGTGCTTGACGATCAGCGGCCGGGACAGCGCGGAGACCAGCGGGTAGCGGTCCATGTAGAGCGCGTTGGCCTGCAGGGCGGGCACGCAGAAGTCGGCGGCGAACTCCTCTCGGGCGTCGACGACGACGGACTCGGCGGCGCCGCAGTCGATGGCCCGCTTGCGGATGATCTCCATGTCCTCGCCGCCCTGGCCGACGTCGATGGCCACGGCGATCACCTCGGCTCCGGTCTTCTCCGCGAGGAACGGGATGGCAACGGAGGTGTCGAGGCCGCCTGAGAAGGCGAGTACGACCCGGTCAGTCATGATCAGTCTCTCCAAAGTCTTGTGCAGGTGTTTCTGGTTGAGCTGGGATGGCCCGTCGAAGCGGGCTACATACGTCGGTCGGCGTGCCTCAGCAGGGCCTCGGCGACCGCTTCCCCACCCATCGGGTCGCGGCTGATGACGAGGATCGTGTCGTCTCCGGCCACCGTGCCGAGGATGGACTTCCAGCCCGCGTGGTCGATGGCGGAGGCGAGGAACTGCGCGGCACCCGGCGGGGTGCGCACGATCACCAGGTTGGCGGACGCGTCCGCCGAGACGAGGAGTTCCTCGGCGATCCGGCTCAGCCGGGCGGCCGGAGTCTCACCGCCGCCGAGCCTGGCCGGCGGGATTCTTCCGCCGCCCTCGCCCGGCAGGGCGTAGACCAGGGAGCCGTCCTCGGCCCGCAGCTTGAGCGCGCCGAGTTCGTCCAGGTCGCGGGAGAGAGTGGCCTGGGTGACCTCCACCCCGCTCTCCAGCAGAAGCTTAGCCAGGTCAGGCTGGGAGCGGACCGGCTGCCGCGCCAGGAGCTCGGCGATTCGCGCCTGGCGGGCCACCTTGGTCATGGGAATCGTCACGGTGTCCGCCCTCCCTTCCCGGACTGCGAGACCAGCCAGTGCAGCAGGGCCTTCTGGGCGTGCAGGCGGTTCTCCGCCTGGTCCCACACCAGGCTCTGCGGGCCGTCGAGGACGTCGGCGGAGATCTCAAGCCCCCGGTAGGCGGGCAGGCAGTGCAGAACGATCGCGCCTCTGGCGGCCCGGTCCATCAGCTCGGCGTTGACCTGGAAGGGCGTCAGGTCGGCGATCCGCTGCTCCTTGCCGTCCTGGCCCATCGAGACCCAGGTGTCGGTCGTGACGACGTCGGCGTCCGCCACGGCCGTCCCGGCGTCCGGCAGCACGGCGACCGAGCCGCCGGTGCCCACGGCGATCTCGCCCGCCTTGCGCAGGACCGCCGGGTCGGGCCGGTACCCGGCCGGGGCGGCGATCCGCACGTGCATGCCCGCCAGCGCCCCGCCGAGCAGGTAGGAGTGGGCCATGTTGTTGGCGCCGTCCCCGAGGTAGGTCAGGGTGAGCCCGGCCGTGGAGCCGAAGTGTTCCCTGACGGTCTGCAGGTCGGCGAGGATCTGGCAGGGGTGGAACTCGTCGGTCAGCGCGTTGACCACCGGCACGGAGGAGGCCGCGGCCATGGCCTCGACCCGCTCCTGTCCCGAGGTGCGCCACACGATGGCGCTCGTCTGGCGTTCCAGGACCCGGGCGGTGTCCTCGATGGACTCGCCCCGGCCCATCTGCGAGGACCCGGCGTCGAGGATGAGGGGCAGGCCGCCCAGTTCCCCGACGCCCACGGCGAAGGAGATCCTGGTGCGGGTCGACGGCTTGTCGAAGAGCACCGCGACCGTCTGCGGGCCCTCGAAGGGGCGGTAGCCGTACCGGTCCTTCTTCATGGCCGTGGCCAGGTCGAGCACCTCCGCCTGCTCGGCGGGCGAGAGGTCGTCGTCACGCAGGAAGTGCCTGGTCCCTGAAACGGTGGTGCCTTGCTCAGTCACTGGATGCCTCGTCGAGAAGTACCGGAAGCGCGGTCACGAAGGTGGTGACCTGTTCCGCGGTGATCACGAGCGGGGGTGCGAGCCGTACGGCGTCCGGCTGGACGGCGTTGACCAGGAAGCCGGCGCGCTGGGCGGCCTCCTGGAATCGGCCCGCGCGCTCGGCGGTCAGGACGACGGCCAGCCACAGGCCCCGGCCTCTGACCCCCTTGAGCAGGGGATGCTCGACCGCGGCGATTCCCTCGGACAGCAGTGTCCCGACGGTCTTGACGTGTTCGAGCAGGTCCTGGCTCTCGATGGTCTCCAGTACGGCCAGCGCCGCGGCGGCCGAGACGGGGTTGCCGCCGAAGGTCGAGCCGTGATCTCCCTTGGCGAAGAGCGTTCCTGCGGCGCCGAGGCCGACGCAGGCGCCGATCGGCATGCCTCCGCCGAGGCCCTTGGCCAGGGTCAGCACGTCGGGCAGGACGCCTTCGTGCTGGTGGGCGAACCAGCGTCCGGTACGGCCGATGGCCGACTGGATCTCGTCGGCGACCAGCAGCGCGCCGGTCGTGTCGCAGATCTCCCTGACGGCCCTGAGGTAGCCGTCGGGCGGCGGGACGACTCCGGCCTCGCCCTGGGTGGGTTCGAGGAAGACCGCGGCGCACTCGTCGGTGACGGCGTTCTTCAGCGCGTCGGCGTCGCCGTAGGGGACGAAGCGGACATCAGCCGGGAAGGGCCCGAACTGGTCGCGGATGGCGCGCTTGCCGGTCAGCGAGAGAGCGCCCAGGCTACGGCCGTGGAAGCCGTTCTCCGTGGCCACGACGTAGGGGCGGCCGTTGGCCTTGCCGTACTTGATGGCGAGTTTGAGGGCGGCCTCGTTCGCCTCGGTGCCCGAGTTGGTGAGGAACACCCGGGCGGGGGCGCCGAGCAGGCCGATCAGCCGTTCGGCGAGCAGCACCTCGGGCTCGTTCAGGAACAGGTTGCTGGTGTGGGCGAGCGTGGCGACCTGCCGGGTGACGGCCTCGACGAGCGCGGGGTGCGCGTGGCCGAGCGAGCTGACCGCGATGCCGCCGATCAGGTCGAGGTACTCGGTGCCGTCGACGTCCCAGACCCGTGAGCCCTCGCCGCGCGCCAGCACCACCGGGGGCACGCCGTAGTTGGGCATGAAGGCGGCCTCGAAACGCCTGCTGAGCGCTTCCGACTGGTTGCTCACGTGTCACTCCCGTTCAGCTCGTTGGTGGTGCTCGCCCGCCGCCCGGCCGTGTCCGGCAGGACCATGGTGCCGACGCCCTCGTCGGTGAAGATCTCCAGCAGCACCGAGTGGGGCACCCTGCCGTCGAGCACGTGCGCCTGGGGCACGCCGCCGCGGACCGCGCTCAGGCAGGCCTCCATCTTGGGCACCATGCCGCTGGACAGGCCGGGCAGGAGCCCGGCGAGTTCGGTGGCCTTCAGGCGCCTGATGACCTCGTTCTCCCCGGCGGCCGCGTCGGGGCGCCAGTCGCGGTAGAGGCCTTCGACGTCGGTGAGGACGATCAGCTTGGAGGCGCCGAGCGCCACGGCCAGGGCGGCCGCCGCGGTGTCGGCGTTGACGTTGTAGACGGTGCCGTCCTCGCTGCGCGCGACCGAGGAGACGACGGGGATGCGCCCGTCGTCGAGCAGCGCCCGCACCGCTCCGGCCTCGACGTCGACGATGTCGCCGACCTGGCCGATGTCGACCTTGACGCCGTCGACGACGGCGTGCTTGCGGACCGCGGTGAACAGGTGGGCGTCCTCGCCGGACATGCCGATCGCGAGCGGGCCGTGCCGGTTGATCAGGCCGACGACGTCACGGTTGACCTGGCCGACCAGGACCATCCTGACGACCTGCATGGCCTCGGGGGTGGTGACCCGCAGGCCCGCGGTGAAGGTCGACTCGATGCCGAGCCGGTCGAGCTGGGCGTTGATCTGGGGGCCGCCGCCGTGCACGATCACCGGCTTGAGACCGGCGTAGCGCAGGAAGACGACGTCGTCGGCGAACTTCTCCCTCAGGTGTTCCTCGGTCATCGCGTTACCGCCGTACTTGATGACGACGGTCGCGCCCTGGAAGCGGGCGAGCCAGGGCAACGCCTCGATGAGCGTGTGCGCCTTGGCCAGGGCCGCCTGGGTCCTTGTGGGGACGCTCATGACGAGTAGGCCGAGTTCTCGTGGACGTAGGCCACGGTGAGGTCGGTGGTGTGGATCGTCGCGGCGTGCGGGCCCGCCGACAGGTCGACGGTGATCGTCACGTCGCGGGGGCGCAGGTCCACCTTGGAGCGGTCGTCCCCCGCGGCTCCGCCACGGCAGATCCACACGCCGTTGATGGCCACGTTGAGCCGGTCGGCCTCGAAGACGGCGTCGGTGGTGCCGACGGCGGACAGCACCCGGCCCCAGTTGGGGTCCTCGCCGTAGATGGCGCACTTGAGCAGGTTGGAGCGGGAGACGGCACGGCCGACGACGACGGCGTCCTCCTCGGAGGCGGCGCCGATGACCTCGATGGCGATCGCCTTGGTCGCGCCCTCGGCGTCGACCAGGAGCTGACGGGCCAGGTCGGCGCAGACGGCGCGGACGACCTGCCCGAATTCGGCGAGGTCGGGGCTGACACCGGAGGCGCCGCTGGCCAGCAGCAGGACGGTGTCGTTGGTCGACATGCAGCCGTCGGAGTCGAGCCGGTCGAAGGTGACCCTGGTCGCCTCGCGCAGCGCGGTCTGGAGCTGCTCGGCGGGCACGTCGGCGTCGGTGGTGATCACGCAGAGCATGGTGGCCAGGCCGGGGGCGAGCATGCCCGCGCCCTTGGCCATGCCGCCGACCATGTAGCCGCCCTCGCCCTTGCGGAAGGAGATCTTGGAGACGGTGTCCGTGGTGCGGATGGCGTCGGCGGCGGCCAGGCCGCCGTCCCTGCTGGCCTGGGAGACCGCGGTGCCGATCCCGCCGAGCAGGGCGTCCATCGGCAGCCGTTCGCCGATCAGGCCGGTCGAGCAGACCGCGATCTCACCCGCGGAGTCCTGGAGCTCCTCGGCGACGCGCTCGGCGGTCGCGTGGGTGTCCTGGAAGCCCGCGCTGCCGGTACAGGCGTTCGCGCCGCCCGAGTTGAGCACGACGGCCCTGACCCGGCCCCCGGCCAGCACCTGCTGGGACCACACGACCGGTGCGGCCTTGACACGGTTGCTCGTGAAGACACCGGCCGCGGCACGTGACGGGCCGTCGTTGACGACCAGCGCCAGGTCGCGGGCGTCACCGGACTTGATGCCTGCGGCGATGCCGGCTGCCCTGAATCCGAGGGGGGCGGTCACGCTCATGGGGCGACTCCGTTGAGAGGAAGGCCGAGTTCTTCTGACAGGCCGAGTGCGAGGTTGGCGCTCTGGATCGCGCCCCCCGCGGTGCCCTTGGTGAGGTTGTCGATGGCGACGACGGCGACGACGCGGCCGGCGCGCTCGTCCAGGGTGACCTGGAGGGCGGCGGTGTTGGCGCCGAGGGTCATCGAGGTCGTGGGCCACTGGCCCTCGGGCAGCAGCCGCAGGAACGGCTCGTCCTTCGTCGCGGCCTGGTAGGCCTCGCGGAGCAGGGCGGCGGTGACGCCGGGTTTGGCGGGCGCCGTGCAGGTGGCGAGGATGCCGCGGCTCATGGGAGCGAGCAGCGGGGTGAAGGAGACCTTCACCGGGGCTCCGGCCAGCGGGGAGAGGTTCTGCTCCATCTCGGGGGTGTGCCGATGGACGCCGCCCACACCGTAGGCGCCGACCGAACCCATGACCTCGCTGCCCAGCAGGTTCGGCTTGAGGGACTTGCCCGCCCCGCTCGTGCCGCTCGCGGCGACCACGACCACGTCGGGCTCGGCGAGACCCGCGGCGAAGGCGGGGAACATGGCCAGCGTGACGGCGGTCGGGTAGCAGCCGGGGACGGCGATCCTGCGGGTGGCGCGGAGTTCCTCGCGCCGTCCGGGCAGCTCGGGCAGGCCGTACGGCCAGGAGCCCGCGTGGGCGCCGCCGTAGAAGTGCTCCCAGGCGGCGGGGTCGGTGAGACGGAAGTCGGCGCCGCAGTCGACGACCAGCGTGTCCTGGCCGAGTTGCTCGGCGACCGCGGCCGACTGGCCGTGTGGCAGCGCGAGGAAGACCAGGTCGTGGCCGCCGAGGGTCTCGGCGGTCGTCTCCAGGAGTGTGCGATCGGCGAGCGGGGCCAGGTGGGGCTGGTGGGCGCCCAGGAGGGTGCCCGCGTTCGACCCGGCGGTCACCGCGCCGATCTCAATCTCCGGGTGTGACAGCAGCAGGCGCAGGATCTCGCCTCCGGCGTAACCGCTGGCACCCGCGATGGCCGCTTTCATCCGCCCCCCAAACACTGCATATTCATGCACGATTACTCATGAACTTACTAGAAAGATTATGCACGCCGGGGGAACGTCATGCAAGCATCAGACAATCTACTCTTCCATCCACAAAACATCACAAAACATGCATGTGATCATGCGGGGCCCGCCCCTGCCCCGCCCGGTATCGTGATGTCTCCCGCCCCTTCATCTCCGGGGAGTACGAACGCATGGCCGTCCCTCACGACCAGGTCCTGGCTCGGCTCACCGCCCCGGGGCAGCTCTTCGAGATGGAGGAGGTCCCGGGTTCCTGTGGCCCGGTGAGAACGTGGAAACACGCCCCTGTCCACTTCCGGACACTGCTTGAGGCCAGCAGGCGCCACGGCCCCAAGGTCTTCCTCGTCTACGAGGACGAGCGCGTCACCTACGAGGAGCACTACCTGCGCGCCGCGACGCTGGCCAGGCGTCTGGCCGGGGAGTACGGCGTGGCCAAGGGCGACCGGGTGGCCATCGCCATGCGCAACTACCCGGAATGGGTGATCGCCTTCTCCGCGGTGCTGGCCGCCGGGGCGGTCGCCGTACCGCTCAACGCGTGGTGGAGCGCCAAGGAGCTGGAGTTCGGCCTGTCCGACTCGGGGGCGCGGGTGCTGATCGCCGACGGCGAGCGCGCCGCGGCGCTCGCCGGGGCCGGGTGCCCGCTGATCGTGGCGCGCGGCGAGGTGCCCGCGGGCGCCCGTTCCTTCGCCGAGGTGCTGGGCGCCGTCGAGCCGGACGTGACGCCGCCGCCGGTCGACCTCTCCCCGCAGGATCCCGCGACCATCCTGTACACCTCCGGCACGACCGGCCGCCCGAAGGGCGCACTCGGCAGCCATCGCAACCTGGGCCAGTCCCCGCTGACGGTGGCCTACGGCACGACGCGCAGCGCGGTCAGGGCGGGCAGGGACCCCGCGCGCAAGGCGGGAAGGCGCCGCGTCACCCTCCTGACCGTCCCCCTCTTCCACGCCACCGGCTGCTTCGCGGTGATGACCACCACGATGTTCGGCGGCGACGGCCTGGTGCTGATGCGCAGGTGGGACGCAGGACGCGCGCTCGAACTCATCGAACGGGAGCGGGTCACCAACCTCAGCGGCGTGCCGACCAACATCTGGCAGCTGTTGTCCCACCCCGGCCTGGCCGAGGCCGACGTCTCAAGCCTCACCTCCCTCGGGTACGGCGGCGCCCCCGCCCCGCCGAGGCTGCTCGAACGGCTCACCGAACTGCTGCCCAGCCGCTCCCCGACCAACGGGTACGGCATGACCGAGACGACCGCGCTGGCCATCGGCAACGGCGGCCCGGACTATCTCGCCAGACCTGACAGCGTCGGCCTTCCCGTGCCGGTGGTCGACGTGCGCGTCACCGGCCAGGGCGGTGAGGAGCTGCCGGTCGGCGAGGTCGGCGAACTGCGCCTGCGCGGCCCCAACGTGATCCTCGGCTACTGGAACCGGCCGGAGGAGACCGCGGAGGCCTTCGCGGACGGCTGGCTGCGCACCGGAGACCTGGCCAGGGTCGACGAGGAGGGCTTCGTCTACATCGTCGACCGGGCCAAGGACATGGTCATCCGGGGCGGGGAGAACGTCTACTGCGCCGAGGTCGAGGCCGCGCTCTTCGAGCATCCGGCGGTCGAGGACGCCGCGGTGATCGGCATCCCGCACGAGGAGCTCGGCGAGGAGGTCGGCGCGATCGTACGGCTCGCCTCCCCCGTGGGGGACGAGGAGCTGCGGACCTTCCTCCGCGAGCGGATCGCCCCCTTCAAGGTCCCCGTCCGGTTCTGGATCCGCGAGAGCGAGTTGCCCCGCAACCCCGGCGGCAAGATCCTCAAGACGGTCCTGCGCCGGGAGGTCCTCGGCGCCTGACCTGCCGCCGGGGGGTGGAAAACCGTTTGCCCCGATGCGGAGCGATACCAAAAACTGTCTCCTTGTGCCGGAGAAATCTGATCGCTCCCTCGGGGGGCTGCTGCGCAGAGTCGGAATGGACCTTGGGCCGCTCCGCGACTCACGTGACTTCCGGCTGCTGTTCGCCTCCGGGGCCATCACGATGTTCGGCACCTTCCTCACCCTGGTCGCGCTGCCGCTGCAGATGAAGCAGCTCACCGACTCCTATGTGGCGGTCAGCCTGGTCAGCGCGGCCGAGTTCGTGCCGATGGTGCTGTGCGGGCTCTGGGGCGGCGCGATCGCGGACGCGCTCGACCGGCGCAAGATCATTCTCTACACCGAGGCCGGGCTCTGCCTCACGACGGTCGCCCTGACGGTCAACGCCCTGCTGCCCAGGCCGCAGATCTGGGTCCTGTACGTGGTCGGGGCGCTCAGCGCGGGACTGGGCAGCCTGCAGCGGCCCAGCCTGGAGGCGCTGCTCCCCCGGGTCGTCCGGCACGACCAGGTCGGCGCCGCCGCCGCGCTGTCCGGCTTCCGCTGGACCCTCGGTGCCATCGTCGGCCCCGCGCTCAGCGGCCTGATCGCCGCCGTGTTCGGCGTCGCGGCGGCCTACGGCGTCGACGTGGCCACCTTCCTGATCTCCATGGCCCTGCTCTGGATGGTCAGGATGCCCGCGCAGTCGAAGGACGCTCCCCCCGCCTCGATCGCAGCGCTCGTCGAGGGGGTCCGCTACGCCGTGCGGCGTCCCGACCTGATGGGCACCTATCTGGTGGACATCGCGGCGATGGTCTTCGCCTCGTGCGCCGCGCTGTACCCCTTCCTGGCCGACGAGCTCGGTTCCCCTCAGGCGATCGGCCTGCTCTTCTCCGCCACCGCCGTCGGATCGCTGGTCGCCTCGGCCACCTCCGGCTGGACGGCCCGGGTCCACCGGCACGGCCTGGGTGTCATCGTCGCGGCGGCCGTCTGTGGGGTCGCGGTCGCGGCGGCGTCCGTCATGCCGACCGTCTGGGGCGTGTTCGCCTTCCTGGCGCTGGCCGGGGCGGCCGACATGATCAGCGGCATCTTCCGCTCGACCATCTGGAACCAGACCATCCCCGACGAGCTTCGGGGCCGTCTGGCCGGGATCGAACTGCTCTCCTACACCAGTGGCCCGATGCTGGGCAACGCGCGAGCGGGCATGATGGCCCAGCTCGGCGGCACCCGCTTCTCCATGGGCGTCGGCGGGCTGCTGTGCGTCGGCGCGGTCGCGGCGATGGCGGCGCTGCTGCCCGGCTTCGGGCGCTACGACGCCCGTACCGACGAGCACGCCGTACGGGAACGTGCCCGCCGTACGGCCGTCACCGAGGCCTAGAGGTCCTGCTCGCGCCAGCCGTCGTGCTCCTCGGCGAGTTCCTCAAGCCGGGTCACGGCCTCGGCGGGCAGCGCGCCGCCGGGGTCCTCAACGACCACGAGCCACTGGGCGTCCTCGGCGTCGTCCTCCCCCGCGAGGGTCTCCCGCACCACCGAGGGCGCCTCCACCTGGGGAAACTCCTCTCCCACCAGGTCCGCGACCTCCTCGGCCTCCGTACGTTCGGCGAACACCAGCAGATGTCTCATTCGTCCCCCACAGGCGAAGGCCCCGGCCGCCACGGGTCGTCCGTGGTGGCCGGGGCCGTACCGAATCCGATCAGACCCCGCGCAGCTGCGCTCCGGTCCGCTCGCCCGCCAGGGCGACCGCGGCGTCGCGGGCCGCGGTGGTCTCCTCGACGGTGAGCGTCCGGTCGGCCGCCCTGAACCACAGGGAGTAGGCCAGCGACTTGTTCCCCTCACCGATCTGGGCGCCGGTGTAGACGTCGAACAGCCGGATCGACTCCAGCAGTTCGCCCGCTCCCTCGCGCAGCGCCGCCTCGACCTCGGCAACCGGCGTCGCGGCGTCGACGACGAGCGCGACGTCCTGGGTGGCGATCGGGTAGGCGGAGATGGAGGAGACCTGCACCGGGCCCGGCATCAGCCCTTCGAGGTGGGTCAGCTCCAGCTCCATCGCGCTGGTGCGCGACGGCAGGCCGTAGGCCTCGATGACGCGCGGGTGCAGCTCACCGGCGTGGCCGACGAGGACGTCCCCGACGTACAGCGCGGCGCAGCGGCCCGGGTGCCAGGGCTCGTGCCGGTCGGCGCGGACGTCGAGGACGACCCCCGCCTCGCGGGCCACCACGCGGGCGGCCTCGACGGCGTCGGCCCAGCCTGCCTGTCGGCCCTTGCCCCACCAGCCGGAGCGCTCGAACTCGCCCGCGAGCACCACCCCGGCCCGCAGCGGCTGGGCGGGCAGAGCCGCCTCGATCGAGGCGAGCTCCTCCGCCTCGGGCCTGCGGTCCACGCCGAGGACCGGCGCGGTCGCGGGCGCGTCCTCGGCGGGCCGGTAGACCAGGCCCGTCTCGAACAACGCCACGTCGCCGAAGCCCCTGCCCACGTTGCGGACCAGCGTCTTGAGCAGGCCGGGCAGCAGCGTGGTGCGCAGCAGCGGCTCGTCCTCGCTGAGCGGGTTGGCCAGCCGTACGGCCAGGCGACGGGCGTCACCGGCGGGCAGCTGCAGGTTGTCGAGGTCGCGCTCCCCGAAGAACGGGTAGGCCAGGATCTCGACGTAGCCGGAGGCCGCCAGCGCCCTTCCCGTACGGCGGCGCAGCCGCTGTCCCGGGGTCAGGCCCGCGCCCGCCGGAGCGCCCGGCAGGATCGAGGGCAGCCTGTCGTAGCCCTCAAGCCGGATGACCTCCTCGGCGAGGTCGTTGGGGTCGGTCAGGTCGGGCCGCCACGAGGGCGGGGTGACGGTCAGCATGTCGTCGCCGACCACGGCCAGCTTGGCTGCCAGTTCGTCCCCGGGCTCGACCGAGCCTTCCACGACCGTGCAGCCGACCTGCTCCAGGTTCCGGACCACCGTCTCGCGGTCGTAGACGACGCCCGCGACCCGGCCGGGGTAGCCGCTCGGGATGGAGATCTGGACGGGCTCGATCTCGATCGCCGCGTGGGTCACCCCGGGCTGGACCACGCCGCCGCCCAGTTCGGCCAGCAAGCTGACCGCACGCCAGGAGGCGTAGAGCGGAAGCTCCCGGTCCACACCCCGCTCGAAGCGCTTGGACGCCTCGCTGACCAGGTTGTGGCGGCGGGACATCCGCGCGATGCCGCTGGCGGAGAAGTGCGCGGCCTCGATCACGATGTCGGTCGAGGTGTCGGAGATCTCGGTGTTCAGGCCGCCCATGGTGCCCGCCATCGAGATGGCACCCGAGGCGTCGGTGATGAGGATGTCACCGGGGTCGAGCGTGCGCACGGCGTGGTCGAGGGTCTCCAGCTTCTCGCCGGGCTCGGCGCGGCGCACGACGATCTCACCGTCAAGCCGGGTCGCGTCGAAGGCGTGCAGGGGCTGGCCGAGCTCCAGCATCACGTAGTTGGTGACGTCGACGGCCAGCGAGACCGGCCGCATGCCCGCGCGCGACAGGCGCGTGCGCATCCACAGCGGGCTCGGCGCCGCCGGGTCGAAGCCCTGGACCTCCCGCAGCACGAAACGGTCGCACGCGCTCGCGTCGGCGATCGAGGCCGGGTAGGACGGGGCCGCCTCGGCGGGCGGGGAGACGTCGGCGGGGTCGAGGAAGGCAACCCCGAAGGCGGTGGCCACCTCCCTGGCCACACCGCGGATCGACAGCGCGTAGCCGATGTCCGGGGTGATCTCCAGCTCGATCACGTCGTCGCGCAGGCCGAGGAGCTCGGCCACGTCCGCGCCGATGGGCGTGCCCTCCGGCAGCACCATGATGCCGTTGTGCTCGTCGCTCAGCCCGAGCTCGCGCTCCGAGCAGATCATGCCCTCGGACATGCGTCCGTAGGTCTTGCGCGCGCCGACCTCGAAACCGCCGGGCAGCACGCCGCCGGGCAGCACGACCGGCACCCGGTCGCCGACGACGAAGTTGGTCGCGCCGCACACGATCTCCCGCGGGGCGGCCTCACCGACCTCGACCTGGCAGTGCCGGATCGGCTTCTTGAAGCCCTGCAGCTCCTCGATGGCGAGCACCTCGCCGACCACGACGCTCTTGACGTCATGACCGTAGGAGGTGACGGCCTCCAGCTTGAGACCGGCGGCGGTGAGCCTGTCGGCCACCTCGTGCGCGGTCACGGCGGGGAGATCGACGTACTCCCGCAGCCATGAAAGCGGGACCTTCATCAGACCTCCATTCCGAACGGAAGCGTGAAACGCACGTCTCCCTCGACCATGTCACGCATGTCCTCGACGTTGTGGCGGAACATCAGCGTGCGCTCGATGCCCATACCGAAGGCGAACCCGCTGTAGCGGGACGGGTCGACGCCGCAGGCGATCAGCACCCGCGGGTTGACCATCCCGCAGCCGCCCCACTCGATCCAGCCCTCCGACTTGCACGTACGGCAGTGCGGGTTGCCCGGCACCGCGGAGGCGCCCCGGCACACGAAGCACCGCAGGTCCATCTCCGCCGAGGGCTCGGTGAACGGGAAGTAGTTCGGCCTGAACCTGGTGGTGATGCCCTCCCCGAACATGAGCTCGGCGAACCTGTCCAGGGTGCCCTTGAGGTGGGCCATGGTCAGGCCCTCGTCGACGGCCAGTCCCTCGACCTGGTGGAAGACCGGCGTGTGGGTGGCGTCGAGCTCGTCGGTGCGGAACACCTTGCCCGGCGAGATCACGTAGACCGGCAGCGGACGGCTCAGCAGCGCCCGGACCTGCACCGGGGAGGTCTGGGTGCGCAGCACCTTGCCCGAGTCGACGGACTCGACGAAGAAGGTGTCGTGCTCGGAGCGCGCCGGGTGGTCGGGCGAGATGTTCAGCGCGTCGAAGTTGAACCACTCGCCTTCCAGCTCCGGCCCCTCGGCGACCTCGTAGCCCATGCCGACGAAGGCGTCCGCGATGCGCTCCTGCAGGGTGGTCAGCGGGTGGCGGGCGCCGCGGGCCGTACGGTCCCAGGGCAGTGTGACGTCGACGGTCTCCTCAACGAGGACCCGCTCGTCGCGCTCGGCCTCCAGCTGTGCCTGACGCTCGGCGAAGGCGTCCGCGACGGCCTTGCGCGCGCCGCCGATGCGTTTGCCCGCCTCTGCCCGGGCCGCGGGCGGAAGCGCGCCGATCTCGCGGTTGGCCAGGGCGATCGGCGAGCGGTCGCCGGCGTGCGCGAGCCGTACCTGCTTGAGTTCGTCGAGGTCGCGCGCCGCCTTGACGGCGTCGAGCGCCTCCGCCTGCATGCGCGCCACCTCGTCGGCGTGCAGCGGGGTCACCTCGACCGGGTCGTAGTTAGACAAGAGAAAGCTCCGAATCCAGGGCTTGAGCGGCCATGAGTCTAGTCGGGGAAGCCCACCGGGCTGGCATCCGCGCTCAGGCGAAGTCAGGGGTGCCGGTGGGCACCATAAATCGAAACTCGGCCCCGCCCTCGGGCCCCCGCTGCACGGAGATGGTGCCGCCGTGGGCCTCGATGAGACCCTTGACGATGAAGAGACCGAGGCCGGTGCCACCGCGGCGGCGGGCGTTGCCCCGCCAGAACTGCCGGAACACGCGCGTGGCCAGCTCGGGCGGAATGCCCTCTCCCTGGTCACGGACGGACACGGTCACTCCCCATTGGTTCGGTTCGACGACTATTGTCACCGTACCGCGCCCGTGGCGCACGGCGTTTTCCATCAGGTTGGCCAGCACCTGGTCGATTTTGTCCTGATCGAGCCAGGTCTCGGGAAGTTCGCCCAGCACCCGGAGCAGGAAGCGCCCCTCGGGCTCCCCCGCTGCGACCCGCCCATCGATGATCTTCTGGACCCTCGCCGGGACGTCGACCACCTGACGATGGATCTCAAGGCGCCCCGACTCGATGCGGGACACGTCGAGCAGCTCGGTGATCAGCCGGGTCACCCGGTCGGCGTCGGCGTTGACCGTCTCCAGCATGACCAGCTTCTGGTCGTCGGTGAAGCGGGTCCATTTGGCGAGCAGGGTCGCGGTGAACCCCTTGACGCTGGTCAGCGGGGAGCGCAGCTCGTGGGCGACGGTCGAGACCAGGTCCGCGCGGCTGCGTTCGAGCCTGGCCCGCGCGCCCGCGTCACGCATCGTGATCACCACACGGGCGATCTCGCCACCCCGCTCGGGCCTGCGCACCAGCCGGGCCGCGACGAGCATCTCCTGACCGCCGGGAGTGCGCAGCGGCAGCTCGGGCTGTCGGGTGCGGGTCGGCAGGCCGCCGTAGGTGTCGAGCCACTTCCACCAGTCGCGCCCGTCGTGATCGCGGAAGGAGAACACGTCCCGCACGTGACGTCCGACGGCCTGGTCCCAGCCGATCCCGGTCAGCCGGGTCGCGGCCCGGTTGACGCTCAGCACGTGGCCGTCCCGATCGGTCACGACGAGGCCGTCGGGAAGGTCGTCGACGTCGATCACACAGGCGGAATCAGCGCTCCGCTCGTCGGTGTGTTCGCCGTGCACGACCCCGCCTCCTCGACGCTACAACGCCGACAATAGCGGGTTTCGCGTGTCCTCCGGCAGCCTCGGGACGGGGGGCCTCACCCGCTCAGGGGACGTACACGTTGAGACCGGGCAGAGGCATACAGACACACCGCGGCGGCCGTCGCGAGGTTGAGGCTCTCCGCCCCGCCGTAGATCGGCACCCTGACCACCTCGTCGGCAAGGTCGAGGATCTCCTTGGGCAGCCCCCAGGCCTCGTTGCCGAAGATCCAGGCCGCGGGCCCCGAGAGGTCGACGTCGTCGAGCGTCCGCGTTCCCGCGCCGTCGGCGGCGAACACCCGCAGGCCCGCCCCTTTGAGCCTGTCCACGGCCTGTGCCACCGGGGCACCGGTGACGACGGGCAGGTGGAAGAGGCTCCCGGCGCTGGCCCGAACGCACTTGCCGTTGTAGGGGTCGACGGAGGCGTCGGTGAAGACCACCGCGTCGGCCCCCGCGGCGTCCGCGGTGCGCAGCACGGTCCCGGCGTTGCCCGGGTCGCGGACGTGGGCGAGCACGGCGACGAGCCTCGCCTGGTCGGTGACCGCGCCCTCCAGGGGGACGTGCACGAACCGGCACACCGCCAGGAGGCCCTGCGGGGTGACGGTCTGGGCCAGTTCGGCCATCACCTCACCGCTGGCCCGGTGCACGGGCACCCCCGCGGAGACGGCGGCGGCGACGAGGTCGGCGTGGCGCGCCTCGGCCTCGACGGTGGTGAACAGCTCGGTCACGACGCCGTCGAGCGCCAGCGCCTCACGAACCGCCTGCGGCCCCTCCGCCAGGAAGGACCGGTCCCGGTCCCTGAAGGCTCGTTTGGTCAGCCGCCTGGCCGCCTTGACCCGCGGCGACTTGATGTTGGTCAGCTCAGATCCCGCCATGTCCGTTCCCCAGGAATGCGAATGCGGCCCACAGCGTGATCGCTGTGGGCCGCGTGTTCTTCAGCGCGTTCGTCGGCGCCGGATTCAGCCGGCGACCGGCGCGTTCACGTCGGCCGGAAGCGCCTTCTTGGCGGCTTCGACCAGGGTCGCGAACGTGGCGGCGTCGTTGACCGCGAGGTCAGCGAGGATCTTGCGGTCGACCTCGATGGAGGCCAGACGCAGCCCCTGGATGAGGCGGTTGTAGGTGATGCCGTTCTGACGGGCAGCGGCGTTGATGCGCTGAATCCACAGACGGCGGAAGGTGCCCTTGCGGTCCTTGCGGTCGCGGTAGGCGTAGGTCATCGAGTGGAGCATCTGCTCCTTGGCCTTGCGGTACAGCCTGGAGCGCTGCCCCCGGTAGCCCTTCGCCCGCTCGAGAACGACCTTGCGCTTCTTCTTGGCGTTGATCGCCCGCTTCACGCGTGCCATTTGTATCTATCTCCCCGGGGGCCGTTACTTAGCGAGCAGCTTCTTGATCTTCTTGGCGTCGGCGTCAGAGAGCACGACCTCGGGCTTGAGACGACGCGTCAGCTTGGAGGACTTCCACTCGTTGTAGTGGGCGCGGTTGGCGCGGCGGCGCTTGATCTTGCCTGAGCCGGTGAGCCGGAACCGCTTCTTCGCACCGCTGTGCGTCTTCATCTTCGGCATCTCAGCCGTCTCTCCCTCGATCGTGCCGATGTCCCGGGCCGGTAACCCGAGTCAAGGGCATGCCTGACTGTGAGACCGGACCCGGCCTCGGCTTCATCTCGCGACTGCCTGACGGTTCAGGCTATGCGAGTCACTCCTGCGGAGCGGGCACCTGCTCGTCCTGAGACCCGTCCGCGGCATCGTCGTCACGCCGCGCCTTGGCCGCCGCCTTCTCGGCCTTGGCCTCGGCCTTCTTCTTGTGCGGCCCGATAACCATGATCATGTTACGGCCATCCTGCTTGGGCTGGGACTCGACGAAGCCGAGCTCCGTGACGTCCTCGGCCAGCCGCTGCAGGAGCCGGAAGCCCAGCTCGGGCCGGGACTGCTCCCGGCCGCGGAACATGATCGTTACCTTGACCTTGTCCCCCGCCTTGAGGAACCGCACCACGTGACCCTTCTTGGTCTCGTAGTCGTGCGGGTCGATCTTCGGGCGGAGTTTGATCTCCTTGATGATCGTGTACGCCTGGTTACGCCGCGCCTCGCGTGCCTTCATCGCGGACTCGTACTTGAACTTGCCGTAGTCCATGAGCTTGCACACGGGCGGGCGAGCCGTAGCCGCGACCTCGACGAGGTCGAGATCGGCTTCCTGAGCCAGCTTCAGAGCATCGCCGATGGAGACGATGCCAACCTGTTCGCCGTTCGGACCGACGAGGCGGACCTCGGGGACGCGAATACGGTCGTTGATGCGGGGCTCGGCGCTGATGAGGCCTCCTAGGTTGCGATCCGCCGCCGTCCTTGCAGGCGGCTTTGCACATACTCGATCGTGCCGGGAGGGTCGCGGAACACAGGCCGTTTCCAGGTCGAGAAGCGCGAATGCCCCGCACGTCGCGCATGCGGGGCCACATGAACTCGCCGATTCACACACCGCGAGCTCGGCCGGAGTCATCCGGCTGTGATCCTTGACCTGCCGACCTCTCGGTCGACCAGGTGGGAGGTGAACCTCCGCTTGCGCGTCCAGCAGGCATGCCGGACCGATCGAGTAGTTACTCTATCACACCCCCCGACACCCGCCGAATCATTCCCGATCCCACCTTCTCAATATGCCGATGGTCGATATATAAAGACCATATGAACCAGAGATCGATGCAGGAGCCGACGTTCCTGATCCTCACGGCCCTGGCCGCGGGACCCCAGCACGGTTACGGGGTGATCAGCGACGTCCAGGAGATCTCCGGCGGCCGGGTGCGCCTGCGGGCGGGAACCCTGTACGCCGCCCTCGACCGCCTCCAGTCCGAAAACCTG
Source organism: Streptosporangium jomthongense (assembly GCF_042650425.1). NCBI lineage: Bacteria > Bacillati > Actinomycetota > Actinomycetes > Streptosporangiales > Streptosporangiaceae > Streptosporangium > Streptosporangium jomthongense. The sequence goes on along the minus strand of NZ_JBHSBC010000037.1, from coordinate 155,957 downwards.
ATCGCCACCGACCGCGAGGAGGTCGTGGAGGGCCGGATACGGCGCTACTACCGGCTGACCGCGGAGGGCGGCACCCGCCTGGCCACCGAGGCCGAACGGCTGCGCAGGCACGCCGAGGCGGCCTCGACCCGGCTGCGTGCCCTGGTCCCCGGCGTGGGCGGGGGTGTGGCGTGAGCACACTGGAGGAGCGTTACCGCAGGCTGCTGGCCCTCTACCCGGCCGAGCACAGGGCCAGGCACGGGGAGGAGATGCTCGGGGTGATGCTGGCGCAGGCCGGGCAAGGATGGCGGTTCCCCGACCCGCGTGACGTGCTCGACCTGGTCAAGGGCGGGGTGCTGATCCGCCTGCGGCACGCCTTCGGCCCGGGCAGCGGCGGATCCTGGCGTGACGCGCTGAACATCGCCGCGATCGTCGCCCCGCTCCACCTGCTGGTCCTGGAGATGAGCACCTGGGGCACCATACTGTTGACCGTCGACGGCACCCAGCCTCTCCTCTACGCCCTGACGCCCGCCGTCTACGCGCTGCCGCGCCTGCTGATCGTCTGGCTCGCGCTGCGCGGCCCGCGCTGGGCGGCCGCGGCGGCGGCCTGGGTCTTGACGGCCGCCAGCACGACGATCCCGGCTGTGCTCAGCATGGGCATCGACCCGTTCACCCCCTTCGAGAGGGCGTTCTACGCACTGCCCGACCTCGCTGTCGCGCTTCTGCTGACGTTCGCCCCCAGTCCGACGGCGGGGGCGGCACTGGTCGGCCGCCGTTCGCTGCTGCGCTGGACCGCCGCGGCGATCCTGACGATGAACGTCGCCTCGGCTCTGGAGCACTTCCTCGCCCCCGAGTACTTCCTCGGTTCCCTGGCCATGACGACGATGGTCTGCATGGCCTGTGGAGCGGCCAGCCGCACCCCGGCGGGACGCCGGGCCGTCGTCCTCCTGGTGCCGCTGTTCCTGGTGCTCTACCGCGGCGTGCCGTGGTCCGGGATGTCGCACGACGAGTGGCTTCCCGGACTCGTCCAGGTCCTGGTGGGCGTCACCGCCTTCGTCGTGGCCAGGAGGGGCTTCCGGCCGTACGGCTCGGGGACCGTCAGCTCCCCGGAGCCGCTCGCCTGACGATCTCGGCCTTGCCCGCCGCGCGCATCGCCTCGACCGGGACGTCGGTCCGGCCGGTCATCATCTCGACCTGCCGGACCGCCTGGTGCAGCAGCATCGGGAAGCCACCGACCACGGTGCCGCCCGCGGCCTCGACGGCCGAGGCCAGCCGGGTCGGCCACGGCGCGTAGACCACGTCGAAGAGCGCGGGCACCCCGGCCAGCAGGCCGGCGAAACCGTCCGCGGCGCCGGAGGGCAGGGTGGAGACGACCAGGTCGACGTCCAGGACGCTCTCCAACTCGTCGAAGGTGCGCACCGACAGGGCGGTGCCGAGCCGTTCGGCCACCTGTGCCGTCTCGCCCGCCCTGGCCGGGTCGCGGACCACCAGATTGGCCCGCGAGAGGCCCAGCTCGCGCAGGGCGGCCAGTGTCGAGGCGGCCGTCGCCCCGCCGCCGAGGACCGTGGCGCCGTGCGGCGGCTTGACCCCGGCCTCGGTGAGCGCCTGGACGATGCCGTACACGTCGGTGTTCTCCCCGTGGCGACCGCCCTCGGAGAGGATCACGGTGTTCGCCCCGCCGACCTCGACCGCCAGGTCGGAGACCGTGTCGAGCAGCGGGAGCACGGCGCGCTTGAGCGGCATCGTCAGCGACAGGCCCGCCCAGCCGGGGCCGAGCCCGTCGAGCAGGGCGGGCAGCCCCGCCTCGTCGCATTCGAAGGCCTCGTACTGCCAGTCGTACAGGCCGAGGGCCTCGTAGGCGGCCCGGTGCAGGTGGGGCGAGAGCGAGTGGGCGATGGGCGAGCCCAGGACCGCCGCCCGCGTCATCCGCCGTTCCTGTTCTTCTCGAACTCCGCCTTCAACTGGAAGAACTCAGCCTCCGTCGAGGCGAACTTGGTGATGCCGCGCTTGGGGTCTGTGGTGACGAACCAGATCCAGTCGCCCTTGGCCGGGTCGAGCGCCGCCTGGATGGCGTGGTCACCCGGGTTGGCGATGGGGCCGGGCGGCAGGCCGAGCCGCTTGTAGGTGTTGTAGGGCGACTTGCTCTCCAGGTCGGCGTTGGTGGCGGAGATGCCGTACTTGTTCAGCCCGTACATCACCGTGCTGTCCATCTCCAGCTTGCGGTTGCCGTCCAGGCGGTTGTAGATGACCCGGGCCACCTTGGACATGTCCTCGACGCTGCCCGACTCGGCCTGGACGATGCTGGCGATCGTCATGATCTCGTGCGGGGTGTGCCCGAGGCTCTTGGCCGCCGAGACGAGCCCGTCCTTGTCGGCCGTCTGGTTGAAACGGTCGACCATCGCGGTGAGGATGTCCGCCGCGGTCATCTTGGGGGTGATGTCGTAGGTGGCGGGAAAGGCGTAGCCCTCCAGGCGTCCCTTGGCGTAGCCGGGCAGGCCGAGCGCCTTGACGTTCTTCGCGGCCTGCTGGAACTCCTTGAGCGGCTTGCCGGTCTCCTTGGCGAGCGTCGCCAGGGTGTCGGACAGGCGCAGTCCCTCCTTCAGCGTCACCCGCTCCAGCAGCCGCAGAGACGGATCGAGCAGCTTGACGGCCGCCGCCGAGGACATCCGCTTGCGCATGCGGTACTCACCCGGTTGCAGGGAGGCGCTCTTGCCCGCGTCGGCGACGGCCCCGGTGAACGTCCTGGCGCTCTTGACGACGTCCTGCTTCTCCAGGGTCTGGGCGACATCGGAGGCGGTCTGACCGTCCTTGATCTCGATGACGACCTCGCCACTGCCCTCACCGGCGTAGTCCTGGGGAGTCGTCATCTCACGCAGCCAGGTGTAACCGTAGAAGCCCGCCGCGCCGAGACCGCCGATCAGGACGATGACCGCGAGCATCGGGGCGAGGAAGCCGCCCCTGTTGCGGCGACGCCTTCTGCGGCCGCCACGCCGTCCTGGAGACTGGCGAGAGCCACGCCGTGACCCGTCGTCGTCCTCGGCGCCGACCAGAAAGTCCATATCGAGCCCGTTCATAGATGCGCTGGCCAATCTCCCGGCAGGGACGGCGTGGCGTCAAGCGGGTCCGCCAAACCGAGGAGGAGCCCCGGACCGGACACCTCGGACCGCCGTTGGCCCTCGTTCGGACCGCCGGAGTGGATCGCCGCGCGCGGCGGAACGGGGGGTGTTCCGCCGGACATCAGTGCGTCCCGAGGTATCTGTTCAGCTGTTCCCGGTATCTCACAAACTCACTCTCTTTGTCAGTGAATTTCGTGATTCTATGCGCCGGATCCGTGGTGACGAACCAGAACCACCTTCCCCGGCCAGGCCGAAGCGCCGCTCTCAGCGCCTTCTCCCCGGGACTGGCGACGGGGCCCGGCGGCAGGCCGGGCCTCAGATAGGTGTTGTACGGCGAGCGCACCGTGGTGTCCTTCTCCGAGACCATGAGGCTTCTGCGCCTTTGCGCGTAGAGCACCGTGGTGTCGAGCTGGAGGGGGGAACCGGCCTTGATCCGGTTGTAGATCACTCTAGCGATCTTCGGATAGTCCGAGTATCTCCCACCTTCCGCCTGGACGATGCTGGCCACCGTGACGGCCTCAAGCGGGGTCAGGTCCCTCCTGGCGGCCCGCCGTTCCAGGTTCAGGTCGGCGGCGGCGTCCTTGAAACGTTCCACCATGGCCCCGAGCAGCTCGGCCGGGGTCGTGTCCGGCTCCACCTCGTAGGTCGCCGGGAACAGGAAGCCCTCGGGGCCCCTGGCGTAGCCGGGCAGGCCCAGCGCCCGGAGGTTCCTCGCCGCCCCGGCGAGGTCGGCCCTGCGCATCCCCGTGCCCTCCGCGAGCCGGTCGAGCAGCTCCGGCAGACGCAGTCCCTCGGGGACGACGACACGCCGCACCATCCGGGAGCGGGGCTCGGTCAGCAGGTCGAGTGCCGAGGTGGCCGACATGCCTTTGCGCATCCGGTAGTGCCCGGGGAACAGGCTGCCCGCCTTCCCGCGTTCCTCGGCCACCGCGACGAACGAGCCCGCGCTCGCCACGACCCCCGCCTCGGCCAGCGTCGCGGCGATCTCCCCCGCGCTCGCGCCCTGCGCGATCCGCACGGTGACCGCTCCCGTGCCGGGCCCCTCGAAGTCGGCGGGGGTGAGGTAGGGCCTGGCCAGGACATAGCCCCCGGCTCCGAGCAGCGCGGCGCCCGCGCCGCAGGCCAGCAGCCATGCCAGCCGCCGCCCGCTCACCGTCCGGTCCCGCCGCTCGGCCTCTCCTCACCGGGCCGCCGGGCGCCCGGCGGCCCGGACGAAGAACCTCTCGGCGACCCGGAGGACGGCCCTGCCGGTGGACCGGCCGCCACGCCCGGCGGCCTGCCGGTCGCCCGTTCGTTGTCCAGGGCAGCCTGGAGCAGCACGACCGCCGCCGCCTGGTCGACCACGCCGCGCTGCTCCCTGGCCCTGACGCCACTGGCGCGCAGCCCCTGCTGCGCGGTGACCGTGGTGAGCCGTTCGTCGAACAGCCTGACGGGGACGGGCGCCAGCCGCGAGGCGATCCTGCCCGCGAACTCGCGGGCCACCCCCGCCGCCTGCCCCTCACGGCCGGAGAGCGAGGTCGGCAGGCCGACGACGATCTCCACCGCCTCGTACTCGGCCGCGATCTCCGCGAGCCGGTCGAGGTCGCCTCTGCCTCGCCGTACGGTCTCCACCGGCGTGGCCAGCAATCCGGACGGATCGCTGCGGGCCACGCCGATGCGGACCGAGCCGACGTCGACACCCAGCCGGATGCCACTTCTCATCATGTTCTCCGCCTCCGCCTCAGAGCCGCGCGCGGCTCACCGGCTTCGGCCGCTCAGGCGAGTGTCTGGGCGATCGCCTGTTCGACGGCGCCCAGCGCGTCGCCGATCGCCTCGGGCCGGGTCCCGCCGCCCTGGGCGACGTCGTCCTTGCCGCCGCCGCCACCGCCGAGGGCCTTGGCCGCGACGCCGACGAGCCTGCCCGCCTTGAGGCCGCGCTCACGGCCCGCGTCGTTGACCGTGGCCACGACGACCGGCCGGTCGGCGGGAACCGCCGCGACGACGACGACCGCCGCGCGATCCCCTGGGAACCGTCCGCGCACGTCAAGGGCGAGTTTACGCAGATCATCCGCAGAGGTGCCATCAGGCGCGCGGTGTGTCACCACGGACACTCCGCCCAGATCACGTGCTCCGGCGGCCATCTCGCCCGCGAGCGCGAGGACCTGGGCGGAACGGAGCCTGTCCAGCTCCTTCTCCGCGGTGCGCAGCCGGGTGACGATGCCCTCGATCCGCTCGGGCAGCTCCTCCCTGCGGGCCTTGAGCTGCTCGGAGAGCTGGGCGACGAGCACGCTCTCACGGGCCAGGAAGCGGAAGGCGTCCAGGCCGACCAGGGCCTCGACCCGTCGCACTCCGGCGCCGATCGAGGCCTCGCCGAGCACCTTGACCAGGCCGAGCTGGCCCGAGCTCGCGACGTGGGTGCCGCCGCAGAGCTCACGGGAGTAGTCGCCGACCTCGACGATGCGGACGGTCTCGCCGTACTTCTCGCCGAACAGGGCCAGCGCGCCCATCGCCCTCGCCTCCGCCTGGGAGGTGTGGAAGGCGTTGACCTTCAGGTCGTTGATCAGGATGGCGTTGACCTCGTCCTCGACGTCACGGAGCACACTGGGCGGCACGGCGCCCGCCGCGGTGAAGTCGAAGCGGAAACGGCCGGGCGAGTTCTCCGAACCCGCCTGCGCGGCCGTCTCGCCGAGCGCGTTGCGAAAGCCCCTGTGCACCAGGTGCGTAGCGGTGTGGCTGCGGGAGATGGCGCGGCGCCGCTCGACGTCGATCTCAGCCTGGGCCTGGTCACCGGCCCGGACCTCACCGGTCCTGACCTTGCCCCGGTGCACGATCACGCCCGAGACCGGGGACTGCACGTCGACGATCTCGACCTCGGCCCCGTCGGTGCGGATGATCCCCTGGTCGGCGAGCTGGCCGCCGCCCTCGGCGTAGAAGGGGGTACGGCTGAGCACGACCTCGACGGTGGTGCCCGCGCCCGCGGCGGGGACCGGGAGCCCGTCGACGAGCAGGCCGATGACCGCGGACTCGGCGGTCACGTTGTCGTAGCCGAGGAACTCGACCCTGCCGGTCTTCTCCAGGATCTGGCCGAAAACCGAGATGTCGGCGTTTCCGGTCTTCTTGGCGGCGGCGTCGGCCTTGGCGCGGTCGCGCTGTTCCTTCATCAGCCTGCGGAAGCCCTCCTCGTCGACCTTGAGGCCCTGCTCGGAGGCCATCTCCAGGGTCAGGTCGATCGGGAAGCCGTAGGTGTCGTGCAGTTGGAAGGCCTGGTCACCGCCGAGGGTGCCCCGTCCCTTGCGCTTGGTCTCCTCGACGGCCGCGTCGAAGATCGCGGTGCCGGTGCGCAGGGTGCCGAGGAAGGAGGCCTCCTCCGCGTCGATGACGCCGTGGATCTGCGGGGCGTCGGCCTTGAGGTCGGGATAGAGATCGCCCATCACGTCGATGGTCACCGCGGTCAGGTCGTGCATGTAGCGCTGCTCGCCCGCGCCCAGCAGGCGCAGGTTGCGGATCGCACGGCGCAGGATCCGCCGCAGCACGTAGCCCCGGCCCTCGTTGGAGGGCAGCACGCCGTCGGCGACGAGCATCACGCCGGTGCGGACGTGGTCGGCGACCACGCGCAGCGAGACGTCGGCGCGCTCGTCACGGCCGTAGCGGGTCCCGGTCAGCTCCGCGGCCCTGTCGAGGATCTTGTAGGTGGTGTCGATCTCGTAGATGTTGTCGACGCCCTGCAGGATCGCGGCCATCCGCTCCAGGCCCATGCCGGTGTCGACGCTCTTGGCGGGCAGTTCGCCCACGATGTCGAAGTCGGTCTTGCTGCGCACCGTACCGAGCTGGAACTGCATGAAGACGTTGTTCCAGACCTCCAGGTAACGGTTCTCGTCGGCGATCGGGCCGCCGTCCCTGCCGTACTCGGGGCCGCGGTCGTAGTAGATCTCGGTGCAGGGGCCGCCGGGGCCGGGCACGCCCATGTGCCAGTAGTTGTCGGCCAGGCCGCGGCGCTGGATGCGCTCCGCGGGGATGCCGACCTTGTGGTGCCAGATGTCGTAGGACTCGTCGTCGTCGTGGTAGACGGTGACCCAGAGCCGCTCCTCGGGGAAGCCGAAGCCGCCCTCGGACTCGGGCTTGGTCAGCAGCTCCCAGGCCAGCGGGATCGCCCGCTCCTTGAAGTAGTCGCCGAAGGAGAAGTTGCCGAGCATCTGGAAGAAGGTGGCGTGCCTGGTGGTCTTGCCGACCTCGTCGATGTCGGGGGTGCGCACGCACTTCTGGACGCTGGCCGCCCGGGGGTAGGGCGGCTTCTGCTGGCCCAGGAAGTAGGGCTTGAACGGCACCATGCCCGCGGGGACGAGAAGCAGCGTCGGGTCCTCGGCGATGAGGCTGGCCGAGGGCACGGCGGTGTGCCCACGCTCCTCGAAGAAGCGCAGGAAGCGGCGGGCGATCTCTGCCGACTCCATGTCAGCGGCCATCCTTTACGTGGTAGGTGTAGGTGTTCTCAACACTGTCGAGGCCGAATCGGGAGCGCAACTCGGTTTCCCGCTGCGCCGCGCCGTCCAGCGCCTCGGCCGCGAAGTCCCGGGCCTGGTCCAGGACCCCCGAGGCGCCGCGCACCGCACGGCGCGCCAGGTGGTTCGGATGCAGTGACTGCAGCTTACGCATCGCCCACACGGCGCCGAACGCGCCCAGGGAGATGTAGAAGAGCCTGCGGATCATCGCCGCCGCCCTTCGAGGACCCGGGAGCCGGGCCTGCCGTTCCTGCGGGCCGACAGGGCGCGCCTGACGCCGTGGGTCAGCGCGGCGAGCTTGATCAACGGCCCGGTCACCAGGGTCTGGGTGACGTCGCTGATCTTGGCGGCGTGCCCGCTGACCTGCTTGACGTCCTTGGCGATGGCCTCGACGGCGACCAGCTGGCGGTTGGTCTCGCTGACGGTGACCGTGACGTCCTCCAGCAGCGGGACCACACGTTCGCCCAGCTCGGAGACCATCTTGGTGGTCTCGGTCAGCAGCCGGGCCAGCTTGACCAGCGCCACGGCCAGGAAGCAGACCAGGATCGCCCAGGCCATCGCGACGATCAGTCCGGCGACCTCTCCTGCGGTAAGCATGCGCCGATCTCCTTAGTTGACCCGGCTGGAACAGGCAAGACCTTACCGCGTCCCGAACCGCTTCCCCGGCATACCGTGACACGACGCCCAGGCGGTCGGCCGTACCCGCCCGGCTTCCCCGCCGGCGACGGCCCGTTCCGTACGGCCAGGGTCCTGGGCGCGCCCCCGAAGGCGTCCATGCAGAGCTGGGCGAACCGGCCGACCCCCGGGATCATGAGCGTCCAGCCCGCCAGGGCCCAGCCGAGGTGGATGTGGGTCAGCACGTGGGCGATCGCCGCCACCCCCTGGGCACCGCGCCCGTCCGCCGACTCGTAGGTGATCCGGCGCAGCCCCGCGGGGTGGTCCTCCGCGGCGAGCACGCGCAGCCCGGCGGGACGGCGCGCGACGATCCATCCGCCGACCTGCGAGCAGATCCCGCAGGTGGTGGCCACGTACACGGACGCGACGGCCCCGGGGAAGGCGACGGGCCGCCACCTGGGCACCCACGCCCGTACGGCGCGCCGGTAGGCGGCCCACTCCCCGCCGAAGCGCGCGGTGAGCCCCTCCCCCTCGTGCCAGGCCGCCAGCCCCGCCCCGTAGGCGAAGGCGACCAGCGCCGCGGCCAGGAACACCGGGTCGAGCAGGGCGAGCAGCAGGTAGCCGCCCGTCATCGCGGCCTGCATCGGGTTACGGACGTAGGCGTAGGGCCCGGTGACCACCAGCCGTTCCGGCGGGTCGTACGGCAGCGGCGTCCCCCGGCCGGCGAGCGCGAACTCCCGTACGGCGGCCAGCCCGAGCAGCGAGGGCACGGCCAGCGCCTGCGCCATGAGGCCGAGCACCCACGTGGGCTGCCGCCACGCCCCGGTCAGCACGATGGGCAGCGCCATGCCCCCGGCGGCCGCGAGGACGATCTGGGCGGCGGCCCTGAGGGGCAGGCGGCGGCCTCCGGCCGTCCAGGAGGCCACCAGCAAACCGGGGAGCAGGGCGACGGCCATCGCGACCGCCTCCCCGGCGAGCCAGTGCTCACCGAGCACGACGACGGGCTCGGCCAGGGGCATCACCGCCAGGTCCAGCCAGCCGAGGGACGCGGCGACCAGCGGGATCGGCGCCCGGCGTGCCACCAGGCCGGGCACCGCGCCCCAGAGCAGTGCCCAGCCCAGCAGCAGGTCGATCGGAACGCCCCGGTAGAGGGCCCCTACCGCGGTGAAGCGCCACCAGCCGAGGTCCTGGGCGAGGAGGTTCACCGCGATGAGCGCCTCCAGGTTCCACAGCGTGGCCAGGATCGCCGCGGCCGCGTCCCGTTCTCCGAACCCCCGGCGGACCCGGCCTCTCCAGGTGGCCGCGAGCACCGCGGCGACCGGTACCGCGAGGGCCAGACCGCGCACCAGCACGGGGTCGCCCGTCATCGGGCGAAGGTCCCGGCCAGGTAGTCGGCGGCCTGGCCGACGGCGTAGCGCTGCAGGGGGCCGAAGTACCAGCCGGGGTCGAAGGTACGGCGGTAGCGCAGGGTCACCGCGAGCCTCCCGTTCCCCCAGGTGAACTCCGCCTCGCGGAGGTCGAGCCAGCGGGTCAGCGTGGTGTCGCGGACCACGGAGAAGGTCACCCGCCCCGGGCCGCGTTCCTTCACCCTGAGGGTCATCGAACGTGGTTCGGGAAGGGCGCCGATGCCGAGGGAGCGGCGCGGGTTGAAGGTGATCTCCCGCAGGGCGCCGACCTCGAGGCCGGTGCCGGTTGCCGCCAGCGGCCTGGGGAAGCCGATCTTCAGGAACGCCGACTCGAACGGGCCGAAGCGGGGGACGGCGGCCAGGGCCTGTTCCGTCCCGGTCCCCGGGGCCGCCCGCACCGCGGTGACCGCGTTGTCACGGGCCGGTCCGGCCACCTCCGCGCCCACGGCGACGAGCGTGAGCAGCACCAGCGGGGCGGCGAGCGCGTGGGGTCCCCGCCGGTCGAAGTAGTCGATGACGGCCCCGATCAGCAGGCCGACGAGGTAGAAGAGCGGGGCCGCGAACAGCAGGCAGACGATCCCCTCGCCGAGCAACGGTCCCGCGAAGGCGAGGGCCACGGTGATCGTCGCCAGGATCGCGCCGGTCGCGGACCTCGGTTTGCTCGTCAGCACGACCGTGATGGCGATGACGGCGGGGAGGCCGACGTAGAAGAGCGTCGTCTCCTCCAGGTGGCCCGCGTGCAGCACCCGGTAGAGCAGGAGCGCGACGAACAGGGCCAGGAGCAGACCGGCGAGGTTCCAGCGTGCCCTGCGCTCGGTCCGGTCCTCGGGGAGCGGTTCCGAGTCCGGTGATCTTCCGGACGGGTCATCCATGGGGCCACCCTCTTCATCGATCGGTTTAATCAGTCGATTAAACCGTATGATCGAAGAGATCGTCTTGGCAAGGGAGCGGTGAAGTGAACAAGCAGGCGGGCGCGGAGACCCGGGAGCGGCTGATCGAGGCCGCCGCCGAGACCGTGCGGACCGAGGGATACGCCGGGGCCAGCGCCCGTACCATCGCCAAGGCCGCCGGGGTCAACTCGGCGCTGGTCTTCTACCACTTCGGCGGGGTCGATCCGCTGCTGCTCGCCGCACTCGACCGCGCCTCCGAGCAGCGGATGACCGACTACCGCAGAGCCGTCGAGCGGGCCCGCACGCTGGAGGAGCTGGCCGAGATCGCCACCGCGATCTACCGGGCCGACCTGGAGGCGGGGCACATCACGCTCTTCTCCGAGCTCGTCGGCGCGAGCATCGCCAGGCCCGAGCTCAGGGCGGAGATCGTCAAACGCTCCGACCCGTGGATCGACTTCGTCGAGCAGACGCTGGAGCGGGTCATCGGCGGCTCACCCCTGGCCAGGCTCATGCCGCCCCGCGACCTCGCCTACGCCGCAATCACCTTCTACCTGGGCGTCAACCTCTTCACCCACCTTGACGCCGACCGCTCCCGCACCGACGCCCTGTTCACGCTGGCCCGCCGGGTCGCCCCCCGCGCCAGGCTGCTGACCGTGCGCTTCCCCCGCCGCGGACCTCGCGCCCGACGGCAGGACGGCGCGCCTCCCTCCTGAGGGGCTACTGGCCGCCGCGCAGGAAGGCGCGGATCCTGCTCCAGCGGTCGGCGAAGGCGGCCTCGGCTCCGTGCCGGGTCGGCCGGTAGTAGCGGCGGTCCCTGAGCTCGGCGGGGGCGTAGTCCTGGCGGACCAGGCCGTGCTCGAAGTCGTGCGGGTAGCGGTAGCCCTCACCGTGGCCGAGCCCCCGTGCCCCGGGGTAGTGCGCGTCGCGCAGGTGGGCGGGGACCTGGCCGATGTCGCCCCGCCGTACGTCCTGGGCGGCGGCGTCGATCGCGGTGATCACCGCGTTGGACTTGGGGGCGAGCGCGCAGTGGACGACCGCCTGGGCCAGGTTCAGGCGGCCCTCGGGCAGGCCGATGAACTCGACCGCCTGCGCCGCGGCCACCGCCACCTGCAGGCAGGTGGGATCGGCCATGCCGACGTCCTCCGAGGCGAAGATGACGATCCTTCGGGCGATGAACCTGGGGTCCTCCCCCGCCTCGACCATCCTGGCCAGATAGTGCAGCGCGGCGTCGGCGTCGGAGCCCCGCATGCTCTTGATGAAGGCGCTGACCACGTCGTAGTGCTGGTCGCCCTGGCGGTCGTAGCGCACGGCCGCCTTGTCGACCGCGCGCTCGACCACCTCGACGGTGATCTCGTCCTCGGCGATCAGCGCGGCCGCCTCCAGATAGGTGAGGGACCTGCGGGCGTCTCCCCCGGCCAGCCGTACCAGGTGCTCGACCGCCTCGGGCGCCAGCCGTACCCGACCGTCCAGGCCGCGCGGGTCGGCGGCGGCGCGTTCGAGCACGCCGCGGATGTCCTCCTCCGACAGCGACTCCAGGGTCAGCAGCAGCGAACGGGACAGCAGCGGCGAGATGACGGAGAAGAACGGGTTCTCCGTGGTCGCGCCGATGAAGGTGACCCAGCGGTTCTCGACGGCGGGCAGCAGGGCGTCCTGCTGGGCCTTGTTGAAGCGGTGCACCTCGTCGACGAACAGCACGGTCTGCCGCCCCGACATGCCCAGCTCGCGGCGGGCCTGCTCGATGGCGGCGCGGACCTCCTTGACCCCGGCGGAGACCGCGGAGACCTCGACGAAGCGGCGCTTGGTCACCCCCGCGACCACGTAGGCGAGGGTGGTCTTGCCCGTGCCCGGCGGCCCCCACAGGAACAGCGACATCGGGGCCTCGCCCTCGACGAGCCTGCGCAGCGGCGTGCCCGGCCCGAGCAGGTGACGCTGGCCGATCACCTCGTCCAGGCCACGGGGGCGCATCCGCACCGCCAGTGGCTCATGGCCGCGGTGGGCCTCCTCCGCCGCCGAGTCGAACAGGCTGTCCACGCTCAGACAGTACCGTCAGGGGGCGGGCTCCCGATCCCTCAGAAACCTCCCCAGACCGCGACGGCGCCGCTGTGGCCCGCCCTCACCACGTAGTAGCCGGCCACCACGGCCAGGACCACCGTCAGCGCGCGCAGCGCCGTCCCGACCCCCTTGGGCGCGCTCTCCGAACGCCCGGGACGCGTGAGCCGGACGAGACCGAGTGAGACCACTCCGAGCGCCAGTACGGCCAGCAGCAACGGGGTCGCGAAGCTCTCGTGCTCGGCGACGCGCTGCCCGAGCTCCCCGCTCGCCGAGGAGAAACGTCCCCTTTTGAGCTCCTCACCGCTCTGCCTGGCCGCGAAGACCGTCACGGGCGAGATGACCGCGAGCCCGACGACCGCCCAGGTCAGCACCGCGCGCGTGCGTGCGGCCAGGGCGTAGACGGCGGCCAGCACCACCAGCAGGGGCGTCAGGACCACGGCGGCGTGGACGATCAGCGGGTGGGCGGGCAGGCCCAGAATCTCGTCGAACATAGGGGGGCTCCGGTCATCGGCGGCGTCTGTGCAGGTGGGATCCCACCGTGAACGCTACCTGGAACGCGGCACTTCACCCGCGTCTTCCTCTCCTACCCCATCTGACGGATTCTGTCACTTACATCCATCACACGCCGAGGCGGGTACGCTTTCGCCCAGTCAATAGTCATGGAACAGCAATTCTGGAGGACGAAGCGGTGAGCGGCGAAGACCGCCAGAGCCAGCTGGCGCGGGAGCACAAGGAGCGGCAGGCCCAGCGGGCCCAGCAGACCGCCCAGCAGTCGACCGCAAAGTCGAGGCGGAACACCTTCATCGGAGCCGGCGTCGCGGTCGTCGTCGTGGCCGGAGGCCTGTTCGCCGCGACGAACCTCCTCGGCGGCAACGACCCCAAGCGCCCCACCTCCCCGGAGAAGAGCGCGGCGGCCGACCCAAGTCAGGCCCCCGCCCTGCAGCCGTCGCCGACCCCCTCGGCGGAGCTGGCCAAGCTGACCTGCTCCTACCGCAAGGACACCAGCGGCAGCCCGGCCAAGTACGTGGGCATGCCCCCGGCCAAGCCCAACCTGAAGCTGAAGAACATGAAGATCACCACCAACCTCGGTGACATCGTGATCGAGCTCCAGACGGACCGGGCCCCCTGCGCGGTCAACTCCTTCGCCTTCCTGGCGAAGAAGAACTTCTTCGACAACACCAGGTGCCACCGCCTGGCCACGCCGGAGAACTCCGGGCTCGGCCTGCTGCAGTGCGGCGACCCGCAGGCCAAGGCCGACGGCAAGAACCCCACCGACGGCCAGGGCAGCTCGGGTTACGTCTTCAACGACGAGAACCTCGGCGGGCTGCCCTACACCAGGGGAACGGTCGCGCTGGCCCAGGCGGCCGAGGCGGCGAACCAGAACGGCAGCCAGTTCTGGATCTCCCTGTCGGACGAGACCGCCCAGCTGCAGCCCGACTACACGCCCCTCGGCACGGTCACGCAGGGCATGGACATCCTCGACAAGGTCTACAAGGGCGGCTGGATCGAGAACCCCAACGACATCACCGGCGACGGTGGCTCGAACGCCCCCAAGATCCCGGTGATCATCAAGGACGTTCAGCTCACCTAGGGCCACCTCGGAGGGCCTCGACGGGGGTGAGGTCCTTTCGTCGCAGGCTCGCTCGCACCGACATACCGGTCATCACGGCCACCATCTCGCACACGGCGGGCGAGCCGCGACCTCCCGGGCCAGACTGGAGGGGAACAGGATCCGATCCATCTCCCCGGGGGGCGCCGATGCCGGAGAAGTTACCTTTCGAGTTCATACTGAGCCCCGATCCGCACGCCGCCTGCGCCGCGCTCAGGGGGAAGGGCCCCGTCCATCCGGTCGACTTCCCTCCCGGCATGGGCGCCTTCCTGGTGCTCGACTACGAGCACGGCCGTCCCGCCCTCAACGACCCCCGCCTGGCCAAGAGCGTCTCCTGGGTGCCCGAGCCGTTCCGCGCGCGTTTCCACGCCGACAACCGGATCCTGGCCGGCAACATGCTCGACAGCGACCCTCCCGACCACACCCGGCTGCGCCGCCTGGTCTCCAAGGCCTTCACCCCCCGCAGGATCGAGGCCCTGCGCCCCCGCGTCCAGAAGATCGCCGACGACCTGGTCGACGCGATGCTCCCCAGGGGCGGGGCGGACCTGCTCGACGACTTCGCCTTCCCCCTGCCGATCACGGTGATCTGCGAACTGCTCGGCGTGCCCGTCGAGGACCAGGACGCCTTCCGCGACTGGTCCGGCACCCTCGTCGGCCCCGCGCTCAACGAGGAACAGGCCAGGCACCGCGGCGAGGTGAACCTCGCCGTCGGCGACTACTTCACCGCGATCATCGCCGAACGGCGGGCCGCCCCGCGTGACGACCTGGTCAGCGCGCTGGTCCTGGCCCGCGACGACGACGAACTGCTCGACGACCAGGAGCTCCTGGCGGGCCTGACGCTGCTGCTCATCGCCGGGCACGAGACCACGGTCAACCTGATCGGCAACGGCATGCTGGCCCTGCTGACCGCCCCCGAGCAGCTGAAGCTGTTACGGGAGCGGCCGGAACTGCTGCCGTCGGCGGTCGAGGAGTTCCTCCGGCACGACGGACCGGTCGAGCGTGCCACGTTCCGCTTCGCCACGGAGGATCTCGAACTCGCGGGAGTCCACATCCCGAAGGGCAGCGTGGTCCACATCCTGCTCGGCGCGGTCAACCGCGACCCCGAGGTCTTCCCCTGCCCCGACGTCCTGGACATCACCCGCGCGGACAACCGGCATGTGGCCTTCGGCCACGGCATCCACTTCTGCCTGGGCGCGCCGCTGGCCAGGCTCGAGGCGTCGATCGCCTTCGGGACGCTGCTGGAACGCCTGCCGGGCATCGAGCTGGACTGCGATCCCGCCGAGATCCGGTGGAACCTCAGCGGGTCACTCATCCGCGGCCTGCGTACGCTGCCCGTCCGCTTCTGACCCGCCGTGCCCGTACGGCCCGCAGCCGTACGAGCACGGCCCCGGGGCGTTGACCCCCGGAGCCGTGCCCCACCGGCCCTCAGGACCGTCTCAGGCGTCCGCCTTGGGCTTGGCGTCGACGCCCGCCTCCTTGCGCTGCTCGACCGTGATCGGGGTCGGCGCGCCCGTCAGCGGGTCGAAGCCGGAGGCCGTCTTCGGGAAGGCGATGACGTCACGGATCGAGTCGCCGCCGGAGAGCAGCATGCAGACCCGGTCCCAGCCGTAGGCGATGCCGCCGTGCGGCGGCGGGCCGTACTTGAACGCCTCGAGCAGGAAGCCGAACTTGCTCTCCGCCTCCTCCTTGGAGATGCCGAGCACGTCGAAGACGCGCTGCTGCATCTCGGCGCGGTGGATACGGATCGAGCCGCCGCCGATCTCCATGCCGTTGCAGACCATGTCGTAGGCGTAGGCGAGGGCCTCGCCCGGGTGGTCCTGGAAGTTGTCGGCCCACTCGGGCTTCGGACCGGTGAAGGGGTGGTGGACCGCGGTCCAGCCGCCCTCGCCGTCCTCCTCGAACATGGGCGCGTCGACGACCCACAGGAAGCTCCACGCCGACTCGTCGATCAGGCCGCAGCGGCGGCCGATCTCCAGCCGGGCCGCGCCGAGCAGGTCGCGGGAGGCGGCGGCCGTACCGGCGGCGAAGAAGATCGCGTCACCGGGCGCGGCGCCCGCCTTCGCGGCCAGGCCCGCGGTCTCGGTCTCCGACAGGTTCTTGGCCACCGGGCCGCCGAGCGTGCCGTCCTCGCCGACGAGGACGTAGGCCAGGCCCTTGGCGCCGCGCGACTTGGCCCACTCCTGCCAGCCGTCGAGCTCCTTACGGGTCTGCGAGGCACCGCCCGGCATCACCACGGCGCCGACGTAGGGCGCCTGGAAGACCCGGAAGGTCGTCTCGGCGAAGAACTCCGTCATCTCGACGAGTTCCTGGCCGAAGCGCAGGTCGGGCTTGTCCGAGCCGAAGCGGGACATGGCGTCGGCGTAGGTCATCCGGGGCAGCGGCGTCGGCAGCTCGTAGCCGATCGTCTCCTTCCAGACGCGGCCGATCAGCGCCTCGCCCAGCGCGATGACGTCGTCCTGGTCGACGAAGGACATCTCAACGTCGATCTGGGTGAACTCCGGCTGCCGGTCGGCGCGCAGGTCCTCGTCGCGGAAGCAGCGGGCGAGCTGGTAGTAGCGCTCCATGCCGCCGACCATGAGCAGCTGCTTGAACAGCTGGGGCGACTGCGGCAGGGCGTACCAGTTGCCCGGCTGGAGACGGACCGGCACCAGGAAGTCACGGGCGCCCTCGGGGGTCGACCGGGTGAGCGTGGGGGTCTCGATGTAGACGAACCCGTGCTCGTTCATCACCTCGTGGGCCAGGTAGGTGGCCTTGGAGCGCGCCCGCATGGCCTGGGCGACCTGCTGGCGGCGGATGTCGAGGTAGCGGTACTTCAGGCGGGCCTCCTCGGAGACCCCGGTGCCGCCCTCGATCGGGAAGGGCAGCGGCGCGGCCTCGCTGAGCACCTCGACCTCGGAGGCCACGACCTCGATCGCGCCGGTCGGCAGCTCGGGGTTCTCGTTGCCCTCGGGGCGGACCCGCACCTGCCCGACGACCTTGACGCAGTACTCGGCGCGCAGGCCGTGCGCGTCGTCCTCCTCGCGGAAGACCACCTGACAGGAGCCTGAGGCGTCGCGCAGGTCGATGAAGACCACGCCGCCGTGGTCACGGCGGCGCGCCACCCAACCGGCCAGCGTCACCTGCTGCCCGGCGTGCTCCTTGCGCAGTGATCCCGCTTCGTGCGTGCGGATCATCGAAACTCCTTAAGCATGGAAACCCGGTCCTTCGAGGCCGGGAGGAAACGCGGCGCGGCGCCGCAGGACTCGGTAACGTGTTCGGTGGCGGCGATAACCAAGCCGCCACCTGCACGATCGGCTCCACCCTCGCCGCCGGGCCGGCGGAGAGGCGAAACGCCTGCGGAGCTGGTGTAAGACCCCAACGAAAGATCCTTTTCGGGCGGGCAACCGGCGGTGAAACAGGAAACCCTGCGGGCGACCGTGGGAATCCCCTTCCTTTCAGGGAGGGGATGAGGTCAATTCTCCAGTCTCTCCTTCAGGGTCGTGACGATCTCGGCGAGCGGTACGGCGCTCTGGTCGCCGCTGACCAGGTCCTTGACCTGGGCGGTCCCGGCGGCGATGTCCCGCTCGCCGAGGATGACGGCATAGCCCGCGCCCGACCGGTCGGCACCCTTCATGGCGGCCTTGACGCCCTTGCCTCCGAACGACATGTCGGCGTCGAGGCCCGCCCGGCGCAGCTCGGTGATGAGCAGGAACATCCGGCGGCGTGCCTCCTCGCCCAGCGGCACACCGTACACCTGGACGTGCGGGCCGTCCGCCTCGTCGTCGAGCAGCCCCTCGGCCTCCATGGCCAGCAGCGTCCTGTCGACGCCGAGCGCCCAGCCGACGCTGGGCAGCGCCGGGCCGCCGAGCATCTCGCTCAGTCCGTCGTAACGCCCCCCGCCGCCGACCGCGGACTGCGAGCCAAGCCCGTCGTGGACGAACTCGAACGTGGTGCGCGTGTAGTAGTCAAGCCCGCGCACCAGCCGGGGATCGTCGGTGTAGGCGACCCCGGAGGCGGTCAGCAGCGTGCGGACCTCCTCGTGGTAGGCCTTGCACTCCTCGCACAGGTGGTCGACGACCAGCGGGGCGTCCGCGAGTTGGGCCTGCACCTCGGGACGTTTGTCGTCGAGCACCCGCAGCGGGTTGATCTCGATCCTGGCCCTGGTCGCCTCGTCGAGGTCGAGACCGCGCAGGAAGTCCTGCAGCGCGGCGCGGTAGGCGGGTCTGCAGACGCGGTCGCCCAGCGTGTTGAGCAGCAGCCTGACCCCGGTGAGGCCGAGCCCGGCGTAGCCCTCCGCGGCCAGCAGGATCAGCTCGGCGTCGAGGGCCGGGTCCTCCGCCCCCAGGGCCTCGGCCCCCACCTGCCAGAAGTGGCGGTAGCGGCCCTTCTGGGCGCGTTCGTAGCGGAACTGGCTGCCGGAGTACCAGAGCTTCACCGGGAGCCTGCCGTTGTGCAGGCCGTGCTGGAGGACCGCCCGCACGACCGACGCGGTGCCCTCGGGGCGCAGCGTGATCGAACGCCCGCCCTTGTCGGTGAAGGTGTACATCTCCTTGGAGACGATGTCGGTCGACTCGCCGACGCCGCGCACGAACAGCGCGGTGTCCTCGAAGACCGGCGTCTCGATGTAGCCGTACCCCGCCCGCCTGGCGGGGGCGGTCAGCGCCTCCCGGACGGCCAGCGCGCGCTCGGAGCGCGGCGGGAGCAGGTCGAAGGTGCCCTTGGGCGCCTGCAGAGTCATCTTCTAAAGTCCCCTGGTGGGACCGGCGTACGGCGCCGCCTCCGCCAAGTACGGATTGGTCGCGCGCTCGTGGCCGATCGTGGTCTGTGGTCCGTGTCCCGGCAGCACCACCGTCTCATCGGACAGCGGCAGGCACTTGGCCGCCAGGCTGCGCAGGATGGTCGGATAGTCCCCGCCGGGAAGGTCTGTGCGGCCTATGGAGCCGGCGAACAGCAGGTCTCCCGAGAACATCACCTCGGGGATCTCCCCGCTCCCGGGCAGCCTGAAAGCCACCGACCCCCTGGTATGGCCGGGGACGTGGTCGACCGTCAGCTCCATCCCGGCCAGGCTCAGCACCTCTCCGTCCGCCATCTCGCGCACGTCGTCGGGCTCGGAGAAGGTCAGCCCGCCGAACAGCTGCTGCCCGAAGGCCAGGGACATCCCCTTGATCGGGTCGGACAGCAGTTCCCGGTCCTCGGGGTGGATCCACGCGGGGATGTCACGCGCTCCGCAGACCGGGGCGACCGACCACATGTGATCGAGGTGGCCGTGGGTGAGCAGCACGGCGACCGGCTTCAGGCGATGCTCGCGCAGCAGGTCGTCCAGGTCGCCCACGGCGTTCTGACCGGGGTCGACGACGACGCACTCCTCGCCCGCGGCGGGAGCCACGGCGTAACAGTTGGTCTGAAACGACCCTGCGGGAAAGCCGGCGATGAGCATCTGCCTCAGCTGATCTCGTCAAGAAAACGGATGGGAATGTAACCGAAGGGTACCGGTGCGGGTCGGCGGGCTGCGAACCATTACCCATTGGCCGATACGATTCGCCCACCTCAATAAGTGATACTCCGGCACTCGGGAGGGCGAAGTGGTGAGCGGCAAGGACCGCCAGAAGCAACTGGCCCGCGAGCACTACGAACGGCAGATGCAGCGGCGCGCCGAACGTGAGTCGCGTATGAAGCGCAATGCGATCATCGGCACGAGTGTGACCGTCGTGGTGCTCGTCGGCGGTGTGATCGCCGCGATGTCCCTGCTCGGAGGTGGTGGAACGTCCCCGGCGACCGCCGCCTCGGGCACCCCGTCCGCGCCTGCGAGCCCGGCTGAGACGGGCACCGGCGCCAAGCCGGCGGCCTTCGACCCCGCGGCGGGCACCTGTGGTTACGTCGCCGAGACCGAGGGCGGACCGGCCAAGAACGTCGGCCTGCCTCCGGCGAAGGTGGACACCACGCCGAAGACGATGACCCTGAAGACCAACCTGGGCGACATCGTCATCGCGGTCTCGGCGGAGAAGACCCCCTGCACGGTCAACTCCTTCGCGTTCCTGGCCGGGAAGAAGTACTTCAACGGCTCCAAGTGCCACCGTCTCGGTTCCGAGCAGTTCCCCGTGCTCCAGTGCGGCGACCCGCTGGCCAAGGCCGACGGCAAGAACCCGACCGACGGCCAGGGCGGCCCGGGGTACCGTTTCGTCAACGAGAACCTCGAAGGCGCGAAGTACACCCGCGGTGTCGTGGCCATGGCCAACAGCGGCCCGGACACCAACGGCAGCCAGTTCTTCATCGTCTACGGCGACGCCCAGCTGTCTCCGGACTACACCCCGTTCGGCACGGTCACCAAGGGCCTGGACATCCTCGACAAGGTGAACAAGGCGGGTGTCATCACCCCGGGCCCGGACGGCACCGGCGCCCCGAAGGAAACCGTGGAAATCAAAGACGTGACAATGTCCGACAAGAGCTGACGTAATACATCCAAGAGGCGGATAGCCTCGAAAGGCTGATGAAAGTTGCGGGAGGACACGGTGAGCACCGACCCGTGGGGCCGGGTAGACGACGACGGCACCGTCTACGTGCGTACGGCTGAGGGAGAACGGG
This sequence comes from Streptosporangium jomthongense, assembly GCF_042650425.1. NCBI lineage: Bacteria > Bacillati > Actinomycetota > Actinomycetes > Streptosporangiales > Streptosporangiaceae > Streptosporangium > Streptosporangium jomthongense. Next base: position 135,254 of record NZ_JBHSBC010000037.1, on the reverse strand, counting down.
CCGTCGGGTCCTGGCAGGCCGGCGAACCGGAAGAGGCTCTGGCCTACTTCCACCGCAAGTTCGACGAGCTGGCCGGGCAGGTCACGCTGCTTGAGCAGCGGGTCCGCGGCACGGATCTGCCGCCCGCCCAGGCGGAGGCGACGATCGTCAAGCTCCGCGAGGCGATCGTCGACGCGCACGCGGTCGGCGATCTCGACGGGCTGCTGGGCCGCCTCAACAGCCTCACGGAGCTGGTCTCCCAGCGCCGCGAGGAGGTCAAGGCCGCCCGCGACGTGGCTCGCGCCGAGGCCAGGGGCGTCAAGGAACGCATTGTCGCCGAGGCCGAGCGCATCGCCGACGACACCACCCACTGGAAGACCGGTGGGGAGCGGCTGCGCCAGCTCGTCGAGGAGTGGAAGGCCGCCGAGCGCATCGACCGGGTGACCGAGGCGGCGCTGTGGAAGCGCCTGTCCGCGGCCCGTACGGCCTTCGCCAAGCGGCGCAAGGCCTACTTCGCCGGGCTCGACGAGCAGCGCGAGGGCGTGCGTTCGGCCAAGGAACGCATCGTCGTCGAGGCGGAGGCGCTGGCCTCCTCGACCGACTGGGGCGCGACGGCCTCCGCCTACCGCGAGCTGATGCAGCAGTGGAAGGCGGCCGGCCGGGCCTCGCGTGAGGTCGAGGACGAGCTGTGGGGCCGTTTCAAGGGCGCCCAGGACCAGTTCTTCCAGGCCCGTTCGGCGGTCTTCGCCGAGCGTGACGCCTCGCTGGCGGCCAACGCCGAGGTCAAGGAGCAGCTGCTGGCCGAGGCCGAGAAGATCCTTCCGGTCTCCGACGCCCGCGTCGCCAGGAACGCCCTGCGTGGCCTCCTGGAGCGCTGGGAGGAGGCCGGCCCGGTCCCGCGCGAGCAGCGTGACCGGCTTGAGGGCGGTCTGCGCAAGATCGACGAGGCGGTCCGCAAGGCCGAGGAGGCCGAGTGGAAGCGGTCCAACCCCGAGGCCCGCGCCCGCGCGCAGAACACGGTCGACCAGCTGCGCAAGTCGATCGGGCAGCTTGAGGGCCGTCTGGCCAAGGCCCAGGCGGCCGGCAGGGACAAGGAGGCCAAGGACGCCGAGGAGGCCCTGACCGCCCGCCGTTCCTGGCTTGAGGAGGCCGAGCGCACGCTCGCCGAGTTCTCCTGACCCTCCGGCGCCAAAACGGGGGACGCTCCTTTCCGGAGCGTCCCCCGTTTCGCTGTATGGCCCGGGGCGGGCCTGAGAGGGCCTAGGAGGCGCCGCTCACCCGGTAGACGTCGTAGACGCCCTGGATGTTGCGTACGGCCTTCAGCACGTGCCCCAGGTGCTTGGGGTCGCCCATCTCGAAGGTGAACCTGCTGATCGCCACCCGGTCCTTCGAGGTCGTCACCGACGCCGACAGGATGTTGACGTGCTGGTCGGACAGGGTCCGGGTGACGTCGGACAGCAGGCGCGGCCGGTCGAGCGCCTCGACCTGGAGCGCCACGAGGAACACCGAGTCCTCCGCGGCCGACCAGGAGACCTCGACCAGGCGGTCGGGCTCTGACCTCAGCTGCTGCACGTTGGGGCAGTTGGTGCGGTGCACCGAGACGCCGTGGCCGCGGGTGACGAAGCCGATGATCTCGTCTCCGGGGACCGGGGTGCAGCAGCGCGACAGCCGTACCCAGACGTCGGAGTCGCCCGCGACGACCACGCCCGCGCCGCCCCGGCCGCGGGGACGGCCGCGCAGCTTCGTCGGCACCGAGACCTCGGCGATGTCCTCCTCGGCGCCCTCGACCCCTCCGAGGGAGTGCACGAGCTTCTGCACGACCGCCTGGGCGGCCACGTGGCCCTCTCCGACGGCCGCGTAGAGCGCCGAGACGTCCGCGTAGTGCAGGTCCCTGGCGAGCACCAGGAGGGACTCTCCGGACATCAGGCGCTGCAGCGGCAGGCCCTGCTTGCGCATCGCCCTGCCGATGGCCTCCTTGCCCGCCTCGATCGCGGTCTCGCGGCGCTCCTTGGAGAACCACTGCCGGATCTTGTTGCGGGCCCGGCCCGACTTGACGAACTTGAGCCAGTCACGGGAGGGACCGGCGTCCGGCGACTTGGAGGTGAAGATCTCCACGGTGTCGCCGTTGCCGAGCCGCGACTCCAGCGGCACGAGACGGCCGTTGACCCGGGCCCCGATGCAGCGGTGGCCGACCTCGGTGTGCACGGCGTAGGCGAAGTCGACCGGGGTCCCGCCCTCGGGAAGCGCGATCACCTGACCGCGGGGGGTGAAGACGTAGACCTCGGAGACCGACAGGTCGAACCTCAGCGACTCAAGGAACTCGCCCGGGTCGGCGGTCTCCTTCTGCCAGTCGAGGAGCTGCCTGAGCCAGGCCATGTCGCTGGCCGGCTTGAGCTTCGCCCCGGGCGGGCCCGAGGTGGTCATGTCCTCCTTGTACTTCCAGTGCGCCGCCACGCCGTACTCGGCCCTGTGGTGCATGCCGTGGGTGCGGATCTGCAGCTCGACGGGCTTGCCCTCGGGGCCGATGACCGTGGTGTGCAGCGACTGGTACATGTTGAACTTGGGCATCGCGATGTAGTCCTTGAACCGGCCGGGCACCGGGTTCCATCGCGCGTGAATCGTTCCCAGGGCGGCGTAGCAGTCGCGGACCGTGTCGACCAGCACCCGGATGCCGACCAGGTCGTAGATGTCGTCGAAGGCGACGTCCCTGGCGATCATCTTCTGGTAGACCGAGTAGTAGTGCTTCGGGCGCCCCTTGACCACCGCGCGGATCTTGGCCTCGCGCAGGTCTCCGGAGACCTTCTCGATGACCTCCTGCAGGAACAGGTCCCTGCGCGGGGCGCGCTCGGAGACCATGCGGGCGATCTCGTCGTAGCGCTTGGGGTAGAGCATGGCGAACGCGAGGTCCTCAAGCTCCCACTTGATGGTGTTCATGCCGAGGCGGTGGGCGAGCGGCGCGAAGATCTCCAGTGTCTCCCGGGACTTCTGCTGCCGCTTGTGCTCGGGCAGGTAGCGCATGGTGCGCATGTTGTGCAGCCGGTCGGCGAGCTTGATCACCAGCACCCGGATGTCGCGGGACATCGCCACGACCATCTTGCGGACGGTCTCGGCCTGGGCGGCGTCGCCGTACTTGACCTTGTCGAGCTTGGTGACGCCGTCGACCAGCAGGGCGATGTTGTCGCCGAAGTCCTTGCGCAGCTCGTCGAGGCCGTAGGCGGTGTCCTCGACGGTGTCGTGCAGCAGCGCGGCGCACAGCGTCTCGTCGTCGGTGCCCAGCTCGGCCAGGATCGTCGCGACCGCGAGCGGGTGGGTGATGTAGGGATCACCGCTCTTACGCTTCTGATCACGGTGGTGGTAGGCGGCCACGTCGTAGGCGCGCTCGATGAGCCGCAGATCCGCCTTCGGATGCGTCGCGCGGACCGTCCGGAAGAGCGGCTCAAGCACCGGGTTCATGGCGCCACCCCATTGCCCCCCAAAACGCGCGAGCCTACGCCTTACCGCAGGCCTGTCCTCGGTGGCTCCGGACATGGCGGAACCGGCATCGCCTGCCGGGACGGCCGTCTCGGGACCGCCACCGTCGGCGGTCACGTCGGGGACGACCACATCACGGGGCACTCAGACTCCTCACGTTCGAGTCCAGATCCCCCCAGTGTATCCAGACTGGCCAGGATGCCTTCCCCGGCGGGGTGGGATCAGACAATCACCAGGGAATGCACCTCGACGCCGTCCAGCCGTTCCCGTCCTTTGAGGAAGGCCAGCTCCATGAGCACGGCGATGGCGACGACGTCGGCGCCCGCCCTGCGGACCAGCTCCACCGCCGCACGCGCCGTACCGCCGGTGGCGAGCACGTCGTCGATGATCAGGACGCGTTCCCCTGGGGTGAAGGCGTCTCGATGGACCTCGATGGTGGCGGAGCCGTACTCCAGATCGTAGGACGCCTCAAGGGTTTCCGCGGGCAGTTTGCCTTTCTTGCGCACCGGAACGAAGCCCGCGCCCGCCCGATAGGCCGCGGGAGCGGCCAGGATGAAGCCTCTGGCCTCGATCCCGACGACCTTGTCGACCTGGTGGAGCCCGGCGAAACCGTCGATCACGGCGGCCAGGGCCTCAGGATCGGCGAGCAGCGGGGTGATGTCCTTGAAGAGGACGCCGGGCTGGGGGTAGTCGCGGATGTCCCGGACGTGGTCCAGGATCAGCCTGCTCAGGTCACTCATCGTCGCTCCCTCAAGGAAAAGCCTCCGTCCCCTCGGCGGGGACGGAGGCCTTGCTGACTTCCGGCTACTTCTTCTTGCGCTTGTCGCCGTCGGGCGCCGAGCCGTTGGCGGCCCCCGCGGGGACCGGCTGCTTGGCTCCCTTGACCGTCTGGCCGCCCTTGGCCCCGCCGCCCTGTGAGGAGAGCCTGCGGGCGATCGCCTGGTAACGCGGCTCGCGCTCCTTCAGTGTGACCAGCATCGGCGTGGCCACGCACAGGGACGAGTAGGTACCGACGATCATGCCGACGAACAGGGCGAGCGAGAGGTCCCTCAGCGTGCCCGCGCCGAACAGCGTGGTGCCGATGAACAGGATCGCGGCCACCGGCAGGATCGCCACCAGGGTGGTGTTCAGCGACCGGATCAGGGTGTGGTTCAGCGCGTTGTTCGCCGCCTGCGTGTAGGTCATCTTGGAGGTCGTGCCGAGCTTGGCGGTGACCTCCTTGATCATGTCGAACACGACGACCGCGTCGTACAGGGAGTATCCGAGGATCGTCAGGAAGCCCAGCAGGGTCGCCGGGGTGACCTCGAACTGGGTCCACGCGTAGACGCCCGCGGTGATCACCAGGTCGTGGAAGAGTGCCACGACCGCCGACAGCGCCATCTTCCACTCGAAGGCCACCGTGAGGTACAGGATGATCGCCAGCATGAAGACGATCAGACCGGTGACCGCCTTGTCGGCCACCTGACCGCCCCACGAGGCGCCGATCACCTGGAGGGTGACCTCGTTCTGCTGTATGCCGTACTTCTGGGCGACCGCCTTCTGGACCGTGGTCACCCGCTCGGGGGGCATGCTGTCGGTGGTGACCCGCCAGCCGTTGTTGGTCGTCTGGACGATGACCTGGTGGGCGCCCGCGCCGTTGAAGGTGTCGCGGACCTCTTCGATGTGGGCGCTGGGCGCCTTGAAGGAGAAGACCGAGCCGCCCCTGAACTCGACGCCCAGGTTGAGGCCTCCGTTGAAGAGCAGGCCCGCGATGGACACCAGCAGCAGCACGGCGGACAGGCCGTACCAGAGCTTCCTGCGTCCGACGAAGTCGACGTCGATCTCGCCGCGGTACAACCGACTCGCGATGCCGGACATCATGCCTCCTGCGGAACGGTCTTGGTACCGGCGACCGTCGTGCTGCTCATGCGCTCGGCGTCGAGACCGGAAAGCTTGTGTCCCTTGGCGAAGAACTTCAGCCTGGCCAGCAGCGTGACGAACGGCTTGGTGAACAGGAAGACCACGACGATGTCGATGAGCGTGGTCAGGCCCATCGCGAAGGCGAACCCGGCCACACCGCCGACGGCCAGGAAGTACAGCACGACGGCGGCGATGAACATGACCGCGTCGGCGATCAGGATCGTCCGGCGGGCGCGGGTCCAGGCGACCTCGACGGCCGTGCGCAGCGACCGGCGGCCCTCCTTCATCTCGTCTCGTATTCGTTCGAAGTAGACGATGAAGGAGTCGGCGGTGATACCGATCGAGACGATGAGGCCGATGATGTGCGGCAGCGACAGGCGGAAGCCCGCGAAGGCACCGAGGATCACGACCGCCTGGTAGGTGAGGATCGAGGCGGCCAGCAGGCTCAGCACCGAGACGACGCCAAGGCCGCGGTAGTACAGCATGGAGTAGACGACCACCAGGGCCAGGCCGATGCCACCGGCGATCATGCCGCCGCGCAGCTGGTCGGCGCCCAGGGTCGAGGAGACCTCGTCGATCGAGCTCTTCTCGAACTTCAGCGGCAGCGCGCCGAACTTCAGCTGGCCGGCCAGCTCGTTGGCCGTCACCTGGGTGAAGTTGCCGGAGATCTGCGCCCGGCCGCCGGTGATGGGCTCCTGGATGACCGGCGCGGAGATGATCACACCGTCCAGGACCATGGCGACCTGGTTGCGCGGCGGCTGGGAGTTGAACGCGGTGGTGGTCACCTTGGACCACTGGTCGGGGCCCTGCCCCTTGAAGGAGAGCTGGACGAGCCACTCACCGGTGGTCTGGTCGACGCCCGCGTTGGCGCTGGCGATCGCGCTTCCGGTGACGGCCGCCTTGTCGAGGACGTACTTGGCGCTGCCGTCCTGGCTGCAGCCGGCGTACTGCTTGTTGGGGTCGTCCTGGGCGCCCTGGCCCTTGTTCTTGGAGCAGTCGAGGGCCTCGAACTGCTTGAGCACCGCCGGGTCGATGCCGGTGGTGTCCACGTCGGCCAGCGGGTTGTCCGCGGGCGAGGAGGGCTGGGGCGAGGGGGAGCCGCTCTGGCCGGGCTTGGCCGAGGGGGAGGCCTCCGCCTTGTCGCCCTTCTTGCCGGTGTCCTGCTTGCTCTCCTGCTTGCCGGTGGCGGTCGGGGTCGCCTCCGGGCTGGGGTTGAGGAGCGCCGCCGACAGGGCGCGGCCCGCGGGCGAGGCGCTCGGGTTCGCGGCGGCCGTCGCGGTCGGCTCCGGCGTCTTCGTGCCCTGCTCGGCCGCGGGGGAGGCGGACGGGGCGGGGGACTTGTCGCCCTTCTTGCCGGGAGCCGTCGAGGAGGGGGAGGATGACGGCGTCGGCGCCTGGGTGGGCATCTGCCCCGGCGGCTGGGGTGCCCCTGCCGCGACCGCCATCACCTGACGGAAACGCAGTTCCGCGGTGGTGCCGACCAGCTTGACGACTTCCTCCTGGCCAACTCCGGGGACGGAGATGACGATGTTGTCACCGGATTTGGCGACCTCGGCGTCGGAGATACCGCTGCCGTTCACCCTGTTTCGGATGATGCCGACGGCGAGATCCAGGCTTTCCTCTGTGGGAGCCGTGCCGTTCGGGGTGACGGGCTGCAGTGTCACTGTCGTGCCACCGGCGAGGTCGAGGCCATATTCGGGGGTGTAAGCCCTGTTCAGGAGCATCACCCCACCCATGGCGAGAATAATCGCCAGTAGCAGTAGGAGCACGCGCCCCGGTCTGCTCTGGCCGCTGGTCGGTCGGGCCACTGGTCGTCAGTTCTTTCGGCTATAGGGAATGTTGGCGAGCCTACTTATCACTTCTTGGTCGTCGAGTCCTGGTCGTCACCGGGCGACTGCGCGGTTTCCACCACATTGTCATCTACGGTGTCGGTGTTCTCGGCGTCGCCCTGCGTGTCGTCGACCGGGCCCACCACACGCCCGATCGCGGCCTTGACCCAGCGGGTCTCGACGCCGGGGGCGATCTCCAGGATCACATCTTCGGCGTCGATCGCTACCACCGTCGCGAAAAGCCCGGTAGTGGTCATGATGCGGGTCCCCGGGGTGAGGGAGTTCTGCATCTGCGCCTGCTCCTGCTGCCGCTTACGCTGCGGCCTGATCAGCAGGAAGTAGAACACCACGACCATCAGCGCGATCATGATAAGGCTGGAGTAATTGCCGCCCATTGGGCCGCTCCTTCGGTTAAGGATGACCGGCCGGAGCCGGACGTCATGTGAGGCCACGCCGCGCTCAGCACGTCAGCCTACACAGCCAGCCAAGCCACGGAGTTTAGGCGAGCTGTTAGGAGCGCGGCAACGAGGTCACGTTCTGGCGCGCGGGGAAGTTCCCATTTTGATACGGTTGTCACCTTTTTGTGATCAACCCCGTGCGTTTTCTCACCGTAACTCAACGTCAGGAAGCCGCGGGGTCATCCCCAAGATCATGCAGGTCAGGCCCCTGGCCGGGCATCGGCACCGCGCCGAAGGCTCCGGGAGGGGGCGTCAACCCAAGGTGGACCCAGGCCGCCGCGGTCGCGACGCGTCCGCGAGGAGTGCGGGCCAGCAGGCCCTGCCGTACCAGGAACGGCTCCGCGACCACCTCGACGGTCTCCGGTTCCTCCCCCACCGCGACCGCCAGTGTTGACAGACCGACGGGACCGCCACCGAACTTGCCGAGCAGGGCGCCCAGGACGGCGCGGTCGAGACGGTCGAGTCCCTCGGCGTCCACCTCGTAGAGGTTCAGCGCCGCGGCGGCGACGTCCCTGCTGATCACCCCGTCCGCCCGGACCTCGGCGAAGTCGCGCACCCGGCGCAGCAGCCGGTTGGCGATGCGGGGCGTGCCCCGGGAGCGCCCGGCGATCTCGTGTGCCGCGTCGCCCGGGAGACGCAGGCCGAGCAGCCGTGCCGAACGGTGCAACACCTGTTCGAGCTCGGCGGCCTCGTAGAAGTCCATGTGCGCGACGAAGCCGAACCTGTCACGCAGCGGCGCGGGCAGCAGGCCCGCCCTGGTGGTCGCCCCGACCAGGGTGAAGGGCGCCACCTCCAGCGGGATGGCGGTCGCGCCCGGCCCCTTGCCGACCACGATGTCGACGCGGAAGTCCTCCATCGCGAGGTAGAGCATCTCCTCGGCGGGACGGGCCATCCGGTGGATCTCGTCGATGAAGAGGACCTCTCCCTCGGAGAGGGTGGACAGGATCGCCGCGAGGTCACCCGCCCGTTCGAGGGCGGGCCCGGAGGTGAGCCTGAGCGGCGCGGAGAGCTCGGCCGCGATGATCATCGAGAGGGTCGTCTTGCCCAGACCGGGCGCGCCGCTCATCAGCACGTGGTCGGGGGGACGGTTGCGCCGCAACGCGCTGTGCAGCACCAGGGAGAGCTGCTCGCGCACCCGCGCCTGGCCGATGAACTCCTCAAGACGTTTGGGGCGCAGCGCGGCCTCGATCAGGCGCTCGTCACCCTCCATCTCGGGTGAGACCAGATCCCGTTCCGCGCTCACGTCGTCTCCGCCTTTCCTGTGCCCTGTCTCACCGGACGCTCAGCACGCGAAGCGCGGCCTTGAGCAGCACGGCGACCTGGGGAACCCTGCCCTGCGCGATCTCGGCGTCAGCCTGGACGGCCACCGTGGCGACCGCCTCGTCGGCGTCCCTGACCGAGTAGCCGAGACCGACCAGGCCCGAGTGCACCTGGTCGCGCCAGGGCGGGACTGCGGCGGTGCCGTCGAGCGCGGCGTTGACCGCCTCCTCCGGCGTGCCGAGCTTGTCCTTGAGGTCGACGATGATCCGCTGAGCGCCCTTGGGGCCGACTCCGGGCACCCTGGTCAGCGCCTTGACGTCGGCGCTCGCCACCGCGATCCGCAGGGCGTTCGGCGTGTGCACGGCGAGCATGGCAAGGGCGACCTTGGGACCGACCCCGTTGGCCGTCTGCAGCAGCTCGAAGACCAGACGCTCGTCGTCGGTGCCGAAGCCGAACAGTGTCAGGGAGTCCTCCCTGACCACGAGCGAGGTGGCCAGTCTGGCCTCCTCCCCCACCCGCAGCGCCGCCAGTGTGCCGGGTGTGCAGTGGACGAGCACGCCGATCCCGCCGACCTCGACCACCGCCCCCTCCGGCGCGATCGCGGCCACCCGTCCCCGCACCGAGGCGATCACTTCGTGCTTCCCTTCGAATATCCGGCCCTGCCCCCGCCGCGGAAGTAGGCGGCGGCGCTCGTGCCGGGAGCGGCGGCCTTCGCGACCGCCTCCGCGAGCCTGTTGCGCGCCCCGCCCCGCCACACGTGACAGATCGCGAGGGCGAGGGCGTCGGCGGCGTCGGCGGGCTTGGGCATCTCGTCCAGGCGCAGGAGCCTGGTCACCATCGTGCCGACCTGTCGTTTGTCGGCGGTGCCGCTGCCGGTGATCGCGGCCTTGACCTCGGAGGGCGTGTGCAACGCCACCGGCAGCCCCCGGCGGGAGGCGCACAGGATCGCCACCGCGGAGGCCTGCGCGGTGCCCATCACCGTCCTGAGGTTGTGCTGGGCGAAGACCCGCTCCACGGCGACCGCGTCCGGCTTGATCTCGTCGAGCCAGCTCTCGATGCCCGCCTCGATCGCCACGAGCCTCGCGCCGGTCTCGTCTTCCGCGGGGGTGCGCACGACCCCGACCTTGACCAGGGTCAGCGGCGCCCCCGGCCGTCCCTCGACCGCGCCGAGCCCGCACCGGGTCAGCCCGGGATCGACCCCCATCACCCGCAGTTCGGGCAACCGCACCGGCACGCCTCCACTCGCCGAACACCTGTTCGGTGCCAGACTCTACCGCCTGCGCGCACACGACGCACGGTTCCCGGGCAGGCACCCCTCAGAAGTGGTCCAGCATGTACGGCCTGGCGTGGAAGGCCCCGTCCAGGGCGGCGTCGCCGTCCGCGGAACCGGTCAGTCCGCCGGTCCTGCGCAGGGTCGCGGCCGGAACCCCGCAGAACAGGGCGGAGAACGCCCCGGCCGTGAAGACGGGCAGAGCCGAGGGGAGGGTGCCCGCGGGCTCGGCCGTCGCCCGCCCTCCGGAGACGGACAGGTGCCAGGGTCCGGAGTTCTCCGGCCGCTGGGGGTCCTCGACCTGGATCACGGTGTCGAGGGTGACGCCGGGCGGGAAACCCCGCTCACGGATCGCCGCGGCCAGGTCGACGACGCGGAACATCCAGCGGGTCTGGCCCACCTCGTCCGTCGGACGGTTCCCGATCAGCCAGAAGACGGGGTCGTCGGGGGCCACGACCGCGTGGACGGACCTGGCGATCGAGGCCGAGGAACCGACCAGGGACCACAGCGTCCGCGCGGTCGCCTCCGAGCCCGCGACCAGGACGGGAACCTCCAGGTCCTGGTCGCGCCAGCGGTAGACGACGAGGCCGTCGTGTGCGAGATAGACGAAGTCGTCCCCCGTCGCCAGGCGCGCCCGCCAGACGTCGGCGTCCCAGCAGACGGGGCCGCAGGCGCGGGTGGCCAGGTGGACTCCCCGCAGGACCGAGACGACCCGCTCTGCGTCCTCCGGCCCGGCCCTGCGGACCTGGACCTGCTCGGTCCGCCTGATGGTCCGCAGCGCCTCGGCGGGCAGCACGGCGCGGTGCATGGCTCCGGCGTGCTCCCAGCCCAGCGATCGGTAGATGTGGGTGGTGGCCGGGTAGAGGGCGGAGACCGGGTGACCGAGGCTGGCGCAGCGCTCAAGGGTGGCCAGCATGATGGTCCGGCCGGCTCCCCCGCCCCTGTCCTCCGGGGCGACGGTCACCGAGGCGACGCCGCCGAGGGAGATCGGCCTGCCGTGCCAGTACTGGGTGAAGTCGTTGATCCGGCTCGTCGCGACCAGGCGGGCGCCGTCGAAGAGACCGAGATATCTCCCCGCTTCGAGTGCGGGAGTCACCATCCCGACCCACTGCCGCTGGACCGCCTCCGACACCGGTCCGAAGGCCCGCCTGCGATTGTCCGTCACCGCGTCGAGATCGCCCGCGGTCAGTTCACGTAGCTTCACAGCCACCCAACCTAGGCGGCGCGGTCCGGGCGGGGCGAATCGGTCGTCCCGCCCGGCACGACGGCCGTTCAGGCGTCGAGCTTCTCCAGGACGTCGTCGGAGACGTCGAAGTTGGCCCAGACGTTCTGGACGTCGTCGCTGTCCTCAAGGGCGTCGATCAGCCTGAAGACCTTGCGGGCGCCGTCCTCGTCGAGCGGGACGTTCATCGTCGGCACGAAGCTGGACTCGGCGGAGTCGTAGTCGATGCCGGACTCCTGCAGGGCCTTGCGGACCGGGACGAGGTCGGTGGCCTCGGAGACGACCTCGAACTGGTCGCCGAGGTCGTTGACCTCCTCGGCGCCGGCGTCGAGGACCGCGGTCAGCACGTCGTCCTCGCTCAGCGAGCCCTTGGGCACCAGCACGACGCCCTTGCGGTTGAACATGTAGGACACCGAGCCCGGGTCGGCCAGCGAGCCGCCGTTACGGGTCAGGGCGACGCGGACCTCGGAGGCTGCACGGTTGCGGTTGTCGGTGAGGCACTCGATCAGCACCGCGACCCCGCCGGGGGCGTAGCCCTCGTACATGATGGTCTGCCAGTCGGCGCCGCCCGCCTCAAGGCCGCCGCCACGCTTGCGCGCGCGCTCGATGTTGTCGATCGGGACCGAGCTCTTGCGCGCCTTGGTGATGGCGTCGTACAGCGTCGGGTTGCCGTCCGGGTCGGGGCCGCCGGTTCGGGCCGCGACCTCGATGTTCTTGATGAGCTTGGCGAACAGCTTGCCCCGCTTGGAGTCAAGCGCGGCCTTCTTGTGCTTCGTCGTCGCCCATTTGGAGTGGCCGGACATCGGCTAGAGCTCCCTCACCATGTCAACAAAATATGAATGCACACCGACATCCCCGGTAAGTTCCGGGTGGAAGGACGTGGCGAGCAGCGGTCCTTGGCGGACCGCGACGATCCTATCCCCAGCTTCGGCCCGAGCCAGCACTTCGACATCGGAACCGACAGATTCCACCCACGGGGCGCGAATGAAGATCGCCCGTATCGAGCCCCGGCCCGCGAAGTCGAGGTCCGCCTCGAAGGAGTCGACCTGACGGCCGAAGGCGTTGCGGCGGACCACCATGTCGATGCCGCCGATGGTCTGCTGGCCCTCGATGCCGCCCTCGATCCGGTCGGCCAGCATGATCATGCCCGCGCACGAGCCGTAGGCGGGCATGCCGCCCTTGATCCTCATCCTGAGCGGTTCGAGGAGTTCGAAGGTCTCGGCGAGTTTCCACATCGTGGTCGACTCCCCGCCGGGGATGACCAGGCCGTCGACCGCCTCCAGTTCACCGGGGCGCCGTACGGCGACGGCCCTGGCACCCGCCGCCTCCAGTGCGCGCGTGTGCTCGCGCACGTCTCCCTGCAGGGCGAACACTCCGACGGTCGGGGCGATGCTCACAGTGGTCCTCTCCAAGGGCTCGGAACGCCCCTTCAGCGTATGGCCACTGTGCGCGTCGCCCCAAACCGGGTCAGGCCGGGGCAGAGGCATCCTGGAAGGTGTGGTCGACGTCGATCCGATCCAGGCTCCTCATGTGGTGGCGCCTGCCGTACAGGACGGCCATGCCCGCCAGGCAGCAGGCCGCGCCCAGGACGTACGGCACCGCGGGCCCGACCTCCTCGCCCAGCTTGGTGACGACGTAGGGCGCGAGCGCGCCGCCCATCCAGCGCACGAAGTTGTATCCGGCGGAGGCGACGGGCCTCGGCGCGTCGGAGACCTCCATGGCCGCCTCGGTGAACACGGTGTTGTTCAGGCCGATCGGCAGGCCGGACAGGATGACGAAGACGACGACGCCCGGGTGACTGCCCGCCTGCTGTGACAGGGCGATGCCCACCTGCAGCAGGGCGAGCGCCCCCAGCGAGAGATGGAGCACGTTGACCGAGCCGATCCTGCGCTGCAGGGCGGGGGCGCCGAAGACCGAGGCCAGCGCGACACAGACGCCCCATCCGAAGAAGACCGCGCCGATGCCGTACGGCGACATGCCGAGGATGAAGGGGGTGAAGGCCAGGACGGTGAAGAAGGCGAAGTTGTAGAAGAACGCGGTGAACGCCGTCGTCGACAGGCCGCCGTGGGCCAAGGCGCGCAGCGGGTCGGACAAGCGGGTGCGCGCGGCCGGTTCCGGCGTGGCCCTCAGCAGGGTCAGGACGAGGACGAACCCGACGGCCATGAGGGTCGCGGTGCCGAAGAAGGGGGCGCGCCAGTTCCAGTCGCCGAGGGCGGCACCGACCAGCGGCCCCATGGAGATGCCCAGGCCCAGGGCCGCCTCGTACAGGACGATGGCCGCCTCCGCGCCTCCGCTGGCGGCGCCGACGATCACCGCGAGGGCGGTGGCGACGAACAGGGAGTTGCCCAGGCCCCACCCGGCGCGGAACCCGACGAGTTCGCCGACGCTGCCCGAGGTCCCGGACAGGGCGGCGAAGACGACCACCAGGGCCAGGCCGAGCAGCAGGGTGCGCTTGCCGCCGATCCTGCTGGAGACCCAGCCGGTGACGAGCATGGCCACCGCGGTGACCAGGAAGTAGCTGGTGAACAGCAGGGAGACCTGGCTCGGGCCCGCGTTCAGGCCCTTGGCGATGGAGGGCAGGATCGGATCGACCAGGCCGATGCCCATGAAGGCGACGACCGCGGCGAACGCGGTGGCCCAGACGGACATCGGCTGACGCAGGATTGCGCCGCCGCTCTGTGAGGACATGGAAGGCGCTCCTTGGGAGAAGGGGGACGGGTGGAGGGGCCGTCAGGGGCGGCCCAGTTTGGCCAGGGCGGGAAGCGCCGCGGCGACGGCCTCGCGTTCGGCCTGGGTGAGGGCGCCGAGCCGGTCGCTCAGGTAGGCGATCCTGGCGCGCCGTACGGCCACCAGGCGGGCGCGGCCCTCGTCGGTGAGCTCGACGGTGCGGACCCTGGCGTCGGCGGGGTCGGCGCCCCGCGCGACCAGTCCCGGCTCCTCAAGGCGGTTGATCTGCACGGTCATGGTCGGCAGCTGGACGCCGTGTTCCTCGGCCAGCTCGGTCATCCGGCGCGGGCCGTCCTGGAGCGAGCCGAGCACGGCGTACTGCTGGCTGGTGATCGGCTGCCCGGCCGCCGCGCGGCGCAGCAGCAGCACCAGGTGGCGCAGCTCCTTGGAGAGGTTCTCCGCGAGTTCATCCGTCATCATAGTTAGCCAGTCTAACTTAGCCTGTCTAACTATTATTCCGGAAAAACGGGACGACGCCGGACATGCGTCGTCCCGTTGGGGGTTCAGGGGCGCCTGGTCTCCAGGTCGACGACCTTCTGGATGAGATCGGTCTCCGGTTCCGTGGGCATCCGGCTCGCCGCAGGCGCGGCCGGGCGCAGGTAGGTCTGCCGCACGCCCGGCACCCGGTCCTCGACCACGAAGGTCGCCTTCACGTGAGCCTGCGCGCCGGCCTGCCGTACCTGCGGGAGCACCGTGAAGTCGGCGGTCAGCAGGTCGGGCTCGATCCGGGTGAGCACGTAACCGCGCTGGTTGTTGTAGAAGCGCAGGTGCGGGTTGATCCTGAGGAACGGCTGCGTCGCGGGGTCGGAGTCCGCGCCGTCGCCCCCGGTGGTGATGGAGGTCGTGACCAGCTCAGAGCCCACCGTGGGGGTGGTCGGGTCGTCGTAGTCGAGCTTGAGGTCGGCCGCCCAGTGCGCGTGCACGTCACCGGTGAGCACGACCGGGTTGCGCACCCCCGCGTCCACCCACCCCTGGGTGATCCGCCGCCGCGAGGCGACGTAGCCGTCCCAGGCGTCCTGACTGGTCACCTTGGCGGGCCCCGCGTCGCTGTCACGCTGGGCGAAGAAGACCTGCTGGCCGATGACGTCCCACCGTGCCCGCGAGCGGCGGAAGCCGTCGAGCAGCCAGCGTTCCTGGGTCTCCCCCGTGATCGAGCGCGCCGGGTCGGTCGCGGCCGGGCAGTCACGGTAACCGTCTCCGCAGCCCTGGTCGTCGCGGTACTGCCGGGTGTCGAGCATGTGGAAAGTGGCCAGGGCGCCCCACCGGACACGCCGGTAGATCTGCATGTCGATCCCCCTGGGGATGGAGGTACGCCGCAGCGGCATGTTCTCGTAGTAGGCGCGGAAGGCCGCGGCGCGCCGGGTGAGGAAACCCGGTTGCGGGATCTCCGGTTTCTCCGGCACCTCGTCGGCCCAGTTGTTGTCCAGTTCGTGGTCGTCCCAGACGACCAGCCAGGGCGCCGCCGCGTGCGCCGCCCGCAGGTCGGGATCGGTCTTGTACTGCGCGTGCCGCTGCCGGTAGTTCGCCAGCGTCTCGGTCTCCGGCCCCTCGTGGTCGCGGACGTTGCCGCCGGGGATGGTGTAGGTGTCGCGGGCGTACTCGTACTGGTAGTCGCCCAGGTGCAGGACGAGGTCGGGTTCCTCCTCGGCCAGGCGCCGGTAGGCGGTGAAGTGGCCGTGCTCGTACTGGGCGCACGAGACGAAGGCCATCGTCAGGCCCGTGCCGAGCGACAGGGGGTGCGGGGCGGTCCTGGCCCGTCCCATCGGCGACAGGTACGGCCCGGTCCTGAAGCGGTACCAGTACTCCCGGCCCGGCTCAAGGCCGTCCAGCTCGACGTGGACCGAGTGTCCCCACCGGCTGTCGGTGATCACCGTGCCCTGCCTGACCGTCCTGTGCCCGGCGTCGTCGCCGTAGACCTGCCACCGGACGGGGAAGGGCAGGTCGGGCATGCCGCCGAGGCCGTCCTCGGCCAGCGGCAGGGGGGCGAGCCTGGTCCAGATCACGAACCCGTCCGGGCTCGGATCGCCGGAGGCGACGCCGAGGGTGAAGGGGTCGGCGCGCGGCCTGCGGGCGGCGGGAACGGCCGCGGCGGCGGGGGCGGTGACGTGCGCCGCCGCGAGGCCGGCGACGCCGGTGACGAGGAAGGAACGTCGGCTGAGCCGGGACATGGGGGCCCCTCGAAGGTCGTCGGACGTGGTCGCCCGCCAGCCTTACCGACGATCGTGACCTTCGAGTTAACGTTCCGGGTCATGAAAAAGGCGGCGTCCCGCAAAGACGCCGCCTTCTCGTGGTCCGCCCCCACCGGCCGTGCTCCGCCAGGCGGTGCTCCAGCCGGTGGAACCGGTCCGGTCCTGATCGGCTACCAGCCGCGCTCCGCCAGGCGGTGCGGGACCGGGATGTCGTCGACGTTGATGCCGACCATCGCCTCGCCCAGGCCACGGGAGACCTTGGCGACGACGTCCGGGTCGTCGTAGAAGGTGGTGGCCTTGACGATCGCCGCGGCGCGCTGGGCCGGGTTGCCCGACTTGAAGATGCCGGAGCCGACGAACACGCCCTCCGCGCCGAGCTGCATCATCATCGCGGCGTCCGCCGGGGTGGCGATACCGCCCGCAGTGAAGAGCACGACGGGCAGCTTGCCCGCCTTGGCGACCTCGACCACCAGCTCGTACGGCGCCTGCAGCTCCTTGGCGGCGACGTACAGCTCGTCCTCGGCCAGCGAGGACAGCCGCCTGATCTCACCGCGGATCTTGCGCATGTGCATGGTGGCGTTCGAGACGTCGCCGGTGCCCGCCTCACCCTTGGAGCGGATCATCGCCGCGCCCTCGGTGATGCGGCGCAGCGCCTCGCCCAGGTTGGTGGCGCCACAGACGAAGGGCACCGTGAAGCGCCACTTGTCGATGTGGTTGGCGTAGTCGGCCGGGGTCAGCACCTCCGACTCGTCGATGTAGTCGACGCCGAGCGACTGGAGCACCTGCGCCTCGACGAAGTGGCCGATGCGGGCCTTGGCCATGACCGGGATGGAGACGGCGGAGATGATGCCGTCGATCATGTCGGGGTCGCTCATCCGCGAGACGCCGCCCTGGGCGCGGATGTCGGCGGGGACCCGCTCAAGGGCCATGACCGCGACGGCACCGGCGTCCTCGGCGATCTTGGCTTGCTCAGGGGTGACGACGTCCATGATGACGCCGCCCTTGAGCATCTCTGCCATGCCGCGCTTCACCCGGGCGGTTCCGGTGACGGCGGTCTCGGTGACTTCGGGCGTGCTGCTGGACACGGTCTCTACCTCACGACGAGCGGGTTGCGGATCACGGTCCGCCTCCCTGGGCGGGTTTCCGGCGTTCTCTATCGTAGGCGCTGAGTGGCATGTGCCCTTACACACCATCTTGTCGCGCTTATGCGATCTTCTTGGACATGATGGTAAGGACCGTCATGGTTCTCAGGGAATGACAGGCTTGGGCGCCGCCAGCACGATCCACACCTGGCCCGGGGCGAAGTTCATCGGCTCACCCGCCTCGGTGGTGAAGACCGTGCCGTCCTCCTCCGTCTTGCGCGACCAGGTGGCCTTGAACGCCTGGCCGTCCCTGAGCACGACCGCCCTGCCCTTGCCGACGCTGTGCACCAGGGGCGTGTAGCTCTGGTTCAGGTCGTGGAACTCCGAACGCTCGGTCTTGGCGTACTGCACGACGATCGTGGGGGCGCCGAGCTGGCCGCCCTCGGCGGCCATGTCCTTCTTGCCGTCCTGCCAGACCAGCCACCTGCCCGCCTCCTGCGACCAGGCGAAGGTGAAGCGCGCCGCCGGGTACCGGACCGTGAACGACTTCTTGGCCACGCCTCCCTCGGGGGCGTCGCCGAAGGTGAAGCCGATGTCCTTGGCCTTGGAGGCCCCCGGCGCCTTGGCCAGCAGCTGCTTGGTGTTCGCGAACAGGTTGTAGGGCGCGTAGCGGCCCGGCTGGCGGAAGTAGGCGCCGGGGGCCCTGCTGTCGGAGACGTCGACCAGGGACGCGGCCTGGACCTTGGGGATCATCTTGGTCTGCACGCCCGAGTAGGCCAGGGCGGGCTTGCCGAACTGCGGCAGGATGTGCAGGTCGGAGATTCTGGCGCTGCGGACCGGGCCGATCTTGGGCGGCAGCTTCGAGGAGAAGACGGCCATCAGGCGGGTCAGCCCCGCCTCGACCTGCTCCACGTAGACGATGTCGGCACTCCTGAGCCCGAGCTGGGGCTTGCCCGCCGAGGTGTTCTCGATCTTCGCGGCGAGCACGGGCCTGCGCGCGGCACCGGGAAGCCCGGTGAAGGGGTGGGTCGGCGGGGGCTCGGGGGTGGGCGTCTCCGACGGGGAGGGGTCGGCGGCCTGCGGACTGCCTCCGGCTGCGGGCTCGTTCGAGGAACAGGCCGCCACCGGCCCGAGAACAGCCACTCCCGCCAGCGCGACGGCGATCATCCGGGGCACCCGCACGGTTCATCTCCTCAAATCGGCCATGAAACGCCCAAGAGCTTACCTGTGCCCGACTTGCCGGATATCCGAGTTCCGCGTGTCCTATTCGATGGCGAGCGCCTTCGGAGGGGTGTCGTCGATCTCGAAGAAGGAGGGATATTCGGTGTGTCCGGCCAGCCTGAGGGTCCTGGCCAGCCATCGGCGCTGGGCGGTGCGCGTCACGCCGACCGCGTTGTTGTAGAAGCGGCGGGAGTAGATCACCTTGGCCACCGCGGCGCCGAGTTCGTCGAGCAGCTCGCCCCCCTCCGGGACGTCGGCCAGGCGCTCACGGAAGCGCTCCTGGTCCACCACCGCCCGCAACGCGCGTGACAGGTCGCTCTCTGCGTGCTCGCGTTCCTCGGGCCCCGCCGTACGGGCCTCGTGCGCCGCGGTGGCCAGCACCAGGCTGGTGGCCGGGTCGAGCAGCCGGGAGGCGGCCAGTTCGAGCGCCACGGCGGCCCGCCGTACCAGGGCGGCGTCCAGCGACTCCCTGGCCAGCTCAAGGCGGATGTGCAGGCGGTCGAGACGCCCGGCCCGCCAGGAGACGTAGACGGCGGTGAGCAGCACGATCGCGCCCACCACCAGGATCAGGGTGGTCGTCACCGGTTGTCGTCCTCCTCGACTCCCGCGGTGCTGGCGACGGTCTCGTAGACCCGCAGGACGTCGCGGGCGACCGTCGACCAGTCGTACTTCCACACGGCCCGGCTCGCCTCGGCGGACAGTTCGGCCCTGCGCCCGGGGTCGTCGAGCAGCGCCGCGGCCTCACGGGCGAGCGAGGCGGCGTCCCCGGTCTCGAACAGCGCCCCCGCCCTGCCGTCGTCGAGCACCCTGCGGAAGGCCGGGATGTCGCTGGCCAGAATGGCGGCGCCTGCGGACATCGCCTCGGTCAGCACGATGCCGAAGCTCTCCCCTCCCAGGTTCGGCGCGCAGAACACGTCCACCGAGTGGTAGGCGCGCACCTTGTCCTCCTCGCTGACCATGCCGAGCAGGACGACACGGTCGCGGAAGGCGGCGGGAACCCTCGCCAGGGCCTCCTGTTCGTCTCCCGGACCGGCCACGAGCAGGCGCAGTCCCGGGCGGTGCGGGGCGAGCTCGGCGAAGGCGTCCAGCAGCACGGGCAGCCCCTTGCGCGGCTCGTCCATCCGCCCGAGGAAGCCGATCACCTCGCCCTCGTCCCAGCCGGGCAACGGCTCGGCGTGCGTGTAGCGGCCGACCGCGACCCCGTTGGGGATGAGCACCGCGTCGCCGCCGACGAACTCGACCAGGGTCTTCCTGGCGGCGTCGGAGACCGCGATCCGGCCGCTGATCTTCTCCAGCGCGCTCATGAGCACCGGCGTCGTGACCGACAGCGAGCGGTAGCGCTCGTGCGAGGTGTGGAAGGTGGCCACGATCGGCCCCTTGGCAACCCAGCAGGCCAGCAGCCCGACGGAGGGTACGGCGGGCTCGTGCACGTGCAGCACGTCGAAGCGGCCCTCACGCACCCAGCGCCGCACCCGGTTGGCCGACAGGAAGCCGAACGACAATCTCGCGACCGAGCCGTTGAAGGGCACGGGGACCGCCCTGCCGACCGAGGTCACGTAGGCGGGCAGGGGGGCGTTCTCCGAGGCCGGGGCGATGACCGAGACCTGGTGGCCCTCCTCGATGAGGGCCTCGGCCAGGTCGCGGACGTGCGCCTGCACCCCGCCGGGCACGTCCCAGGTGTAGGGACAGACGATGCCGATCCTCACCTCCGGCCCACCCCTCGCGCGCCGTACCGGCCGTGTTCCGCGAAGGCGTTCATGTGCGGGGCTCCAGATCCTCCAGCCAGAGCCGCTGGAGCATGTGCCAGTCCTGCGGGTGCTCCGCGATGCCCTTGGCGAAGACGTCGGCCAGGGCCTGGGTGAGGATGGCGACCTTCTCCGCGCGGGTGCCCTCCTGCGGGACGGCGATCTCGTCGTGGAACTGCAGGCCCCAGTCGTCTCCCTCGAACCACAGGGTCGTCGGGACCAGCGCCGCCCCCGTGTGCACGGCCAGCAGGGCGGGCCCGGCGGGCATGCGCGTGGCCGAGCCGAAGAAGCCGACCTCGATCCCCTTGGCCGTGAGGTCCCGCTCCGCGGGCAGCGCGACCGCGCCCCCCGCCCTCAGCCGCTGCGACAGGGTGCCGAAGGTGTGCCCGTCCCCGCCGGTGAGCGGCAGCACCTCCATCCCCAGCCCCTTCCTGAAGGCGGTGTAGCGCAGGAACAGCGACTCCGGCCGCAGCCGTTCGGCGACGGTGGTGAACGGGTGCCCCGTCGCGCGGAACCAGGCGCCCGCCATGTCCCAGTTGCCCATGTGCGGCAGCGCCATGACGACCCCCCGGCCCGCGGCGAGGTTGTCGTGGACCCGCTGGACACCGACGGCGTGCATGCGGGAGAGGATCTCCGCCTTCGGCATGGAGGGCAGGCGGAAGACCTCGTGGAAGTAGCGGAAGTAGGAGCGCATGCCCGCACGGCTCAGCTCGCGGATCGCCGGGTCGTCCTTCGACGTGCCCTTGACCCGGGCGAGGTTGGCCTCAAGACGGAGGACGGAGGCGCCGCGACGCCTCCACAACCGGTCGGCGGCCGTCCTGAACGCCCAGGCCGTGAGGCGTTCCGGCAGGTGGGGGACGATCGCCCAGCCCGCGCCGAACCCCGCGGCGACGAGACGATCCTGGGGAGATGGCTTGCCTGTCATCGCTTTTTCCGATCAGCGGAGGGGGCGTGACGCCGAGGAGGAGGCCTGGCGGTAGACGTGCAGGAGACGCTGGACGACCGTGACCGCGCTTCCCACGGCCAGCAGCCAGAGCCCCCCAGACAGCACGTACGGCACGCCGAGCCCGCCGATCCCTGCGGCGACCAGGCCGACGACCAGCCGTTCCGGCCGTTCGACGAGACCGACGTCGCACGTCATGCCCAATCCCTCGGCCCTGGCCTTGACGTAGGACACCACGGCCCCGGCGACCAGGCAGAACAGGGCGACCATCGCCAGCGTCCGCTGTCCGTCCAGCATGAGCCAGATCACCAGCCCCGAGAAGATCCCGGCGTCGCCGACCCGGTCGAGGGTGGAGTCGAGGAAGGCGCCCCAGAGGCTTCCCGGGCCCGACATCCTGGCCATGACCCCGTCGAGCAGATCGGCCAGCACGAAAATAGTGATCACGACACTGCCGGGGAACAACTGCCCACGGGGATAGAAGAAGAGAGCCGCGGCCACGGTGCCGATTGTGCCGACCGCGGTGACCATGTTGGGGCTGATCCCCCGGCGGGCGAGCGCCCTGCCCAGGGGGGTCAGGATTCGGGTCACGGCGGGGCGCAGAAGTTTCAGCATCGCGCTCCGATCGTAGGCCACACAACCTGTGAGCGCGCATCCAACGCTCCGCGACCGGATCACCTCGGCCCTCTTGTGATATTCGCCACACGGGTATTTGGTGAACACACCGCGTCCTTGCGGTGTACGGACGCGGCGGCGGACCCCGGGGTGTGGCCGCACGCGGCCGCGCTCCTTCGGCAACGACGCAGGAGGCGACGTGGCAGAGAAGGCAACCGGCGGGACAGCGGGAGCCGCGGGTAGGGCGCCCGCGGCCGACCGGCCGGACATGATTCGCAATGTCGTACTGGTCGGCCATTCCGGCTCGGGCAAGACGACCCTCGTGGAGACGCTGCTGGCCGCGACGCGGACCGTGCAGCGCGCGGGCCGGGTCGAGGACGGCGGCACGGTCAGCGACTTCGACGAGGTCGAGGTGCGCCAGCAGCGCTCGGTCAACCTGACCCTGGCCCCGCTGGTCCACAACGGCGTCAAGGTCAACCTGCTGGACACCCCCGGTTACGCCGACTTCGTGGGTGACCTGCGGGCCGGGCTGCGCGCGGCGGACGCGGCGCTCTTCGTCGTCTCCGCCTCCGAGGGGATCGACGGCCTCACCCGGATCCTCTGGGAGGAGTGCACGGCCGTCGGGATGCCCCGCGCCGTGGTGATCACGAAGCTCGACCACCAGCGGGCCGAGTTCGACGAGGTGCTGACCGCCTGCCAGGACGCCTTCGGCGACGGCGTGGCACCGCTGTACCTTCCGGTCGCCGAGGGGGGCGAGCTGAGGGGCCTGGTCGGGCTGCTGACCCAGACCTTCCACGACTACACCGGCGGCAGGCGCACCGAGGGCGTCCCCGACGCCTCACAGCGGGACAGGATCGACTTCTACCGCGCCTCCCTGATCGAGGGGATCATCCAGGAGAGCGAGGACGAGTCCCTGATGGACCGTTACCTCTCGGGTGAGGAGATCGGCACCGAGACCCTCATCGGCGACCTGGAGAAGGCGGTGGCCCGCGGGGGCTTCTATCCGGTGCTCGCCACCGGGGCGGGGGTCGGCGCCTTCGAGATCCTCGAACTCGTCACCCAGGGCTTCCCCTCCCCGCTTGAGCACCCGCTGCCCGAGATCACCACGATCGACGGCAAACCGGTCACCGATGTCACCTGTGACCCGGAGGGACCTCTCGTCGCCGAGGTCGTCAAGACCACCAGCGACCCCTATGTCGGCCGCATCAGCCTGGTCAGGGTGTTCTCCGGCACGCTGCGCCCCGACATGACCGTGCACGTCTCCGGCCACGGGCTGGCCGAGCGGGGGCACGAGGACCACGACGTGGACGAACGCATCGGCGCGCTCTCCTGCCCCCTGGGCAAGACCCAGCGCACGGTCGCCGCATGCGTGGCGGGCGACATCGCCGCGGTGGCGAAGCTGTCGCGCGCCGAGACCGGCGACACCCTGTCCGACAAGGAGCGGCCACTGCTGATGACCGCCTGGAGCATGCCCGACCCGCTGCTGCCCGTGGCGATCCAGGCGAAGTCGAAGGCCGACGACGACAAGCTCGGGCAGGCCCTGCAGCGCCTGGTCGCCGAGGACCCCACGCTCAGGCTGGAGAACAACCCGGAGACCAGGCAGCTGGTGCTGTGGTGCATGGGCGAGGCCCACGCGGACGTCCTGCTCGACCGGCTGAGCAGGCGCCACGGCGTCGAGGTCGAGAAGATCGGGCTGCGGGTGCCGCTCAGGGAGACCTTCGGCGGCAGCTGCCAGGCGCTGGGCCGCAACGTCAAGCAGACCGGCGGGCACGGCCAGTACGCCATCTGCCATCTGGAGATCGAGCCGCTGCCCTCCGGCGGGGGCTTCGAGTTCGTCGACAAGATCGTCGGCGGTGTGGTCCCGCGTCAGTTCATCCCCTCCGTCGAGAAGGGGGTGCGCACCCAGATGCAACGCGGCGTGCTGGCCGGCTACCCGCTGGTCGACGTGCGGGTGACGCTGTACGACGGCAAGGCCCACTCGGTCGACTCCTCGGACATGGCCTTCCAGATCGCCGGGGCGCTGGCGCTGAAGGAGGCCGCCGCCAAGGTTCCCACGCTGCTGCTCGAACCGGTCGACGAGGTCACCGTGCTGGTTCCCGACGACCACGTCGGCTCGGTGATGTCGGACCTGTCCTCCCGCAGGGGACGCGTCCTGGGCACCGAGCCGGTCGGCACCGGCCGCACGCTCGTCCGCGCCGAGGTGCCCGAGCTTGAGATCACCCGTTACGCGATCGACCTGCGGTCCATGTCGCACGGCACGGGGACGTTCCACCGTGTCTTCCTGCGCTACGAGCCGCTGCCCGCCCACCTGGCGGACAAGGTCGCGAGCTGATCCGAGGGAGGCGTGGGCGCCGCCGCCCACGCCTCCCAAGGATTGACTACATAACAGTAGCGTCACGGAATGATTTCTTTTTTCAGGGCCAAAGTACCCCGGTCCCGATGACAGACTGATGAACCATGCGAACCGGACGTCCTTTGCTCGCCGCAACCGCCCTCGCTGTCCTCACGACCGGCGCGGCCTACACCTTCGGCCCGGACGCCCCTCCGGCGAAGCCGGCCAAGCACTCCAAGGCCTCCAAGACCACCAAGGCCGCCGAGTCCGCCACACAGACCGGGACCGAACCGGCTTCGGGCACACCGGCGGCGGACAGCGTGACGGCCGCCTGCGAGACGGACGCGAGATACCCCAAGCGGGAGATGCGCGGCATCTGGATCGCGACGGTGAAGAACATCGACTGGCCCTCCCGCACCGGGCTCTCGCCCGCCAGGCAGCGCGCCGAGTACGTCAAGATCCTCGACCAGGCGGTCAAACGCCGCTTCAACGCGGTGTTCTTCCAGGTCCGCCCGGCCTCGGACGCGCTGTACAAGTCGTCTCTTGAGCCCTGGTCGGAGTATCTGACCGGCACGGCGGGCAAGGACCCCGGCTGGGACCCGCTGCCGTTCCTGATCGCCGAGGCCCACCGGCGCGGGCTTGAGTTCCACGCCTGGTTCAACCCCTACCGTGCCGCGTTCGAGGGGGGCGCGGAGGGGCTTCCCGCGGGCCACCCCGCCCGTGAGCACCCGGAGTGGATCGTCAAGCACGAGGGCAAGATCTACTACAACCCCGGCCTGCCCGCGGTCCGCGACCACGTCACCGCGGTCGTCAAGGACGTGGCCCAGCGCTACGACGTGGACGGCGTCCACTTCGACGACTACT
Source organism: Streptosporangium jomthongense (assembly GCF_042650425.1). Taxonomy (NCBI): domain Bacteria; kingdom Bacillati; phylum Actinomycetota; class Actinomycetes; order Streptosporangiales; family Streptosporangiaceae; genus Streptosporangium; species Streptosporangium jomthongense. Next base: position 110,151 of record NZ_JBHSBC010000037.1, on the reverse strand, counting down.
TCTACCCCTATCCCGGCGCGGGCGCGCCGTTCGGCGACGACGCGGCCTTCAGGAAGTACGGCAAGGGCGCCAAGCGGGCCGACTGGCGGCGTTCCAACGTCAACGCGCTGATCTCCCAGGTCGACACGGCGGTTCACCAGGTGAAGCCGTACCTCAAGTTCGGCGTGAGCCCCTTCGGGATCTGGCGCAACAAGGCGCAGGACCCGACGGGCTCGGCCACCGGCGGCATGTCCGCCTACGACTCCATCTACGCCGACGCCCGCCACTGGATCAAGAAGGGCACGGTCGACTACGTCATCCCGCAGCTGTACTGGCCGCGCGGCTTCAAGGCGGCCGACTACGACGTGCTGGTGCCGTGGTGGGCCGCCCAGGTCAAGGGCACCGACGTCGACCTGTACATCGGGCAGGGCCTCTACCGGGTCGGGGCGACCGACACCCCGGCCTGGACCAAGGCGGGTGAGCTGGCCTCCCACCTGGCGGTGAACCGCAAGTACAAGGAGGTCAACGGCGACGTCTACTTCAGCGCCAAGCAGCTCCTGACCAACCCGCTCGGCGCGCTCGACCGGGTCGTGGCCAAGTACTACACCCGCCCCGCGCTGCTGCCCCTGATCAAGGGTCTCGGCGGCAGGGCCCCGGCCACGCCCGCGGACCTGAGGGTCCAGGACGGCACGATCAGCTGGAACCCCTCCCCCGACGCCCGCTCCTACGCCGTCTACCGGGTCGCCTCCGGTGAGGCCGGGGCGTGCGCGACCGCGGACGCCCGCAACCTTCTCGCCGTGGTGCCCGCCTCGGACCAGGCGCGGCAGAGTTTCACCGCGCGCGGGAGCGGGACCTACCTCGTCACCGCGCTCGACCGCCTGCAGAACGAGAGCCCAACTGCCAAGATCGTCCTACCTTGACCCGGTTGATACCGGTGATTCTCTCCTTCCGGTAGACCTCGGACGGGCTCTTCCCCTACCTTCCCGTACGGTGCCGACACTCGGCTGAGTCAGGGAGGTCTCCGGTGAGGCGAACGCTTGCCGTGTTCGCGCTGGTCCTGGGAGTGCTGTGGCCTGGGGCCGCGCACGCGGCGGCGCAACCGGCGGTCCGGGTCACGGCCCATGCGGACGGTCCCGCGCGGGTGGTGCTGATCGGGATCCCCGGTCTGCTGTGGAGCGACCTGACCCCCGAGGGCACGCCGAACCTGTGGGCCCTGGCGGGCCGGAGCGCGACCGGGTCGCTCTCGGTCCGCACGGTCGGCCGCGTGACCTGCCCCTACGACGGCTGGCTCACGGTCTCCGCCGGGATCAGGTCCGCCGTCGGGTACGGCTGCGGCCTGCCGCCCGAGCCCACCCCCGAGGGACAGGGCGCCGTCATCCCCGGCTACGACTACCTGTACCGGGTCGCGGGGCAGCGCGGCACCGGCACGCTCGGCGACGCCGTGCACGCAGCGGGCGGCTGCACGCTCGCGGTGGGGCCCGGGGCGGCCCTCGCCCTGGCCGACCGGTCGGGGCGGGTCGACCGCTACGCCGCCTCCCCGGAACGGCTGACCCCCGGCGCGTTCGACGCGTGCCGGGTGGCCGCGGTCGACGTCGACGACCTGATCCGGCCCTACGTGACCGGCGGGCGGTTGCCCGAGGCCGAGGACGCCCTCACCCCGGAGCGGCGGGCGCAGGCCCTGCGGCTGGCGGACGCCAAGACGGGGGCGGCGCTGAACGCCCTCCCGCAGGACGCCGTCGTGCTGCTGGCGGGTCTGGGAGACCACGGGGGCGTCCCGCACCTGCGGGTGGCCATGATGCGCGCTCAGGACGCCTCGGGCCGTTTCCTCGGGGCGCCCTCGACCCACCGTGAGGACGTCTCCATCGTGCCCGACATCACGGCCACGATGCTCGGGGTCACGGGCGTGGCCGTACCGCCCTCGGTGATCGGGGTGCCCTGGCGGGTGGCGGCGAGCCGTACGGGCGGGGTCGAGGGGGCCAAGGCCGAACTGGTCGACGACGACGGGGCCGGCCAGGCGATCAGGGACATGGGCGGGATCTTCTTCACCTCGGTGGCCGCGCTGCAGGTGCTGTTCTACGTCGTCGCCTTCCTGCTGATGCGCCGCAGGCGCGGGCTCGGCGGGGTCAGGGTGGCCGCGGTCACGCTGGCGTGCCTGCCGGTCTCGACCTACCTGGTCAACCTTCTCGCCTGGGAGCACACGGGGACGCCGCTGGCCGCCGTGGTCGGCGGGATCGTCGTGATCACCCTGCTGCTGGCCGTGACCGCGCTGGCGGGCCCGTGGCGCCGTTCCCCGCTCGGGCCGCTGGTGTTCGTCACGGGCGTCACCGCGGCGGTCATCGCCGGTGACCTGGTGACCGGGACGAACCTGCAGTTCAACAGCGTCATGGGCTACACCGCCGTGGTCGGCGCCCGTTACTCGGGTCTGGGCAACATCCCGTTCGCGCTGTTCGCCACCTCGGTTCTGCTGGTGGTGACCTCGATCGCCCACCGGCTGGTGAGCGTGGGGCGTAAGAACGCGGCGGTCGGGATCGTGGCGACGCTGGGAGGAGTCGCGATGATCCTGGGCGGCTTCCCCGGGATCGGCAGTGACTTCGGCGGGGTGATCGCCTTCGTGCCCGGCATCGCCGTGACGGCGCTGCTGATCGCGGGCAGGCGGGTCTCGATCGTCAAGCTGGGCGCGTTCTGCGTGGCGGGCGGTGTCATCGTGATGACCATCGCCTATCTCGACCACCTGCGCCCGCCCGGCTCCCAGACCCACCTGGGCCGTTTCGTCGGCCAGATCTTCACCGGCGAGGCCTTCGAGGTGGTCAGCCGCAAGCTCGGCGCGATGCTGGGCACGCTGCTCAACCCGAACCTGATGCCGATCGTGATCGCCGCGTTCGCCTTCCTGGTCTACGCGCTGCTGCGGCCGGACGCGGCCAGCGCGGGGGTGCTGCCCGCGGCCTTCGAGTACTCCCCCACGCTGCGCGCCGGTCTGATCGGCACCCTGGTCAGCGGGGTCGTCGGCACCCTGGTCAACGACTCCGGCGCCGCCGTGCTGTCCATGGCCCTGGCGCTGGCCGTACCGCTGGTGCTCTCGGTCGGGGTCAGGGCCCTCGGCGAGAGGGGGTCCTACGCGGAGGCGGGCCAGGAGCCCGCGAGCAGTTCCCTGGTGTCGCGCAGCAGCTGAGGCAGCACCTTGGTGTGACCGACGACCGGCATGAAGTTGGTGTCCCCGCCCCAGCGGGGCACCACGTGCTGGTGCAGGTGGGCGGCGATGCCCGCTCCGGCGACGTCGCCGAGGTTCATGCCCACGTTGAAGCCCTGCGCGCCGCTGGCCTTGCGCAGGGCGGTGAGCGCCCGTTTGGTGAAGTCGGCCAGCTCGGCGGTCTCCACCTCGTCGAGGTCGGCGTAGTCGGCCACGTGCCGGTAGGGGCAGACCATCAGGTGGCCGGAGTTGTACGGGTAGAGGTTGAGCAGGGCGAAGACCGCGGTTCCCCTGGCGACGATCAGGCCGTCCTCGTCGCTCAGTTCGGGGATCTCGCAGAAGGGACAGCCGTCGCCGGGGCCGGAGCCCGCCGGCTTGTTCTCCCCCTTGATGTAGGCCATCCGGTGCGGAGTCCACAGTCGCTGGAAGTTGTCAGGGACCCCAGCCCCCGCCTGCTCGATCGGCTCGCTCTCCTGCATGCATTGCAGCATAGGCCCACCGGTTTCGGGCGTCCCCAGCCGGTGCCGCCTGTATATGCGGACAAAGCGGCCTATTTTCCGGCAGAATCCTCGCGAGCATGACCACCGAAAGCCGAGGAGTACCCATGACCGACGTCTCCGTCGAAGAGATCACCGAGGAGACCGACTCTCCCGCTGAGGCTCCGGCCGCCCGCCCGTTCCCGCTGAACCTCTCGGCTTCCCTCGCCACCGCTCCCGCGGTCTCCGAGAACCCGGGAACCGCCGGGGCCGCCGCGGTGGTGAAGGGCCGCATCAGGGTGGCCGACGAGGTGGTCGAGAAGGTGGCCGCCCTCGCGACCCTGGAGGTCGCCGGTGTCGTGGGGCTCGGCGAGGACCCCTCCGGCGTGCTTGAGGCGATCGGCGAGCGGGTGGCCCCCGGAGCCAGGAGGAGCGGGCGGGGTGTGAGCGCCCACGTCCAGGACCGCACGGTCGCGATCGACGTCTCGATCGTCGCGGAGTACGGCCACGTCGTGATGGACGTGGCCAACGAGGTCAAGAACAACGTGGCCCGCACGGTCAGCCGGATGCTGGGCATGCGGGTCGTCGAGGTCAACGTGGGCGTCGAGGACGTCCGCCTGCCCGGCGAGCCCGTCACCGGCCGTTCCGCCGAGGACGTCTGACCCGGTGAGCGGCCCGTGCTCCGCGTCGGAGGCACGGGCCGCGCCGGAGGCGGGGATCAGACCTGGACGCGCCGCTCGATCGCGTCGACGATCTCGTCGATCGCCTGGGCGACGGGGACGCCGTTCTTCTGCTCGCCGTTGCGGAACCTGAAGGAGACCGCGTCGTTGGCGATGTCCTCGTCACCGGCCAGGAGCATGAACGGCACCTTGGCCTTCTGCGCGTTGCGGATCTTCTTCTGCATGCGGTCGCCGGAGGCGTCGACCTCGATCCTGACGCCCCGCTCGCGGGCCTTCTTGGCCAGGTCCTGAAGGTAGGGGACGTGGGCGTCGCCGATCGGGATGCCGACGACCTGCACGGGGGCGAGCCAGGGAGGGAAGGCGCCCGCGTAGTGCTCGACCAGGACGCCGAAGAAGCGCTCGATCGAGCCGAACAGCGCCCGGTGGATCATGATGGGCTGCTGGCGCGTGCCGTCCGACGACTGGTACTCCAGCTCGAAGAGCTTCGGCAGGTTGAAGTCGAGCTGGATGGTCGACATCTGCCAGCTGCGCCCGATGGCGTCGCGCGCCTGCACGGAGATCTTCGGCCCGTAGAAGGCGGCCCCGCCGGGGTCGAGGACGAGGTCGAGGTTCTCCGACTCGGCGACCTCGCGCAGTGTCGCGGTCGCCTCCTCCCAGTCCTCGTCCGAGCCGACGAACTTCTCCGGGTCCTTGGTGGACAGCTCAAGGTAGAAGTCGTCGAGGCCGTAGTCACGCAGCAGGTCGAGGACGAACCTCAGCAGCGACTTCAGCTCGTCGCGCATCTGGTCGCGGGTGCAGTAGATGTGCGCGTCGTCCTGGGTCAGGCCGCGCACCCGGGTCAGGCCGTGGACCACGCCCGACTTCTCGTAGCGGTAGACGGTGCCGAACTCGAACAGCCGCAGCGGCAGCTCACGGTAGGAACGCCCGCGCGACCTGAAGATCAGGTTGTGCATCGGGCAGTTCATCGGCTTGAGGTAGTAACTGGCCCCCTCAAGCTCCATGGGCGGGAACATACCGTCGGCGTACCAGTCGAGGTGACCGGAGATCTCGTAGAGGTGGCCCTTGGTGATGTGCGGGGTGTTGACGAAGGAGTAGTCCGCCTCCTCGTGCCTGCGCCGCGAGTAGTCCTCGAGCACCCTGCGGATCACGCCGCCCTTGGGGTGGAAGACCGGCAGTCCCGAGCCGAGCTCCTCGGGGAAGGAGAACAGGTCGAGTTCGGCGCCCAGCTTGCGGTGGTCGCGCTTCTCGGCCTCCTCCAGCATGTGGAGGTACTCGTCCTGCCGCTCCCTGGACTCCCACGCGGTGCCGTAGATGCGCTGCAGCTGCGGGTTCTTCTCGCTGCCCCGCCAGTAGGCGCCGCCGGTGCGCATCAGCTTGAACGCCGGGATGGAACGGGTGCTGGGCACGTGCGGGCCCCGGCACAGGTCCTTCCAGCACAGCTCGCCGGACTTGGGGTCGAGGTTGTCGTAGATGGTCAGCTCGGCGCCGCCCACCTCGACGCTCTCCTCGGCGTCACCGCCGCCCTTGAGCCCGATCAGCTCCAGCTTGTACGGCTCGGCCGCCAGCTCCGCGCGCGCCTCCTCGTCGGAGACCCTCCTGCGGGAGAAGAGCTGCCCCTGCTTGACGATCTCCCGCATGCGCTTCTCGATGCGCTTGAGGTCGTCGGGGGTGAAGGGGTCCTTGACGTCGAAGTCGTAGTAGAAGCCGTTCTCGACCGGCGGGCCGATGCCGAGCCTGGCCTCGGGGAAGATCTCCTGCACCGCCTGGGCCATGACGTGGGCGGTCGAGTGGCGCACGATGGCCCGGCCGTCGGCGCTGGCCGCCTCGACGGGCTCGACCTGGTCGCCCTCGGACACCACGGCCGCGAGGTCCCTCAGCTCGCCGTTCACCCTGGCGGCGACCACCGAGCGGCCGTCCGCCCCGAGGGCGTCGCCGTACGTCGTGCCCCCCGCCACCACACGCTCGGCTCCGGCGAGGGTGATGCGCAGTTCTGACACGGCCGACACGGTTGCTCCTCGGTATGCGTGACGCTGGTTCTCGGGAAACCCGACTATGGATCCGATGCTACCGGTGTCCGCCACGCCTTTTTCCAGTGCGCCGCCGGGGCCGGTAGCCCAGCGAGGTGAGCTGCGCCCTGGTCCCCCGGAAGACGTTGCGGTCCAGCGGTTCGTGACAGTACTGGTGGATCGTCCATCTGTGCCACGGCTGCGGGATCTCCGGCCTGCCCGTCGGATGGTCGGGGGCGGCGATCCACAGCGGGTGGTCCTCAAGCCCGGCGCAGTTGCCCGCGTCGGCGAAGGCCAGAAAGGTGTAGATCACCGGCCTGACCCTCGCGCGGGCGGCGACGGCCTCGCACCAGGCGCGCGCGAAACGGGCCACCTTCCTGGGCGGCAGCCGGTCACCGGTCTCCAGGTCGAGGGCGACCAGGTCTCCGTGGCGCAGCCCGCCCGCCCGTTCGACCGTCCCGAGGAAGCGGCGCGCCTGGTCCTCCGGGTCGCCCGCGGGCCTGGCGAAGTGATAGGCGCCACAGACGATCCAGTTCTCCCGCATGCCGGTCCAGTTGCGCTCGAACCACCGGTCGGTGAAGGTGCTCCCCTCGGTGGCCTTGGCGAAGGCGAAGGACACGCCGTTGTCGGCGTGCCCGCCCCAGTCGACCGCCCCCTGCCAGTTCGACACGTCGATGCCGTGCAACATGGGCAACATGGCGGCCAGGCTATTGACGGAGAGGCTTGCGCACACGCCGGCCACACCCTCGCCGTACGGCCGTTGCACCCGCTTTGACTAGGCTTGGTCGGCGTGAACGCAGCAGCTCAGACCTCCGGCGCCCACGGCGTCGGCATCGCCACCATCGCCTCAGACGGCACCGTGCTCGACACCTGGTTCCCCGACCCGCGCCTGGGTGACCCCGCCTCGCCGGGCACCAGGCGGCTGACCGCCCAGGAGGCCGCCGAGGCCCTCGGCCCCGAGGTCACCGCGCTTCTCGGACCGGACGATGCCAGGGGAGTCGAGGTGGTCGCGGTCTTCACCGGGATCACCAAGCTGTCGGAGGCCCCCGCCGACACCCACGACGTCTACCTCCGTCTCCACCTGCTCTCCGCCCGGCTCGTCCAGCCGCACGGGCAGAACCTGGACGGCATCTTCGGCCTGCTCGCCAACGTGGTGTGGACCAGCCACGGCCCGTGCCCCGTCGAGGGCTTCGAGGCCGTACGGCTGCGCCTGCGCGCGCGTGGCCCGGTGACCGTCCACGGCGTGGACAAGTTCCCCCGGATGGCCGACTACGTGATGCCCTCCGGAGTGCGGATCGCCGACGCCGACCGGGTCCGCCTCGGCGCCCACCTGGCCGCGGGCACGACCGTGATGCACGAGGGGTTCGTCAACTTCAACGCGGGCACGCTCGGCACGTCCATGGTCGAGGGCCGCATCTCGGCGGGCGTGGTGGTCGGCGACGGCTCCGACGTCGGCGGCGGCGCCTCGATCATGGGCACCCTGTCCGGCGGCGGCAAGCAGGTCATCTCCATCGGGAGCCGCTGCCTGCTCGGCGCCAACAGCGGCGTGGGCATCTCGCTGGGCGACGACTGCGTCGTCGAGGCGGGCCTGTACGTCACGGCCGGGACGAAGGTCGTCCTGCCCGACGGGAAGGTCGCCAAGGCCGCCGAGCTCTCCGGCTCGCCGGGCCTGCTGTTCCGCCGTAACTCCACCTCCGGGGCCGTCGAGGTCGTGCCGCGCTCCGGCACGGGCATCGAGCTCAACAGCGCCCTGCACGCCAACGACTGACCTCACACGCCCACCGCGCTCCGGCGGCCTGCGGGATGTCACCCCGGGGCCGCCCGCCTGCCAAGGTTATCCCGGCGGACCTGGCACAGGCGGGGAGGACGGCATGGACGGTCGGGAGATGGCACGCGATGAGCCGGGGACGGCGGCGGCCCGGCTGGTCACCGGCGTCTTCGCCCCGCAGGTGCTGGTCATCGCGCTGCCCCCGGTCGTCGGGCTGCTGGCCGACGGCTGGCCGGGCGTCCTGTGGGGCCTGGGGACCTCGGCGCTGTGCGGCGGGGTCCCCGCCGGGGTGATCGCGGCCGGGGTCCGCTCGGGGCGGCTCGACTCCCACCATCTGGTCGACCGCGCGAGCCGGACGAAGCCGCTGCTGGTCGCCGTCTGCGCGGTGCTGGCCGCGCTGGTGCTGCTGGTCCTGCTGCGGGCGCCCACGCTGCTGGTCTCCACGGTGACCGCGATGCTGGCCGCCCTCGCGGTGACGGTCCCGGTCACGCTCAGGTGGAAGATCTCCTTCCACGCCGCCGTGTCCGCGGGGAGCGTCGTCGTGCTCTCCAGGGTGCTGCCCGCCGTACCGACACTGGCCGCGGGGGCGCTGGTCGTGGCCGTCGTCTGCTGGGCCAGGGTACGGCTGGGCCACCACACCCCGCCCCAGGTCGCCGTCGGGGCGCTGACCGGGCTCGGCACCGCGTGGGTGACGCTGACCGCGTTCGGCCTCTGACAGGAGGGCGGTCATGACGGCGGGCGTCACAGGAGGGTCTTGAGGAACTCCCGTGTCCTGCGGCCCTCGGCGAACACCGCGGCGGCGAAGTCGGTGACCCCGGCCTTGGCGAGCTCGCCGATCCTGGCGGAGACGCTCTCCTCGTCCCCGATGATCGCGACGTCCGCCGGGCCCGCGGCCCCCTCCCGGTCGAGGACCGCCCGGTAGGACGGCAGCTCACCGTAGAGCGCGAACAGCTCGGCGGCCTTCGCCCTCGCGGCCTCGGCGTCGTCGGTGACACAGACCGGCAGGACGCACACGATCCTGGGCGCGGGCCGTCCCGCCGCCCGCGCGGCCTCGGTCACGGCGGGCGCGATGTGCTCGGTCACGGTCTTGGGGCCGGTCATCCACAGCACGGTTCCGTCGGCCAGCTCTCCCGCCAGCTTGAGCATGCGTGGGGCCAGCGCGGCGACCAGCACGGGCAGGTTCCCGGCGCCGGGGGTGGTCAGCCCGATCCGCGCGGTGAGGGTCTCGCCCTCGAAGGCCACCTGCGCGCCGCGCAGTAGAGGCACCAGGACGGAGAGGTACTCCCGCATGTACCTGGCAGGCCGGTCGAAGCTGTAGCCGTACATGCCCTCGATGACGACCTTGTGCGACAGGCCGACGCCCAGGGCGAGCCTGCCGTCGAGGGCGGCGTTGACCGTGAGCGCCTGCTGGGCCAGAGCCGCCGGATGGCGCGGATAGGCGGGCACGACGGAGGTGCCCAGTTCGATCCCGGGCACCTGACCACCCGCGACGGCCAGCGCGGTCAGCGCGTCGAGGCCGAAGATGTTGGACAGCCAGGCGGAGGAGAAGCCGTCGTCGGCCGCCCTCTCGATCTGCCTGCGCAGGTTCACCAGTTCGCCGGGGCCCGCCGGCTCACCGAGTGACAGTCCGATCCGCACCACAGAACTCCGTTCTCGTGACTGCGGCCAGTTTAGGCACCTGTTGATCGTTTTTCGGAGAACGCGGCTCCCGGCGCGTTCACAGCCTGGAGCCGGAGACCATCGGGGTGACGTCGAGCCTGCCGTCGCCGCAGACCACACCGGCGAAGGGGATCTCCAGGTGCGCCACCTCGTCCGGCGGAATGATCATCAGGCGTGCCGCGGACGGGCACGAGGTCTCGCGCCCGCTCGGCACCGTGGTCCAGTGGAGTCTGGCGTGCGCCGAGGCCCCGGGGCGCAGTGTCACCCGGTGCGCCGGGACGTTCTCCCTGCGGACCCTGGTGCGCAGGGCGTCCCCCTTGGCGTCGAACATGACCAGGCCGACGAAGCCGTAGACCCAGCAGCTCTTCGCCGAGGTGTTGGTGAGCACCAGCGGCGCGTACCGCTGCCCCGCCCCCGCGTCCACCCGGCCGACGCCCGCCCTGAGCCCCTCGGTACGGCAGCGCCCGGCGGCCGCGGTGGACAGGCTCGCCCCCTCGAACACCGCCGTCCCGGTGCTCTGCTGTGTCCCCGTGCCCGCCGGGGGGCCGGTGGGCCGTGCCGGAACCGGTGCGGCGGCCGTCCCGGAGAGCGCGGGCGGGGCGCACGCGGTGACGGCGGCCAGCACCGCCGCCGTCACCAGGGAGGTCGCCGGGCCACGTCGTGTCCTGTTTCTCCATTCCATATCTTCTTGGACACACGGCGCCCGGGTTTTGTTGGCGTGCCTCGCCGGCCAGGCGTACCCCGTGGTCACGGCGGAACGCCGGATCGCCGTGACCACGGTATGGCTCGACGCCCGGCTCCCCGTCGACCAGCTGAGCAGGGCCGAGCACCGGGTCGCCGTGCTCGCCGCGCGTGGCGACACCGACCAGCAGGTCTCAAAGAAGCTCTACGTCACCACGAGCACGGTCGAACGGCGCCTCACGAAGACCTACCGCGAACTGGGCGCCGGAAGCCGCACCGATCCGTCCTTCGAACTGGAGTGCCTTCCCATGCCGAGCATGTCGTCCGGCGGGTACGGGCTCCCCGCAGGCCGGGAAGGAGGAGCCGTCGTCGACCATGACGGAGAGCGGGTCGTGATCCTCGCCTTCGGCGGAGGGGATCCTTCCAGGGTCTGCATCCGGGGCCGGACAGCAGCAGGCCCGGAGGTTCGGGTAAACCTCCGGGCCAATGTCTGCGTCTTACTCGCGTGGGCGATACTGGGATCGAACCAGTGACCTCTTCGGTGTGAACGAAGCGCTCTCCCGCTGAGCTAATCGCCCGCCCTGTCGGCGCCTGACGGTGCCGACGTGGAAAACCATACAGCAATCCGAGAGCACTGGCGAAGCGACGCGGGAGAGGAGACGATCTTGAAGGCGCGACACGGACGCGAACCAAAGGTCCGTGGATGCGTCCAGCAGGGGGCTACGGTGTCATAGCATCGTCCTGATCCGTAGAAGCACCGTACGACCCAGGCTCAACCTCTATGGCCCGAGACGCCCCGGCAGGGGGAGTCGACGGTGACCAAAACGATACGCAAAACCCTTGCAAATATGGCCCTGTTGGTGATGTTTAGCCAGGTAGAGACCCAAATGTCGCGCTGTGATGTGCGTTACAGAAGGGCCCGGAGGCGGAATCTTCCCTACAGGTTTCTTTGTTCCGCGTCATAGCTCGGGACGAAGAGTCCGCCAGAGCAGTGAAAGCCCCGCAGAGGGGACCGACGACGAAAAAGGTTTGGCTGACGATGAACAGCTCCACCGTCTCTGCCGAGCTGGGCCTTCGGCTTGTGGTCCCCGACCGTACCACCGTCCCCCTGCTCGCCGGACTCAGCTACACGGCCGATGATCCCTACGCGATCAGAATGGCCTTCCATGTGGGGAACGACGAACCGGTCGAGTGGATCTTCGCCCGTGAACTGCTGACCGTCGGCATCGTGCGACGGGTCGGCGACGGAGACGTCCAGGTGTGGCCCGCGCGCGCCGACGGCGAGCGGACACTGCACATCAGTCTCACCTCGCCCTTCGGGCAGGCTCTGTTCGAGGTGCCTCTCGCGCCTCTCACCGAGTTCCTGCACCGGACCTACGAGCTGGTCCCCGCAGGCCGTGAGACCGACTTCATGGATCTCGACGCCGAGCTCAGCAACATGCTCTGGAGCTCCTGAGGCTCCGTCCGGCGCCGCCCGCAGGCTTCAGGCCCGCGGGCGGCGTCGCGTTTGCGGCGTTCCCGTGACGGATCACGGGTCGACGTCGGCCGCGCTCCGTTCGGCGAAGACCCGCATCGCCTTGGCCGTCACCGGGCCGGGGGCGGTGGGGAGCACGGTCTCTCCGACCGTCCTGATCGGCTGGATGTCGCGGGTCGTCGAGGTCAGGAAGGCCTCCTCGGCCTCGGCGAGCGCGGAGAGGGGAAGGTCCTCCTCCGCTCCCCCGCACCATTCGAGGGTGAGCGCGCGGGTGATCCCGGCCAGACAGCCCGAGGCGAGCGTGGGGGTGACGATCCGCCCGTCACGGACGACGAAGACGTTGCTGCCGGTGCCCTCGCACAGGTTTCCCGCCAGGTTCCCGAAGATCGCCTCGCCACCTCCCCTGGCCTTGGCGTAGGCCAGGGCCAGGACGTTCTCGCCGTAGGAGGTCGACTTGACCCCGGCCAGCGCGCCGTGCTCGTTGCGGGCCCACGGCACCACCGTGACGTCCGCGGTCACGGGGAAGGGCTTCTGGTCCGCGACGATCACGACGACGGTGCCGTCCGTCCCGCCCCGGTCCGAGCCGAGAGGGCCGGGGCCGCTGGTGTAGCTGATGCGGATCCGGCCGAGCGGCCACGACGGCGCCTGTGCCAGGCAGGCGCGCACGCCCGCCTCGACGAACTCCACGTCCGGCTCCGCCATGCCCATCCGCGTCGCGGAGACCAGCAGCCGGTCGAGGTGCCGGGTGAGCGCGAAGGGGACGCCGCCGACGCACTTGACGGTCTCGAACACGCCGTCGCCGACCAGCAGGCCGTGGTCGAAGACCGAGACCGTCGCCTGCTCTGGCTCTACGAGCCGCCCGTTGACCCAGACGGGGACGTTCATCGGGCTCCTCCTGAAACTGCCGGATCTGATGGTGGAACAAGTGCCGTTCCTCACGGGACGCCGCCCCAGGTTATGCCCGCGCGGACGGCGGTGCCGATCCCGCCGGCGGAAACGCCGCCGTCCCCACGGCGTCGGCCAGGAACCCGGCCAGCGCGCGGGCCGCGGGCAGGACCGAGGGCGGGGTGGCGCGTGGCAGCGCGGCGTACACGGACCTGCGCGGGGCGAGGTCGCCCAGCGAGCGCAGGACGAGGTCGCGGGGTACGGCGTGCGCGGCGATGCCGGGAACCAGCGTGACGCCGAGCCCCGCGGCCACGAAGCCGAACTTCCCGGTCCACTCGGCGATCCTGAGCCTGGCGCGCGGGCTGAAGCCCGCCTTGGCACAGGCCGTGTCGAGCATGGTCGTCCCGCCGGGAGGGGCCGCCTCGATCCAGGTCTCCTCCCGCAGTTCCCGCAGGTCCACCTCCGGCCCCGCGGCGAGCCGATGGTCCCTGGGCAGCGCGACCAGCAGCTCGTCATCGACCAGTTCGACGGTCTCGACCTCCTCCTCGTACGGCAGGCCCGACGGGTAGTCGCTGATCACGGCGATGTCGAGGGCCCCCTCCCGCATACGGCGCAGCAGGCCCGCGCTCGGCCCCTCGACCACGGTGAGCGCGACTCCCGGGAACTCGCGGCCGAAGTCCCGCAGGGCCCTGGGAACCAGCGCGACGTTGGCGGTGGCGAAGGCGCCGACGCGCAGCCGTCCCCGGTAGCCGCCGTGGATGCCCGCCAGTTCCTCCTCGGCCATGGCGAGCCGGTTGAGCACGGCCAGCCCGTGCAGGTGGAGCGCCTGGCCCGCGGGCGTGAGCCGTACTCCTCTGGGGAGGCGTTCGAACAGCGGGCCGCCCGCCTGCTGTTCGAGGGAGGCGATGCGCCGGGAGACCGCGGACTGGGTGTAGTTGAGCAGGGCCGCGGCCCCGGTGAACGAGCCGGTCCTGACGACGGCGTCCATGAGGCGCAGGGCGTCGATGTCGAACACATTCCTCCTTCACATGGGATGCATGAAATCTAGTCGCTGGTGGAATGTCTTGGCCCCTCATAGCGTGAACGGCATGATTTCCTTCCTGGGTTTGGGGCGTATGGGCGCCCCGATGGCACGACGGCTCGTGGCGGCGGGGCACGAGGTCACGGTCTGGAACCGCACTCCCCGTACGGTCGAGGGGGCCGTGAGCGCGGCGACGGCGGCCGAGGCCGTCGCGAAGGCGGACCTTGTGATCACGATGCTCACCGGCCCCGCGGCGGTGCGGGAGGTGCTCACCGCGGCGGCCCCGGAGCTGCGGCCGGGAGCCCTGGTCGTCGAGATGTCCACGATCGGCCCCGAGGCGGTCACCGGGCTCCGTGACCTGCTGCCCCCCGGGGTCGGGCTGGTGGACGCGCCGGTGCTCGGCAGTGTGGGACCCGCCGCGGACGGCACGCTGACGGTGCTGGCCGGCGGCGACGCCGGAGACCTGGCCCGCTGCCGCGAGGTGCTTGAGGTCTTCGGGCGGGTACGGGAGAGCGGCGGTCCCGGCTCCGGGGCGGCGCTGAAGCTCGCGGTGATGAGCGCGCTGGTCCCGGCGCAGGTGCTGCTCGCGGAGAACCTGGCCCACGCGGCGGCGGCCGGTGTGGACACCGGGACGCTGCTGGACGTGCTCGGCGGGACCCCGCTGGCCTCACTCGTCGAACGGGTGCGCCCCGTCGTCGAGAACGGGCCGCAACCGACCGCCTACTCCCTCGGGCTCGCCGCCAAGGACCTGGGGCTGGCCGGACACGGGACGCTGGCGGCGGCGGCCGAGGAACTGCTGCTCGGGGCGGTCTCCGCCGGGCTCGGCGACCAGGACCTGACGGCCGTCTTCGGATACGTGACGGCGGGCCGTACGGGGAGCGCGGGGGTGCGCAAGGTGAACCCGGCCTCGGTGCCCGCGACCAACGGGTACTACTCCCACGCGACCAGGACCGGGGATCTGCTGTTCGTCTCCGGCCAGGTGGCGCTCGACGAGGAGGGCCGGGTGGTCGGCGAGGGGGACATGACCCGCCAGTCGGAGTACGTGATGGAGATGCTGGCGCGCATCCTCGCCGACCAGGGGTGCTCGTTCGACGACGTGACCCACATCCGGACCTTCCTCACCGACATGTCACGGCTGAGGGAGTACGGCGAGGTCCGGGGGCGTCACATCACCGGTGAGCCCCCGGCCAGCACGACCGTCGAGGTGTCCCGGCTGTTCATGCCGGGCCTGATGATCGAGATCGAGGTGGTGGCGGCTATTCCAGCGGCCCGGTGACGGACTCGGCTGCGGCCACGACCGCGTTGCTCGCCACGAGCCTGGTCACCGCCTCGATCTCGGGGGCGAGGAAGCGGTCGGGGCCCGGGCCCGCGACCGTCTGGCGCAGCGCGGCGACAACGGCCCCGGTCGCGGGGGCGGGCCGGTGCGGCGCGCGGAGGTCCAGCGCCCTGGCCGCGGTGAGGATCTCCACCGCCAGCACCCGGGTCAGTCCGTCGACCGCGCGGCGCAGCTTGCGCGCGGCGGACCAGCCCATGGAGACGTGGTCCTCCTGCATGGCGGAGCTGGGGATGGAGTCGACGCTGGCGGGTGCCGCCAGACGCTTGAGTTCGGAGACGATCGCGGCCTGGGTGTACTGCGCGATCATGTGACCGGAGTCGACGCCGGGGTCGTCGGCCAGGAAGGCGGGCAGGCCGTGGCTGCGGGCCACGTCGAGCATCCGGTCGGTACGGCGCTCGGAGATGCTCGCCACGTCCGCGACCGCGATGGCGAGGAAGTCGAGCACGTAGCCGACGGGAGCCCCGTGGAAGTTGCCGTTCGACTCGACCCGTCCGTCGGCCAGGACCACCGGGTTGTCGACCGCGGAGGCCAGCTCACGTTCGGCGACGACGGCGGCGTGGGCGAGGGTGTCCCTGGCGGCTCCCGCCACCTGGGGGGCGCAGCGCAGGGAGTAGGCGTCCTGGACCCGGGTGCAGGTGCCGTCCCGGTGGGACTCCATGATCCCCGAGTCCTTGAGCAGGGCCCTGAGGTTGGCGGCGCTGGCCGCCTGGCCGGGATGGGGACGCAGCGCCTGCAGGTCGGCGGCGAAGACGCGGTCGGTGCCGAGCAGCGCCTCGACGCTCATGGCGGCGGAGACGTCGGCCGTCCTGAACAGGCGGCCGAGGTCGTCCATGGCCAGGATGAGCATGCCCAGCATGCCGTCCGTGCCGTTGATCAGCGCCAGGCCCTCCTTGGCCGCCAGCTCGACGGGCTCGATGCCCGCCTGCTTGAGCGCCTCGGCGGCGTCACGCAGGTCTCCGGCCGCGTCGCGGACGACGCCCTCCCCCATGATCGTGAGGGCCACGTGGGAGAGCGGGGCGAGGTCGCCCGAGCAGCCCAGGCTGCCGTACTCGTGCACGACGGGGGTGATCGAGGCGTTGAGCAGGTCCTGCAGGACCTTGGCCGTCTTCGGGCGCACCCCGGTGTGGCCGGTCGCCAGGGTGTGCAGGCGCAGCAGCATCAGCGCCCTGACGACCTCCTTCTCCACCTCGGGGCCGGAGCCCGCGGCGTGCGAGCGGACGAGGGAACGCTGGAGCTGGGCGCGCAGCGAGGGGTCGATGTGCCGGGTGGCCAGCGCCCCGAAGCCGGTCGAGACGCCGTAGGCGGGGGTCGGGCTCTCCGCGAGCTCGTCCACGCGGATCCTGGCCGCGGCCATGGCCGCGACGGCGTCGTCGGTGAGGCGTACCTCGGCGCCGTGCCGGGCCACCATGGTCACCTCGTCGAAGCTCAGCGGTTCCGGCCCGACGTTCACGACCGCTCTGTCACCCATGGCGTCACTCTCTCGAACTCAACGCGTCTCAGCGCATCTCAGTAACTAGTGCATGCGATGTTAGCTCCTTACATGCATAGATCGCCGCTATGCCTTTTCTGCCCTTTTCTGTGACTTCGACCACTCTGCGGACCACCCCACGTCTGTACCATCCGCGCTCTATAAGAGCGCAGGTCACAGCCGCGCCGAGGGCTCCGCCGAGATGGAACCTGCGTTCCGTCCAGTCGAGGCACGCGGGGGCGAATCTGCGCCGCGTGTCCCTGACCGCGTCCACGTCCACTCCGAGGTCGCCGAGCTCCCGTCTGCCCCGGCCGGTCACCTCGAAGGCCTCCTCCCCGGCGAGGTACCCGGCGGCCTTGAGAGCCCCGAGCAGATCGACCCCCGCACGGCCCGCCAGGTGGTCGTAACAGGTCCGCGCCTCCCCCAGCAGCCGCGCCTGGCGGGACTGGCGCAGGGAGCGGACCTCGGGACGCGCCCCCACCCGCGCGAGGACCTCCAGCACCTCGGCGACCTCGGGGCCCGCAAGGCGGTAGTAGCGGTGTCTTCCCTGGGCGACGACCTCGACCATCCCGCCCTCCAGCAACCTGGCCAGGTGGGAGCTGGCGGTCGGCGGGCTCACCCCGGCGAGCCCGGCCAGCTCACCGGCGGCCAGCGCGCGGCCGTCCAGCAGCGCGGTCAGCATCGCGGCCCTCGCCGGATCGGCGATGAGCGCGGCGACGGGGGCGATGTCAGCATCGGCGGCGATGTGTTCGGCGACCATGCCCTGACGTTACCTTTCACATCTTTCGCCCGGTATCGAAGTGTCCATGGGAGTCACGAACCCCCTGCGGCGGCGAGATCCGGTTTGGGGAGTCGGCGAGTATTCGCTAGAGTTCTGTCCGTGAGACCGGCTCGTCCGGGAACACACGCGGAAGTGGCTCAGTGGTAGAGCATCACCTTGCCAAGGTGAGGGTCGCGGGTTCGAATCCCGTCTTCCGCTCGAACAGGGGCCGCGGCCCCGCTCGGTGGAGTGGCCGAGAGGCGAGGCAACGGCCTGCAAAGCCGTGTACACGGGTTCAAATCCCGTCTCCACCTCTGGTTCTTCGACGAGGACGATTAGCTCAGCGGGAGAGCGCTTCCCTGACACGGAAGAGGTCACAGGTTCAATCCCTGTATCGTCCACCATCCCAGCGATCCCCTCGGGCCACGGCCCGGGGGGATCGTTCATTTCCGCCCCTGCCGTACGGCCCGGCCGCCCGCCTGGGCGGGGTGCTCCCCGGGAGCCGCCGGGGCGTGCAGCCGCTCGCCCAGCCAGGGCAGCGCCTGGGGGATCTCCCGGTTCCAGGTGTTGAAGTTGTGGCCGCCGCTGGGCAGGATCAGCGACGCGGTCCGCATCGGATCCCTCGCCAGCGCCAGGAACGCGCGGGTGTCGGCGTAGCCGCTCTCCCCCCTCTCGCTGCTGGTGACCAGCACCGAGACGGGCGGGACCGGCAGGTTCCGCAGCCGCCACATCAGATCGTTCTCCTCGCGCAGCCTCGCGCTCCCGCCGAACAGGTCGCCCGTGGTCACATCGACGGCCGCGCGGAAGTAGCCGGACAGGGAGACCGCGGCCGAGAACGCCTCCGGATGGCGCATGGACATCTTCAGCGCGCAGTAGCCGCCGGTCGAACCGCCGAAGACGCCCCAGCTCCGCGCGTCGAGACCCGTCCGGTAGGAGGCGGCGACGGCCGCCCGCAGGTCCCTGGTGAAGTACGTCTCCACCTGGGGCCCGCCGGGCACGTCCACGCACTCGGTGTCGCGGGGCGGGACGACCGTCGGACGCATGAGCACCATGATCGTGGGAGGCATCCGCTTCCCGGCGACCGACTTCGCGGCCATGGCGGGAAGGTTCAGCCTGGTGATCAGGTTCCTGGCGTCTCCCGGGTAACCGGTCAGCGCGAGGATCACCGGGAAGCGCCGGCCGGCGTACTTCTTCTCGAAGTACTCGTGGGGCAGGTAGACGTATCCGGGAGAGGAGATCCCGCTCTCCCCGCCCGAGATGACGACCTGCTCCAGCCTGCCCGCCGTACCCGGGGGCAGGGCGACCTGGCCGACCTCGGTCACTCCCTGGCCGGGACGTCCCGAGGCTGCGGTCCGGCCGTCCCCGGCGACGATGGGCGGCGCCGCGTCGCCTTCGGTGCCGAGCAGGTCACCCCAGGAGCCGTAGAACCCGAAGTAGGCGTTCGCCACCAGGCCGAGCGCCACCAGGGTGAGAATCTGGTTTCCCGCGAGCACCCCGACCCGGCCGAGGACCGAACGCCAGGTCCGCCCGCTCAGCAGCGGCCAGGCCCAGACCGACGCCGCCAGCGCCGCGACGGCGAGCAGGCCGAAGAGAAGCTGCACCCCGACTGCGGTGATTCCCATGCCGCCCCTCACCCGGTTACCGCGTCCCCGCTCGATCTGTGCGCCAAACTTACTCAGCGCGGGTAAGGCCGCAGTTAACGTCGTGTTGGCCGGGCTTGCGCGGAGCGACGACCGTCACCGCTTAGCCTCCTCTCATGAGGGAACGTCCACCCATCTCCCGCCCCTGGGTGCCCGCCGCGGCGGGCTACGCGTCGCTGACGATCGGGATTCTGGACATCGTCAAGGCCGTCGTCCCCCCGTTCAGGGGGACGCGGGTCAGTGAGATCGCGGGTTTCCTGCCGGGCACGGTCACCTCGATCGCCCAGGCGGCCTCTCTCGTCATGGGCATCCTGCTCGTCATGCTCGCCCACGCCCTCAAGCGCAGGAAGGTGCGGGCGTGGCGGACCGTGGTCCTGCTGCTGCCGCTGAGCGCCCTCATCGAACTCGTGCACATGCACCGGATCATCGGCGCCGCGATCAGCATGCTGGTCTTCGCGGTGCTCGTCGTCAACCGCCGCGAGTTCCACGCCCTCTCCGACCCCAGGACGCGCTGGCGCGCGGTGTGGAACCTCCTGCTCATGTTCGTCCTGGACGTCGCCATCGGCTGGGTCGTGGTCAACACCCACCCGCACACCATCGTCGGGGACCCGAGTCTCAGCGACCGGCTCCAGCACGTGCTGCTGGGACTCGTCGGCCTGGAGGGACCGGTCGTCTACTCCTCCGGCAGGACCGCCGACCTGGTCTACTTCTCCCTCACCGGCCTCGGGCTGCTCACCGCGGTGACGACCGCCTACCTGGCGTTGCGCCCGGAGAAGCCGGCCGCCGAGCTCAGCGGGGAGCAGGAGGAGGCCGTGCGGGAGATGCTCGCCCGGCACGGCGCCCGCGACTCGCTGGGCTACTTCGCGCTGCGCCGCGACAAGAGCGTGATCTTCTCCCCCTCCGGCAAGGCCGCGATCGCCTACCGGGTCGTGGCCGGGGTCATGCTCGCCAGCGGCGACCCCGTCGGTGACATCGAGGCGTGGCCCGGCGCGATCAGGCGCTTCCTCGACGAGGCGACCCGGCATGCCTGGGTGCCCGCCGTGATCGGGTGCAGCGAGGCGGGCGGCGAGGTCTGGACGCGGGAGGGCGACCTGTCCGCCCTGGAGATCGGCGACGAGGCCGTCGTCGAGACGGCGGGCTTCACCCTCCAGGGCAGGGCGATGCGCAACGTCCGCCAGATGGTCAACCGCGTCGAACGCGCGGGCTACACCTGCCGGGTGCGGCGGGTCGGGACCCTCTCCGAGACCGAGAGGAGGCTCATCCGCGAGGCCGCGGACTCCTGGCGCGGAACGGAGACGGAACGGGGCTTCTCCATGGCGCTCGGCCGCTTCGGCGACCCCGCGGACGACGAGTGCGTCGTCGTCACCGCACACCGGTCCTGTGAGGACGGCGCCGCCCCGCCCGGCGAGGACATCCGGGCCGTGCTGCACTTCGTGCCCTGGGGACGGGACGGCATCTCCCTGGACCTGATGCGCCGTGACCGCGACGCCGATCCGGGGCTCAACGAACTGCTGATCGTCAAGGCCCTCCAGGCCGCCCCCGAACTCGGGGTGAGCAGGGTCTCGCTCAACTTCGCGATGTTCCGGGCGGTGCTGGCCAGGGGCGAACGGCTGGGAGCGGGCCCCGTGCTCCGCGCCTGGCACGCCGTGCTCGTCTTCCTGTCCCGGTGGTTCCAGATCGAGTCGCTGTACAGGTTCAACGCGAAGTTCCACCCGCTGTGGGTCCCCAGGTTCGTGGTCTACCCGGCCGCCCGCGACCTGCCGCGCATCGGCATCGCCGCCCTCCAGGCCGAGGCCTTCATCAACGTCGCCCTCCCCGGTGTCCCCCTCAGGCGCAGGCGCCGCTCCCGTCCCGGGGACGTCCCCGGGGAGCGGACGGCGCTGCCCGGCTGAGGTGCGCCGGAACCGGTCACGCTCCGGTACGGCGGGCCGCGGGCCGGACCGTCCCGTGGAGCGGTTTCCGGACCCCCTCCCCAATATCCGGGCTTTTCCAGAAAAGCCATCCCAACACTTGACTTTTCCAAGAAATAAACCATGGGGACTTATCTCGATTTCTCCACCAGAAGAGGCGGATTTACCGTTGAGTCCCTCGTTCCCCAGAAGATGCTTTCCTCCCACGAGGCACCCCGCCGTCCTCCGGGACCTCTTCTCGCACCCGTTCCCCCAGAGGCCCCCGCGCTCCCGGCGCCGCACCGCCGGAGCGGATCGCCGGCACCCGGGAGGTCCCGCCAGGCGCGCGGCACACGGGAAGGTCAGGGGTCGTTTCCGGCACCCGTGCGGCTCCGCGCCGGAGCCCGTCGTACTCTGGGAGCGTGCCCACACCAGGTGACCCCGCCCCCGGCGCCCGCCCTCCGCCCCGCCCCACGGCGCGGAAGTGCCCTGCCGTACGAGCACACCGTGTGACCGTACGTGCCCGGCCCCGCCGGATCGGGCACGTACGGGCTCGGGCGACCCGTCATGCCGACTCCTCCGATCAGGCGCGTATGGGCTTTCGCTGGACACAGCCTCGCCAGAAATATGCCCCTTGAACCGGTTTGTCCATAGGCGTGTCCTGATTCGGCCAGTCTGAGGATATGCCTTGTCAATCCATATGACTGGTGCGAATACTTGCGATTTGTTCTTATTTATGGGAGAGGCAACGCAATGAAGCGAGTAATTGTTCACAAGCCCGGCACGATTACGCTCAGCGGAGCCGCCAGCCCCAAGCATGTCGGCTGACGTCGAGCCAACGGAACCGGCGCCCAGTGGTGGGCGCCGGCCCCTTACGAACACACAGGTGACTTAAAGGAGACCGGTGAGTCTGGGATCGTTCCCCCAGGAGGACCCGCCCCTCGCCCCGCTGCTCCTGCCCCCCGTGGACGCCGACCGGCGGTTGCGCGGGCCGTACACGGCCGCGAGCGCGATCGTCTCGGCTCTCGTGCCCGTCGCGCGGCCCGAGCTGGTGGCCCGCTACGACATAGAGCTGCGGGCGGTGGCGCCCGACGCGCACCACCTGATCCCGCTCAGGCGCCGGTCGCTGACCGGTCTGCTGCCGAAGGCGGAGCGGATCCTGGTCCACGCGCCCCGCCGTACCCTGCGTCTGTCGAACGGGTTCGCCGAGTTCCTCCGCGAGCATCTGGCCGAAACCGGGCCCAGGACGCTCGTCGTGGAGAACGTCCACGAGGCGGACCCGACCGACAGGGAACTGCTGGCGGTACTGCGCCGCCGGATCGACCCCGGGCTGCTGACCGTGGTGACCGGCGGGCAGGTCGTGCCGGAGAAGTCCCTCAGCCCCGAGGAGCACGACGCGCTCGCCGACGCGCTGGAGCGGGAGGGGACGATCGGGGCGCGGCTCGGCGCGATCCCGCACCACCGTGAGCACGGCACGCGGCCGCGCAGCGCGGTCGAGGCGCTGCGCTTCGCCGTCGAGTGGTGTCTTGAGGCGGGTTGTCACGACGCGGCCGCCGAGCTGGGATCACGCGCGCTGGCCCTGGCCGGTCCCGCCGAGACCCGGGAGACTCCCGAGGAGACCTGGTGGCGGCTGGTGCACGACACCGCGACCGCGCTGGGCGCGCTCGGCCGCGAGCCCGAGGCCCTGGCCCTGTTCGACCGGGCCAGGAGAGAGAGCGTCTCCCCCGTCACGCACGCCTCCGCGGCCTACTCGACGGCCATGCTCAAGGTCCGCGACCACGATCCGGCCAGGCGCGACCCCGAGGCCGCGCTCGCCTGGGTGAACCAGGCCGTCGCCATCTCCGGGCTGCTTCCCGACCCCCGCGAACGGGCCTTCAGGCTGGGCTTCGACCTCAACGGCCGGGCACTGGTCGAGCTGCGCCTCGGCCGTCCCGGCAGGGCCTTCGACCTCGTCCAGGAGGCGCTCGGCCTGGCGGAGCGGGACCTGCCGCCCGGCGAGCACCCGATCCACCGGATGGTGCTGCTGGCCAACAGGGCGCAGCTGGCCGTCGCGCTGGGCCGCCCCGAGGAGGCCCTGGAGAACCTGGACACCGTGATCGGGATCGATCCCGGCCATCCCGACTACTACATCGACCGGGGGAACCTGCTCCACCGGCTGGGCAGAAGCCAGGAGGCGGTCGCCGACTACGAGACGGCGATGCGGGTCGGGCCGCCCTTCCCCGAGCCGTACTACAACCGGGCCGAGATCCGCTTCTCGGCCGGTGACCACGAGGGAGCGCTCGCCGACCTGGACCACGCTCTCGAACTCGACCCGGAGTTCGTGGACGGGCTCGCCAACCGGGCGGGCCTGCTGGCCGCGCTCGGCGAGTACGGCAGGGCCAGGGCCGACGCGGAGGCGGGGCTGCGGATCGACCCGCTCAACCCGTACCTGCTGTGCGCACTCGGCCAGATCGAGATGGCGCAGGGCCGTACCGAACGGGCGAGGGCAGCCTTCGACAGGGCCATCGAGCTCTCCCCCTCGCTGATGGCCGCCTGGGCGAGCCGGGGGATGCTGGCGTTCGAGACCGGCGACCCCGAGGGAGCGGTCTCCGACTTCACCCGGGCCCTCGAACCCGGCGCCGACCCGGCGTTGCTGTTCAACCGGGCGATGGCGTTGCGCGCCGCCGGACGGGAGGAGGAGGCCGTGGCCGACCTCACCCGGGCGCTGGATCTCGCCCCTGACGACGATGAGATAAGAGAGGCGCTACAGCGCCCTTGACAACCTTGTTACCCACGGGGAAATAGCGCATCATTCACCAGCATGAGCGCCCTCCGAAGGCTTATCCCAAAGTGGCCCACCGGCTCGGTATTAGGAAATCGGGAATTCCGGACTCTTTGGATAAGCCTTATCGCTTCCGTGGCCGGAGACCAGGTGTTTCCCGTCGCGGTCGTCGTCTCACTGCTCGACGCGGGCGGCACCGCCACGGAGGTCGGGGCGGTGCTCGCCTCGCGCTGGGCCGCCCTGGTCCTGTTCGGGCTCTTCGGCGGCGTGTGGGCCGACCGGCTGCCCAGACGGCACGTCATGCTCGCCTCGCAGGTGTTCCTGTGCTGCGTGGTCATGGCCGGCCTGGCGGGCGTCACCTCGGCCTGGGTGCTCGGCGGGATGGTCTTCCTCGCCGGGGCGGCCGAGGCCTTCTTCCGCCCCGCCTTCCAGGCGTGCCTCGGGTCGGTGCTCACCCCGGAGCAGCGGCCCGCGGGGGCGGCCCTCAACGCCGTCTCCTGGCGTGTCGGCGCCATCGCCGGTCCCGGCCTCGGCGCCCTCCTGGTCTCGTCGGCCCCGGTCAGGGCGGCCTTCGTGGCGGCCCTGGGGGCCTTCGCGTTCAGCCTGTGCGCCCTGGTCCTCCTGCGGGAGCCCGTGGTCGTCCGTACGGCCAGGGCCTCGGCCTGGCGGGAGATCGCCGAGGGGGTGCGTGAGGTCTGGCTGAGGCGCTGGATCGGGACCGTCATCGTGGTGACCGCGCTGCAGTCGATGCTCACGATCGCCCCGGCGCAGGTCCTGCTCCCGGTCCTGGCCAGGGAGAGCTTCGGGGGCGACGCCTTCTACGGGACCGCTCTCGCCCTGCTCTCCGTCGGCGGCCTGGCGGGAGGGGTGTTCAGCATGCTCTGGAAGCCCCGGCGGCCGGGGCTCGCGGCGATCACGGGGCTGACGGCGTACGGGCTGGTGCCTCCGGCCCTGTGCTTCTCGCAGGCCCCGTGGATCGTCTACGTCTGTTTCGCCCTGGCCGGGTTCGGGATCGAGGTCTTCTCCGTGCAGTGGGTGGTCTCGCTCCAGCACGAGGTGCCCGCGGAGCGGCTGGCGCGCGTGGTCTCACTCGACTGGATCGCCGCCTCCGCGCTCACTCCTCTCGGCCTGATTCTCACCGGCCCCGCCGAGGCGGCTCTGGGAAGCGCGCCGGTTCTTCTGATGGCCGGTTTCGCGGGTGTCGCTCTGCCATTGACGGCCTTCATGACTTCGGGAACGACATACTTCAGAAGTAAATACCGTCCAAATCCCACTAAAGCGAGAAAGAGGGTTGAAGTCGTTTCCGTCGCCTCCCATTATGATCATCAGTAAGGCGGGACAGCTCGAAGGAAAGACCAGCACGACCGATTCGGATGGAGTGCGTGATGGCCGGAAACGACAAGAGCCCGAGGCCCACCGCGGGTGCGGCACAGATCAAGAGAAGAATCCGCATCCGCAGGCTCGACAAGATCGAGATGGCCGGTAACGTCGCCAGCAACTCCAGTGGCAACTGACACCTAGGGTTCCGGCCGGTCCGGTGTCTCCCGAGTGACGCCGGACCGGCCCAGTGAGGTCCTCCGGGGGAGGCCGTGCGGTTACCGAGAGTGAAGAAGGAGCACACCGCCTACCGGCTGGCGGACGGCAGAATCCGGATCGGCGGCCAGGTCTACGGGGTGGCGGAGGAGATCGAGGATCCGGACGGCCTGGTGTGGGAGGCCCTGCGGGCGATGGACGGCACCCGGAGCCCCGCCGAGATCGCCGGGCTCCTGACCGGCCTGCCCGCCGCCGAGGCGGCCGAGCTGGTCGGCGAACTGATCCGCTCCGGTCACGTCGAGGACGCGGGGGCTAGCGCGCCCGAGGAGCTGTCCCCCCGCGAAAGGGAGCGCTACAGTCGCAGCCACGCCTTCTTCCGCTGGGCCGACCTCACCCCGAGAGAGCACGGCTGGGAGGCTCAGCTGCGGCTGCGCCAGGCCCGGGTCCTCCTGATCGGCCTGGGCGGCACCGGGGCGACGGCGGCACAGGCCCTGGTGGCCTCCGGCGTCGGGACCCTGCACTGCGTCGATCCCGACCTGGTCGAACTGTCGAACCTCAACCGGCAGGTCCTCTACTCCGAACGGGACGTGGGCAGGCCGAAGGCCGAGACCGCCCTGGAGCGGCTGCGCGCCCTCAACTCCGACGTGCGGATCACCGGCGAGCGGGCGCGGACCACCTCCCAGGAGGACCTGGCCCGGCTGATGGACGGCTACGACGTGGTGGCGCTGTGCGCCGACGAACCCGGCGGGCCCGGCGGGATCAGGGTGTGGACGAGCCGGGCGTGCGCGGCCGCCGGGCTGCCGTGGGTCGGCGGCGGCTACAACGGTCCCTTCGTGACGGTCGGCGTCTTCCTGCCCGGACACGGGCTCTGCTACGAGTGCGTCATCGAGGCGCAGGAACGGCACAGGAACCTCCAGACCCCGCTGCATGCCGACTCCCTTGGCCTGTCCGTCGACCTCGGCGGCCCCGGCGTCACGGCCGCCTCCGCCGGGATCTCCGGTCACCTGGTCGCCAACGCGGTCGTCAGGACCATCACCCGCGTCCCCGAGATCCACGCGAACTTCATCCACGGCGTCAACCTGATCGCGCCCGACCAGCTCGTCTTCCGCGAGTACGGCGAGGCCGGAAGGTGCGACAGCTGCCGCGGGCCTCACAGCCTCCCGGACAGGTAGCGCTCCGCCAGCTCGCAGGTTCCCTCGGTGTAGGCGGCGCCGAGTTCGGCTGCGGTCTCCACGCCGGTGTGCGTGCCGATCCAGGCGACCAGCAGCAGACGGCGGAACATGACGAACGTCCAGACCTCCGCCTCGTCCCGCGCGGGCAGGGGGGTGACGGCGCGATAACCCCGCAGCCAGGCGTCGACCAGTTCGGGGACCCTGGGGTCGTGCTCGATGAAGCTGAGCGCCGCGGCCAGATCGTAGAGGTACCACCCGAAACCGCAGTCGTCGAAGTCGATCACGCTGGGCTCCCCGCCACCGGTCACCAGCAGGTTGGCCAGGCGCAGATCCGCGTGGATCAGGCCGTAGCGCTCCGGGCCCCGGCCGAAGCGGCGCAGCCGTTCCCGCAGCCGCGCGTCGAGCCGCCCCAGTACGGCACGGGCCCGGTCGTCGACGCCCACCCCGTCCCGCCAGCGGCCCCAGCGCGACTCGACGCCCAGGGCCGCGTCGTGGTCCCAGTGGAAACGGGTGAACCAGGTGGGGGGCCGCCAGGCGCGCGCGTGCCGGTGCATCCGCGCGGTGAGCGCGCCCAGCCGCTCGAACCCGGCCACCAGGGCGTCGTCCTGGGGCGGTTCTGCGCCCGGCAGGAACTCGAACATCACGCAGTCGCGGGGCTGCGCGCCGGGAACGGTCAGCACCCGCCGTCCCCCGGGCGTGGGAATCACCTCGGGGGTCCTGACCCCGGCCTCACGTCTGAGCGCCTCCAGCCACGCCAGCTCCGACATGATGGCCGGGGCCGAGTGGTAGCCGAGCCGGTGCACCCGCAGGATCCGGCGTTCCCCGGTCGCCGGGTCGTCGATCCGGTAGGTGGCGTTCTCCGACACGTTGATCAGCGTGACCTCGGCGTCCGGCAGGCCGTACAGGCGGGCCGCCTCACGGGCGACGCCGTGCACCCGGGCCAGCACCGCCTCTCCGGCGGACAGGTCGTGGGCCCGCATGTTCCTAGGAGCGCAGGTAGGCCAGGACGGCCAGGACGCGGCGGTGCTGGTCGCCGTCCTCGGCGTAGAGGCCGAGCTTGGCGAAGATGCTGCGGATGTGCTTCTCGACCGCGCCGTCGCTGATCACCAGCTGACGTCCGATGGCCGGGTTCGACCTGCCCTCCGCCATCAGGCCGAGCACCTCGCGCTCTCTCGGGGTGAGCTGGGCGAGCGGGTCGTCGCGGCGGCGCCGTACCATCAGCTGCGCCACCACCTGCGGGTCGAAGACGGTGCCCCCGGTCGCGACCGCGCGCAGGCCCGCCATGAAGTCGTCGACGTCGACGACCCGGTCCTTGAGCAGATAGCCGACCGCGCCCCTGGCGTCGGCGAGCAGGTCGTCGGCATAGGAGACCTCCACGTACTGGGACAGGATCAGCACCGGCGCGCCCGGCACCCGCCTGCGCGCCTCGACGGCCGCCCGCAGGCCCTCGTCGGTGAAGCTCGGAGGCATCCTGACGTCCACGACCGAGACGTCGGGCCTGTGCTCGGCGACGGCCTCGATCAGCCGGTCACCGTCGCCGACGGCCGCCACCACCTCGCATCCGAACTCCTCAAGCAGCCTGATCAGGCCCTCCCTGATCAGGACTGCGTCGTCGGCCACGACTACCCGCACGGAACCTCCGCCACGATCACCGTCGGCCCGCCCAGCGGTGAGTCGACCGCGAGTGTCCCGTCGACCGCCTTGAGACGGTCGGTCAGGCCGGACAGGCCATGTCCCTTGGCGGTGTGCGCACCGCCGACCCCATCATCCCCGATGGTCAGCATGAGGACGCCACCGGCCTTGCTCAGCGTCACCGTGCAGACGTTCGCGTGGCTGTGCTTGGCCACGTTGGTCAGGGACTCGGCGACCACGAAGTAGACGGTGTTCTCGATGGCGGCGGCGAAGCGGCCGGTGATCTGGATGTCGAGTTCGACCGGGATCGTGCAGCGGCCGGCCAGCGCGGCGAGGGCGGGGGCCAGTCCCCGGTCGGTGAGGATGGGGGGCGCGATGCCCCGGGAGAGGGCCCGCAGCTCGTCCAGGGTCTCCCTGGTCGAGGTGATGGCCTGGCTGAGCATCTCCTCGACCGCCTGCGGGTCGCGCTTGAGCTGGCGCTGGGCCCGGGACAGGTCCATGGCCAGGGAGACCAGGCGCTGCTGCGGCCCGTCGTGGATGTCGCGTTCGAGACGGCGCAGCGCGTTCGCCTCGGCGGAGACCGCGGCCGCCCGGCCCTGGGCCAGGTCGTCGATGCGCTCGTGCAGTTCGGCGACGCCGGTCAGCATGGCGCGGCCGAGGCCCGCCCGCACCAGCGCGGCGCCGTGCAGCATCAACGGCAGGGTGACGGCGAACAGCACCCCGATGGCGGTGTTGAACGCCACCTCGACCACGGCGCTGTCGCCGAACCCGAGCAGTTCGGCGAGTCCGTGGTTGTCCGGCATCCTGGCGATGGCCCATCCGTAGATCGGGTAGGTCAGCCCCAGGATCGTGCCCGCCCACCAGACGACCGCGACGACGAAGGTCAGGATGGCCAGCGGGAGGGACACGATGCCGTAGAGCAGGTCGAGCCACGACTGCCCGCTGGTCAGCGGGTTCACCATGCGGCGGAACGCTCCGGCGCGCTCCGGTGCCGGCCGGTAGCGCGGCCTGGGCACGGGACGGCCGAGTATCTCGGGCAGCATCCGCCGCTCCACATCGGCCATGCCACGCGCCATCATGAGCGTTCCCGCCAGAATCGGCAGACCGACCCAGACGACCACCGTTCCGACGCCCGCGGAGAAACCCACCACCGCCAGGACGAAGAAGACGAGGGAAAGCGGGAACCCGGCGATCAGATATCGGGTGTCGGAGCCGATGCGGCGCAAGACGGTTCTCATGCCGCCAACCGTATGAGCGCCGTAGCGGTCCTTCGACCCTGCGTGCCGGTGTCAAGGGGTGGGGTTTTCCCTACCCCGGGCAGGGGGGTGACGGCGAGGTCAAGACGGATGCGTGCGTTACTGCGCCGGCACGGGGCCGCGCGGGAGGGTCGTCTCACCGGCCCCTCCCCGAGTTCTCCCGAGAATCGAGACCCCCGTGACCCTCATCGCCCCCCGTTCGACGGCCCGCTCCGCACCGCCTCCTCTGGGACGTGACCCTTTTCTGGACGTTCTGCGTGTGTTCGGCATGGCCCTGGTCGTGCTCCAGCACTGGAGCATGCCGGTGCTCTCGTTCGCCGAGGGCCGGATCACCACGGGGAACGCGCTGGCGACGGGCTGGGCGTGGGCGATCACCTGGATCAGCCAGGTGATGCCGCTGGTGTTCTTCGCCGGGGGCGCGGCCAACGCGATCAGCTGGCGCGCGGCCGTACGGCGTGGGGAGACGATCCCGGTCTGGCTGGCGGCGCGGCTGCGCAGGCTGGCCCTGCCCGTTGTGCCGCTGGCCGCGGTCTGGATCCCGCTGCCGCACCTGCTGCTCGCCCTGGGCGTTCCGCAGCAGCCGGTGGTCACGGCCGCGCGGCTGGCCGGGCAGTTGCTGTGGTTCCTGGCGGTCTACCTGGTCGTGGTCGCGCTGACCCCGCGGATGCTCAGGCTCAACATGGTGTACGGCTGGCGCGTGCCCGTGGCCCTGTCCGCCGGGGCCGTGGTGGCCGACGTCGCGCGTTTCACCAGCGGGCTTGAGGTGATCGGGTTCGTCAACGTCGGACTGGTCTGGCTGGCCGTGCACCAGCTCGGTTTCCTCTACGCCGACGGACGCCTTGGCCGCCCCTGGCTGCTGGCACTCGCCGGGTACGGCACGGCGGCCGCCCTGGTGGCCTTCGGCCCGTATCCGGGCAGCATGATCGGGATGCCGGGGGCGGCCGTCTCGAACATGGCGCCGCCGACGATCGCGCTGCTGGCGGTCGGCGTCGGCCAGATCGGGCTCGCCGCCGCGCTGCGCCCATGGATCACGGAGTTCGCGGGATGGCCGGGGGTCGCCAGGGCGCTGCGCTGGGCCGGTTCCAGGATGATGACCGTCTACCTGTGGCACATGAGCGCGTTGTTCGTGGTGGCCGCGGTGGTCGTGGTGGGTCTCGGTGTCTCGACGCCGGAGCCGGGGACGTCCGCGTGGCTGTCCGGATGGCCGCACTGGCTGCTCGTGCTCGTCCTGGCGCTGTGGCCGCTGCTGCGGGGGTTCGCCAGGTTCGAGGCGGCCGGCGCGGCCTCGCCGTACCGGGGCGGGACGGCCAGGATCGTGGTGGCCGGGGCGCTGACCGGGGCGGGGCTGCTGATCTTCACCGTGATGGGCTTCGTTCCCGGGCCGGTGCCGATGGTGGGGGCGGGCATGCTGGTGACGGGCTTGTTGCTCGGCCACTCCCCGGTTTCAACACCCCGTCAAATCCCGATTTATCGTGATTAAGTGGGGTGGTTCCGGCGCGTGGTGGCCGCCGGGCCGGTCCGACCACCTCCAGTTCTTCGGCAGTATTGAACCGTGAGCCTTGTAGATCGCCTGCCAGAAGAGATCGACGCCGACCCCGACACCATCTTCGACGCCTTCGTCGAGTGGAACGCCGAGCGTGGGCTCACCCTCTATCCCGCCCAGGAGGAGGCGCTGATAGAGGTCGTCTCGGGCAACAACCTGATCCTGTCGACCCCGACCGGCTCGGGAAAGAGCCTGGTCGCGGCCGGAGCGCACTTCGTCGCGCTCACCCGGGACGTGCGCACCTTCTACACCGCGCCGATCAAGGCCCTGGTCTCGGAGAAGTTCTTCGACCTGTGCGCGATCTTCGGCACCGAGAACGTCGGCATGATGACCGGGGACGCCAGCGTGAACCCCGGCGCCCCCGTCATCTGCTGCACCGCGGAGATCCTCGCCAACGTCGCGCTGCGCGACGGCGCCCAGGCCGACATCGGCCAGGTCGTGATGGACGAGTTCCACTTCTACGCCGAACCCGACCGGGGCTGGGCCTGGCAGGTGCCGCTGATCGAACTGCCGAACGTGCAGTTCATCCTGATGTCGGCGACGCTGGGCGACGTCACCAGGTTCGAGGCCGACCTCACCCGCCGCACCGGCAGGCCGACCGCGGTCGTCAAGCACGCCGAGCGCCCGGTGCCCCTGGTCTACTCCTACCGGCTCACCCCCCTCCACGAGACCCTGGAGGAGATGCTCACCACCAACCAGTACCCGGTCTACGTCGTCCACTTCACCCAGGCCGCGGCCATGGAGCGGGCACAGGCCCTGATGAGCATCAACATGTCGACCAAGGCGGAGAAGGAGGCCATCTCCGCCATGATCGGCAACTTCCGGTTCACCACGCGCTTCGGCCGCGCCCTGTCCCGTCTCGTACGGCACGGCATCGGCGTGCACCACGCGGGAATGCTGCCCAAGTACCGCAGACTGGTCGAACGGCTCGCCCAGGCGGGCCTGCTGAAGGTCATCTGCGGCACCGACACCCTCGGCGTCGGCGTCAACGTGCCGATCAGGACGGTGCTGTTCACCGCGCTGAGCAAATACGACGGCAACAAGGTACGGCGGCTGCGCGCCCGCGAGTTCCACCAGATCGCCGGACGCGCGGGCCGGGCGGGCTTCGACACCATCGGCTACGTCGCCTGCCAGGCCCCGGAACACGTCATCGAGAACGAACGGGCCCTGGCCAAGATCGGCGACGACCCCAAGCGGCGGCGCGGCTACTCCCGCAAGAAGCCGCCGGAGGGCTTCGTCGGCTGGAGCGAGGAGACCTTCGAGAAGTTGCAGACCGCCGAACCCGAACCGCTGACCTCCCGGTTCAAGGTCAGCAACGCGATGCTCCTGGCGGTGATCAACCGGCCGGGCGACTGCTACGCCGCGATGAAACACCTGCTCACCGACAACCACGAGGACCGCAAACTGCAGCGGCGGCACATCAGCCAGGCCATCGCGATCTACCGCTCCCTGCTGGCCGGCGGCGTGGTCGAGAAGCTTCCCGAGGCCGACGAACAGGGCAGGATGGCCCGGCTCACCGTCGACCTGCAGGAGGACTTCGCACTCAACCAGGCGCTGTCCACCTTCGCCCTCGCCAGCCTCGAACTGCTGGACATGGAGTCGCCCTCCTACGCCCTGGACATGGTCTCGATCATCGAGTCCATCCTCGACGACCCGAGGCAGATCCTGTCCGCCCAGCTCAACAAGGCCAGGGGGGAGGCCGTCGCGCAGATGAAGGCCGACGGCGTCGAGTACGAGGAGCGGATGGAGCTCCTCAACGAGGTCACCTACCCGATGCCGCTCGCCGACCTGCTGCTGGGCGCCTACGAGACCTACCGCCGCGGTCACCCCTGGGTCGGCGACTACACCGTCAGCCCGAAGTCGGTCGTCAGGGACATGTACGAACGGGCGATGACCTTCGCCGACTACGTCCAGTTCTACGAGCTGGCCAGGTCGGAGGGCACCGTACTGCGCTATCTCGCCGACGCCTACCGCACCCTGTCACGGACCATCCCCGAGCACCTCAAGACCGAGGACCTCATCGACCTCATCGAATGGCTCGGCGAACTGGTCCGGCAGGTCGACTCCAGTCTCCTGGACGAGTGGGAGCAACTGCAGAACCCCTCCGGCGAGATCGAGGCGCCCTCCCTTGAGGAGAAGACCAAGCCCGTCACCGCCAACAGCCGCGCCTTCCGGGTGCTGGTGCGCAACGCGATGTTCCGGCTGGTCGAGCTGGCCGCCGTGGAGAGGGAGGAGGAACTGGCCGAGCTGGCCCCCGACGTCGACTGGGGAGCCGCGCTCGACGCCTACTACGACGACCACGACGAGATCGGCACCGGCCCCGACGCCCGTGGCCCCGGCCTGCTCCGCATCGAGGAGGAGAAGGAGTTCTGGCGGGTCCGCCAGGTCATCGCCGACCCGGCGGGCGACGGCGACTGGGGCATCGACGCCCAGGTCGACCTGGGCGCCTCCGACGAGGAGGGCCGCGCTGTCGTGCATGTGATCGGCCTGAATCGGTTGTAACGGGGTTTTCAGTCGTCCACCAGGTCCGGGGACAGGGGGACCAGACCCAGGCGGCGCTCGTGGTCGGCGGCCAGGGAGCGGGGAGCGGTCAGGCACCAGGCCTCGGTGACCACCTCGGTCAGCTCCTCGGGGTCGGCCAGCGACAGGCGGATCTCGACCCAGCCGAACTGGCCGCTGGTCCACGACCGGCCGTAGACCTCCGGACTCTCGCCGACCATCGCCGCCTGCTCGGCCAGGGTCGCCTTGAGCTGCGCGCTCTGCTTGGCCTCCGACAGGTAGCCGAAGCCCTTGCCCCTCACCCTGAGCCCGACCCACTCCTCACTGTGCTGGACCAGCTCGACCTCCGGCAGCGAGGACGCGATCCGCAGGAACTCATCAGGGCTCACTCCGCGACTGTGCATGGTGCAGAACTACCAGAGGGGACCGACAAGAATGGTGGCATGAGCGACGAGGCGATCAGGCAGGTGCTCGGCCTGCTCTACCAGGAGGACACGCTGCGAGTGTTCTCCACCCTGGTCCTGGGAGGCGCCCCCGAGGAGGCCGGGCCCGACAGGCAGGTCGTGCGGCGGGCGCTGGACAGGCTGGAGCGTGGCGGGCTTGCCGTACGGGACGAGAAGGGGAACTGGGAGGCGCGGCGGGAACGGTTCCGTGAGCTGCTGCACGCCTCGGCCAAGCCCGCCGAGCCCGCGGGCTCGGCTGAGGAGAGGATTCTGCGGTCCTTCCTCGTCGAGGGACGGCTCCGGGCGATCCCCAGCAAACGGGACAAGCAGCTGGTCGTGCTGAACTACATCGTCCAGGTCTTCGAACCCGGGGTCCGCTACCCGGAGAAGGACGTGGACGTCACGCTGCGCGCCTTCCACGACGACTACGCGGCGCTGCGCCGCTATCTGGTGGACGAGGGGCTGCTGAGCCGGGAGAACAACGTCTACTGGCGCAGCGGCGGCCCGGTCGACACGGTCGGCTGACCGGGCCTGGGCCGTGGGCTCCGGTCAGCCGCCCGAGACCTCCAGCTCGGCGTCCGGGACGACGATCTCGTAGGGGTCGTCCAACCAGCCGGCGGGCAGGTGGACGCGCTCACGCGGATGGGTCTTGCCGCGCGGGGTGTCGGCGCCCTCGGGCCAGGACTGGCCGGGGTCCAACTCGGCCAGCCCCCGCCTGAGATCGTCCAGGGTCTCCGCGGTGGCCAGGCGGCGGCGCAGGTCGGCGCCGACCACGAAGCCCTTGAGGTACCAGCCGACGTGTTTGCGGAAGTCGGCGACGGCGTGCTGCTCGCTGCCGAAGCACTCGGCGAGCAGCGTCGCGTGCCGGTCCATCGTCGCGGCGACCTGTCCCAGCGTCGGCCTGGCCACCTCGGCGCCACCGGCGCACGCCGCCGCCAGGTCGGCGAACAGCCAGGGGCGACCCAGACAGCCCCGGCCGACGACGACACCGTCGCAGTCCGTCCGCGCCATCATCCGCATCGCGTCCTCGGCGCTCCAGATGTCGCCGTTGCCGAGCACCGGGATCTCGGTCACCGCCTCCTTCAGCCGCGCGATGGAGTCCCAGTCGGCCGTGCCGCCGTAGTGCTGCACCGCCGTACGGCCGTGCAGGGCGACCGCGGCGATCCCCTCCTCGACGGCGATGCGCCCGGCGTCCAGGTAGGTGAGGTGGTCGTCGTCGATGCCCTTGCGCATCTTCATCGTCACCGGCAGCGTCCCCGCGTTGCGCACGGCCTCACGCAGAATGGCCCGCAGCAGGTTCCGCTTGTACGGCAGCGCCGACCCGCCGCCTCGCCGGGTCACCTTGGGCACCGGGCAGCCGAAGTTGAGGTCGACGTGGTCGGCCAGGTCCTCCTCCGCGACCATGCGGACCGCCCTGCCCACGGTCGCCGGATCGACCCCGTAGAGCTGGAGGCTGCGCGGGCTCTCGCCGGGGCCGAAGCGGATCATCTTGAGCGTCTTGGCGTTGCGCTCGACCAGCGCCCTGGTGGTGATCATCTCGCAGACGAACAGCCCCCCGCCCTGCTCCCGGCACAGCGTGCGGAACGGCGCGTTGGTGATGCCCGCCATGGGGGCGAGGACCACCGGAGGCCAGACCTCGAGCGACCCCAGTTTCAACGACTCCACCTGGTGTTTCTACCGCACTGAGCCCGATGGGACGAATTCCGCCTGGACGGGGTGGACCCACGCCGACAGTCGCCGACGGTGGAGGACAGGACGCTCCTGCGGCCACGGATCACCTGCCCGCCGTCGAACGTGGTTTCGCCGCGTCTCCGCGGTCCCGGCTGACCGCGGTTACGCAAGCACTCGGAAAACCCGCTAGAGTTCTCTCGTTGCCGCAGGGAAAACACCCGGCGAAAACACGCGGAAGTGGCTCAGTGGTAGAGCATCACCTTGCCAAGGTGAGGGTCGCGGGTTCGAATCCCGTCTTCCGCTCGAAGGGTCTTCGGGCTCTCACTCCGGTGGAGTGGCCGAGAGGCGAGGCAACGGCCTGCAAAGCCGTGTACACGGGTTCAAATCCCGTCTCCACCTCTGGTTCTTCAACGAGGACGATTAGCTCAGCGGGAGAGCGCTTCCCTGACACGGAAGAGGTCACAGGTTCAATCCCTGTATCGTCCACCAGAATTCACCGCCAGGCCCGGCCTGGTCGGCGGACAGACGAAGCTCCAGCTCACGGCGCGCGCCGAGAGTCTGGGGCTTTTGTCGTTTCCGGCCGATCCCCTCGCCGGTACCGATGTTCGTCCCGTCATCCGGCTCTCCTCCCACGAAGGACTGCGACGATCCGGAGATCAAGGCCTGGCTGCTGCGGTACGGCTTCCGCAACGACATCATGAACGAGTACCTGGCCCACCTCGCGGCCACGACCGGTGACCTGTACTCGGCACTCCTCGAAGCGGAGGTCGACGACGCCCTGCTCGACGGCGCGGGGGACATACTGACCGCCCTGGCACAGGGCGGGCCGGCCGAGGACATGGACGACTACCCCGACGCCCTGCCCGTCATTCGCCGCTTCGCCGAGCTCCTCGCCACCCGGCAGGCCACTCTCGGCAGGCTGAACAGCCTGCTCAGCGTCCTGGCCTTCCTCCGCACGTCTCCGGACGACTCCCCCTGGGCCGCCCTGTCCGTCTGGCCCGAGGAGGCCGTACCCGATCAGGCCCGGGACTGGGTACGGCGGGCCTCGGCCGTCGAGCCGGACGAGGGCACCCGCACCGAGATGCTCGCCTTCCTCCGGGACCGGTGACCGGACGAACGCCGGGGCGGGCGAGCGCGAAAACGTGTTGGCCCGCCCCGCGCGGACGCGTGAGAATCCATGGGAAACGGTGGAGGCCGCCCGCCCGCAGCACGGGTGCGGCGTCCTGGAAAGGCTGTGATGGACGAACGGCGGACGGTGCGGATCTCCAAGTATCTCGCCAAGCACCTGCGGCACCGGCCCGAGCGGATCGGGATCACCCTCGACGCCGGTGGCTGGGTCGAGGTCGACACGCTCCTGACGGCCGCCGCCGCGCACGGCTTCCCCTTCTCCCCGGCCGAGCTGGAACAGGTCGTCGCCGACAACGACAAGCGGAGATACGTCATCGAGGACGGCCGCATCCGGGCCAACCAGGGCCACTCCGTCGCCGTCGACCTCGGCCTTCCCGTGGCGGAGCCGCCCGCGACCCTCTACCACGGCACGGTCGCGCGCAACCTGGCCGCGATCCGCGCCGAGGGGTTGCGGCCGATGAACCGCCACCACGTGCACCTCTCCCCCGACCGGGAGACCGCGACCCGGGTCGGATCCCGCAGGGGTGTCCCGGTCGTCCTCGTCGTGGACGCCGCGGCGATGCGGGCCGCGGGTCACGAGTTCCGGATCAGTGCCAACGGCGTCTGGCTCACCGACCACGTTCCCCCGTCGTTCCTGCGCCTTCCCGGATGACGCGCTCTTCCCGGACGGGACAGCGGATGCGGATCAGCCGGGTACGGCTCGGCCGCGACGAGTACCGGGTGCTGTGGCCCGACCGGCCACCACGACGGGCCTTCCTCTTCGACGACGGAGGCTGGGCCCTGGCCATGTATGTGGACGGTGAGGCGGCGGCCGTACTGGCCGTGGCGTGGGGGCTGGCCGCGCGTTCCCGTCACTCGCTGGTCCACCTGCCCATGCGGGCCAACCTCCCGCCGGAGGAACCGGCTCCCGACTCCGGTGTGGAGCCCCTGGACCTGGTGCTCGTCCACCACTCCATGCGGTTCCCCCCGTCGCGCTGGCCCGCCGTACGGGCCAGGCTGGGGACGGGACGTCCGCACACCGTGTCGCCTCCCGGGGACGTCTTCCCCGACGCGGGCATGATCGACCACGACCGGGTCGCCCACCGGGAGTATCACGACCACCTCCACTTCGCCGTGGCCGCCAGGACGCTTTTCGTCGTCGGCGGTCCAGAGGCGTTCCTGCGCACGGGCGCCACCATGATCCGTCCGCTGGTCACCGAGGCCCCCGCCCATCTGGCGGAGCGGCCGGACGGCCACTTCTGCGCGGAGATCGACTTCGGCCGGCGGAGACGTTCGGGCAGATTGCACGTCGAATATCGGCCGACCTGGGCCCTCTGATCGCGCGCCGGGAATTGTCGGTCGCCTCTGCGATGCTGTGCGCGATCCGAAGGGGGCGCCTTCCCGCAGTGGTGGTCTCCGGAGGACACGTCCTTGATCCTCCTCCTCAGGAAGCACGCCATGATCACCACTGACCACGTCCCCGGCGCCCCCGGCTGGATCGACCTGGGTTCGCCCGACGTCGCGGCCTCGGCCGCCTTCTACGGCTCCCTGTTCGGCTGGAGTTTCCAGGCCGCCGGTCCCGAGGCCGGAGACTACGGTTTCCTCCAGCTCGACGGCAGGACCGTCGCCGCAGTCGGGCCGCTCGACGCGGGGGCGACCTCCGCCTGGACCCTCTACTTCGGCACCGACGACGCCGATGCCACGGCCAAGGCCGTCGAGCAGGCGGGCGGCACGGTGCGCTTCGGTCCCCACGACGTCTTCGGCGAGGGCCGGATGGCCGGTTTCACCGACCCCGAGGGGGCCGAGTTCGCCGTCTGGCAGCCCATCGCGACCACGGGTTTCGACCTGGCCACCGTCCCCGGCTCCCTGACCTGGACCGAACTGTACGTCCCGAACCCCGACGCCGCCCGCTCCTTCTACCAGGCGGTCTTCGGATGGCGGGCCCAGGAGACTCCGTTCGGCGACATGACCTACGTCGTGGTCTCCCCCGCCGAGGGGGAGAACGCCGACCAGGGCGGGCTCATGCCGCTTCAGGAGGGTGGCAGGCCGCACTGGCTGCCCTACTTCGAGGTCGCCTCCTGTGAGGCGACCGTGGCCCTGGCCGAGCAGCTCGGCGGGGCCGTCCACGTGCCCGCCTCGGACGTGCCCGGCGTCGGCTGCTTCGCCGTGCTCGCCGACCACCACGGCGCCCTGTTCGCCGTCATCACCAGCACCACCGCCTGAGGCCCCCGAACCGCCCGGCCGTTTCACCGGACGGCCGGGCTCCGGGCTGCTTTCGACCAGGACAGAGCCTTGGCACACAGCCGTTCGCCGGGGGGGACGGCCCAATGACGGTCGGAGAAGAGGTCAGGAGCCAGACGAGGGCTCCGGCTTGTTCTTGCCCTTGTACGGGGTGATGACGACGGAGCCCCCGATCCCTTGGTAATCCTTGTCGGCCGGGGTGAGGATCCCCGCCTTCTCCGCTTCGCGCGGAATGCCCCATGCTCTGGCGGCGGTCAGGTCGTGGGTCTTGCCCGACATCGCGCCGGACGTCCACAGGATCGCCCCATCCGGACCTGCGATGACCTGCACGTTCATCCCGTGCACCCGATGCCTGCCGGAGAAGTGGGGCGGTCGGCCCGAACGCGGCCGGTGGGGATGAGCGTCCCGTCCAGGATCACGTGGGTCAGCCCGGCTTTCTTCGCCTTCCGCAACGCCGGTGTGAGCTTGGGTGAGCGGGCTGACAGCAGCATGACGGTCTCCTCCACGTACCGCCAGGCCGTCGTCGCCGACCCCCCGAAGCCGGCGCCGATCTCGGTGAACGTCTCGTCCTTGCGCGGATAGACCAGCACCAGCAGGGCCTGCCGGCCGGGGTTGAGCAGCCGCCACGTCGACCCGATCGCCTTGCGACGACGGCGGATCAGCCCGGCAACGTAGTTCAGCGTTGAACGCGACAAATCGACGGCAGCGCGATAGAACAGCACGCAGAGACCTCTGGTTCGGACGCGGTGATTGTGGTGATCAACCCGCCTAACAGGGGTTTCTCTATGTCACACGCCGAATCCGCAACTCGCGATCATGCTGTGACCAGCGGCCCAGCGCCAGAAGATGAAAAAGGCTCACTAAACCGATAATTCATCTCACAAGCCTCATTATCTATCTCGGCGGAGATCTGGAAATCCCCAGACGTATACGACCGACGAGAAGAACGGATGGATTCGTTCGCGGCACCCCGCAGGTGGAATCGTCACCTTATTGACGTTCGCGGCCCGCCGCGAGGGTCCCGAAGGCCCGCGTGAGCGCCAGGCCGTAGCCGTACTCGACAGCCGAGATCACCTCGGTCACGAGGGCCGGGGAGCGCGCCGGTCCCCAGAGCGACGGAAGGGCGACCGGCGGGCCCGGTAGGACGCGGTGGAGAAAGTCGATTTCGCCCTGTCCGTAAAGCCTGCGGGACTTCGAGGACATCTGCCGCGGAGCGCGCCCGCCGGAATCGCGGGGCCTGCCGCCGCGCCGTCGTCATGCCCCGCCGGGAGCCCGTGACGCGGGCCGACGCCGTGGAGGTTCGCCCTGGCGGCGGCGCGTGGCGGGTGACCC
Organism: Streptosporangium jomthongense; assembly: GCF_042650425.1. NCBI lineage: Bacteria > Bacillati > Actinomycetota > Actinomycetes > Streptosporangiales > Streptosporangiaceae > Streptosporangium > Streptosporangium jomthongense. Next base: position 70,052 of record NZ_JBHSBC010000037.1, on the reverse strand, counting down.
TGAAGGCTTCGGCAGTGAACAGGGGTACCTGAAGCCTCACAACCGCCATCTTTTGTGGGAAATATCGGACTCTTCGTGGATTTTGTGGGTTTTTATCTTACGATCACTGTCTGGGGACCCCTGCCCGGCGGCGGGAAAAGTGAGCCCTCCTCGCCGGGCGCAGCACCGAAACACGTTTCCGCAGGACTGAAACCTGAAGTCCCTACGCAGAAAGGATTTCGATGACTGTTCGTTCCGGTATGCACCGGAGTGACGCACTTACGTCCCCTTTCGCCGCTCCGAGGTTTTCCGTGGCGATTCAGCAGGGGGCTCGCACGTGAGACCCGAGTTCCATCTGACCCTGCCCGCAGAGGACGGCACGAGCACCTTTCCCACGTTGCCGGGGTTCGTCACCGACGTACGACCCAGCGCGGCGGGGCCGTACGAGCGGTTGGCCAGGATCGGCAGGGCGGCCGAGCTGGCCGGACTGGGCGGGGTACTGGCGCCCTTCGACCCCGCGGGACAGGACTCGCTGATCGTGGCCGGAGGGCTGCTGCGCGGTTCCCGGCACATGCGGGTCTCGGCGGAGTTCCACGCGGGAATCGCGACCCCGGTGTACGCGGCCAAGCTGTCGGCGTCGCTGCAACGCTTCTCCGGCGACCGTCTCGACTGGCGGCTGGCCGTCGACCTCGACCCCCGGGTGGCCCGCTCCCAGGGAGACTTCGTCGAGGGCACGGAACGTTACGCCCGCGCCGAGGAGTTCCTCACCGTGGCCAGGGGGGTGTGGCACGAGGAGGACTACGGTTTCGCCGGGCGTTTCTACGAGGTGCTCGGCGGAGGCCTGCTGTTCCCCCTCTCCGGCCGGGAGTTCCCCCGCGTCCAGCTCTCCGGCACCTCCGCCGAGGCGATGTCACTGTCCGCCCGCCACGCCGACCTGCACGTCTTCGGCCCCGAGGACGACCTGGACCCCGCGATCGCCGAACTGCAGGCGCTCGCCGCCCAGTTCGGCCGCGACCTGGCGTACGGCCTGCGCCTGCCTGTGCTGGCCAGGGAGGACGACGACGAGGCGCGCAGGGACGCCCTGCGGCTGTGGCTCCTGCGCTCGGGAACACGGGAGACCTTCCCCGAGCCGGAACGCGGTACGAGACTGTGGCACGGCTTCGGGGGTGTCGGCCTGGTCGGGTCCTACGAGAACGTCGCCGCGGCGATCCGCGGCTACCTCGACAGGGGTGTCTCCGCGTTCTTCCTGGAGGTGGAACCGCACCTGGAGGAGACCTACCGGCTGGGAGAACACCTGCTCCCGCTGTTGGCTAAGGAGATCCATAATGCCGGTTGACTTCTACTGGCGAATGGCCATGGAGGGCGACCAGCCGTCGCTGCGCAGGAAGGGGACCGCGAGCCGGGGCGGTTTCGCCCCCGGCGCGGTCGGCGGGCTGGCGCCCGGCCTCAGGCACGGCAAGCCCGACGGCTACAGTCACGTCGACTATCTGGCGGAGGTGGCCAAGGCGACGGAGGCGTCCGGTTTCGTCGGGGCGTTGCTGCCCTCCTTTCCGCACACCGACGACCCGTGGGCCGCCGCGGCGGCGCTCGCCAGGGAGACCAGCACCTACCGGTTCATGATCGCCTTCCAGCCCGGGTTCCTGCACCCGGTTCAGGCGGCGCGGATGACGGCGAGCCTGCAGCTGGCCACCGGCGGGCGGGCGGTCTACAACGTCATCTCGGGCGGTGGCGGCCCGCAGCAGCTGTGGTGGGGGGACAGGGTCGAGCACGACGACCGCTACGCCCGCACCTCGGAGTTCCTCGACGTGCTCAGGGGGGTCTGGTACGCCGCCGACCACTCCTACGACCACGAGGGCCGCTTCTACCGGGTGCGGGGTGGCGGCCTGCCCCCGGCGCTGGCCGGGCAGCCGTTCCCCGAGGTCTTCTTCACCGGCTCGTCGAAGGCGGCGATCGCCGCGGCGGGCAGGCACGCCGACTACTACCTTTCCTGGCTGGAGCCCCCGGCCGCGCTGGCCGCCAAGTTCGAGCAGGTGCGCGAGCACAGTGTGGGCGTCGGCCGTGCCCCGAGGTTCGCCGTACGGCTCGACGTGCTGGCCAGGGAGACCGAGGAGGAGGCCTGGCAGGAGGTCGAGCGCGGCTGGTCGCGGCCCGGCCCCGCCGCGACCCCGGCCTACGTCGGGCTGGGCGACTCCGTCGGCTGGCAGCGGGGTCAGGACATGGGCTCCGGCGGGAACGGCGCGCGGGGCGGTTACCGCGCGCTTGAGATCTCACCCAACGTGTGGGGCGGGTTCCACGTGCTGCGCGCGGGCCCCGCCTTCGGGCTGGTCGGTGACTACCGGCAGGTGGCGGCGCGGCTCGACGAGCTGATCGGGCTCGGCGTCGAGGCGTTCGTCCTGGGCGGGGTGCCTCACCTTGAGGAGGCCTACCGGGTCGGGGCGCACGTCCTGCCGCTGCTGCGCGGCGCCGCCGTACGATAGCCCGGAAGGTGTGACCGGGGCGGGGGCCCTGGTCCTCCGGCGCCGGGGAAGATCCCAATCCCCTACGCCCGGAAATATCGGTTCGCCTCTCCCTTTAATTAACCCTGCCTTTCTAAAGTGTGAACAAATAATTGCCACGATGATCGACGGGGCATCGTGGACCCACGAGGACGGCAAGGCGCGGGAGTTTCTCGTCACACACAACGGGAAGAACAGCGGCCGACAATCGGGTTAACTTCCGGGAAAGCCTCCGGACCTGCGACAACGCCACTCGGCACACATCCTGGACCACGCACGGAAAGTGGCAGGAATCACACTCCCCGTACGGCCTCGCACCCCGTGATCGCTTTGACCTGGGGAAGTCGTGGTCCCCCATTGACCAGCCATAACGCCAAAAGACCGAAAATGTCTGAATAGCGGGTGTTCTAGGATCGTCGGATGGCGACGGCAACGAGTGGACTCACAGGGAGCCACATGCGGCGAGCGTGATCCGGCGCGCGCCTCGGTCGTCCGACTGGAGAGACCTTGCATCCGACCACGGTGGACATCGAGCACGCCCCGGCCCAGGCGACCCTCTCGGGAGGGCCCGCCGCGCCCGCCCGCACGCTGATCGACATCCTCGACGAGACCACGCGGCGCCACCCCGACGCCGCCGCCCTCGACGACGGGCGGACCAGGCTCGACTACGCCGGCCTGCGCGAGCGGGTGGACCGGATGGCGCGGGAACTGCGCGCGGCGGGCGTGGGACGCGGCGACCGGGTCGGCATCCGGGTGCCCTCCGGCACCGTCGATCTCTACGTCGCGATCCTGGCCACGCTGACGGCGGGCGCGGCCTACGTGCCGGTCGACGCGGACGACCCCGAGGAGCGCGCCGAGCTGGTCTTCGGCGAGGCCGCGGTGAGCGCCGTCGTGGGCGAGGGCGCGGCGATCACGATCTCCGGCCCCCTCGGCGGTTCCCTGAGCCGGGAGTCCGCCGCGCCTCCCTGCCCCGACGACGACGCGTGGATCATCTTCACCTCGGGTTCGACGGGCAAGCCGAAGGGCGTCGCGGTCTCCCACCGCAGCGCGGCGGCGTTCGTCGACGCCGAGGCCGGCCTGTTCCTGACCGACGAGCCGCTGGGGCCGGGAGACCGGGTGCTGGCCGGGCTCTCGGTCGCCTTCGACGCCTCCTGTGAGGAGATGTGGCTGGCCTGGCGGCACGGCGCCTGCCTGGTCCCCGCGCCCCGCGCGCTGGTGCGCACCGGCATGGACCTGGGTCCCTGGCTGACCGAGATGGGCATCACGGTGGTGTCCACGGTGCCGACGCTGGCCGCGCTCTGGCCGGTCGAGACGCTCGACGACGTCCGGCTGCTGATCTTCGGCGGGGAGGCGTGCCCGCCCGAGCTGGCCGAGCGGCTGGCCGTACCGGGGCGGGAGGTGTGGAACACCTACGGGCCCACGGAGGCGACCGTGGTGGCGTGCGCCGCCCCGCTGACCGGGGAGGGGCCGGTGCGGATCGGCCTGCCGCTGGCCGGGTGGGAGCTGGCCGTCGTCGACGCGGGCGGCGACCCGCTGCCCATGGGCGAGACCGGCGAGCTGGTCATCGGCGGCGTCGGCCTGGCCCGCTACCTGGACCAGGCCAAGGACGCCGAGCGGTACGCCCCGCTGGTCTCCCTCGGCTGGGAGCGCGCCTACCGCAGCGGTGACCTGGTGCGGGCCGAGCCCGAGGGACTGCTGTTCGTCGGCAGGGCGGACGAACAGGTCAAACTGGGCGGACGCCGGATCGAGCTGGGTGAGGTCGACTCCGCCCTGCAGGCGCTGCCCGGCGTCGCGGGGGCCGCGGCCGCGGTGCGCACCACCGGTGGCGGGCACCAGTTGCTCGTCGGCTACGTCGTGCCCGGCGAGGGGTTCGACCAGGCGGACGCCAGGAAGAGGCTGCTCGACGCGCTGCCCGCCGCGCTGGTCCCGCGTATCGCGCTGGTCGAGGAGTTGCCGACCCGCACCTCGGGCAAGATCGACCGTGACGCCCTGCCCTGGCCGCTGCCCCGGCAGGCGCAGCGGCAGGTGGACGTGGACCCGTGGGTGGCCGAGTGCTGGCAGAACGTCCTCGGCGGGACCGAGGGCGACTTCTTCGCCGAGGGCGGTACCAGTCTCGCCGCGGCCCGGCTGGTCTCCGCGCTGCGGGAGCGTCATCCCTCGGTGACCGTCGGGGACGTCTACGAGCACCCGACGCTGCGGCGGCTCGCCGCGCACCTGTCGGCCGGGGACTCCACGGAGACGGCGACCACGAAGCGGGTCGTCGCGCCGATGCCGCGCCGCGCCTCGCTCGTGCAGGCGGCGCTCACCGTGCCGTTGCTCACCGCGGGCGTGCTGCGCTGGCTGGTCGGTCTGGTCGCGCTGACCAATCTGATCGTGCCCGGCGCGCCCGTCGTCTCGTGGTGGTGGGTGCTGGCCGGGACGGTGCTCTTCGTCTCCCCCGCCGGACGGATCGCGCTGGCCGCGGGCGTGGCCAGGCTGCTGCTGCGCGGCCTGCGCCCCGGCTCCTACCCGCGGGGCGGCTCGACGCACCTGAGGCTGTGGTTCGCCGAGCGGTTCGCCGAACGGCTCGGGGTCATGGAGCTGTCGGCCGCGCCCTTCCTGACCCACTACGCGCGGGCGCTCGGCGCCCAGGTGGGCGCGGACGCCGACCTGCACTCCGCCCCGCCCGTCACCGGCATGCTCAAGCTGGGCAGGAACGCCGCCGTCGAGCCCGAGGTCGATCTGAACGGCTACTGGATCGACGGCGACCGGGTACGGGTCGGCGAGATCAAGATCGGCGCCTCCGCCACGATCGGTGCCCGCTCGACCCTGTTCCCCGGCGCGAGGGTCGGCAAGAACGCGCAGGTCGCTCCGGGCTCAGCGGTCGCGGGCGCCGTCCCGGCCGGGGAGCGCTGGGCCGGGGCTCCCGCGATCAGGATGGGCAAGGCTCGCCACACCCCGGGAAGCAGGCCGCCGCGTTCCCCCCGCTGGGCCGCCGTCTACGGCCTGTCCGCGCCGCTGCTCGGCCTGGTTCCCGTCGTCGCCGCGCTGCCCGCGCTGGTCGTGCTGATGGGCGGGGCCCCGGCCTCGCCCGCCGAGCTGCTGTACCGGGTGCCGGTCGCCACCCTCGTGTGGATGGCCTGCACTGCCCTGTCGATCCTGGTCCTGGTACGGCTGCTCGCGATCGGCCTGCGGCCGGGCAGCCACCCGGTGCACAGCCGCCAGGCCTGGCAGGCGTGGGCGACGGGGCGGCTGATGTCGATGGCACGGGTCTGGCTGTTCCCGCTGTACGCCAGCATGGCGACCCCCGTCTGGCTGCGCGCCCTCGGCATGCGGGTCGGCCGGGACGCCGAGCTGTCCACGGTGCTGGCGCTTCCCTCGATGACCTCCGTCGGAGACGGCGCGTTCCTCGCCGACGACACGATGGTCGCGCCGTACGAGCTGGACGCCGGGCGGCTGCGGGTCGGCCAGGTGCGGATCGGCAAGCGCGCCTTCCTCGGCAACTCGGGGATGACCGCCCCCGGCCGCAAGGTGCCCAAGGACGGGCTGGTCGCGGTGCTGTCCGCCGCGCCGAAGAAGGCCAAGGCCGGTTCGTCCTACCTGGGCATGCCGCCGGTCGAGCTGCGCCGTACCGCCGAGGAGACCGACCGCAGCCGCACCTACGACCCGCCCGCCCGGCTGCGGGCCGCCCGTGCCGCGGTCGAACTGTGCCGTGTCGTGCCCGCGATGTGCACGGTCGCGCTCGCCGTGCTCGTGGCGCTGTGCCTGCTGTGGCTGACCCGTTCGTACGGCTTCGCGGTCGCGGCGCTGCTGGGCGGGGTGGTCCTGCTCGGCGCCGGGGTGCTGGCCGCCGCGGTCACCACCGTGGCCAAGTGGGTCTTGCTCGGCCGGATCACGGTGGGCGACCGGCCGCTGTGGAGCTCCTTCGTCTGGCGCAACGAGCTGGCGGACAACTTCACCGAGGTGCTGGCCGCGCCCTGGTTCGCCAGGATGTGGCTGGGCACCGCGCCGCTGAACCTGTGGCTGCGCTCGATGGGCGCGCGCGTCGGCCGGGGCGTGTGGTGTGAGACGTACTGGCTGCCGGAGATCGACCTGGTGACCCTGGGCGACGGGGTCTCGGTGAACCGGGGCTGCGTGTTGCAGACCCACCTGTTCCATGACCGGGTCATGAGCATCGATACTGTCGTTCTGCGGGACGGGGCGACGCTCGGCCCGCACGGGGTGGTGCTGCCCGCGGCGACGATCGGGGAGAACACCACGGTCGGACCGGCGTCCCTGGTGATGCGCGGCGAGTCGGTGCCTCGGGCGACCCGCTGGTTCGGCAACCCGATCGCGGCGTGGCACAAGCGCGCGTAGGCGTCCCCGCGTCGCAGGAAGGCACACAGGAAGTACGTGGTCGCGAACACCCCCCGTCCCCCCTACTTTCCCTCGCACGGTGACGACGCCTACCGGGTCGAGCACTACGACCTCTCCCTGGACTACCGGGTCGGCCCCAACAGGCTGGGCGGCGTGGCCAGGATCTCGGCGCGGGTGCTGCGGCCGCTCACCCGCCTGTCCCTGGATCTGGGGGCGTTGCGCGTCGACGGGGTGCTGCTCGACGGCAGGGCGGCGCGCTTCGCCCACCACGGCGGCAAGCTGCACCTCTCCCCGAAGGGACGGGAGCGGATCGAACCGGGTCCGCTCACCGTCGAGGTGCGCTACGCGGGCGCTCCCCGGCCCGTCGCCAGCCACTGGGGCGAGCTGGGCTGGGAACAGCTCACCGACGGCGTCATCGTGGCCAGCCAGCCGATCGGGGCGCCCTCGTGGTTCCCGTGCAACGACCGGCCGGACGACAAGGCCTCCTACCGGATCTCGGTGACGACGGCCTCGCCCTACACGGTGATCGCCAACGGCGAGCTGACCGGCAGACGGCGGGCCTCCTCGGCGACCACGTGGGTCTACGAGCAGGCCGAGCCGATGGCGACCTATCTGGCCAGCGTGCAGATCGGCCGCTACCAGCTGGCCGAGACGGGAGAAGGGGTACGCCTGGCCTTTCCGCAGGGGGCGGCGGCCAGGGCCCGCAACGACTTCGGCAGGCAGGAGCGGATGCTCGCGGTCTTCTCCGAGCGGTTCGGCCCGTACCCGTTCGGCTCCTACACCGCGGTCGTCGTCAACGACGAGCTGGAGATCCCGATCGAGGCCCAGGGCATGTCGATCTTCGGCCTCAACCACGTGGACGGCAGGCGCGGCGAGGAACGGCTGGTCGCCCACGAGCTGGCGCACCAGTGGTTCGGCAACAGCCTGACGGCCGCCGACTGGCGTGACATCTGGCTGCACGAGGGCTTCGCCTGCTACGCGGAGTGGATCTGGTCGGAGGCCTGCGGCGAGGAGAGCGCCGACGCTCACGCGGCGCGCTGGCACCGGCGCCTGTCCGCGCTTCCCCAGGACTTCGTGCTCGCCGACCCCGGGGCGCGGCGGCTGTTCGACGACCGCGTCTACAAGCGCGGCGCGCTCACCCTGCACGCGCTGCGGCGCATCCTGGGCGACCGGATGTTCTTCGCGCTGCTGCGCGAGTGGACCACGACCAACCGGCACGGGAACGTCAGCACCGAGGCGTTCCTGGACCTGGCGCTGCAGTACACGACGCGCTCCTTCGACGGTGTCCTGTCCGCCTGGCTGTACGGCTCCCGCCTGCCCCCGCTGCCCTGAGACCGGCACACGCGGAGTCGACAGCCCGGCCCCGCGGCGGCGAGGGTGGAGAGGTGGTCACTGACGATCCCCGCCGGGATGTGAACGTCGAGGATCTGCTGCGCGAGCTGGCGCCGCGGGTCCTGGGCGCGCTCGTCCGCCGCCACGGGCACTTCGACGCGTGTGAGGACGCCGTTCAGGAGGCGCTGCTCGCCGCGGCCGTACGGTGGCCGAAGGAGGGGGTGCCGCAGAGCCCGAGGGGCTGGCTGGTCACGGTGGCCTCCCGCAGGCTCGCCGACGAGTGGCGCAGCGAGCGGGCGCGCAGGCGTAGGGAGGTCACGGCCGCCTTCCGCGCGCCCGCCGACGAGTCGGTCGTGCCGAGCCCGGAGCAGGAGCGGCCTCCGGGCCGGGACGACACGCTCACCCTGCTGTTCCTGTGCTGCCATCCGGCGCTGAGCGCCTCCTCCCAGGTCGCGCTCACCCTACGCGCCGTCGGAGGGCTGACCACGGCGCAGATCGCCCGGGCCTTCCTCATCCCCGAGGCGACCATGGCCCAGCGCATCAGCCGGGCCAAACAGCGCATCAGGTCGACCGGCATCCCCTTCGGCATGCCTCCGCGTGAGGAACGGGCCGAGCGGCTGCGGGCGGTCCTGCACGTGCTGTACCTGGTCTTCACCGAGGGGCACACCGCGACCTCAGGCCCCGACCTGCACAGCGGGGAGCTGACCGGGGAGGCGATCAGGCTGACCCGCGCCCTGCACCGGCTGCTGCCCGGCGACGGTGAGGTCGCCGGGCTGCTGGCGCTCATGCTGCTCACCGACGCGCGGCGGCCCGCGCGCACCGGCCGGGACGGCGCCCTGGTCCCGCTCACCGAACAGGACCGCGGCCTGTGGAACCGCGTCCGCATCGAGGAGGGCGTCGCTCTCGTCACGAACGCGCTGTCCCGCTCCGCGGTCGGCCCCTACCAGCTCCAGGCGGCGATCGCCGCGGTCCACACCGAGGCCGCGTGCCCGGAGGAGACCGACTGGCCGCAGATCCTCGCCCTGTACGAACTGCTCTCCCGGCTCTCACCCGGCCCCGTGGTCACACTCAACCACGCGGTCGCCGTGGCGATGGTCCGGGGGCCGAGGGCGGGGCTGACCCTGCTGGAGACGCTCGACTCCGACGGGCGGCTCTCCGGTCACCACCGGCTCGACGCGGTGCGCGCCCACCTGCTGGAGATGGCCGGGGAGCGGGAGGCCGCCAGGGAGCGCTACCGGACGGCGGCGCGCCGTACCACCAGCCTGCCCGAGCGGCGTTATCTGGAGACGCGGGCCGCCCGGCTGGGGTGAGCGGTTCACTAGGGTGGGCGGGTGCCAGTCCTCCCCGCCCGCCTGTCCCCCGCCACCCGTGTCCGGCTCGCCGCCGTGGCCGCGGCCGTCGTGACCGTCGCCGCCGGGCTCGCGGTCCGCGCGGTCACCGGCGGCTGGTTCGGCAAGTACGCCGGGGACGCCCTGTACACCGTGCTCGTCCACACGCTGGTGGTGGTCGTGGCGCCGCGCCTGCCGGCGGGCCGGGCCGCGTCGTGGGCCCTGGCCGTCAGCTGGGCGGTCGAGTTCGCCCAGCTGACCCCGGTGCCCGCCGCGCTGTCCGAGGCGAGCGTGCTGGCCAGGCTGGTCCTCGGCAGCACGTTCGGCGCCGCCGACCTGGTGGCCTACGCCGTCGGCGCCGCCCTGTCGTGGGCCGGTCACGCCCTCGTCCTGCGTCTTCGCCGTGGGTGAGCGGAGCGCCGGGGCCGTACCATGTGTGGACCATGCCTGAAGGACACACCATTCACCGGCTCGCCGGGCTGCACCGGCAGGTGTTCGCCGGCACGGTCGTCAGCGCGCTGAGCCCGCAGGGCAGGTTCGCCGCCGGAGCGGCGCAGATCGACGGCCGGGTGCTCAGAGAGACCGACGCCCACGGCAAGCACCTGCTGCTGGGCTTCGACGACGACCGGTGGGTCCACATCCACCTCGGCATCTACGGCAAGTACACCTTCGGTCAGGCGCCGCCGCCCGCCCCGACCGGCGTGGTACGGCTGCGCCTGAACAACACCGCCGAGTACGCCGACCTGCGCGGCCCCAACACCTGTGAACTGATCGACCCGGTGGAGAAGAAGGCTCTGCACGCCAGGCTGGGTCCCGACCCGCTGCGCGCCGACGCCGACCCCGAGCTCGCCTGGCGGCGGATCGGGCGCAGCCGTACGGCCGTCGGGGTGCTGCTGATGGACCAGTCGGTCGTGGCGGGCGTGGGCAACATCTACCGCGCGGAGGCGCTGTTCCGGCAGGGGGTCGATCCCGCGCTGCCCGGGCGCGACCTCACCCGGGAGCTGTGGACGGCGATCTGGGACGACCTGGTGCTGCTGATGGCCGAGGGAGTGCGCCTGGGGCACATCGACACGGTCAGGCCGGAGCACACCCCTGAGGCGATGGGCCGCCCGCCCCGCGTCGACGAGCACGGCGGCGAGGTCTACGTCTACCGGCGGGCGGGCATGCCGTGTTTCCTGTGCGGTTCCGAGGTCAGGACCGGGGTGCTCGCGGGACGCAACCTCTTCTGGTGCCCGGGCTGCCAGGGCGGCTGAGCCCGGGCGGCGTCAGAGCAGGCGCAGCACCGCCTCGACGGAGTCCTGGCCCGCCGGGACCAGCGGGAGACGGACGGAGGCGGTCGGGATGCGTCCCTGGGCGTGCAGCACGCCCTTGATGACGGTGGGGTTGGGCTCGGTGAACACGCTCGCCGACAGGGCGGACAGGCGGTGGCCCAGGGCTCGCGCGTGGGCGACCTCTCCCGAGCGCCAGGCCTCGACCAGCTCGACGAACAGCCCGGTGCGCAGGTGGGCCGAGGCGAGGATGCCGCCGGAGCCGCCCAGGGCCAGCAGCGCCGACAGGTAGGGGTCGTCCCCGGCCAGTACGGCGAAGCCCTCCGGCGGGTCCGCCAGCAGCGAGAGGGTGTCCTGGTCGACGCCGCCGACGGCGTGCTTGACCCCGGCGACCATGGGCAGTTCCCCGATCCGCCGCAGGGTGGCGGCGCCGACGGACTGGCCGGTCCGGTAGGGGATGTTGTAGACGACGATCGGCACCGGCGTCTGCTCGGCCAGGGCGGTGAAGTGGGCCAGCACCCCGGCCTCAGAGGGGCGGACGAAGGAGGGCACGGTGACCAGCGCGCCGGTCACCTCGGGCCAGGTCTTCAGGGCGCGCAGCGCCTCGGCCGAACCCCGGGTGTCGCTCGAACCCGCGCCGACGATCAGTTCGGCGGACCGTTCCCGGCACACCTTCGCGCACACCTCGACGACCGCCCGCCGTTCCTCCTCGGCGAGCATGGCGACCTCGGCGGTGGTGCCGAGCGCGACCAGTCCCGCGGCGCCCTCCTCAAGGGCGGCGCGCGCCAGGTCCTCCAGGGCGTCCAGGGCGATCTCGCCGTTTCCGGCGAACGGGGTGATCAGGGGAAGGTAAACACCGCTGAGAGTCATGTCCCCAGCTTTCCGGCCGACGACCATACAGGTCCAGTTCCGTTTCCTTCAGAAACCGTTAAGCTGAACTGATGCTCGATGTGCGCCGTCTCCGTCTGCTCCGCGAACTCTCCCACCGGGGCACGATCGCCGCGGTGGCCGAGGCCCTGACGTTCACCCCCTCCGCGGTCTCCCAGCAGCTGGCCGCGCTGGAACGGGAGGCGGGTGTGGCGCTGCTCGAACGGACCGGCAGGCGGGTGGCGCTCACCCCCGCGGGAGCCGCCCTGGTACGGCACGCCGAGGCCGTGCTGGAGCGGCTCGAACAGGCGGCGGCGGAGCTGGCGACCGCCCGCACCGGACTGGCGGGAACGATCAGGATCGGCGCCTTCCCGGTCGCGACCCGCACGATCCTGCCCGCGGCCCTGGCCGCGCTCGGCCGCGACCATCCGCGTCTTGAGCCGATGGTCGACGAGATCGACCCCGCCGAGGTCGCCCCCCGGCTCAGGTCGGGCGACCTGGACGCCGCGCTGATCCACGAGTACGACCTCGTGCCCGCGGCGCCCGACCTGACGCTGGACACCGAGCCGCTGCTCGACGAACCGATGTATCTGGCCTCCGACCGGGCGGGCGACTCGCTCGCCGAGCGGCACGACGCCCCGTGGATCGTGTCGAAGCCGGGGACGCTCTGCTACGAGATGACCATGCGGGCCTGCCAGACGGCCGGGTTCTCACCCAGGATCCGCCACCACATCGACGACTTCACCGCCGTGCTCGCGATGGTCTCCGCGGGGCAGGGGGTCGCGCTCGTGCCCGGGCTCGGGGCGGCCGACCCGCCGGGGAACGTCCGGCTCACCGAGCTGCCGACGCGTCGCCGTACCCGGATCGCCTTCCGGCGGGGGGCCTCGGCGCACCCGGCGCTGACGGCCCTCACCCTGGCGTTGCGCTCCTCGCTCCCCCGGGGGACGGCCGGCGGGCGGCAATGGGAATTCTCCAGGTAATCGACCGGTCACCTCATGTGATATGAAAGGTGAGGCACCGCCCCGCGCTTCCGGCGAGGGGCTTTTCTGAAGTGCACCACCATTGTCCAGCATCGGGATAATAAGAGAAGGCGGTCGACGTCCTCCGCCTTCCGATCAGAAGGTCACGAAGCCGATCGGTTAACGGATAACGGAGCGTGATAGTGGACGCGATGGACTGGACACTCCTGGCGGAGCTGCAGAGCGACGCGCGGCTGTCCTACAGCGAGCTGGCCCGGCGGGTGCACATGTCGGCCCCGGCCGTCGCCGAGCGGGTGCGGCGCCTTGAGGAGACGGGCGTGATCACCGGTTACCACGCGCGGGTCAATCCGGCGCTGGCCGGGCGGGGGGTGGCCGCGCTGATCAGGATGGCGTGCTACGGGCCGCGCTGTGTGCTCCGCGACGAGCAGGCGCTGGCCTGGCCGGAGATCCTGGAGGTGCACCGGGTGACCGGTGACACCTGCTGCCTGATCCGGGTCGCCGCGGCCTCCATGATCGCCTTCGAGGAGCTGATCGACAGGCTCGCGCCGTACGGTCACCCGTCGAGCATGATGGTCCTGTCCAGCCCGGTCCCCTGGCGTCCCCTCTCCCCTGCGAAGCACGACTGAGCCGGGCGTACGGCGACATTTGTTACCTATGGGATAGTTGCCGTGCGGAATGATCTCTGGCGGCGGACCTCGGAAAGGCGTTAGCGTCTGCGCATGCGCCACGTTGACATACCGGGCAGGCGGCTCAGGCTGCGAGAGGTCACCGTGGACGACGTGGACGCGCTGCACGCCGTCTACGGCGACCCCACGGCGACCGAGCACCTTCCCTTCGACCCCAGGACGCGCGAGGAGGTCGAGGAGATCGTCGCCGAGGCGATGCGGGCCGCGGAGACGGAACCCCGCAGGCTGTACGTCCTGGCGGTGACCGACGTGGCCGAGGGCCGGACCATCGGCGTCGGAAGGCTGCACATCGAGCACGACCACCCGCACAGCGCCGAGATCGGCATGGGCCTGCGCCCCGACCACTGGGGCAGGGGCATCGGCACCGACCTGGTCCGGCTGCTGCTGGTCTTCGGCTTCCGGCACCTGGGCCTGCACCGCGTCTGGGGCGCCAGGTCTCCGGCGAACACCGCCGCCCAGCTCACCATGCTGATGGCCGGGATGGTCGAGGAGGGCAGGATCAGGCACCACGTGCGGGCCCGCGGCACCTGGCGTGACTCCGTCGTCCACTCGGCGATCGAGGACGAGTGGGAGGGCTACCGGGACGTCTGACCCCCCTCTGAGCGTAGGGTGTGGCGAACCACCACAGCCGACATACGAGGGCAAATGACAACAGGGCTGACCTTCCGCCTGTTCGGCACCCTGGAGGTCCGCGACGCCTCAGACCGGCCGCTCGGTCTGGGCACCCGTAAGGAACGCGCCGTACTGGCGATGCTGGCCCTCGACCCCGGCCGGGTGATCCCGCTCGACCGGCTGATCGACGAGCTGTGGGCCGGTGAGGCCCCCTCCGGGGCGACGGGCACGCTCCAGGCCTACATCTCGCACCTTCGCAAGGTGCTCGAACCCGGCCGCAGGCCCCGCACCCCGCCCTCGGTGCTGCTCACCCGTGAGCCCGGCTACCTGCTGGCCGTCGCCCCCGGCCAGGTCGACCTGACACGCTTCACCGCCTGGGCGCAGGACGGCGCCCGCGCGCTCGCCCGGGGAGAACACACCGAGGCCCGCCAGACGCTCGACCGGGCACTCGCCCTGTGGCGGGGCGAACCGCTCGGGGAGTTCGCCGAACTGGCCTTCGCCAGGCCCTCGGTCACCCGGCTCACCGAGATCCGGGCCACGGCCGTCGAGGACCGCTTCGAGGCGCTGCTCGCCCTGGGCGAGGACGCCGCGCACGTACCGGCCCTGGAGGCGCTGACCGAGGAGTTCCCCTACCGGGAACGGTCGTGGAGGCTGCTCGCGCTCGCCCTGTACCGCGCGGACAGGCAGGCCGACGCGCTCGGCGCGCTGCGCAGGGCCAGACGGCGGCTCGCCGAGGACCTCGGCATCGACCCGGGCCCCCGGCTCAGGCGCCTTGAGGAGGCGGTGCTCGGGCACGCCCCCGAACTGGAGGCCCCCGCGCCGACCGTGGCCGTGCGGACCGTCGCACCCGCCGCGGGCGAGGAGCTGGTCGCGCGCTCCGCCCAGCTCCGGTCCGTCGGGGAACGGCTGGCCTCGGTACGGCGCGGCACCGGCGGCGTGCTGCTGGTCACCGGGGAGGCCGGGATCGGCAAGACCAGGCTCGCCCAGGCCGCCGCCGAGGAGGCCGAGGCCCGGGGCTTCACGGTGGCCTGGGGACGCTGCCTGGACGGCGGCGCCCCCGCCTTCTGGCCCTGGCGGCAGGTGTTGCGGGAGTGCGGTGCCGGGTCCTGGCCGCCCGGCGGTCTCACGGGCGGGTCCGACCCCGACGCCGCGCTGTTCGAGCTGTACGAGTCGGTCGTCTCCACGCTGACCGGAACCGGCGGCCCGCTGCTCGTGATCCTCGACGACCTGCACTGGGCCGACGTCTCCTCACTGCGGCTGCTCGGCTTCGTCGCGGGCGAGCTGGCCCGGCGCCCCGTGCTGGTGCTGGCCACGCTGCGCCCGGAACCCGGCGAGCATCCCAGGCAGCTGCGCGACACGCTCGGCGCGCTGGCCGGGCAGCCGGAGACGGAGCGGATCGAGCTGACGCCGTTCGGCGCGGAGGAGGTCTCGGCGTACCTGCGGCGGCACCGGGTCGAGGAGACCCCCGGCCTGGCCGCCGCGCTGCTGGAACGCAGCGGCGGCAACCCCTTCTACCTGGGTGAGCTGGTGCGCCTCAGGAGGAGCGAGCGAGGACTGTCCTCCGCCCTGCCGCCCGGGGCGCGCGACGTCATCGGTCAGCGCGTCGCCAGGCTCCCCGAACGGACGCGGGAGTTGCTCGGCGTCGCCGCGGTCGCCGGGCGCGACGTGGAGGCGGGCCTGCTCGAAGCCGTGACGGACGTCCCTGTCGAGGAGGTCATGTCCCTGCTCGAACCCGCGGTGGCGACCGGGCTGCTGGCCGAGGTGCCCGGCGGCCTCGACTACCGCTTCTCCCACGCCCTGGTGCGTGACGCGCTCTGCTCGGACCTGAGCCGCCTCGCGCTCGCCCGGCTGCACCTGAGGATCGGCCGCTGCCTCGAACGGACGCCGGGCGTCGAGCCGGTACGGCTGGCCCACCACTTCGCCGCCGCCTCCTCGGTCGGCGGGGCGGCCAGGGCCGTCGAACACGCGGGGCACGCGGCGCGGCAGGCCGTGGAGCGGCTCGCCTACGCCGAGGCCGTCGAGCTGTGGGAGCTGGCGCTGTCCTGTCTTCCCTCCGGTGACGAGGCGGGCCGGTGCGCGGTGCTGACCGAGCTCGGGCAGGCCCGCCGTACCGTGGGGGACGCCGAGGGTGCCTTCGGCGACCTGGAGGAGGCGATCGGCCTGGCCCTGCGCACCGGCGACCGCTCCGCGCTGGTCTCGGCGGTCACCGTCTTCGGCGGGCTCGCCGTGTGGAACTGGCGGCCGTACGGCGTGGTCGACGAGCGGATGATCGCCGTCCTGGAGGACCTGCTCGCCGGGCCGCTCACCGAGCACGACCGGGCCGCGCTGCTGGGCACACTGGGCATGGAGCTGTACTACGGGCCCCGGCGCGCCGAGGGCGAGCTGCACGCCACGCGGGCGGTGGAGATCGCCCGCTCCCTGGGCGACCCCGGGCTGCTCGCCCGCACCCTGAACAACCACCTGCTGGTCAGCTGGGTCCCCGGGCGCAACGCCGAACGGCTCGCGGTGGCCGGGGAGATGCTGGCCGTACCGGGGCTGACCAGGGCGGCCGAGCTCGTGGCGCGGGTGCTGCGGATGGCCTGCCTGCTGCGCGCGGGCGACCTGACGGCCTGGGACCGCGACCTGGCCCGTTGTGAGGAACTCCTCGACGAGGTGCGCCGCCCCGAGCTTGAGGCGATGGTGCGCATCGCCGAGACCGCCAGGTGCACCTTGGAGGGACGCTGGGCGGACGCCGAGGCGCTCATCGGCGCCTTCGACGACGTCCGGTACGGCTCCAGCCTGTGGCAGGGCGCCGAGTTCCGCAGGCTGCTGACGAGGTTCGTCTGCGAGAGCGGACGGGGCCGGCCGCGGCTCGTGCTCGACGAGCTGGTCGAGGCGGCGGAGCGGGCGCCGATGGTCCCGTTGCGCCCGGTCGCCGTGCTGGCCGCGGTCGAGGCGGGCAGGCCGGACCTGGCGCGGGAGCTGGCCGAGCGCTGGGGCACCGAGGTCGGGCAGGACTGGATCGCCGACTTCCTGCTGCCCGTCTGGGGGGCCGTCTCCGCCGGGATCGGCGTGCCGGAGCCCGGGCCGCTCTACGAGGCGCTCCTGCCCTGGGCCGACCAGCTGGTCGTGGCGGGCACGGGCTGTGTCGCGTGGGGCTCGACCCACCATGTGCTGGCCGGGCTGGCCGCGCGGCTCGGCCGTACCGAGGCGGCGCGGGAACACGCCCGCGCGGCCGTCGCCACCCACCGCGCGCTCGGTCTGGCCCACTGGGCGGAACGCAGTCAGGCGCTGCTCAGCGAACTTGGAACGGTCGAACGGCGTGTTCCTCCACCCTCGGAAATGTCGTGACGGAATTGCCGCCTTTTTCGCTGACGGAAAGCGTGAAATGGGCCTAGAGTCCGCGCATGTGAGTGAGAGTTCCATCCTCCCCGTACGCGGGCGCGCCGTGCGGCCGTCAGGCAGGCACCGCAGACCCGTGCCCTCCCACCTTCCGCCGGAGGCACCCGCGCTGGTGCTGGCCACGCTCGGTGACGGCTCCGGTGTCGCCGCCGAACTGACCGCCCTGATCCGAGGGGACAACCCGCAGATCGAGGTCCGTCTCGTCGGTCTCGGCGAGGACGGCAAGGAGCTGGTCGCCGCGCTGGAGGACTCCGGCCGGGAACGGCCGCAGGACGGCACCGCCGCCGTCGTGGTTCCGCTGCTGACCGGCCCGCACCCGGTCGCCGACCCGCTGATCGCCGGGGCGGTCGCGGCCAGCGGGGTCACGGTCACGGTCACCGAGCCGCTGGGGCCGCACCCGCTGCTGGCGGAGGCGCTGCACATCCGCCTCGCTGAGCGGGACCTCGCCAGGGCCGACCGGATGCGGCTGCTCAACGTGTCCAGCCCGGTCGACGCGGTCATCCTGGCCACGGTCGGCGGGGAGGCCGCGGCGGCCGAGGCGCAGCCGACCGCTGTGCTGCTGGCCTCCCGGCTGACGCTGCCCGTCCTGGTCGCCTCGCTGGACAGCGCCCCCGACGCCGCCGACGCCGCGGCACGGCTGCGCGGGATCGGCGCGCAGCGGATCGCGCTGTCCCCCTGCCTCATCGGCCCCGAGACCGGCGCGGACCTCGCAGGCGCCACCGCCGCGCGGATCGACGCCGAGTGCGCCGCCCCGCTGGGCGCGCACGGCCTCATCGCCGATCTGGCCGCCCGCGCCTACGGGAGCGTCCTGGCCGCGGGCTGACGCCGGGGCCCTCTCCCTCGGGTCAGGGCTCCAGCCAGACATAGCCGGCGAAGCGGCCGGTCCTGCCGTCCCTGCGGTGGGAGAACAGGTCCTCGGTCTCGATGGTGCAGCGGGTGTCGTGGGTGACCTCACGCACCCCGGCCTTGCCCAGCTGGGAGTTGATCGCGGCGCGCAGGTCGAGGGCGGGGGTGTCGTCGCGTGTGATCGACCACGCCTCGGGCAGCACGGCCGCGACCTCGGCGCGCAGGGCCGCGGGCACCTCGTAGCAGCTGCCGCAGGCCATCGGGCCGATCAGAGCGGTCATCCGCGCCGGATCGGCGCCCCGCCGGACCATCTCCTCGACCAGGGCCGGGACGACGCCGAGGACGGTGCCGACCCTGCCCGAGTGCGCGGCCCCGACCAGTCCCGCCACCGGGTCGGCCAGCAGGACGGGGGCGCAGTCCGCGCACAACGCCGCCAGGCCGAGGCCGGGAACGTCGGTGCACACGCCGTCCAGCGGGGGCGGATCGTCCCCGAAGGGCTCGGTCACGTGACGGACGTCGGCGCTGTGCACCTGCCGCATGAACACGACCCGTTCGAGGCCGAACTCCGCGGCCGTCGTGGCCCGGTTGGCGGCCACCGCCTCCGGGTCGTCGCCGCACAGGCCGCCGAGATTGCGGCCGTGGTACGGCTCCGCGCTGACACCGCCGTGGCGGTCGGTGATCCTCATCTGAAATTTCACGGCCCCGACCTTACCGACCGATGGAACCGCCCTCCCGGTCCCGTCCGTTTCTCCGGACGACGCATCCCCACGGAACGGGAGTCCGATGACGAAGATCGTCTATGACCGGAAGGAACAACTGCAGCAGATCGAGAGCGGCCTGCTGCCGGGGGAAAAGATCATCGCCGTCTACGACGCGATCGGCACCGGCACCGGTTTTCTCGGCCTGACCGACAAAAGGGTGATCGTGCAGGACAAGTCCTTCGTCGGCAAGCGGATGGCCCTCACCAGCATCCCCTACGCCAGGATCTCCGCGGTGAGCGTGGTGAGCAACCGGTCCTTCGCCGGATCGTTCTTCTCCTCCGGGGCCATCGCCGTCCATGTGGGAACCCACACCTACGAGGTCGAGTTCCGCGGCGACGGGAAGGCCCACCACGCGCACAACGTGATCCTGCACTTCATCACCGGGTCCTGAGGCCCCGGTGCGCCGGCGGTCAGGGACGGGTGAGCGAGCGGTACAGATCCATGGTCCGCTCGGCGATCCTGGGCCAGGAGAAGTGCTCGACGGCCCTGACCCGCCCGGCGGCCCCCAGCTCGGCGGCCAGCGCGGGGTCGGCGAGCAGCCGGTTGACCCGTTCGGCGAGGTCGGCGGCGAACCGCTCGGGGTCGTCGGGGGTGCCGTCGGCGGCCGACTGTGCGATCGGGACCAGCAGGCCGGTCGAACCGTCGGCGACCACCTCGGGGATGCCCCCGGTCGCGGTGGCGACGACGGCGGTCTCGCAGGCCATGGCCTCCAGGTTGACGATGCCCATCGGCTCGTAGACCGAGGGGCAGACGAAGACCGTGGCGTGGGTGAGGATCTGGATCACCTCGGGACGCGGCAGCATCTCCGAGATCCACACGACGCCCTCCCGCTCCTGTTCGAGCCCCCGCACCAGCCCGGCGACCTCCTCGGCGATCTCCGGGGTGTCCGGCGCGCCCGCGCACAGCACGAGCTGCGCCCCCGGGTCGAACTCCCTGGCCGCGTGGAGCAGGTGGACCAGTCCCTTCTGCCGGGTGATCCGCCCGACGAAGACCACGTACGGCCTGCCCGGGTCGATCCCGTGCCGGGACAGCACGTCGACGCCGTGGTCCGGGGCGTACTCGCCGGTGTCGATCCCGTTGTGGATCACGTTGACCCGTTCCGGCGGGATCTCCGGGTAGCAGGCCAGCACGTCACGGCGCATCCCCTCGGAGACGGCGATGATCGCGTCCGCGGTCGCCAGCGCGCCGCGCTCGGCCCACGACGACAGCGTGTAGCCGCCGCCGAGCTGCTCCGCCTTCCACGGGCGCAGCGGCTCCAGGCTGTGCGTGGTGACCACGTGCGGCGTGCCGTACAGCATCTTGGCGACGTGACCGGCGAAGTTGGCGTACCACGTGTGGCTGTGCACCAGGTCGGCGCCCGCGCAGCCCGCCGCCATCTCCAGGTCGACGCCGAGCACCCGCAGCGCGGCGTTGGCCTCCTGGAGCCCCTCGGGAACCCGGTAACCCGTGACCCCCTCCTCGGGACGAGGCGGACCGAAACACCGGACGCGGACGTCCGCAAGCCGGCGCAGCTCACGGGCGAGGTACTCGACGTGAACCCCCGCCCCGCCGTACACCTCGGGCGGATACTCACGGCTCAGCAGATCAACGCGCATGCGATCACCCTAGTGTTTCATCCCAGTGCGTCAGGTTAGGGTCCTGCATATGAGAGTCCTCGCGATCGTGCTCGCCGGTGGTGAAGGTAAACGGCTGATGCCGCTGACGGCTGACCGGGCCAAGCCCGCAGTACCTTTCGGGGGGATATATCGGCTCGTCGACTTCGTCCTGTCGAACCTGGCCAACGGCAACTACCTGCAGATCGTGGTGCTGACGCAGTACAAGAACCACAGTCTCGACCGGCACATCTCCCAGACCTGGCGGCTGACGTCGATGCTGGGCAACTACGTGACCCCGGTGCCCGCCCAGCAGCGCCTCGGCCCGCACTGGTTCTCCGGTTCCGCCGACGCGCTGTTCCAGAACCTGAACCTGGTCTACGACGAGATGCCCGAGCACGTCATCGTGTTCGGCGCCGACCACATCTACCGGATGGACCCCCGCCAGATGGTGGCCCAGCACGTCGACTCCGGCGCGGAGGTGACGGTCGCCGCGATCAGGCAGCCCCTCTCACTGGCCGACCAGTTCGGCGTGATCGAGACGGACCCGGCGGGCCGGAAGATCGCCGCCTTCCGGGAGAAGCCCAAGGACGCCGTCGGCCTTCCCGACGCGCCCGACCAGGTGTACGCCTCGATGGGCAACTACGTCTTCAGAACCCAGGCGATGCTCGACGCGCTGCGGGAGGACGCGCTCGACCCCACCAGCAAACACGACCTGGGCGGGAACATCATCCCGATGATGGTGAAGTCGGGCAGCGCCGAGGTCTACGACTTCGCCGACAACGTCGTGCCCGGCTCGACCGACCGGGACAAGGGCTACTGGCGGGACGTGGGGACCCTGGACGCCTACTACGAGGCCCACATGGACCTCATCTCGGCGCACCCGGTCTTCAATCTCTACAACACCCAGTGGCCGATCTACACCGGCCACGATCCGCTGCCCCCGGCCAAGTTCGTGCACAACGACGGCGACCGGATCGGGCGGGCCGTGGACTCGCTCGTCTCCGCCGGTGTGATCGTCTCCGGCGGCCTGGCCGAGCGCTCCGTCCTGTCCCCCGGCGTGGTGATGCACTCCCACTCCAGGGTCGAGGACTCGGTGCTGATGGGCAACGTGAAGGTCGGGCGGGGCGCCGTCGTCCGCAGGGCCATCATCGACAAGAACGTGGTCATCCCGGACGGCGCCAGGATCGGCTTCGACCTCGAATACGACCGCAGCCGCTTCGCGGTGACCCAGAACGGCATCGTGGTCATCGGCAAGAACGAGGTCATCGAACGTTAGTGTCCGCGCGCCGTCGGACGGCGCGCGGGACGGTCCTCCGGTCAGGCCGGGGCGGGAAGCCGGTCGAGGATGGCCTGGAACATGGCGACGCTGGTCACCGCCATCTCGTCCATCCGCTCCTCCAGCCGGTCGAAGCGCCGGTCCATCACATCAAGACGCCCGTCGAGCGCCTCGAACCTCTTGGCCATGGCCTCGAACCGCTCGTCGATCATCTCGAACCGCCGATCAATGGCCTCAAACCGCCGGTCCATGGCGTCGAAGCGCTCGTCAACGGCCTCGAACCTCTTGTCGATGGCGTCGAAGCGCTCGTCGACGGCCTCGAACCTCCTGTCGATGGCGTCGAGGCGCCCGTCGACGGCCGCGAAATGCTCGTCGATCGCGGCGAAGCGCCGGTCGACGGCCGCGAAGCGCTCGTCGATCGCGGTGAAGCGCCGGTCGACGGCGTCGAAGCGCTCGCGCACCTCGTCGCGGAGCAGGTCCACCTTGGCGTTGACCTGCTCGACCCGCCGCTCGACCCGCTCGACGCGCCGCCCGACCTGCTTGAGCCCGTCGGCCAGCAGGTCGACCCGGTCGGTCAGCACGTCGAGCTTCGTGTAGACGGGCGTCAGCGCCTCGTAGGCCCGCACCGAGGCCTGCTGTCCGCATCTGGTGCCGAGCACGATGAAATCCTCCTCCAGGCGGGTGACCCGGTCCTCGATGGTGGGGGTGAGCATGGGGGGCTCCGTACGTCGTGGTCCAGCGTAGTCAGGCCACGCCGGCGAGAGTGGGAACGCGGGGGGTGAGTCCTCGCGGGTCTCAGCTTGGCCCCTCCTGAGGGCGCTCCGCGGCCACTTCGCCAAAGAACCTTCCTCTTTTTCCCAGCGTTCTGACCTGCGAAAAGGACATATTTCGGGTCACCCGGTGCCAGGGATCTCAATATCTCCGTTGACGGAGTGAGTACTCACTCCGCATCATGAAAGGCATGAGACCCAAAGAGAACGCGACACCCGACCCGGCCCGGCGGCGTGCTCCGGGCATGAGCCAGGAACGCCGCCGGGAGATGATCGTCATGGCCGCGCTCCCCCTCGTCGCGGAGTACGGCGCCGCCGTCACCACCGCGCAGATCGCCAGGGCGGCCGGGATCGGCGAGGCCACCGTCTTCAGGGCCTTCACCGACAAGGAGGAGCTGCTCGACGCCTGCGTCGTGGAGGTGCTGCGCCCCGACCACGTGCTCGAACAACTCGCCTCCGTCCCCCTCGACCAGCCGCTGACCGAGCGGCTGACCGAGGCGGCCGAGGCCATGCGGGCGCACATGGCGCGGATCGGCACGGTCCTGGGCGCCCTGCACGCCTCGGGGCGCCGCTCACGCGGATCCCGCACGCAGGAGGAGGGGGCCGGAGCCCCGTCCGACCGCGCCGCCTCGTTCAAGGCGACCCGCGACGCCCTGACCGAGCTGTTCGAACCCGAGGGCGACCGGCTGAGGCTGCCCCCGGAGCGGCTGGCGGCGCTCTTCCTCAGCCTGACGTTCGCCGGCGCCCGCGGTTCGGCCGCCGACGTCGAACCGAGCGTCGCCGAGATCGTGGACGTGTTCGTCCACGGAATCCTGAATTGACCGAGGCGAAAGGACAGTCATGACCGTCACCCTGAACCACACCATCGTCCCCGCCGCGGACAACGGACGGGCCGCCCGCTTCCTCGCCGACGTCATGGGGCTGGAGTGCCTGCCGCCCACGGGCTCGCGCGGCCACTTCGTCCCGGTGCGGGTCAACGACTCCCTCACCCTCGACTACATGACGGTCGAGGAGCCCCACGCGGTCCATCTCGCCTTCGAGGTGGACCCGGCGACCTTCGACGGCGTCCTGGCCCGGCTGCGCGCCGGAGGCGTGCCGTACGGCAGCCGCCCCGACGCCCCGGACAACGGCCGCGTCGACCATCCGCTCTGCCCTCGCGGGCTGTTCTTCAGGGACGAGAACGGTCACCTCTTCGAGGTCATGTCCCCCGGGTGAGCGGGGGTCACCGGCGCCACGGAAAGCGGGCGGGCCTTCCCTCCAGGAAGGCGGCGACCCCCTCGGCCCGTTCCGCGCCGGAGCGCCGCTGCCAGTCGCGTACGCGTGTCTCGGCGTCGCCTCCCTCGACGATGTCGCCGATGATCTCCTTCGTGGCGGCCAGGGTGAGCTGGGAGCGTCCCGCGAAGGTACGTGCCAGGCCGTACACGCGTTCCCCGAGTTCGCGGGGCGGGTGGACCTCGTCGACCAGGCCGGTGCGCAGCGCGGTCGCGGCGTCGACGAGGTCGGCCGAGTAGAGCAGGAGCTTGGCGGCCGAGGGACCGACGAGGCCGACCAGGCGGCGGGTCGCGCTCAGCGGGTAGACGACGCCGAGCCTGGCCGGGGTGATCCCGAAACGGGCGTCGTCGGCGGCCAGGCGCAGGTCACAGGCCATGGCGAGCTGGCAGCCCCCGCCCACACAGAAGCCCTCGATCATCGCGATCGTCGGTTTGGGGAAGCCCGCCAGGGCCTCCTCGGCGACGACGGTCAGGCCGGTGTCGTCGCCCGCCTCGGCCAGCCCGGCGATCTCGGAGATGTCCGCCCCCGAGCAGAAGGTGCCGCCCGCGCCGGTGAGGACGAGGACGCGCACGGCCGGATCGGCGGCCGGCGAGGCCAGGATCGTGGGCAGCGCCCGCCACATCGCCGCGGTCATCGCGTTGCGCTTGGCGGGACGGTTGATCCGCAGGGTCGCGACATCGCCGTCGACGGACAATTCGAAACCATTAAAGATCTCCACGAGATAGATTCTTCCTGGACATTTCACACAGCGCCGAGGCACCCCCGAACCTGAGAGGCCGGATGCGGCTGAAGCCCCCCTTCCCGAGGATGAACTCCGCCGAGCGCCGCATCTGGGACGCCTACCCCTCGGGTTCCTGGGTCGATCTGCGCAGCGGGGACGACCAGGCCGACGACCCGGCCAACGGCCCCGGATGGGGACCGGAGCGGACGGTCAGGGCGGAGGTCGTCGCGGCGCTGCTGCGGGGCGCGCGGCCGCCGGAGCCGGGCAGGAGCGCCGGGCTGCGGCTGGCGGGCGCCCACGTCACCGGTGTGCTCGACCTCGCCGACGCCACGCTGACCGGCAAGCTGCACATGGTCAACTGCTACCTGCCCGGGGGCGTCTCCATGACCGACACGATCGCCGTCGGCGTACGGCTGCGCGGGTGCGAGATAGCGCGGATCAGGGCGGCCGGGTGCACGGTCAACGCCATGCTCGACTTCGACGGCTCGACCGTCCACGGCGGTATCCGGCTGGACAACGCCCAGGTCAAGGGACAGGTCCGGTTCGCGGGGCTACGGGTGAGCGCCGAGGAGACCGCCGAGGCGTCCGACAACGCGGTCCGGGACGTGCGCAGGAGGATGTCGGAGGAGGAGCTCAGGGAGCGGGGTCACCGCCACGGGCAGTGGGCGCTGTGGGCGGGCGGCATGACCGTCGAGGGCGGGGCGTTCATGCGGGACATGCGGGTCAACGGCGGCCTGCGGATCATCGGCGCGAAGTTCCGGGGTGGCATCTACCTGCAGCGGTCGGTCATCACCGCGACGGGCCCCTACGCGATCCAGGCCGACTTCATGGAGGCGGGGGCCGCCGAGCTGAGCCGTGGTTTCCAGGCGACCGGCACGATCAGGATGCGCAACTCGCGCGTCAACGGCGTCCTGTCCTTCGACGGGGCGACGCTGCGGGCTCCCGGCCGGGTGCTGCACCTGAGTCACGCCCAGATGGACGAGCTGATCCTGCGGCCCGACTCCATCGAGGGCGAGGTCAACCTCGCCTACTCCCGTATCGGCGTGCTGCTCGACGCCCCGGCGGACTATCCGGGCGCGGTGTATCTCAACGGGCTCGTCTACGAGGCGCTGCGCGGCTCGGCCTGGAGCGTCAACGACCGCCTGGTCTGGGTGGACAAGGACTCCTACGGCTACCGTCCGCAGCCGTACGAGCAGCTGGCGGCGTGGTTCCGCCGGATCGGCCACGAGCAGGACGCCCGGCGGGTGCTGCTGGCCAAGCAGCGGCGGCGCCGCCGTACGCTCAGGCCCGCGGGCCGGATCTGGGGCAGGCTGCTCGACCTCGTCGTCGGGTACGGCTACCGCCCCTGGCTCGCCGGGCTGTGGGTCGCGGTGCTGCTGGCCGCGGGCACCGGGGTCTTCGCCGCGGTCCCCCCGACGCAGATCGACCCGGAGGAGATCAGGGTCTTCCAGCCGTTCGTCTACACGCTGGACCTGCTGGCCCCGGTGAGCGTCTTCGAGCAGCGGGGGGCGTGGGACCCGACCGGCTGGACGCGGTGGCTGGCCTGGACGCTGATCGCCTCGGGATGGATCCTGGCCACCGCCCTGATCGCGGGCACGGCCCGGGTGCTGCGTCCAGGCCCGTCGTCCTGAGCGGGCCGTCCTGAGCGCGCCGGGGTCAGGCCATGTCCACCCGGAGTCTGGGCAGCGCCTCCGGGTACTTCTCCCTGACGTATCTCACCAGGTGCTCGCGCATGTCGCACTTGAGGTCGAAGGCGCTCGGCGAGTCGGCGGCGCTCATCAGCGCCCGCACTTCGAGCAGCCCGTTCGGCAGGGTGTCGGTGACCTGGAGGGTCCAGTCCTTCTGGTCCCACAGCGGGTGCTCGCGCAGGGCCCGGTAGAGCTCGACACGCAGTTCCTCGACGGGGACGGTCCAGTCGATCCTGAGCATCACCGCGCCGATCACCCGGCTGGTGTGCCTGGTCCAGTTCTCGAACGGGTTGGTGGTGAAGTAGGAGACCGGGAGCACCAGCCTGCGTTCGTCCCACAGGCGCAGCACCACGTAGGTGAGGCTGAGCTCCTCGATCCGCCCCCACTCCCCCTGCACGACCACCACGTCGTCGAGTCTGAGCGCGTCGCTGAAGACCAGTTGCAGGCCGGCCAGCAGGTTGCCCAGCATCGACTGGGCGGCGATGCCGACGACGACGCCCGCGATGCCCGCCGAGGCGAGCAGTCCGGCGCCGAGCGCGCGTACCTGCGGGAAGGTGAACAGCATGGCGCCCAGCGCCAGCAGGACGACCACCGCTGAGGCGACCCGGCGGACCAGGGAGATCTGGGTGCGGATCCTCCTGGCCCGCCGGTTACGCTCCCCCTCGACGCTGACCAGGCGGTCGAGGACCACGTCGGTGACCGCGTAGGCGGCCTGGATGGCCAGCCAGGTGACGCATCCGATCATGAAAAGGGTGATCGTCCGCTCGATCGCTTCGTCGACCGTCCCCTTGGCCATGCCGGGAAGGTAGAGCGTGTTGGCGGTCGCCACGACCGCCAGGGCGAAGGCGGGCCAGGTGCAGCGGCGCACGAGCGGCCCGGCCAGGACCCACCGCTCGCCGATCAGCCTCCAGCGCAGTGCCCGCCGTACCATCTCCACGCAGGCGACGGCGGCCAGCATCGAGGCGATCAGGATGATCCATCTGGACACGGACGCTCTTCCCCCCTGACGGTCGCTTGCCGGGTGGATGCCCCGGGACGCGCGGCCTATTCAGAAGGCCTCGTCAAAAGCGACAGTTCCCTCAACTGCTATCTGATAGGCCGAAACTCTCCGCTCGAAGAAGTTCGCGAGCTCCTGGACGTCCTGCAGCTCCATGAACGCGAAGGGGTTGGCGGTGCCGTACCGGACGGGCAGCCCGAGCCGGGTCAGCCGCTGGTCGGCCACGTATTCGAGGTACTGCCGCATCTGGCCGGGGTCCATGCCGGACCGGCCCTCGCCGCACAGGTCCTCGGCGAAGGCCAGCTCCGCCGCGACCGCCTCCTCCAGCATCCGGGTGACCTGGGCGCCGAGCTCGTCGTCGAACAGGCCGGGTTCCTCGGCCCGTACGGTGTCCACCACGGAGAAGGCGAACTCCATGTGCATGGACTCGTCGCGGAAGACCCAGTTGGTCCCGGTGGCCAGGCCGCCGAGCAGGCCCCGCGAGCGGAACCAGTAGACGTAGGCGAAGGCCCCGTAGAAGAACAGGCCCTCGATGCACGCGGCGAAGCAGATCAGGTTGAGCAGGAACGCCCGCCGGTCGTCCCGCGTCCGCAGGCTGGTCAGCCCGCCGAGCGAGTCGATCCACCGGAAGCAGAACTCGGCCTTGTCCCTGATCGAGGGGATGTGCTCGATCGCGGCGAAGGCCCTGGCCCGCTCCTCGTGGTCGGGCAGGTAGGTGTCGAGCAGCGTCAGGTAGAACTGGACGTGCACCGCCTCCTCGTAGAGCTGCCTGCTGAGGTACAGGCGCGCCTCGGGGGCGTTGACGTGCTGGTAGAGGTTGAGCACCAGGTTGTTGGCCACGATCGAGTCACCGGTCGCGAAGAACGCGACGAGACGGTTGATCAGGTGGCGCTCCTCCGGCGTCATTCTGGCCAGGTCCGCCACGTCGGAGTTGAGGTCCACCTCCTCGACGGTCCAGGTGTTGCGGATGGCCGCCCGGTAGCGTTCGTAGAAGTCCGGGTAGCGCATGGGGCGCAGGGTGAGGTTCATACCGGGGTCGAGCAGCATTCGGAGAATGACCTTTCGGCTTGGGTCACGGGGCCTACTGGCAGGCGTCGCAGTACTCGGGGTTCTCCAGCGAGCAGGCGATCACGTCCTGCTCGGGGAGCGACTGTGCCGCGGTGGCCGGCACAGTCGCTGACACAGCGGCCGGCACAGTGGCCGACACGGTGGTCTGCGCGATGCGGGTGGCCGGACGGGAGCGCAGGTAGTAGGTGGTCTTCAGGCCCGAGCGCCAGGCGTAGGCGTACATCGAGGAGAGCTTGCCGATGGTCGGGGTCGCCATGAACAGGTTGAGCGACTGCGACTGGTCGATGTACGGCGCGCGCGCCGCGGCCAGGTCGATCAGCGCCTTCTGCGGCAGCTCCCACGCGGTCCGGTAGAGCGTCCTGAGGTCGTCGGGGATGCCCGGGACGTCCTGGATCGAGCCGTCCGCCCGCTTGATCGCGTCCCTGATCTGCGGGGTCCACAGGCCCCGGGCCGTGAGGTCGGCGACCAGATAGCGGTTGACCTGGAGGAACTCCCCGGAGAGGGTCTCGCGCTTGAAGACGTTCGACACCTGGGGCTCGATGCACTCGTAGCAGCCCGCGATGGAGGCGATGGTGGCCGTGGGGGCGATCGCGATCATCAGCGAGTTGCGCAGGCCGGTCACGGCGATCCGCTCCCTGAGCGCCGTCCACTCCGCCGAACGGGCGGCCCCGTAGTGGTCGGGGTGCAGCACGCCGTCGGCGGCGCGGGTGTCCCCGTAGGAGGGGTGGCGCCCCCGCTCGGCGGCCAGGTCGCTGGAGGTGGCGTAGGCGGCCAGCGCGATCTCCTCGGCGATCCGGGTCGACAGCTCAAGCGCCCGCGGCGAGTCGAACGGCAGCCGCAGCGCGAAGAAGACGTCGGCCAGCCCCATCACGCCCAGCCCGACGGGCCGCCAGCGCTCGTTGGCCGCGCGGGCCTCGGGCGTCGGGTAGAAGCCCAGGTCGATGGTCCTGTCCAGGAACCTGACCGCGGTGCGAGCCGTACGGCGCAGCCGCTCCCAGTCCACACCGTCCGCGGTGAGGTGGGCCGCCAGGTTGATCGAGCCGAGGTTGCAGACGGCGGTCTCCGCGTCGCTGGTGACCTCCAGGATCTCGGTGCACAGGTTCGACAGGTGGATGACGTTGCCCGGACGGGCCGTCTGGTTCGAGGTCCGGTTCGAGGCGTCCTTGAAGGTCATCCAGCCGTTGCCGGTCTGGGCCAGCGTGCGCATCATGCGGCCGTACAGGGCACGGGCCGGGACCTGCCTGACGAACCCGCCCTCGGCCTCCGCCCTGCGGTAGGCCTCCTCGAACGCCTCGCCGTACAGGTCGGTGAGGTGCGGGACCTCCTTGGGGTCGAACAGCGACCACATCTCGTCGGCCTCGACCCGCCGCATGAACTCGTCGGGGATCCAGTTGGCGAGGTTCAGATTGTGCGTACGGCGCGCCTCCTCGCCGGTGTTGTCGCGCAGTTCGAGGAACTCCTCGATGTCGGCGTGCCAGGGCTCCAGGTAGACGCAGGCCGCGCCCTTGCGACGGCCGCCCTGGTTGACGGCGGCGACGCTGGAGTCGAGGGTGCGCAGCCACGGCACGATGCCGTTCGAGTGGCCGTTGGTGCCGCGGATCAGCGAGCCGCGCGAGCGGACCCGGGTCCAGGCGATGCCGATGCCCCCGGCGTACTTCGACAGGCGGGCGACCTGGCCGTAGCGCTGGTAGATGGCCTCTAGCTCGTCCCTCGGGGAGTCGAGCAGGAAGCAGGAGGACAGCTGGGGCCTGCGGGAACCGGAGTTGAACAGGGTGGGCGAACTGGGCAGGTAGGACAGAGTGGCCATGAGCCCGTACAGTTCGGCGGCCTCCTCGACCGTCTCCGACAGACCGCAGGCCACGCGCAGCAGGAAGTGCTGGGGGCGTTCGAGGACCTTGCGGGTGCTCGGGTGGCGCAGCAGGTAGCGGTCGTAGACGGTGCGCAGCCCGAAGTACTCGAACCTGTCGTCGGCGGCCGGGTCGACCAGCGCGTCGAGGGCGGCGGCGTTGGCGGCGACGAAGGCGGCCAGCCCGTCCTGCAGGAGCCCCGCGCCGTGGGTCGCGGCGATCGACTCGGAGAATGTCGTGACGCCGTGCTCGGCGGCCTCCTCGGCGATCAGGCCTGTCAGCAGCCTGGCGGCGGCTCTGGAGTTCTCCGGGTCGGTGATCACCCGGGCCGCGGCCTCCTCGATCGCCCGCCTGCGATCGTCCGGCGAGTGCCCGGTCTTCTCCGCCTTCTCGGCCAAGGTCTGTGTCACGTGCCACCCCTCGTGCAGGTAATCCCCGTACGGCTCACGGAGCAGGGCGCGCGTCAACGGGCGGCTCCCGGGCACGCCGGACCGCCTCGTCCCGCGGCTCTCCCTCGAAGCCCTGGACAACTCTCGTGCCGAGCGGGGACCTGGTCGGTCCCCTCTCCACACACCGCGGGCAGGTCTTCGGACTCACGGGCGTGACGCGCGCTCCTACCGGCCGTCGCTTCCCGGGCGTGGTTCACCCAGTGCTCAGTTGACGGCTTTCGTTCCCGTTCACCGCTGCGGGGCAGTCCCGGTCTCTCACCGGGTTCCCTGTTGCCTCGCCCTCGTGGGCGAACCAGCGACGACCAGGATCCTACATCTAGTGCCGCCTGACGCAACCACCCCAACAGTTTGTGTCGGGGATGCTCAGCAACCCGAGCTCGTTGAGCACCGCGCGGGTACGGCGGGTCTCCGTGACCAGCCACCGGCGGAAGTCGTCACCGCTCAGGTACGCCCGGTGCCAGCCGTTGGCCGCGCACACGGCCTGCCATCGGGGCGAGGCGTCGATCCGGTCGCACAGGGCGACCGCCCCGTCCCGGTCGCCGGGGCTCATGGCCCGGGGACCGAGCACCCCGCACCAGTCGGCGTACTCCAGGCGCACCTCCCGCTCCATCAGCGTCGGCGCGTCGATGCCGTCGATCCGCTCCCCCGAGGAGACCGCGAGCGGCATCAGCCGGCCCGTGGCGATCTTCGGCAGGAGGGAGCCGGCCGAGCCGAGGAGCGCGGCCACCCGCCCCTCGTGCAGCGCCTCGACGGCCTCGGACTCGGTCGGGTAGCCGGCGTACTCCATCAGCCTGACGTCGACGCCGAGGCACTTGCCGATCATGCCGTAGAGCACGTGGTCGGAGCCGCCCTCGGCCCCTCCCCCGACCACCAGCCGCGCCGGGTCGCGGCGCAGCGCCGCGACGAAGTCCTCGAAGGTCCGCAGCAGGGAGTTCGGGGAGACGGCCAGGACGGACCAGTCTCCGGCCAGCCTGGCCAGCGGGGTCGAGGCCGCCAGCACGGAGTCCGCGTCGGCGGTCTCGCCGCCCGCCAGCATCGGCACGCCCGCCAGGAACACCCGGCCCTCGCGCGCGAAGGGGCCCCCGACGGCGGCGAACGCGGTCAGGGCGGCCATCCCCTGGGCGCCCGCGCCGCTCACCTCGACCGCACCGGCCATCCTCTCGCCGGTCAGGATCGCGGCCAGCGCGTGGGCGGCCTGGTCCCAGCGCCGCCCGCGGACGACCGGCGCGACGATGGTCAGCCTGCGCGCCCACCCCGCACCGGGGCCGCCCATGTCACCGCAGCCCCCGGCGACCATGACCCCCAGCGCGAGCGCGAGGAATCGCCTACGGTGCATAAGCGTCCCTTCCGCCGAGATCCCCCAGATCTCTCGATACCCTACGTTGCAGATATGTCACTCTCTGCACCGCAATTGGGGCATCAGGCGCTCACTCCACGGTGACGCTCTTGGCGAGGTTGCGCGGCTTGTCCACGTCGCGGCCGAGCGCGACGGCCGCGTGGTAGGCGAACAGCTGCAGCGGGATCGACAGCAGGATCGGGTCGAGCTCGATCTCGTTCCTGGGCACCACCAGGCAGTCGTCGGCCAGCCGGGGATCGGCCTCGCGGTGCCCGACCATGAGCACCCGCCCGCCGCGCGCGCGGATCTCCCCCAGCGTGGTGAGGTTCTTGTCCAGCAGCTCGTCGTCGGGGACGACCGCCACGGTCGGCATCTCCGGGCCGATCAGCGCCAGCGGCCCGTGCTTGAGCTCGCTGGCCGGGTAGGCCTCGGCGTGCACGTAGGAGACCTCCTTGAGCTTCTGCGCGCCCTCCCTGGCCACCGGGTATCCCCTGACCCTGCCGACGAACATCATGCTCGGCGAGTCGGCGTACTTGCCGGCCAGCTCCTTGATCCGGGGTTCGAGGGCGAGGATCTCCCCGATCTGGCCGGGCAGCGCGCGAAGGCCCTCCACGATGCGCCGGCCGTCGGCGGGCGACAGGTCGCGCACCCTTCCCAGGTGCAGGGCGAGCAGCGCGAAGGCGACCGCGGTCGAGGTGAAGGCCTTGGTGCTCGCCACCGAGACCTCGGGGCCCGCGTGCAGGTAGAGACCACCGTCGACCTCCCTGGCGATGGCGCTGCCGACGGTGTTGACGATGCCGAGCACCCGGCCGCCCTTGCGCTTGAGCTCCTGGACGGCGGCCAGGGTGTCGTAGGTCTCCCCCGACTGGCTGATCGCCACGTAGAGGGTGTCCGGCTCGACGACCGGGCTGCGGTAGCGGAACTCGCTGGCGGGCTCGGCGTCCGACGGGATGCGCGCCAGCTCCTCGATGAGCTGGGCGCCGATCTGGCCCGAGTAGTAGGCCGAGCCGCACCCGATGATCTTCACCCGGCGGAAGGAGCGGCTCTCCCGCGCGTCCATGTTGAGCCCGCCCAGATGGGCGATGTGGAAGCGGTCGTCGAGGCGCCCGCGCAACGTCCTGGCGACCGTCTCCGGCTGCTCGGAGATCTCCTTGAGCAGGTAGTGCTCATAGCCGCCGGTGTCGTAGTGCCCGGCCTCCCAGTCGACCGTCAGCGGCTCCTTGGCCGTCTCCCGCGCGTCGCTGGAGAAGGTGTTGAAGCCGTCGGCCTTCAGCACCGCGAGCTCGCCGTCCTCCAGGTGCACCACCTGGCGGGTGTAGCGGACCAGCGCGGCCACGTCCGAGGCGGCGAACATCTCCTTCTCGCCGATGCCCAGCACGATCGGGCTGCCGTTGCGCGCCACGACCACCTCGCCGGGGCGCCGGGCGTCGACCACCGCGACGCCGTAGGTGCCGACGACCCGCTTGAGCGCGGCGCGGACCGCCTCCGCCAGCGAGTCGGTGTCCTCGACGGTGCGGGCGATCAGGTGGGCGAGCACCTCGGTGTCGGTCTCCGACAGGAAGACCGCGCCGTCGGCCTCCAGCTTGGCCCGCAGCTCGTCGGCGTTCTCGATGATGCCGTTGTGCACGACGGCGACGCGCTCGTCGGCGGACAGGTGCGGGTGGGCGTTGACGTCGCTGGGCGCGCCGTGGGTCGCCCAGCGGGTGTGCCCGATGCCCAGGGTTCCCTTGAACCTGGCGGGCATTACGGCCGCCAGGTCGGCGACCCTGCCCTTGACCTTGCGCATCTTCAGGCCTCTGTTGGAGACCACCACGCCGGCCGAGTCGTAACCGCGGTACTCAAGGCGCTGCAGGCCCTCAAGCAGGATGGGGGCCGCGTCCTTCGGCCCCACGTAGGCCACGATTCCGCACATCTGACCGCTCCTTACCCGTAGACGATCCGGCGCAACTGGCGCAGGGACAGTTCCGGTGCGGCGACACGGCGGGAGCTCAGCTCGGCGGCGATCCTGGGAAAGATCGCGTCGTTGACCAGCCCCCTGGACTTGAGCTCGGCGTGACGCCGCCGGACGAACTCCTCGGTGGGCTCGGAGAAGTAGGCCAGCACGTCCGCCACCACCCTCGCGGCCTCTCCCGGACCGAGCGCGCTCGTCCGGGTCAGGTGGGCGATGAGGTCCTCGTGGGGATGCCATGCCGTCGACACAGAGGAGGACCATACGCAGCCATGTTGGCGTTTACCAAGTTTTCTGCCCGATTCCGGGCAGGAAAGATTGCCGTGGATCTCCCTCCGCCCGGCCATAAGACGGTCCGCGACCACCCATAACTCTGGGTAGTGATCACGCCGGAAGGGAACCTCATGCGCCGTCTGCCGGGGATATCGATCGTCGCCGCCCTCTCAGTGGCGGCTCCGGCACCCGCCTGGCAGCCCCCGCCGTACGGCTCCGCGTCCCCTGCCGCCCCCGCGAGCCTGCGGGAGGCCTTCACCCGGGCGGCCGGAGAGTACGGCGTGCCGGAGAACGTGCTGCTGGCCGTGTCCTACCTGGAGTCCCGCTGGGACGTCAACGGCCGGCTGCCCAGCGTCGCGGGCGGCTACGGCCCCATGCACCTGGTCGACGGCCGGGCCGTCACCCGGGCCTCCACAGGGAGCGGCGTCCACCGGGACGCCGAGGGCGACCCCCGGGGCGACGAGAGCAGGCCGTACCGGGTCGGGACCCGGGACGTGGCGCCCGCGCCGCCCGAGGACACCCTGCGCCGGGCCGCCGAGCTGACCGGGATCGACCCCGGTGTGCTGCGCGCGGACCCGGCCGCCAACATCCGGGCCGGGGCGGCGCTGCTCGCCGACCACCAGCGGCGCTCCGGAGGAAGGCCGGACGCCGGAGCGGCCGGTTGGTACGCCGCGGTCGCGCGGTACGCGGGACCCGGTGAGACCGGGGCCGGGCGGGCCTTCGCCGACGCGGTCTACGCGACGATGCGCGCCGGGGTCTCCCGCGTGACCGACAGCGGCGAGCGGATCGTCCTGCCGCCCGCGCCCGGCCTGGGACCGGCCGGGACGGGGACACCCGGGCTGCGCCGCGCGTCCGGCACCGTGACGCCCGACTGCCCCCCGGAGGTCTCCTGCGAGTGGGTTCCCGCCGCCTATCGGCGCACGAGGAACGGCGGGCACGGCAACCACGACCGCTACGACGGCCGTCGCCAGGTCGACTACATCGTCATCCACGACGGGGAGACCTCCTACGACGCGATGACCAGGCTCGTCAGGAACCCCGACTACCTGAGCTGGCACTACACCGTGCGCTCCGGCGACGGGCACATCGCCCAGCACCTGAGGCCCGACGACATCGGCTGGCACGCGGGCAACTGGTACTTCAACTCCCGCTCGATCGGCATCGAGCACGAGGGCTACCTCGCCAAGGGCGCCTGGTTCACCGAGGCGATGTACCAGGCGTCGGCCAGGCTGGTGGCCCATCTCGCCGAGCGTTACGGCATCCCTCTCGACCGGGCGCACATCCTCGGCCACGACAACGTGCCGGGCACCACCCCGGAGACCGTCCGCGGCATGCACCAGGACCCCGGCCCCTACTGGGACTGGGCCCACTACTTCGAACTGCTCGGCCACCCGCTGACCGCCTCCGGGGACCAGGACGCGCGCTCGGTGATGATCAAGCCCGACTACGTCCTCAACCAGCCCTACTTCACCGGCTGTCTCCCCTCCGGGGAGTGCATGCCCGCGAGCGCGGCCTCGGTCTGGCTGTACAGCGCCCCCTCCGATGAGGCGCCGCTGGTCAGGGACGTCGGCAGGCACCCCGGCGGCGACTCGACCTACAACGTCTACGACCACGCGGCCCGCGCCTCCACCGGTCAGCGCTACGCCCTGGCGGGCCGCGAGGGCGACTGGACGGCCATCTGGTATCTGGGCCAGAAGGCCTGGTTCCACGACCCCGCCGGCGAACCGGCCTCGATGCCCGCCTCGGGAGGCCTGGTGACCCCGAAACCCGGCCGCTCCTCCGTCAGGCTGTACGGCAGGGCCTATCCCGAGCGCTCCGCCTATCCCAGGGGTGTGTCCGCGCAGCGCCTCGTCCCGTTGCAGTACTCCCTGCCCGCCGGGCAGTTCTACAGTCTGGGGCTGACGACGAGGGGCTCCTACCTGCGCTCCTCCGCCACGGCCGCGGTTCGGCACCGGGTCGTCACGGGGGACGCGCGCTACCGGCAGATCCAGTTCGGCCACCGGGTGATGTTCGTCCGCGCCTCCGACGTCCAGGTGATCTCACCATGACGATCTTCCGCACACCGCCTCGGTTGCGCGCATCCGCCCGCCGGAGGCGCTAGAGTTTTCCCGTGCACCGGACATCGTTCCGGGCGACACGCGGAAGTGGCTCAGTGGTAGAGCATCACCTTGCCAAGGTGAGGGTCGCGGGTTCGAATCCCGTCTTCCGCTCCGGCAGGTCCGCGAGGGCCTGACTGGTGGAGTGGCCGAGAGGCGAGGCAACGGCCTGCAAAGCCGTGTACACGGGTTCAAATCCCGTCTCCACCTCAGTGCACCGACGTCGGGGGCTCCGGCATCCGATAAGGTAGCGCGAGTGCGGCCGAGGGGCGACCCGAGGCGGTTGTGCGGAAGTGGCTCAGTGGTAGAGCATCACCTTGCCAAGGTGAGGGTCGCGGGTTCGAATCCCGTCTTCCGCTCTGATGTTTCCCGAGGACGATTAGCTCAGCGGGAGAGCGCTTCCCTGACACGGAAGAGGTCACAGGTTCAATCCCTGTATCGTCCACCACGACAACGAAACCCCGGCCCGCCAAGGGTCCGGGGTTTTTCGTTTCCCATGTGCGCAGACTCACGGTCGTTCACGCGGCCGGGTACGGCGAGGCGGGCGACGACCCGGAACCTGGAACCCGAGGGCAGGTGCCCGGGGTCGTCTGAGCAGCCGGCGGCGGGAGTCTGCGGTGGTCATGGAGGTCCCCGCACGTTGATCGAAAACTCAACGTCACGTTTCACACGCGGTTCTTACCGCTGAGGAGGCACCATAGAGGGACACATAATGCAAAAAACGGTTGATTGCCACGTTCGTCAGCCGTGGTGGAAGGGGCGAGCCTGTGCATCGCGTGGTGGTCGATCCGGAGGTCCCGGCCGAAGTCGCCAGCCTCATGCGCCGGAACGGACGCCTGCTCTCCCGGTTCAGATCCGGCTGGAATCCCGAACCGGACGGCGCCGCACGCGTCCCGGCGGTGATCGTGGCCACCTTCGGTGCCACGATGCTGGCGGGGCTGGGCGGCACGCTGCTCGTCGGGGTCCCGCTGGCCTTCTCCATCACCGCCGCCGTCATCTGCCTGACCGTCCTGGGTGTCATCTACCTGGCGACGAAGCCCGCCCCCGCCGACTCGGTCGAGCGCGTCCTGTACCGGCACGCCCGGCACTACCGGGGGGGCTACCTGATCCTTGAGGACTTCGACTACGGCGCCAGGGAACTGCTCGGCCGGGCGCAGCGGGCGATCGACCACATCCTGCGCTCCCGGGTCAACGTCATGGGCATGCTCGACAGCGTGCGCAACGCGGTGATGCTCCCGGCGGAGGAGTGGCAGATCGCCCGGCTGCTGACCAAGCTGTCGGAGCTGCGGGCCAGGCACCGTCACATGGCCAGGGGCGGCAGGACCCCCGAGGTCGCCGCCGCCATGGCGCCGATGGAGCGGGCCCTCGCGGCCAGCGAGGCGGCCGTCGTCGCGCGGGTCGAGGCGCTCGAACGGTACGCCGCCCACGTGACGCAGGCCGACCACGCCCTCGTCTCCCAGGGGCAGATCGAGGTGCTGCGCGCGCAGCTTCCCGAGTACGAGCAACTGGTCGCCGAGACGGGCGCCGCCCGGTTCCTCGCCCCGGAGATCGGCAACCTCAGCGAGGACGCCGAGCAGTTGCGGCGTGCCCTGCGGGACAGTCTCCGCTCCGCCCATGAGGCGTTCCGTTACCTCGACGGCCCCCTCTCCCGTTGACCCTGAATCGGTATCCCCTCCCGCCGGATGGGTACCTTTTTCCCATGACGGGACAACCAGTGCTGTTGTATGACGGCGACTGCGGTTTCTGCGCCACCTGCATCGGGTTCGCCGAACGCAGGATCGGTCTGCGCGCGCGCCCGGTCCCCTGGCAGTTCGCGGACCTCGCCGAGTTCGGCACCACGCGGGAACGCGCGGAACACGAGGTCCTGTGGGCCGAGGACGGCCGTCTGTACGGCGGCGCGCAGGCCGTCGCCCGGCTGTTCCTGGCCGCCGGGAGGCCGTGGAGCCTGGCCGGGCACGCGCTGCGGGTCCCGCCGCTGCGCTGGGTGGCCCACTGGGGTTACCGGCTCGTGGCGGCCAACCGCCATCGCCTGCCGGGCGGCACCCCCGCCTGCGCCCTGCCCTCGAAGCGACGATGACCGTCCTGCTGACCGGCTTCGAGCCGTTCGACGGCTCCTCGGTCAATCCGTCCTGGGAGGCGGTCGGCCTCGTCCAGGGGGTGCGGGCCGTACGGTTGCCGTGCGTGTTCGGCGAGTCGCTGGAGCGGTTGCGGGCGGCGGTGGCCGAGCACGACCCGTCGGTGGTCGTCTGCGTCGGCCAGGCCGGGGGCAGACCGGACGTGACGGTCGAACGGGTGGCCGTCAACCTCGACGACGCCCGCATCCCGGACAACGCGGGACGGCAGCCGATCGACGAGCCCGTGGTGCGCGGCGGTCCCGCCGCCTACTTCGCCACGCTGCCGGTCAAGGCGTGCGTCGCGGCGGCCAGGGCGGCCTCGGTGCCCGCGAGCGTCTCGCAGAGCGCCGGGACGTTCGTCTGCAACCACCTCTTCTACGGCCTGATGCACCTGATCGCCACCGAGCGGCCCAGGATGCGCGGCGGGTTCGTGCACCTGCCGTTCACCCCGGAGCAGGCCCTGGGCCGCGGCGTGCCCACTGCGCCCTCGATGCCCTCGGCGACGGCGGCGACGGCGCTGACCGCCATCGTGACCGCCGCCGTCTCCGTGGGTGACGACCTGCGCCTGGTCGGCGGCTCCCTGCACTGAGCCCCGCCGCGGGGGCCGATCTACAGGGGGACGCCGAAGACCGCGCGGCGTCCCGCGAACTCGGTGACGCTCCACAGCGTGTTCCTGTCCCGGACGCAGGTGAGGTCCTCGGGACCGCTCGGGTAGGGCCGCCTGGCCACCGTCTCCCCCGCCACGAGCAGGGCGCCGTTCCTGGTGGAGCCCGCGCCCTGGCTGAGGTACCAGGTCCCGTTGCAGGAGAGCGCGCCCTGGATCTTCGGCTCGGGCAGGAGGTAGGCGTCCACGGCCCTGGCGACCCCGGCGTCGTCGGCCCGCAGGGAGCCGTCCTGGTCGAAGGCCCAGCGGGCGACCCTGCCTGCCTCCTGCCGGGTCTCCACGTACTCTCCGGAGACCAGCGTGCCGGGGGTGGTGCTCCGGTCCACGGCCGCGAAGGAGAACCTGGCCTCGCCCGTACGGCTCCAGGCTCCGGTCTGCGGCATCACGTAGCGGTAGCCGAAGGCGGTGTACACCCCGCCCCTCCTGCCGATCGTGGTCGTGCCGTCGCCGTTCACCTCGAAGATCTGCCGGGTGTCGAACACCCGCATGCCCCGCTCGGTGTCGGCGACGTACAGCAGGTCGCCGTACCAGGCGACGCCTCCGGCGTGGATGTTGATCGGGGAGATGCCGCCCGCGGTGTCGGCCACCACGAGCAGGACGTGCCGGTAGCGCAGCGTGGCCGGGTCGAGGAAGGACAGCCGGATGCCCCGTTCCGGCGCGGACTGGGGTTTGAAGTACCAGCTCACCACGAAGGCGTTCCTGGCCAGGCCCGCGTCGGAGGAACAGGTCAGGCCCTGGGGGTACCAGTCGGTGACCTCGTTGTCCGCGGCGTCGAAGCAGTACCAGTCGACCGGTTTGGGGTTCATCGTACCGAACGCCCTGGTCCCGGCCGCTCCCTTCCTGATCGCCACCCGGTTCGCCTTGGTCAGCACGGTCTCCAGAGGGACCCGCTTGAGCCATCTCCCCAGTGCCCCGGCCCCGGCCGCCAGGTCGCCGTCGTCACGTCTCAGCTCGAACGGTTCAACCGCCGTGGCCGTCATCGCGCTCATAAGGGGATTCTCCTTCTCCGACGGCCGTCCTGGCAGGCGGTCGAGATGCGGAGTTCACGAGTATGCCGGTCTCAGGCCCCTTTTGTGATCAAATCTGGAGGATCATTCCGGCCAGGTGTGCACGGGCGCGCCGGTCAGCGCCAGCTCCCGGTAGCGGGCCACCATCCTGGCCCGTGCCGCCGGGTCCCCGGCGAGGTCACCCAGCGCCTCCCGCTGCCAGACCGACCCGGTACGGCGCCGCCCGACCCGCTCCCGGATGATGTTCAACGTCCACTCGGCCTCCTCGGGCAGCACGCCGACCCGTTCGAGCCCGGCGGCGGCCGCGGGGAGCAGGTCGAGCGCCAGCCGCGCCGCCGGGATCTCCCCCGGCCTGCCCGGCCAGGCCAGTGGCGCGTCCAGGCCGTGGATCGCGGCCCGGTAGAAGTTGCGGTAGGCGGCGGAGAAGGGGAACTCCTCGACCGGCTCGACCGCCAGGGCGGCGGTGAGTCCGAGCAGGAACGCGCTGTTGGCCGCCATGTCCAGCGGCGTCGGCCCCGCGGGCAGCGAACGCATCTCCACCCGCAGGTGACCGCCGTCCGCCGGGTCGTAGACGGGCCTGTTCCACTGCCACACCGTGCCCTGGTGCAGCCGCAGCTCGGCCAGTTCCGGCACCTCCTGCTCCTGG
Organism: Streptosporangium jomthongense; assembly: GCF_042650425.1. NCBI lineage: Bacteria > Bacillati > Actinomycetota > Actinomycetes > Streptosporangiales > Streptosporangiaceae > Streptosporangium > Streptosporangium jomthongense. The sequence goes on along the minus strand of NZ_JBHSBC010000037.1, from coordinate 29,415 downwards.
CTCTCCTTCCAGGTCATCGGCAGTACCGGCTCGTAGTCGCGGACGCACGCCTCGAAGATCTCCCCTGCCCCGGTCACCCACCCGGAGCCGAAGGCCACCCGCCTGTCCCTGCGGTCGCGCCGCTCCACGTCACGGTCGTCGGCGGCCTCCTCGAACAGCGCGATCCTGGTCTCCTCCCACAACCTCCTGCCCAGGAAGCCCGGCGAGTTGCCGCTCACCGCCAGGACCGGCCCGATGGCCAGCTGGGAGGCGTTGTAGACGCGGGCGAAGTCACCGGGAGGCGTGCGGAAGTGCACCTGCCAGGAGGTGTTCGCGCTCTCCAGGATCACCCCCTCGACTTCGAGCTCAAGCTGCTCGGCCCCCTCGATGCTCACCCGGAACGGTTCGGCGCGCAGCCGCCGCATCCCCCGGCTCAGCGCCCGGTAGCGGCTCTCGTCGCTGAGCGCCTCGTGGGTGAAGTCGAACTCGCTGAGCGAGGGCAGGATTCCGATCGCCACGACCCGGCCGCCCTGCGTCGCCGCCGCCGCGTCCGCCATGGCCATGGTCTCCTGCAGCTCGCGTACCAGCCCCGTGAACGGGCGCCCGGCGATCGGCAGCGGCGTCAGGTTGACCTCCAGGTTGAACCTGCCCAGCTCGGGCACGAGCCGCTCGTCGTCCGCCGCCTCGCGCACCTCGTGGTTGCGGGGAAGCGGCCTGCCCTCCGGGGTGACGAGGAAAAGCTCAAGCTCGGCCCCGATCGTCGCCGGTCCCGCACCGAAGCCCGGCCTGGCGAGCAGCTCCCGAAGCTGGTCGAGCTGCTCCTCCAGCCGTTTCCCGAAGCGGGCGAACTCCGCCTCGGTGAAGCGGTCCTTGTCGACTTGCTGGCCCATCGGCACCGTCCGATCAGTCGCTCCTGCTGTTGCCTCCTCCCTGTCCCGGCTGGACGGTTCTAATCAGCCCACCGAGCAAGTGCCGCCACGTACGGCGATGCGGCCAGGCCGGGGTCAGGCCAGGCAGGTCAGCGGCCTGCCGCCGTTGAACGCCAGCATGTCGGTGATCACGGTGGTCAGGTCGACCGGTCCGCCGAGGGCGGCTCCGTCCAGGTCGGCGTAGGCCCGGTGCAGGTTGCCGACGATCCGCTCGGGGTCGAGCAGCGCGCCGTACTCGCCGAGGTCGGTCTCCCTGGCGGTCTCCAGCGGCGAGAGGCCGGCCGCCCTGCCGCGCTCGGCGGTGTCCATCACGAACCGCAGGTATCCCCGCACCCGTCCGATGACCTCGGGGCCGCAGACGTCGCCGTGCCCGGGGACGATGGTCGTGGCGCCCAGCTCCTCGATCCGGTCGAGGGCTTCGAGCGACCCCAGGACCGACCCCATCAGCACGAACGGCGTGCCGCCGTTGAAGACCAGGTCTCCCGCGAACAGCAGCGACCGCTCCGGGATCCATACGATGGAGTCGTTGGTCGTGTGCGCGGGCACGCCGATGTGCCGGACCTCGCAGCGCAGCTCGTCCGAGTACACGGTCACGCCGTCGGTGTAGGTGAGGAACGGCGGGCAGGCCCGCAGGTCGCCCCAGTCGACCTCGGTCCAGGCGATCGTGCGGTAGGCGGGGATGCCCTCGGCGAGGATCGCCTCCCTGGTCCGTTCGTGGCCGACGATCGTCGCCTCGGGGAAGGCGAAGTTGCCGAAGGTGTGGTCGCCGTGGTGGTGGGTGTTGACCAGCGTCGTGATCGGGTTCGCGGTGACCGACCTGATCGCCTCGCGGTAGGCCAGCGTGCGGCGTTCGGTCGAGCAGGAGTCCACGCTGATCACCCCGCGCTCACCGACCAGGAAACCGGTGTTGTTGACCCACCAGCTCCCGTCGGGCTGAACATAGGCGTAGACGCCGTCCGAGACCTCCTCGATCCGGGCGGGTGGCAGGGGATGGTCGTGTGGGGATGAGCTCATAACGGCATTGTCGGGCCCGAGCCGGCGACCCACGATCAGGAGGGCACGCCGTTCATCCGTTCGAGCCGCCTGCGGATCCGCTCGGCGGACAGCACGTTGAGCGCCTCACCCGCGGCGAGCGTGCGGGGCAGCAGCTCCGCCTGGGTGGTCAGGGCGCGGAAGAGGACCTCGACCGTCACGTCGTGCTCGGGACGCAGGACGACCTCGACCCGGTCTCCCGCCTCGATCCGCCCCGGTTCGATGACCCTGAGGTAGGCGCCGGGCCTGGCGACCTGGGTGAACCGCCGTACCCATCCCCTCTCCGCGAGCCAGCCCGCGAAGGTCCGGCAGGGAATGCGCGCGGAGGTGACCTCCAACACCAGATCGGCCCCGATCCGCCAGCGTTCGCCGATCAGTGCCCCGTTGACGTCCAGGCCCGAGGTGGTGAGGTTCTCCCCGAAGACACCGTTGGACAGCTCACGCCCGAGCTCCGCCTGCCAGAGGTCGAGGTCCTCCCTGGCATAGGCGTAGACCGCCTGGTCGTCGCCGCCGTGGTCGCGCAGGTCGCCGATCACGTCCCCGGCGACGCCGCTTCCGGCCGTGCCCGTCGGCCCGCCCGGCGCGGCCACGGCCACCGGCCCCGCCACGGGGCGCTTGTCGATCCCGGTGAGGGCGGCGTCGGTGTAGTCCGCCGGACGGCCGCGCCCGGCGTTGACGGAGAGAAGGTGAGCCATGGAGGCAGCCTACAAAGCTCTCCGGAGAAGTACGCGCCTCCCCGGTACCGACCTCGAAGGAGCTCGGGAGGACCGCTGAGAGCATGTCCGCCGGGCGGGCATCTGCACCCTTTTGGGTGGGATTTTTGACGCTCTGTCACCCGACCGAAACCGAGAGAAAAGGGCGGCCGTCACGCCACATGACCAGTTTGTCCTCGTCATGAAAGATCCTTATCCCGTTCATTACAGCGTCGATCCCCAGTTGTTGATCTTCAAATCACTCCGATGGAAGCCTGTGAACGCCGCGGAGGCAACGTGCCCCCGCGCCGTCTCATCGCTGTTTCGAAAGGTGATCGACCCATGCGTTCCCTCGTCCTGTCCGCCGCCGTGGTCTCCACGGTCGCGGCCTTCGGCATGGCCCTCGCGCCCGCCGCGAGCGCCACGCCGTCCCCCTCCGAGTCTCCTTCCGCCTCCTCCAGCGGCGCCGGACAGACCGCACGAGGCGAGCAGCACTGCGTGATCCGCCCGAGCACCGGTAAGCGCCCCGTCAACATGAACTGCTACCGCACCTACACCGAGGCCGTCTCCGACGTCACCGGAGGGAGGGTCGCCGACGCCCCCGACCCCTCCATCATGACCAGCGCCGACCGCGCCGCCCTTGACCGCCGCATCGCCGCCGCCGGCCAGGCCGGCAAGCAGGCGGGCGTGCTGGCGGACGAGTACCCGGTCCGTGTCGCCACCGCGTGGGAGCACGAGAACTACCAGGGCTCCAGCATGATGTTCGCCAGCAAGCAGGGGTGCTACGGAAACTACAACGTCTACAAGTACGCGGAACTGGCGTATGGCTGGAACGACATCATCTCCTCGATCCAAACCTTTGAGGGCTGCCGAGGCCTGCTCTACGAGCACACGTACTTCGGCGGCTCCTACACCTACCGGTTCAACAAGCTCTCATCCCTTGGCCGGATGAATGACCGGGCCTCTTCCGCCCAGATCGGTTACATGCCGAACGAGTAAGCGTTCGTCGCCCGGCTGAACCTCGCCCGCCCCATCGACGGCGGGAGAGACGAGCCGGTTGGCACGACCGAAACCACGAGCGGTCATCGGGCCGATGCCACCCGGACGCCGGCGAAGAACACACCGGCCAGGGTGGAATCCCCGTTCCTGGGATCCCCCTCGGCGGCGGGCCTGTCGCCACACGTCGTGACGGGCCCGCCGGTGCCACCCTCGAACCGTCAGCGGGCGGGAACGAACCGCACGCTGCCGAACTCGGCGGACTCCAGGGACTCGCCCGCCCACGGGGCCGCCCTCTCAGCAGGGGCTCGCGTACAGCAACGCGAAACGGTTCGTCCCGTTGACGGCGTCCCCCTTGGCGTGGCCGACGGGGTAGCACCTGAAGTCATGCGGGTTGCTCAGGACATGCGTCCCGGCCCAGGCTCTCGTAGCCGAAGGTTCCCGCCCCGGCGAAAGCGGAGCCGGGAACGGCCCCGATAAGCGCGACACCGACGGCGAGAGCCCCAGAGCGGTGGACATCGCACAGCGCAAAGCAATCACTCCTTGTCGCCGATCAACCGCACAGGACGACCCAGGGGACTCAGCCCCGGGAAGAGGAAAGAAAAACGCGCGGACGCAGGCGGCGGAGAAACCCACCAAGAAACACCGGGCAAAGACCATTATTGACGACGAAGCGAAATATGCATTGATGGGCAGTGAGCTCGCAAACCCGCGTGGGGCGGCCGGCGGCGACACCTCTTTCGAGGCGCCGCTACCACACAGACCGGTGGAACCGGCCCTGCCGTAGCGAGTGATACCTCCACGCCGGATATATCCGGCCTTCATGGACAGGCAGACCACAGCCGCCTTTTTGCGTTTTCCATCCGCGCGCAATGGCTCCGCCAACTCCGAGCGACCACTCGTCACCTCCGAGACCGCCCCGAATCGCCACTTATACGAACGAGGAAGGGCTGCCACGTTTTCGGTGACCAGGCACGGCGACCGGGGCCACTCCAATCCCGATGACGCCAGGTAATGGTCACCGGGAAACACAGATCCATTGCCTGATGCAATAACCCATTGCAGCAATACCCTTACCCTCGGTAATCGACTCGGCGCCACACCAAAGGCAATCGCAGAAAGGATCTCCATGAAACTCGTCACCTGGACCCTCGTCGGCATCGCCGCTGTCGCCCTGCTGACGCCGGTCACCGCCCACGCATCCTCCTCCGGCTCCGCGGCCAACGCCGCCCGCAGCACCAAGGTCGTCTTCCACAACGTCACCGACTGCACACTGACCCAGATCGGCAAGGAGACCTACCACGGCATCTGGGTCATCGAGCCCAACTCCAGCATCGCCCGCACAACAGCGACTACTTCAAGACCGAGTCCGACGGCGTCCTCACCGGCACCGAGGCCGCCATCAAGTACCGCGCCGACAACTGCTCCCGCGCGGGCAAGGAAGTCCGCTTCCACTGGGACAACCCTTACCACGGCCGTAACGGCTACGACTTCGACGGCACCGACGGTGCCTTCACCACCCGCTACACCGGCGGAAACGGCGACAACGCCACCGTCGACGCGCACGTGAGCTGACCCCTCCCCGGCCTGACCGGTCCCGGCGGGACCGGTCAGGCCCCGGCGCCCACATGGACCCTCCCGCGATCGAGTGCTCCCGGCCCCGGGTCGCCATCCACTGAGCGCACCGGAGCCGTCGGCGATCTTTCCCCGGGCTTGCCGCCCACGTGCCGGTCTCTAGATCGAAAGCCGCGTATAGCAGGGAGGTGACGTCTCCAAGCACGGACCACCGGGGAAAGGCCAGCATGATTCAGCAGATGATCGCCCTGTCAGCCGTCGCCGTCATGGCGCTGAGCGGTACGGCCGCGGGCGCGGTTGCGTCCACGGCGCCGCCGGACGCCAACGAGCAGGACAGGAGGTTCCTGGTCCAGGCCCACCAGGACAACCTGGCCGGGATCACGGCGGGCAGGGCCGCCGTTCGCAAGGGTCACGACCGGGACGTGCGGGCCCTGGGCAGGCGGCTGGTCACCGACCACACACGGTTGGACGCGGAGGTCAGGCAGGTGGCCCAGCGGCTCTCGGTGTCCCTGCCCGAGGAGGCGACCACGGCGCAGCGCATCCAGTACAACCGGATCTCCGCCAGGAACGGGGACGCCTTCGACTGGGCATGGCTGTCCGTCGCGGCCGTTGACCGCCGTGCGGCGCTCGCCCGGGGGGCCAAGGAGCTGGCCGACGGCTCCTCGGCGCAGGTCAAGCGGCTGGCCACCGACGCCAGGCCCGTCCTGCTGAGGCACCTCGAACTGCTGCGGCGCCACTCGGGCAGCGGCGCGACGGCCGGCGAGCCGGGCAGGCCGGGCCGGACCACGGCCGAGACCACCACCGGAACCACCGAGACCACCGAGACCGTCGAGCCCTTCCTGATCCAGGAGGAGGGTTAGGGTCGGACGATGACCGATCTCACGGACCTCGCGCAACTGGTCGGCGGAGACCACGGCCTGGCCGTCGTCTCGACCTTCCGCTCAGACGGGACGATCCGCTCATCCGTGGTCAACGCGGGGGTGCTCGACCACCCCGTCACGGGGCGGCCGATCGTCGGGTTCGTCGTCAGGGGTGACTCTCGCAAACTCGCCGACCTGCGGGCCAGGCCGTACGCCTCGGTGGTGCTGCGCGCGGGCTGGCGGTGGGCGTCCGCGGACGGGCCGGTCGAGCTGGCCGGGCCGGACGACCCGCTGCCCGGGATCGACGCCGAGGGGCTGCGGCTGCTGCTGCGGTTCGTCTTCGGCGCGGCGGGCGGGACCCACGACGACTGGGCGGCCTACGACCGGGTCATGGCCGAGGAGCGGCGGACGGTCGTCCTGCTGACCCCCGACCGTCAGGCGGGCAATCCCTGAGGTGGTTCCCGGCCGGGTGAGCGCGGCTCCTGATCGACACCTTGACCCGGGGCCGCCGGCACCTGGCCGGTGCCCGTCCGGCCGTCTGCCCGCCTCTGGCCGGTGCCCGTCTGAGGGGTACCGGCCCGTCCGGCGGGTGCCCGCCTGAGCGGGTGGCGGACCGTCCGGCCGGGTGCTCGCCCGGCCGGGGCGCCGGACCGTACAGTCGAGCGATGGACCCTCGTGACCGCGTGATCGAGTTGTTTCATCGGGTGGCGGCGTCGGTGCCCGCCTATGGCGCGTTTCTCAGGGAGCGGGACATCGATCCCGCCCTTATCAAGACATTTGATGATTTCGTACGGCTGCCGCTGACCAGCAAGGACACCTACACCCGCCGCTATCCCCTGCCCGAGCTGTGCCGGGACGGCGTGATCGGGGACATGATCTCGGTCTCGTCGGGGTCGACGGGGACGCCGTCGTTCTGGCCGCGTTCCGTCGCCGACGAGCAGGTGATCTCCGAACGCTTCGAGGAGGTCTTCAGGGACGCCTTCGGGGCGGCGGGGCGCCGTACGCTGGCGGTCGTCTGCTTCGCGCTCGGCACCTGGGTCGGCGGCCTGTTCACCCTGGCCTGCTGCCGTCACCTGGCCGCCAGGGGGTATCCGATCACCTGCGTCGCGCCCGGCAGCGACCGGCGGGAGATCCTGCGGGTGATCCCCGAGCTGGCCCCGCACTTCGACCAGGTCGTGCTGCTCGGCTATCCCCCCTTCCTCAAGGACGTCATCGACGCCGGGATCGCCGAGGGGGTGCCCTGGGCCGACTACTCGATCAAGCTGGTCACCGCCGGGGAGGTGTTCAGCGAGCAGTGGCGCACCCTGGTCGCCGAACGGGCGGGGATGACCGACCCCGCGCTCGACACCGCCTCCCTGTACGGCACCGCGGACGCCGGGGTGCTCGGCAACGAGACGCCGCTGTCCATCCGCATCCGCCGCTTCCTGGCCGAGCGCCCCGAGGTGGCCGAGGAGCTGTTCGGCCGGCAGCGGCTGCCGACCCTCCTGCAGTACGACCCGGCCGTGCGTTTCTTCGAGGAGCACGAGGGGACCCTGTTGTTCTCCGGCGACAACGGCGTCCCGCTCGTCCGCTACCACATCGCCGACGAGGGCGGCCTGGTCCCCCATGACCGGATGCTCGGGTTCCTGGCCGGGCACGGCTTCCGCCCGACCTCGGCGGAGCCGCGTCTGCCGTTCGCCTACGTCTTCGGCCGCAGTCACTTCACGGTCTCCTACTACGGCGCGAACGTCTATCCGGAGAACATCTCGGCCGGACTCGAACAGCCGCAGGTCAGCTCCCTGGTGACGGGCAGGTTCGTCCTTGAGGTGACCGAGGACGCCGGGCACGACCGGCGGCTGGCCGTCGCGGTCGAGCTGGCGGCCGGGGTGCGCGGCTCGGCGGAGACGGAGCGCCTGGTCGGCGAGTCGATCCTGGCCCAGTTGCTGCGCCTCAACAGCGAGTTCGCCGCGTACGTGCCCCCGGCGCGGCGGCACCCGGTCGTCTCCCTGAGGGAGAAGGGCGACCCGGAGTACTTCCCGCCGGGCGGAAAGCACCGTTACACCAGGGGGTGAAACCCTCGCCGGGAGAAGGATCATTTCCCTGCCGGGCCTTCCCAAAAATGATCGCGAATTCCTCGACGAGGACGGCCCGGCCGATCGGAACCAATCGTCTCCCCAGTTCAACGGCCCACGCGCGAAAAACAGGGGCTTCGGTGATCGAATGGCGGCCGCACCCCGAGACCTACCGTAAAGAATGTCGTCGCGGCACCAAGAAAACACAAAGGCCCGGTTATGCTGGCACCCAGACGAAAGTGGAAAGGTTCTTTCATGAACAATGACGCCGTCTGGGTGCGGGGTGTCACCGGCGTCCAGATGCACCACACCACCGACTTGCAGGACGCGACCCGCTTCCTGGGCAACGCGGTGATGGCGCTGCGGGCCGCGCACGTGCGGACCGGCGACGAGCGCTACTCCGGTCTCGCCGAGCAGCTCAAGGCCGTGACCGTGCAGGCCCGGGGGCTGGAGAGCCAGGCCAGGGCGAGCATGGAGGACCTGCACGTGGCCGACCCCGAGCTGTTCCTGCGCTGCCGTGACGGCGAGGAGCCCTGGCCGGACGAGATCCAGGCGGGGTTCATCCCGCGCCACACCTGCCGGGACCGGTGCCTCTACCACGACCACGACGTCCTGGGCGCCATCACGCAGTGCACCTGCGGGCGGCCCCCGTGCCGGGCGTGCGCCATCGGCGGTGCGCCCGTGGCGTAGCCACGGGAGATCTAGGCTTCTGTCATGGCACGAGCTAACGACGCCGTGGCGGCGGCCCTTGAGGAGTACGCCGAGCTGTTCGCGATGGCGGGCGGCGACGCCTTCCGGGTGCGCAGCTACCAGAAGGCGGCCAAGGCGATCGCCGGGTTTCCCGAGGACATCGCGGCCACCCCGGTCAGGAACGTGCCCGGCGTCGGCGCGGCGATCGCGGGCAAGGTCGAGGAGTACCTCGAACGGGGCGGCTTCCGCCAGCTCGACGAGCTGCGGGCGCGGATTCCCGAGGGGGTGCGGCGGCTGACCCGGATCGCCTCCCTCGGCCCGAAGAAGGCGGTCTTCCTGTTCCAGGAGCTCGGGATCGACTCCCCGGAGGCGCTCGCCGAGGCCATCGGGCAGGGACGGCTGCGGGGGGTGCGGGGCTTCGGGCCCAAGACCGAGGAGAACCTCCTCAGGGGGATCGAGCAGCTTGAGGTGGCGAGCAGGCGGGTGCACATCGGCGTGGCCATGGAGCTGGCCGAGCGGATCATCGCCTCACTGCCCGCCGAGCGGATCGCCTACGCCGGGTCGCTGCGCCGGATGAGGGACACCGTCGGCGACGTGGACATCCTGGCGGTCGGGCCGGAGAGCCTCATGGAGGTCTTCAGGGCGCAGCCGTACGTGGCGGAGGTCATCGCCTCGGGCGAGAAGAAGACCTCGGTGCGCACCCACGAGGGGCTCCAGGTCGATCTGCGCCTGGTTCCCGCGGAGTCGTGGGGCGCGGCGATGCAGTACTTCACCGGCTCGAAGGAGCACAACGTGCACCTGCGCGAGATCGTGGTGAAGAGGGGCTGGAAGCTCTCCGAGTACGGCCTGTTCGACGGTGGCCGGGTGATCGCCGCCGAGCACGAGGAGGACGTCTACCGGGCGCTGGGCATGGCGTGGATTCCCCCGGTGCTGCGGGAGGACGGCGGTGAGATCGACGCCGCGCTCAGGGACGGGCTGCCCGTCCTGGTCACCGAGCGCGACCTGCGGGGCGACCTGCACACCCACACCGACCTGACCGACGGCATCGCCTCGCTTGAGGAGATGGTCGCCGCCGCCCACGCGCGCGGCCACTCCTACTACGCGGTGACCGACCACGCCCCCGACCTGGCGATGCAGCGGATGACCCTGGACAAGGCCCTGGAGCAGCGTGAGCGGCTGCGGCGGCTCCAGGAGGACTATCCGGACATGCGGCTGCTGCACGGCACCGAGCTCAACATCGCCCCGGACGGCTCGGTCGACTGGCCCGCCGAGGTGCTCGCGGGCTTCGACGTGTGCGTGGCGAGCGTGCACTCCCACTTCACCCAGTCGCGGGAGGAGATGACCAGGCGGTTCGTCACCGCCTGCGAGAACCCGCACGTCCACGTGATCGGCCATCCGACGACGCGCCGGATCGGCAGGCGCCCTCCCGTCGACGCCGACTGGGACGAGGTGTTCCGCGCCGCGGCCCGCACCGGGACCGTGATGGAGATCGACTCCTTCCCCGACCGTTCCGACCTGCCCTCGGACCTGGTACGGCTGGCGCGCCACCACGGGGTGCGCTTCTCGATCGACAGCGACGCCCACGCCGTGCCCCACCTGGACAACCAGCGTTTCGGGGTCGGCGTCGCGCAGCGCGCCTGGCTGACCGCCGAGGACGTGGTCAACACCTGGCCGGTCGAACGGCTGCTGGACCTTCTGCGTCCATGATCCGCGGCGCTTCATGCCGTTCGCGTGCGCAACCCTTACCTGACCGGGTGGGATGGAACGCCCTTCCTGTACGGCATGCGTATTTAGTGTGGTGAAGAGCGGGGGCGTCCTGAGGCCCCGGGGCGAAGCGGGGCGATGATGGACGTGAACAGTCTGTTTTCCGTGAGAAGGTCCGACCGATGCGCCAGCTGACCGCCCTCGACGCACAGTTCCTGCACGCCGAGACGCCGACGACCACGACCCATGTCGCCGGGCTGGCGATCCTCGACCCGGCGGGGTGCCCGGGGGGCACGCTGACCAGGGAGGCGCTGGTCGACCGGCTCAGGGAACGACTGCACCTTGCGCCCGTGCTGAGCCTGCGCCTGGCCGAGGTGCCCTTCGGCCTCGGCAGGCCGTACTGGGAGGAGGTCGCCGACCTCGACGTCGCCGGCCACGTCCGCGAGCTGACCCTCTCCGCGCCCGGGGACGACAGGCAGCTCGCCAGGAAGGTCGCCAGGCTCCACGAACGGCGCCTCGACCGCGGCCGCCCGCTGTGGGAGATGTGTCTCATCCACGGACTGGCCGGGGGGCGGGTCGCGCTCTACGCCAAGATCCACCACTGCGCCCTGGACGGGGTCACCGGCGCGGAGACCCTGGCCGCCATGCTCGACCTCACCCCCGAGGCCCCCGAAACCTCAAAGGCTCCCAAGACCCCCAAGGCTCACAGGGCTCACGGGGCCTCCAGGCCCCCCGAGGCCGAGGCCGCCCCCGGTCAGGGGACGCTCGCCGTACCGGAGGGCGAGGAGGCGCTGGGGCCGCTGGCCATGCTCACCGCCGCGGCGGGCAGGTCGGTGACGTACCCGGGCAGGGCGCTGCGCGCGCTCGGCCGGATGATGACCGACCTCGACGCGATACCGGGGGTCTCGGCGCTGCCCGGCGCGCGGACGGTCGCGGAGACCGCCAGGACGATCGCCGGGAACCAGGCGGAACTGCCCGAGCTGCCGCCGCTGACCGCTCCCCGCACGCCGTTCAACGGCCCGATCAGCGCCAAGCGGCGTCTCGCCTACGGCTCGATCCCGCTCACCGAGGTCAGGCACGTCGCCAAGTCCTTCGGCCTCAGCGTCAACGACGTGGTCATGACGGTGTGCGCCTCGGCGCTGCGTTCCTGGCTGCGCGAGCACCACGCGCTGCCCGACCGGCCGCTGGTCGCCGCGGTCCCGGTCTCGGTCCGTACGGCCGCCGCGCGGGCCGGAGACGTGGTCGGCAACCGGCTGTCCGTCATGGTCACCCAGCTGCCGACGGACGTGGCCGACCCGCTGGAGCGGCTGCGGGCCATGGGCGCGACGATGCGCGTGGCCAAGCGCCGGTTCGCCGAGTCACCGGCCACCTGGCTCGACGGGCTCTCCACGCTGCTGCCCACGGTCCTCACCTCGGTGGCGACCCCGGCGATCTCCCGGCTGGCCTCGGTCACGCTGCCGCCGATCAACCTGATCGTGTCGAACGTGCCCGGTCCCCAGCTGCCGCTCTATCTGTGCGGGGCCCGGCTGCTGGCCTATCATCCGGTCTCGGCGCTGAGCGACATGAGCGGCGGCCTCAACATCACCTGCTTCTCCTACGACGGGTCACTGGACTTCGGGGTCCTCGCCTGCCCGGATCGGGTGAAGGACGTGTGGCGGCTGATGGACCACCTGCGGGAGGCGATGGAGGAGCTGGCCGCGCTGGATCCGCGCTCCTGACCGTCCTCATCCCAGGGCGTGGGCGATCAGTTCGGCGACGGCGTCGGGGTCGATGTGGTGGCCGGTGAGCTGGCAGAGGTTCTCCTGGTGCAGCAGCACGGCGGCGAAGGTGACCGCCGCGACCTCAAGCCGGGCCGCGTCGCCGCGCGGGGTGGGCAGCGCCAGCTCCAGGGCGAACCTGGCGCGCCTGACGATCTCCCCGTTCAGCCTGCCGAGCCGGTCGCGGACCGAGCCGTGGGTGTCGGCCTCACGGAACAGGATGCGCCGCATCGCCGGGGAGGCCCGCAGCGGCAGGCGGCGGGCCAGCCGGGACAGGCTCTTGGCCGCGTCGCCGGGGACGGCCTCGACCTCGGGGGTCTCCTCGACGAGTGTGCGCTCGTCGACCAGTGCGACCAGCACGTCGATCTTCCTGGGGAAGTAGTGGAAGACGAGCCCCTTCGGCACCCGGGCCAGGCGGGCGATCGCCGCGGTCGGCGTGGCCTCGTAGCCGCCGCCCGCGAACAGTTTCTCCGCGGCGTCGAGGATGCGTGTGCGCGCGTCCGGGCCCGGGGCGTCGCCGGAGCGCGGTCTGAGGCTGCCCACAGCCAGACGATAACCGCCTGGTGGCGCGGTTTTCCATGCCGGTTTCCCGCTGGTTTCCCTACCGCGGGGAAAGCGTCCCCTCATCGGTTCCCCGCTCACCCGCCGTCGCCCTTCGCGACCGTTTCCGGACCGTCGCCAAAGGGTGCCCGGTGCGGTCCGTGATCACCGGACGCCTACCCTGATCAGCATGACCTTCTCCGAACTGAGCCTCTTCCCCGTCTGTCTCGGCGGCAACGTCTTCGGCTGGACCGCGGACCGTGACGCCTCCTTCGCCGTCCTGGACGCCTACGCCGAGGCGGGCGGGAACTTCGTCGACACCGCCGACGTGTACTCCGAGTGGATCCCGGGTCATTCCGGGGGCGAGTCGGAGACCGTCCTGGGCGAGTGGCTTGAGTCCCGGGGCAACCGCGACCGGATGGTGATCGCGACGAAGGTCGGCGCGATGAGCGGCCGGGCCGGCCTGTCGGCGGCGAACATCCGCCTGGCCGTCGAGGACTCGCTGCGGCGGCTGCGGACCGACCACATCGACCTGTACTGGGCGCACGTCGACGACCAGGAGACGCCGCTTGAGGAGACCCTCGGCGCGTTCGACGCCCTGGTGCGCGAGGGCAAGGTTCGCGACATCGGGGCCTCGAACTACGGGGCCGAGCGGCTCACCGAGGCACTGGCGATCTCCGAGCGGGAGGGCCTTGCCCGTTATGTCGCTCTGCAGCAGCACTACAACCTGCTCGAACGCGACTACGAGGGCGGGCTGCGCGAGGTGGTCGCCGCCAACGGCCTGGTCAGCACGCCGTACTTCGGGCTGGCCAGGGGGTTCCTGACCGGGAAGTACCGTCCCGGTGTCGAGGTGCGCAGCGCCCGCGCGGGCGGGGCGACGCCGTACCTGGCCTCCGAGCGTGCCCTCAGGGTGCTGGACGCGCTGAACAGGGTGTCCGCGGAGCGTGGGGTGGCCCAGGCGACGGTGGCTCTGGCCTGGCTGGCCGCCCAGCCGACGGTCGCGGCCCCGATCGCCAGCGCCCGCACCGTGGAGCAGCTGGAGCAGCTGCTCGCCGTCGCCGATCTGAAGCTGGGCGAGGAGGAGCTGGCCCTGCTGGATGAGGCCTCACGCTGAGAATCCGGGCACCGACGGGCCCCCGCCCACCGGTGCCCGGACGTTATCCGGTGCCGTTCCTAGTGCCGTACGGCCTGCTCGGCGCCGATGCCGGTGAGCGAGCGGACCTCGATCTCGGCGTACTTGCCCGGGTTGTACTCCTTGCTGAGCCGCGCGCCCACGTAGCCCGCCAGGAAGCCCAGGGGGATCGAGACGATGCCGGGGTTGCTCAGCGGGAACCAGGCGAAGTGGGCGCCGGGGAACAGCGAGGTGGCGCCTCCCGAGACGACCGGGGAGAAGATCACCAGGATCAGGGCCGACAGCAGGCCGCCGTAGATGGCCGAGACCGCCCCCGCGGTGTTGAAGCGCCGCCAGAACAGGCTGTAGAGGATGGCGGGCAGGTTGGCCGAGGCGGCGACCGCGAAGGCCAGCGAGACCAGGAAGGCCACGTTCTGCCCCTGGGCGAGGATGCCGAGCCCGATGGCGACCGCGCCGATGACGAAGGCCGAGATCCTGGCGACCAGGATCTCCTCCCCCTCGGTGACCTTGCCGCGCTTGAACACGTGGGCGTACAGGTCGTGGGCGAAGCTGGAGGAGGAGGCCAGCGTCAGACCGGCGACGACGGCCAGGATGGTCGCGAAGGCGACGGCGGCGATGACCGCGAGCAGGATCGTGCCGCCGACCTCGCCGAAGACGGCCCTGCCGACCGCCTCGGCGAGCTGTGGCGCCGCGGTGTTGCCCGCCTTGTCCTGCCCGGCGATCGCCTCGCCGCCGACCATCGCCGCCGCGCCGAAGCCGAGCACGAGGGTCAGCAGGTAGAAGACGCCGATGATGCCGATGCCCCACAGGACCGACTTGCGGGCCTCCTTGGCGGTGGGGACGGTGTAGAAGCGGATCAGGATGTGCGGCAGGCCGGCGGTGCCGAGCACCAGCGCCAGGCCGAGACTGATCAGGTCGATCTTCCCGGCCAGGCCCTGGGCGGCGGTGCCGTACTTCAGGCCGGGGATGAGGAAGGCGTCGCCCTTGCCGCTGCCCGTGGCGGCGGAGCCGAGCAGCCCGGAGATGTTGAAGCCGTACCGGCCGAGCACCAGCAGGGTGACCAGGGCCGCGCCGGTCATCAGCAGCACGGCCTTGACGATCTGCACCCAGGTGGTGCCCTTCATCCCGCCGACGACCACATAGATGACCATCAGCAGGCCGACGCCGACGATCGTCAGCGCCTTGCCCGTCGAGGAGGTGATGCCGAGCAGCAGGCCGACCAGCGCGCCCGCGCCGACCATCTGGGCCAGCAGGTAGAAGATCGAGACGGTGATGGTCGACACGCCCGCGGCCGTGCGGACCGGGCGCGGGCTCATCCGGAAGGCCAGCACGTCGGCCATGGTGTACTTGCCGGAGTTGCGCATCAGCTCGGCGACCAGCAGCAGCGCGACCAGCCAGGCGACCAGGAAGCCGATCGAGTACAGGAAGCCGTCGTAGCCGGACAGGGCGATGATGCCCGCGATGCCGAGGAAGCTGGCGGCCGACATGTAGTCGCCGCCGATCGCCAGGCCGTTCTGCAGGCCGCTGAAGGAGCGCCCGCCCGCGTAGAAGTCGGCGGCGTCCTTGGTGTTGCGGCTGGCCCAGAAGGTGATGCCCAGCGTCGCCGCGACGAAGACCAGGAACAGTGCCGTGGAGAGCGTCTGGTGGCTCACGCCGCCTCCCTCTCACGCTCGGCCTCACGGCGGAGCTCCTCGGCCAGCGGGTCCAGCCTGCGCTCGGCGTAGCGGGAGTAGGCCCAGGCGATCCAGAAGGTCGAGACGAACTGGAGCAGGCCGAGGATCAGTGCCACGTTGACGTTGCCGAAGAGTTTGACGCCCATGAAGTCACGCGCCCACCCGGACAGCACCACGTACAGCAGGTACCAGGCGAAGAAGGCCGCGGTCATCGGGAAGGCCCAGGACCGGAAGCGCCGTCTGAGCTCCTGGAAGCCCTCCTCACCCTCTATCCGTTCGTACACCGATGGTTCCTTACGCCCGGCGGTCATCGGACCTCCCGCATATGTGATGTGGATCACGGATAACGTAGGAGGGGACGGTACCCCGCGTGGAGTACCGCCGAGAGGCTCTTCGCCCAGGTGGCGTCGTGTCGCGGCAAGTTGGTGATGGTGTGCGGTGAAAGGTCCTTTCCGTGCGCCGAGCGGCCGGGCGAGCCCGTCAGCGGCGGCCCGCCAGGCGCCGCAGGGCCCTGCCGGTGGGCAGGACGGGCACCGCGCTGTGCACCATGGAGAACGCCTCAAGGCCGGGGACGATCACGGTGAGCACCGGGCACCTGTCGTGCTCCGGGTTCCACCGGAAGGAGTAGGCCCCGAACCCGGCGTGCCCGAGCGTCCGCAGGATCGCGGCGATCTGCTCGCCGACGCCCTGCCCGCCGTCCTCGGGGCCGGCCTCGGGCAGCTTCGCGTCGAAGACGACACGGTCGAGCAGCGGGGCGGGGTCGAGCCGGGCGCAGCGTTCGAGCAGCGGCCAGCGCCGCAGGCTCTCCAGCCTGCGGCCCAGGGTCAGGTCGACGCCGAGGGAGAGGTTGAACGACGACTGGACCACCTCGGTCAGCGCCCGCTCGACGGCGTACTCCGGGTCGAGGGAGGCGCCGGAGCCGATCACCCCCGGGTACGGCCCGGCCCGGGAGGGGAGCGCGCAGTAGACGGGGATGCCCAGGTCGGAGGTGATGTCGATGATGATGGGGAGCGCTCCCAGATAGGTCGCGGCCTCATCGTGCAGGCGCCGCAGGTCGGGCGGGAGACTCTCCGGGTCGAGCGCGGACAGTCTCGACCTCCCGCCGAGGTACCAGTCGAGGAGCGCGTGTGACAGCGCGTCCCGTTCGACGACCTCCAGCAGGCCGTGCAGGAGGGCGTCCTGCTCGCTGACCCCGGCCGCGGTGCCGTTGTCGTAGGCGTAGCGCAGGTAGGGCTCGTAGCGCAGGTCGTCCCCGGGGATCGGGTGACTGCGGCAGGAGGGCGAGCGGGAGAAGGCCGGGTACCACACCGGGGACCGTCCCGGGCTCAGCGGCTCGGCGCGCAGGCAGGCGAGACCGGCGTCCGGATAGTCGCGGGCCAGGCGCTGGATCATCTCCTCACCGCGCAGCTCCGGCTGGGAGACCACCGTCCCGACCGGGATGGCCCGCACCCGCCCGCTGTCGTGGGCGAGCGCCGCCTGCCCCTCCTCGTGCTGGAGGTGCTGCCAGGCCTCGAACAGCGCGCTGACCGTGCTCTGGGCGCCGGCTCCCTTGCCGAGGGAGGCGGTGACCGCGCGGCCCTCGGGGTCGCGCACGGTGCAGCGGTGCACGGGGAACTCCGCCGACCCCGCCGAGACCAGCTCGGCCGAGAGCCCACGGTCGGCGAGTACGGACTCGATGACGGCGAGCGCGCCGGTCAGGCCGGTGCCGCGCTCGCGCTGGGCGCGCGCCATCGTCGTCAGAGGGTTCCGGGAGCGAACCGGACGGTGAAGAACTCGTCGAGGAGCACCCTTTCGGACAGGGTCACCGAGAAGTTGTCCTCCAGCTGGAACCCGTCCGGTTTGAGAAGCGACTGGCCGTTGGAGTTGCTGTTGCCCATCGCACGCTCCTGTTGTCACTCGAATAACAGAAATGTCCTTATATTACAGGCCATTTCGACATAAGTCATAGATCATTGTCAAGTAGAGCGGGGGCGCCAGTCACCCCGGTCGAGATCCAGCGTCTCCGGCGTGTGCAGGCGGACCATCGTCCTGGCCACACCGGGCGGGATACGGCTTCTGGTCAGCAACGAGACCACGACCATGACGGTGAACGCGACCGGCACCGACCACGCCGCGGGCTGGGCCAGCAACGCCCCGGCGAGCCCGGTGTGCGGCCCCTCCCCGATCGTCAGCAGCACCGCCCCGCAGGCCAGGCCGCCGCCGACGACCAGCCCCGCCATCGCCCCCGGCGGCGTCAGGCGCCGCCACCAGATGCCCAGCACCAGCAACGGGCAGAAGGAGGAGGCCGAGACCGCGAAGGCGAGCCCGACCACGTCGGCGACCGGCAGCGAACGCGCCGACGAGGCGAACACCAGCGGTACGGCGACCGCGACCACCGCCGCGACACGGAAGGAACGGACCCCGCCCCGCAGGATGTCCTGCCCGATGACCCCCGCGACCGAGACGGTCAGTCCCGAGGAGGTGGACAGGAACGCCGCGAAGGCCCCCGCCGTCACCAGCGCGGTCAGCAGGTCGCCCGCGGCGCCCCCGACGAGCCGCCCCGGCAGCGTCAGCACCACCATGTCGCTGCCCCGCAGCCCCGGCAGGTAGACCCGGCCCAGCGCGCCGTAGAGGGCCGGCATCAGATAGAACAGGCCCAGCAACGACAGCACCGCCAGCGTCGTACGGCGCGCCGCCCGCCCGTCCGGGTTGGTGTAGAAGCGCACCAGCACGTGCGGCAGCCCCATGGTCCCCAGGAACGTGGCCAGGATCAGCGAGTAGGTCGAGTAGAGGCCGTACTCCCTGCCGCCGGACAGCGGCAGCGCCCAGGTGGCCACGTCCCGCGCGCTCAGGCCGGGCGCGCCGTCCGCCCGCCAGGCCAGCACCAGGAAGACCAGCGGCACGGCCAGCGCGGTGAGCTTGAGCCAGTACTGGAAGGCCTGCACGAACGTGATCGAACGCATACCGCCCGACAGCACGTTCACCCCGACCACGCACGCGACCACCAGCCCGCCCGCCCAGTCGGGCGCCCCGGTGACGGCCCGCAGCACCAGCCCCGCGCTCTGGAACTGCGGCATCAGGTACAGCCAGCCGATCAGCACGACCAGCACACCGGCCATCCGCCGTACGGCCATCGACTCCAGACGCGCCTCGGCGAAGTCGGGCAGCGTGTAGGCGCCGGAGCGGCGCAGCGGCGCCGAGACCAGGACCAGCAGCACCAGGTAACCGCCGGTCCAGCCGACGGGCAGCCACAGCATGTCCGCGCCGTACAGCAGGATCAGCCCCGCGATGCCCAGGAAACTCGCCGCCGACAGATACTCCCCGCCGATCGCGGAGGCGTTCCACAGCGGGGAGACCGTGCGGGAGGCGACGTAGAAGTCGGAGGTCGTGCGGGACAGGCGGATGCCGAACGCCCCGATCAGCACCGTGGTGAGCATCACCAGCACGACCGCGGCCACACCGTAGACGACGTTCACCCCGCCCGGTCCACCAGGTCGGCGAAGTGGCGCTCGTTGCGCTCCGCCTGCCGTACGTACAGCCACGCGCCGATGACGAAGACCGGGTAGATCACGCCCGCCAGCACGACCCACGGCAGGGGGACACCCAGCACCAGGACCGCGCGCAGCTCGGGCACGAGCAGGAACAGCAGCGGCAGGCCGCCGACCACGCAGGCCAGCACGGTGCACACGAACAGGGCGAGCCGGAACTGGGTGCGCACCAGCGAGCGCATGTAGACCTCGCCGAGGCTGGTCTGCTCGTCGATCTCCCTGGTCACCGGGTAACGGGGGTTGCGGGCGGCCGTGGTGCGCGGGCTGGTCACCACCTCGCGGCGCGGGCGGCCCTCGTCCCCGCGCGGGTGCTCCGCCCCCGCCCTGCTCACTCGGGCCTGCCCTTGCGCGCCCTGCGGACCAGCAGGTCGCGAAGCTCCCGGGTGTGCCTGCGGCTGACCGGGATCTCGGTCCCGCAGACGCGCACCACGCACCGCCCCGAGTCGATGTGCAGCTCGTCGATGTGCTTGACGGCCACCAGGTGGCTGCGGTGCACACGCACGAACCCCGCCGAGGACCACCGCTCCTCCAGGGTCGCCAGCGAGATGCGGACCAGGTGGCTGCCGCCCGCGGTGTGCAGGCGCGCGTAGTCGCCCTGCGCCTCGACGTAGCGCACCTCGGTGCTGGCCACGAAGCGGGTCACCCCGCCCAGCTCGACCGGGATCGTGCCCGGCCCCGCCCGGCTCGCCCCGTCCCCGTCCGGCAGCTCGGCCGACACGCACACCCGTCGTACGGCCTCGGCCAGCCGTTCGGGCCTGACGGGCTTGAGCAGGTAGTCCTCCGCCTTGATCTCGAAGGCGTCCACCGCGTGCTCCTCGTAGGCGGTCACGAACACCACCCGGGGCGGGTTGGCGAACTGCGACAGCAGCCTGCCCAGCACCACCCCGTCCAGGCCGCGCATCCGGATGTCGAGGAAGACGGCGTCGATCGGACGCCCGTCGGCGATCGCCCGGTCGAGCACGCGCAGCGCCGCGGCGCCGTCCCTCGCCTGCGCGACCTCTCCGATTCTCGGGTCGTCCCGCAGCAGGTAGGCCAGGTCCTCCAGGGCGGGAAGTTCGTCGTCGACGGCCAGGACTCGAAGACCGGTCACGGGCACTCCTCCGGATCGTCGAGGGGGAATCCCTAGAGGGTGATGAATCAGACATCACCTGTCAACAGTTCCTGACCTGCCGAATCCACAGAAAGGTGTTCAGTGGGCGGAGACACCCGGGTGGTACTTCGGCACACGGACGCTCACCTTGGTTCCCGCGCCCTTGCCGGTCTCGGCCACCAGGCCGTACTCGTCACCGTAGACCTGACGCAACCGCTCGTCCACGTTGGCCAGGCCGACCCCGCCCGTCCCCGAGCGCTCCTCCGCGTCCCCGGCCAGAATGCGGCGCAGCCGTTCGGGGTCCATGCCGACGCCGTCGTCCTCCACGCTGATCCGGCACTCGGCCCCGGCGTCCTCGGCGATGATCGAGATGCGGCCGATGCCCGGCTTGCTCTCCAGGCCGTGCCTGACCGCGTTCTCCACCAGCGGCTGCAGGCACAGGAACGGCACGGCGACCGCGAGCACCTCCGGGGCGATCCGCAGCGTCACCTGGAGCTGGTCGCCGAACCTGGCGCGTTCCAGGGTCAGGTAGCGGTCGATGGACCGCAGCTCCTCGGCCAGCGTGGTGAACTCCCCGTGCCGCCTGAAGGAGTAGCGGGTGAAGTCGGCGAAGTCCAGCAGCAGCTCACGGGAGCGGTTGGGGTCGGAGCGCACGAAGCTGGCGATGGTCGTCAGCGAGTTGTAGATGAAGTGCGGGGAGATCTGCGCGCGCAGCGCGCGGACCTCGGCCTCCATCAGCCGCGTCCGCGAACGGTCGAGCTCGGCCAGCTCCAGCTGGGAGTCGACCCAGCTGGCCACCTCGTGGGTGGCCCTGACCAGGCCGGCCGAGGCGTGCCCGCCGTAGGCCGCCAGGGAGCCGACCACCCGGCCGTCCGTGGTGAGCGGCACCACGACGGCGTATCTGATCGGGCACTCCGGGATGTCGCACGAGACGACCTCGGGGCCGAGCACCTGGGTACGGCCCCCGCCGAGGGTCTTGGCCGCGTAGGCGAACGCCTCGGCGGCGTGGTGCTCCCCCTCGCCGTCGTAGACCAGAAGCCGCTGCCCGTCGGTGATGGCCAGCGCCGGGGAGCCCAGCAGCTCGCGCAGATGCCGCGAGGCCTTCTGGGTGCCCGCCTCGGTGAGCCCGGCCCGCAGCGGCGGCGCGGCCAGGGAGGCGGTGTGCAGGGTCTCGAAGGTGGCGCGCTCGGCCGGGCTGCTGCCCAGCTCGCGCCTGCCGCGCAGCACGCGCCACAGCACCAGGGCCGGGACGCCCACCAGGGCGGCTACGAGCAGCGCGGCGACGAGGGGTTCCACGTCCCGGACCCTATCCTCGCACGTGGGTCGGCGCCCCTCCGACGGAGATCAGATCCCCTCCCCATGCCTTTACTTTGTAGATCAAAGACATGCCGACCGGCCCGGACCCCTTCAGGAACACCGCTTTCAGGACGTCCGCGCCGAGGGGCTGAAAGGCGTGAGGGCCTCACGGACACGCAGGGCGTACGACGCGGCCTCCCCTGGGCCGTCGTAGGCGGTCCGGGGCCAGAAGAAGCCGCGCAGGCCGTCCTTGCGGTTGCGGGGCACCACGTGGACGTGCAGGTGCGGCACGCTCTGACTGATCCGGTTGTTCATCGCGACGAACGTGCCGCCCGCGCCGAGCCCCCGCTCGACGGCGGCGGCTACCGCCTGGACCCGCTGGAAGAACGGGCCGACCGAGGTGGGAGGCAGGTCGGTGAGGGTCTCGGCGTGCGCGGCGGGGGCGACCAGGACGTGCCCCTTGAAGACGGGCCGGATGTCCAGGAAGGCGGTGGCCACCTCGTCGGAGAACACCACCTCTCCCGGCCGCTCCCCCGTCGTGATGGCGCAGAACAGGCATCCCTCGGCTGGCATCCCCCCAGGATAGAGGGGGCGCGACTAGCATTCACCCCGGTCGTGTTCCCGTCCGCGAGGAGAAACCCGTGTCCGCAGAGCCCCGTCAGACCCCCTGGAGCGACTCCTACGACGGGTGGCGGGCGGACGCCGCGGACCCGGCCTTCAGCGAGTGGCTGCGCTCCGGCTCCGAGCCGGAGTGGACGGCGGTCGTCACCCACCCGTTCGCTGCCTCCATCACCCGGGGGCTGACCTCTGAGGAGGCCATGCGCCGCTACCTGGTGCAGGACTTCCAGTTCGTCGACTCCTTCACCGCGCTGCTCGGCGCCGCCGTCGCCGCCGCGGACAACTTCGAGTCACGGGTGCCGTTCGGCCGCTTCCTCGGCGAGACCGCGACGACGGAGGAGAAGACCTACTTCCACCGGGCGCTGGCCGCCCTCGGCGCGAGCGAGGCCGAGCTGACCGCTCCCCCGCTCGAACCGGTGACGGCCGACTTCCGCGCGCTGATGGACGAGGCCAGAAGGAGCCTGGACTACCCGGCCATCCTGGCGGTCCTGTGCGTGGCGGAGTGGAGCTACCTCGGCTGGGCGAGCCTGGCCGAGGAGCCGCTGCCCGGCGGTCCCGGCGGCCCGGGGAGCTTCGTGCACCGTGAGTGGATCGAGTTGCACGAGGGACCCGCGTTCCGCGCCTGGGTCGCCTTCCTGCGCGGCGAGCTCGACCGCCTCGGCCCCGCGCTCCCCGCGCGGGAGCAGGCCCGCGTGCTCGACGTCTTCCGCCGGGCCGTACGGCTTGAGCTGCGCTTCTTCGACATGGCCGCCGGTTCGTGAGAGCCGGCCGCCGGGGCTCCCGCGGGCCCCGGCGGCGGCCGACGTCAGGAACGCACCTTCGTGACGACGGTCTTGGTGAAACGGAAGACGCAGAACCGGTCACGCGCGGCGGCGCGGCCGTAGTGCCGCTCGAAGTCCTTCTGGCCGAGGCCGTCGACGCTGTCGAAGCCCAGTCTGGCCACCGCCGTCCTGCCGCCGTGGCGGGCGAGGGTGGTGCTCAGGACGATCCTGCCCTTGTGCGGAACCGGCTTGGAGACGTCGCTGGGAACCTCGCACCACAGGCCGTCACGGTACCTGTGGCAGGGGAAGGTGGCCACCTTCCTGCCCGAGGGGTCCATGAGGGTCGCCGTGCGCGGGGCCTTCGCGCCCCTGGGGAGGGTGCCGCCGACCCAGAAGGAGGCCCAGTAGGGGGCGAAGGACTCCATCCAGGTCATGGAGTAGTCGAGGGTGTAGGTGACGCGCCCGCCCTGGTGGACGCGCGGGGTTCCCTTGGCCTTGAGCTTGATCTTGACGAGGGGTTCCCGTTCGCACTTCTCCACCGCGCCGACGCAGGTCGCCGCCTGCGCGGGGGCGATGGGTGACAGGGCGACCGCGACGAGGGCGAGACCCGTGGTGAGGCCGAGAGCTCGGCGCATGAGTCCTCCTGGGGGGATCGGCCGGAGAGGGGGTCCGTACCCTGCGGCGATCCCCGCTCCGGACTCGGGAGGCGCCACATCGGGAGGCCGCGGCCACCTCGCGGCGGACAAGACCTCCCGCACCGATCACTACGTACGGACGGCCGGAACGGTTCAGCGGGGAGTCACCGGTCCCCCGGATACCGGGCGGGCGGAAAGGAGGGGGTCCGCCGCCCACCCGGAAACGGCCAGATTACCCCGCCGCCCCCCGAATCCGCCCATCCCAAAACATCACCGGGTCACGGGTGGCGGGCCTGTGGAGCGTTCTACCTTCTCCGGCCGCGCCTCAGCAGGCGGAACACGACCAGGCCGACGGCCGCC
>NZ_JBHSBC010000037.1:0-5503 GCF_042650425.1 Streptosporangium jomthongense | reverse complement strand
CCCGCCGTGACGGCCGCCACGGCCGCGGCCGCGACGGGACGCCTGGCCGCCCGCGTGGTGACCTCGTCGGCGGCCCGCCGCACGTCGGCCGGGGTGGTGCGCCTGACCCGCTCGGCGACCCCGGTCGCGGTGGCCGCGGTGGCCGCGCCCGCCCGGCGCAACTCGTCGCCGACCTGGGCGGCCGTCTCGTGCACACGCCCTCGCACGTCGGTCTTGCGCACCAGCGCCTCCACGGTCTCCCCCAGTTCGCGGCGGTCCCGCTCGATGTCCCGCCGTACGGACTCCCGGCTCGTTCCCCCGGCCTCGCCCGTCTCCTTCCCGTGGGCCTTCTCCGGAGACCTCTCCGGAGCCCCTGTGGCCTTCCCTGTGGCCCCCTCTGCGGCCTTCCCGGGGGCCTTCCCGGGGGTCCGCCGGACGGCTGTGGGCTGTCCGGTGCCCCCGTCCCCCTCGACGAGGCTGGGCGTGCCGTCGCCCCCCTCACCCGTGGGCGCCGAGGAGGGGCCCCCGCCCGGCTGTTTGGGCGGGACGTTCAGCGACATCCTCTCGTCGGGGGCCACCGGGGCGCCGACCCGCTGTCTGTGGGCGCCGACCGTGCCCGCGTCCCAGATCTCGTCCTTCGGAGTTCCGTTGTCGCTCTCGCTCATCGGTGCGCACTCTCCTTCACCATGCCGATGTCCTCCCTGAGGCTCTCGATGGTCAGCTCGGGAGCGGGCGGAACGGCCTCGGACACCTGCCGTTTGCCGAGGAGCCCCAGAACGGCGGCCACGGCCAGGAGCACGACGCCCACGACGGCGGCGGCGACCCAGGCGGGCATCACCAGGGCGAGAAGCAGGATCACCGCGGCCACCAGGCAGCCGCCGCCGTACAGGGCCACCACACCGGCCCCGCCGAACAGCCCCGCCCCGAGCCCGGCGTGTCTGCCCTTCTCCGCGAACTCCAGCTTCGCCAGGCGAAGCTCGTCCCTGACGAGGCGGGAGACCTCCTGTGACATCCGCCGGATCAGCTCGGCGGTCGACAGCGTGTCCTTGGGATTGCCGATCATGGCGTTCCTCCTCCCTACAGGAGAAGGCGCCTACCCTGTGGCGGGACGGCAAACCCCAGGTCACCGACGATTGATCGGGCCGTTGCCCGTCCTTTCCCCGCGGCCGCGCGCCCTTTCCCCGCGCCTNNAATCGCCTCCGCCGTCACGGCCCTGGTCGTCTCGCTGGCGGCCTGCGGCTCCTCCGGGCCCGCCGCGGACGCCGGAGCCGCCGGCGGAACCCACGTCAGACGGCCCCTGACAACGAGGCCGTCGTCCCACAGCGGACTCACCGTAAGCCGCGCGAGACCCGGTCCACATCGGCCCGCGGGCGGATACGGCCGTGACCCGCGCGGTAGGCGCGGCGCGGCCGTACAACTTCCGCGGTACGGTCACTCATCCACCGGCTCGATGAGAGGACGGTCCGCGCCTGGCTAGCATGCCGCGCATGCGGGCAACAGTGACGGCACTCGCGCGGCGGGTGGGTGAGGTCGACCCACGGATCGTCGACACCCTGCTGGCCGTCGCGCTCACCGGGATCACCCTGGTGTGGGCCGTCAAGGACCAGACCGGCACCTGGTTGCGTCCCGACACGGTCGCGATCCTGCTGACCTGCGCGGCCAACCTCCCCGTCGCCGTACGGCGGCACGCGCCCATGACCGCGCTCCTGCTGTGCGTCGCCGCGTCCCTGTGGCACCACAGTCTGGGCTACCAGCCGAACGTGAACAACTTCTCCGTCCTGCTGACGCTCTACACCGTGACCGTACGACGCTCGCTCGCGGCCGGGGTCGCCGGGGTCCTGGCCGCGACCTCGGTCTGGTGGTGGTCCTCACTCGCGGCGTCGAAGGACATGGCGGCGCTGAACCTGGCGCAGAGCGTGCTGATCGTCCTGACGGCCTGGACGCTCGGCCTGGGCACCCGCAGGCTCGCCGACCGCAACAGGCGCCTGGCCGACCTCTCCGAGCGGCTCGGATACGAGCAGGAGGCGCGGGCGAGGCGCGCGGTCACCGAGGAGCGGGTGCGCATCGCCAGGGAGCTGCACGACATCGTCGCCCACCACATGTCGGTGATCTCGGTGCAGGCGGGGCTGGCCCGTTACGTGTTCGCCAGCGACCCGGGGACGGCCAGGACCGCGCTGGCCACGGTCGCCGACACCAGCCACGAGGCCCTTGAGGAGATGCGGCGGCTGCTGGCGGTGCTCAGGGTCGACCGGCGGCCGGGCATCGACGGCGTCTACGACCCGACCCCCGGCCTGCCCCAGCTCGGTCAGCTCGTCGAGCGCGTCCGCGCCGCCGGGGTCGAGGTCGCCCTCGACGTGTCGGGCAAGGCGAGGCGGCTCAACCCCGGGGTCGAGCTGTGCGCCTACCGGGTGGTCCAGGAGAGCCTGACCAACGTCATCAAGCACGCGCTGCCCGCCCACGCCTCGGTACGGCTGCGCTACGACTGTGAGGAGCTGATCATCACGGTCACCGACGACGGCGCCGTCCCGCAGGGGGACGAGGGGGGCGGCCTCGGGTTGATCGGGATGCGCGAACGGGTCAGGCTCTACGGGGGCGAGATGCGCGCGGGACCGCTGCCGGGAGGCGGGTTCGAGGTCACGGTGACGTTGCCGCTCTCAGCCCCTCAGGAGCGAGGAGACCAATGATCAAGGTACTGGTCGTCGACGACCAGATCCTGGTGCGGGCCGGGTTCGCGGCGCTGATCCGGGCCACCCCCGACCTGGAGGTCGCCGGGGAGGCCTCCGGTGGGCAGGAGGCCGTCGCCATGGCGGGCTCGACCCGCCCGGACGTGATCCTGATGGACGTGCGGATGCCCGACCTGAACGGCATCGCGGCGACCGAGCGCATCCTGGCCACGACGGGCCCGGCCCAGCCGAAGGTGCTGATCCTGACGACCTTCGACCTCGACGAGTACGTCTACGACGCGCTGCGGGCCGGGGCGTCCGGCTTCCTGCTCAAGGACACCCCTCCCGAGCGGCTGATCGCGGCGGTCCGCACCATCGCCGCCGGGGACATGCTGTTCGCGCCGACCGTGACGCGCCGCCTGGTCGAGGCCTACACCAGGGAGAAGGACACCGCGCTCGTCTCGTGGACGGGGCTCGACACGCTCACCGCCAGGGAGACGGAGGTGCTGCGCCTGGTCGGCAGGGCGCTGTCGAACGGGGAGATCGCCGACGAGCTGCAGGTGAGCGAGGCGACGGTCAAGACCCACCTGAACCGGACGATGACCAAGCTCGGGCTGTCGAGCCGCGCCCAGGTGGTCGCCCTGGCCTACGAGACCGGCCTGGTCAGCCCGCGGCACGGCCGCTGAGCGCCCCGCCGTACGGCCCGGGTCAGGGGCCCCCGGGGGTCAGGGTGTGCAGGTGGAACTCCTCCGTCCCCTCCTCCTCGACCCACGAGGGCTCCGACAGGAGCCTGGTCAGGACGAACCCGCCCTTGACCGCGACCCGGCACGAGGCGGCGTTGCCCGTGGCGTGCCGCAGGTCGAGGCGGGAGAGGCCGAGGAAGCCGAACGCCCAGCGCCCGACGACGCCCAGCGCCCGGGTGGCCACGCCGAGGCCCCTGGCGGAGGGCAGCACCCAGTAGCCGACCTCCCCGTGGCCGCGGGCCGCGCCGGTACCGATCCTGACCCTGATGTGGCCGAGCACCTCGCCGGTCGTCGCGCCGGTGACGGCGAAGGAGGCCTCCGAGCCGTCGGACCAGCCGAGCGCGCGCTGGGCGAGCCAGGCCCGCTCGTCGGCTCCCTCGGGCAGGCCGGTCGCCCAGCGGCGGATCCGTGGATCCCGCAGGGCCAGCGCCGCCGCCACGGCGTCGGCCTCCGACAGGTTCCACGGACGCAGGTGCAACGCTCCGGCGGTGATCTCCATGGGTTCCACGTCCGCCGAGCCTACTTTCGCGGAGTGGCGAAAAGTAGTGACAGGCGAGATCATGAGACCCTTGCCCTACTTCAAGTACAGAGAAGAAGGGCGGCACGCTAGAGATGGCACAGATCGTCGGTGGCGGGCGCCCGGTCAACGACGCGGAGCGGCGGGTCATCGCGCATCTGCGGGACAGCGCGCCGGACAACTGGCTGCTGCTGCACAACATCGAGGTGCCCCGTGGCGACGACGCCTTCGAGGTGGACCTGATCGTCGTGACCGGCCACTCGCTCTGTGTCATCGACGTCAAGGGCACCCGGGGCAGGATCGAGGTGGCCGGGACGCGGTGGTTCCCCGCGCGGCGGGACGCCTTCGGCTCCCCCGTGGCCAAGCTGCGCGGCAACGGGCGGGCGCTGAAGGGCCTTCTCACCCAGAGCCACCGGGAGCTCGAACGGGTCTACGTCGACAGCGTCGTCGTGCTGACGGGCGCCGACGCCGAGCTCGTCGACCCGGCGGGCCGTGACGCGCGGCACGTCACCGACCTGGCGGGGCTGGTCGCCATGCTGAGCGACGTCTCCCGGGTCAGGCGGGGATACACCCCGGACGCCAGGCCGTACCGCACGGCGGTGATCGAGGCGCTGAACGGCAGCGTGCGGCGGTCGACCTCGCCGCCACGCTTCGGCAACTGGGAGGTCGAGGAGCAGCTCGGCGGGGACAACCGGACCACCGAGTACCGGGCGATCAACGCGACGCTGCCGGGCAGCGAGACGGTCCTGCTGCGGGTCTACCGCGCCGACCCGCTGGCCGAGGAGGAGCCCAGGGCGGCCGAGCGGCGGCTGATCGCCAACGCCTACCAGTCGCTCACCCGCATCCCCCCGCACCCGTGCGTCGTGCGCTCGCGCGACTTCTTCGCCATCGACGACGAGAGCCGGTTCGTGCTGGTCCTGGACGACGTGCACGGCCAGGCGCTGCATCTGTACATGTCCCAGGCGGGCAGGCGGCCGTCGGTCGAGGCCGAGCTCGACGTGGTCGAGGACATGTTGCTCGGGCTGGCCCACGTCCACGCCAACAACGTCATCCACCGGGCGCTCAGTCCCGCCCGCGTCCTGGTCACCGAGGACGGCAGGGCCATGCTGACCGGGTTCGACTACGCCAAGCCCGGTCCGCGTCCGCACACGGTGGCCAACGAGCTGCCCAACGTGCTCGACACCCACTACGTCGCCCCCGAGTGCCAGGCCAGGCCGGAGCGGATGACCGCCGCCGCCGACGTGTACGCGGCGGGGGTGATCGCCTTCCAGCTGCTGACCGGCGGACTGCCCGCGCCGGGGTCGGACGCCGTGGGCCAGGCGCGTCCCGGCGTGCCCGCCGAGGTGATGGAGCTGCTGCGCCGGATGCGCGACCCCTCCTCCGCCGGGCGCCCCTCGGCCGCCGAGGCCCTCGACGACCTGCGCAGGGCGCGGGAGGGGCTTGCCCCCGCGCGGGAGCCGATGCTGCTCGGCAGGCTGCGCAACCGCTTCCTGCGGTCCTCCCGCCGCTAGGACCTGTTTTGTGGATCTTCGCCGTGGCGAGGATCGTCCAGGCGGATGCCCCGCAAGGCGGAGGAGGAGCTCATAACGGAGTTATGGGCG
>NZ_JBHSBC010000036.1:73018-109130 GCF_042650425.1 Streptosporangium jomthongense | reverse complement strand
TACAATCAAGGTAATCCATCACAATATGTTGTTGTAGTACTAGGTTCGCTCCCGCTCGCGCAGGAGGGCCGCGTCTTCGACGTATCTGAGCAGCAGCCTGGCGAACTGGAGCCGTTCCCTCCTCGGCCAGCCCTCCGTGATCTGCTCGAACGCCTCGCGCTGCCCCTTGGCGAAGCACTCGCGCAGGTCGGCGCCCTGCTGGGTGAGTTTGAGCACGGTCCGTCTGCCGTCCTCCTGTGAGGCGGCGCGCAGCAGGTATCCGGAGGAGATGCAGTCGGAGACCATGCGGCTGGCGACCGACTGGTCGACCCCGAGCTCCTCGGCGACGCCGCCGACGGTCATCTCGTCGCGGCTGTCGGCGACGATGTTGAGCACCAGGTTGCGGGAGGCGTCCCTGCGTGAGGCGGGCACGCGCCGCCGCAGCCGGGCGAAGATGGGCCCGATGCCGTCGAGGAGGGCCTCCTCCTCCGGGGTCATGTCGTCACCGCTGGTCATGGAGACATCCTAACCTTCACGACAAACAAACATACATATGCTTTATGACACGCACATGCATGTCATTAGTCATGTATTTTCTTGGGCATGGGCGGCACCCGGACCGCCCGTACCGTCCGCACCGCCCAGGGAGGCACAGTGCCCATGACCGCCGTGACCAACGCCCGCGTCTTCGACGGCGAACACGTCCTGCGGGAGACCACCGTCGTGATCGACGGCGGGGTCGTCACCGCCGTCGGAGGCGACGTGCCCGCAGGGGCGAACGTCGTCGACGCGGGCGGCGGCACGCTGCTGCCCGGCCTGATCGACGCCCATGTCCACACCTCCGAGCAGGCGCTGGCGTTCGCGCTGAGGTTCGGGGTCACGACCGAACTGGAGATGCAGGGGCTGTGGACCAAGCCCAACAGGGCCCGCCTCGACGGCGACGACGCCCTCGCCGACGTGCGCTCCGCGGGGTTCGCCATCACCCCGCCCGGCGGCCACCCCAGCGAGCTGTTCCCACCGGGCACGCACTTCGGCGACAGTGGCCCCGCCGGCGGGCCGACCGGCGGCCAGGCCCCGGTGAAGCCGCTCTCGACCACCCCTCAGGAGGCGAGGGACTTCGTGCCGAAGCTCGTCGAGACGGGTTCCGACTACATCAAGTTCATGGTCGACGACGGCACGGTCGAGGGCCACCCCGGCCTGCCCATGCTCGACCAGGCGACCCTGAACGCCGGGGTCGCCGAGGCCCACCGGCACGGGATGCTCACCCTCGCCCACGTCCTCACCGTCGAGGCGACGCGCATGGCCGTCGAGGCGGGCGTCGACGGCCTGGCCCACCTGTTCATGGACCGGCCGCACGACGACGAGATCATCGATCTCGTCGCCCGCTCCGGCGCGTTCGTCGTCCCCTGCGTGGTCCTCAACGCCTCCATGACGGGGATCACCGGCGCCGACCTCGCCGAGGACCCGCGCGTCGGCTCCCGCCTGGACGAGGCCTGGCTCACCACGCTGCGCCGCTGCTACGGCCACTACCCCCAGGGCAGGCTGGAGGACGTCCTGGACACGGTCGGCGCCCTGCGCGCCGCGGGCGTGGACATCCTCGCCGGGACCGACGCCGCCTTCCCGCTGCCCTTCCTCGGCGGTGTCGCCCACGGCGCCAGCCTCCACCGTGAGCTGCGCTACCTCGTCCAGGCCGGACTGACGCCCGTCGAGGCGCTGCGTGCCGCGACCAGCGTCACGGCACGCCGCTTCGGCCTCACCGACC
This sequence comes from Streptosporangium jomthongense, assembly GCF_042650425.1. NCBI lineage: Bacteria > Bacillati > Actinomycetota > Actinomycetes > Streptosporangiales > Streptosporangiaceae > Streptosporangium > Streptosporangium jomthongense. Next base: position 107,389 of record NZ_JBHSBC010000036.1, on the reverse strand, counting down.
GGGGCAGGATCGCCGTGGACGCCCGCGCCGACCTGCTCCTCGTGGACGGCGACCCCACGACCGACATCTCCGCGACCCTGGACATCCGCGCCGTCTGGCGCCGCGGCACCCTGCTGGCCGCCTGAGCGCCCCCGCCGGACCGGGTCACCCCGGCAGCGCCGCCGCCTTGCGCAGCAGTACCGACCGTTCGCGGACGTTGCCGCACAGGCGGGCGGCCAGTTCGAACTCCGCGCGTGCCTCGGCGGCCCTGCCGAGTCTGGCCAGCAGTTCGCCGCGCACCCCCGGCAGCAGGTGCGAACCCGGCAGGCGACCGGCGACGGCCAGGTCGTCCACGATGCCCAGCGCCTGCCCCGGCCCGTCCGCCATCGCGACGGCGACCGCGCGGTTGAGCTCCACGACGGGTGAGGGCGCCACCCGGCCGAGCGCCTCGTAGAGGATCACGATCCGTCTCCAGTCGGTCTCCGCCACCGAGGGGGCCGACGCGTGGCAGGCGGCGATCGCCGCCTGGAGCCCGTACGGCCCGAGCCCTCGCCCGGCCCCCGCCGCGCGGGTGAGGGCGGCCAGTCCCCGGCGGATCGCCGAACGGTCCCACAGCCGCCGGTCCTGGTCCTCCAGGAGCACCGCCTCCCCGTCGGGGCCGGTGCGCGCGGGGAAACGCGCGGCCGTGAGCTCGAACAGGGCGAGCAGCCCGTGCGCCTCCGGCTCGGCGGGCAGCAGCGCGGTCAGCGTCCTGGCCAGGCGGATCGCCTCGTAGGCGAGGTCGGTGCGCAGCAGGTGGTCACCGGCCGTCGCCGACGAGCCCTCCGTGAAGATCACGTAGAGCACGCCCAGGACGCCGCCGAGCCGCTCGCGCCGATCCTCCGGCGGCGGCAGCTCGAACGGCACCGCCGCCGCGGCGATCGTCTTCTTCGCCCGGGTGATCCGCGCCTGGACCGTCGGCACGGGCACCAGGAACGCTCTGGCGATCTCCTCGCTCGACAGGCCGCCGACCACGCGCAGGGTCAGGGCCACCCGCGCCTCCGGGGAGAGCACCGGGTGGCAGGCCACGAACATCAGCGCCAGGACGTCGTCGTCGATCCGTTCTGGATCCCACGGCAGGTCGTCCCGGTCCGGCGGGACCCGCGCGCCCGAGGTGGCCTCCCCCTCGGTGAGCTGCCCGGCGAGCATGGCGTAGCGCTCGCCCAGCGCCGCCCCGCGGCGGAAGCCGTCGATGGCGCGCCGCCGCGCGGTCGTCAGCAGCCAGCCCACCGGGTTGTCCGGCGTGCCGTCGCGCGACCAGGCGACGAGCGCCTCGGCGACCGCCTCCTGCGCGACGTCCTCGGCCAGCGCGAAGTCACCGGTGTAGCGGGCCAGCGCGCCGACGATCCTGGCCGACTCGATCCGCCAGACGGCCTCGACGGCCCGCCGTACCGGCTCACCCACTGTTTCCGCTGTTTCCGCGCTCATCCTCTGTGCTCGTCTTCCGCGCTCGTCTTCTGGGCCCGTCCCGGCGGTCAGAGCTGGCCGGTCCGCTCGCGCCACTCCCGCTCCTTGGCGACCCACTCGTTGTCCTGGGGGAACTCGTCGATGCCGGGCACCCGGCGGATCTCACACTTGGCGCCGGCCATCATGGGGATCCGCCTGGCCCACTCGACCGCCTCCTCCTTGGAGGCCACGTCGATCAGGTAGAAGCCGCCGAACAGCTCCTTCGTCTCGCCGTACGGGCCGTCGGTGACCACCGGCGTCTGTCCGCTGAAGTCGACGACCACGCCCTGGGCCGGGTCGTCCAGGCCCTCGGCGGCGACGAGCACGCCCGCCTTGATCAACTCGTCGTTGAAACGCCCGACCGTTTCGAGCATCTCCTCGAAGGGCGTCTTCATCATCTCGGCGAGGCTCTCGTCCGTGCCCCTCATGATCAGCATGTACTTCGCCATCTCCGGTCTCCTCCGCTGTCGGGGCCGTCCTTCGGCCCTCTCACCCACAGGTCGAACGGCGTGACGGCGGATCGACACGGCGGGCGAACTTTTTTCTCAGGCGTCCCAGCCCTGGCGGCTGAGGGAGACGGTGAGCAGGACGACGGCTTCCTCGACCGCCTCAAGGTCGTGCCGGGCGTCGGGCACGATCAGCAGGTCACCGGCCGAACCGTCCCAGGAGTCGTCACCCGCGCTCAGCCGGACCCGCCCGCGCAGGACGTGCACGGTGGCCTCACCGGGGTTCTCGTGCTCGCCGAGCCGCTGCCCGGCGTCGAGCGCGATCAGCGTCTGGCGGAGGGAGTGCTCGTGCCCGCCGTACACGGTGTGCGCGCTGCGCCCGCTCGACGCGGCGCGGGCGAGGTCGAGCTGCTGGGAGGCCAGTGCGGTCAATGACAGCTTGTTCATTCGTTCCCCTGAACGGTACGGACGAGGCGATGGGCGTCTGATCTCCCACGCAGACGGTACTTCCCCCCTTCCTCGGCCACATATCCGGGCGCTCCGGAACCGCGGTTCTTTTCCCTGCCATTCATATGGCGCCGGGAAGCGTGTTCACGGAAAAGGGGAAACCGCTTGGCGGCGGGAACTCTTCTCGTTTCCGGCGCCGAAGGATCAGGCGGTATGGTACATGCTCGTTGAAAATCACTGCTGGCCCGAGTGTCTGGATTACCCGGTCGGAGGATCGTGAGCGGCGAGGACCGGCCGTGGGCGGGGGATTCTCCGGCGGGCACCTGGGGCACCGTCCGCACCCGCCGCAGCGTCCTGGCCGTGGCCAGGAACATGACCTCGGCGGGCCGGCTGCTCGACGTGCTGCCCATGTTCGGCTCCGACCTGCGCGTCCGGACGCTGTTCACGACCGTCGAGGGGTCGGCCTTCGACGACGGGCTCGACGTCTACCTGCGGGCGGCGGGGGCGAGGACCATCCCGTGGGCGCAGGCGGTGGCGACGCGGTTCGACCTGGCGCTGTCCGCCAGTGCCAACGGGGACCTGCACCGGATCGACGCCCCGCTGCTGCTGATGCCCCACGGCGCCGGTCACAACCGCCTGCTGCGCACCGGGAACGGCTACGGCCCCGAGGTCTCGGGCCTGGCGCGCAGCCAGCTGGTCCGCGACGGCCGGGTGGTGCCCGCCGCGATCGCCCTGTCCCACCAGGAGCAGCTGGGACGCCTGGCGCGCTACTGCCCCGAGGCCGTGACCGTCGCCACGGTCACCGGGGACCCGTCCTTCGACCGGCTGGTCGCGCACCTGCCGCGCAGGAGGCGCTACCGGCGCGCGCTCGGCGTCCCCGACGGTCTCAGGCTGGTGCTGGTCAGCTCGACCTGGGGTGAGCACTCCCTGTACGGGGCCAACGGCGACGTGTTGCCCCGTCTGCTGGCCGAGCTTCCCCTCGACGAGTACCGCGTGGCGCTTGTGACGCATCCGAACATCCCGCTCCACCACGGCGAGCTGCAGTTACGGCTGTGGCTGGCGCGTGAGCGGAGCGCGGGCCTGACGGTGATCCCCCCGGAACGGGGGTGGCAGGCGGCGCTGATCGCCTCGGACGTGGTCGTCGGCGACCACGGGTCGGTCACCTTCTACGGGGCGGCGCTCGGGCGGCCGGTGCTGCTGGCCTCCTCGGGACGGGAGGCGCAGGAGCTCGACCCGTCCTCCCCGACCGCCGAGCTGTGCGGGGTCCTGCCCCGGCTCGACCGGCGCCGCGGCCTGCTCGAACAGGTGGAGGAGGCCCTCTCCGCGCACGTGCCCGGGGCCTACGACCGCGTGACGGGCCGTACGCTGGGCAACCTCGGCCACGCGGGCGAGTCGCTGCGCGAGGTGGCCTACCGGCTCATGGACCTCGCCCATCCGCCCGGTTCCGCGCCGGGGGTGCCGTTCGCCGAGCCGTACGGGGCGCAGCCGGCTCCGGCCTCGTTCCTGGTGGAGACGTGGGCCGGCGAGGACGGGGCCGTGACGATGCGGCGTTTCCCGGCGGCCGTCACCCGCCCCCTTGACGGGGAGCCACGCGAGACGCACCTCACCGTGGACGCCGAGGAGCTGAACCGGCGGCTGCTGGAGAGCGCGGCCGTCATCGTGCACCGCGACGGCTCACCGGAGTGGGCGCGGGAGGCCGTACGGCGCCACCCGGGCTGCGCGCTGGCCGCCGCGGTCGTCGACGGGCGCCGGGTCCACGTCGTCCTGCGGCGTGACGGGCGGGAGTTCGTCCTCGGCCTGCCGGAGACCTCCCAGGTGACGGACGTCTCGTGCCTGCCCTCCGCGCTGTACGGCTGGCTGGTCTCCGAGCGCCGCGCCGGGGAGCCGCCGTCCGTGCTGCGGCTACGGCTCGGAGCCGTCGAGGGTCGCGTCGACGTCACCCCCGTCCGGCCGTGAGTCAGGAGTCCTCCGGGGCCGGAGGGGGCAGGCGTCCGCCCAGCTCGTCGGCCTTCGCCGTCTTCCCCAGGTCGAGGTAGACGGCGATCGCCCGGCGCAGGTGCTCCTCCGAGCCCCGCTCGTCTCCCAGGTCGGCGGTGAGGCCGGCCAGGATCTCCCAGGCCCTGGCCTCCTTGAGGGGGACTCCCCTGGCCCGCATGGTGCGCGCCGCCTCCGTCACCCTCCCCACGATCTCCTCCGGCCTGCCGAGCATCCGGTGGACGAGTCCCAGCTCGATGTCGATCTTCGCCCGGCTGGTCTCGTCCTCGGCCCCGATCAGCCCCCTGGCCCGCTCGAACGCCTCGAACGCCTCCCGGGGGCGGCCCGCCGCGGTGTGGGTCAGGCCGAGATGGTAGGACTGCAGCCCCGCGCCCCGGGTCCTGCCCAGCGCCTCGTTGACGGCCAGGGCCTCGGTGAAGTGCCCGATCGCGGCGTCGAAGGCCCCTCGGGCCAGCTCGACCTGGCCGAGTGACTCAAGCACCGCCGCCTCAAGCCGCCGGTCGCCGGACTCCACGGCCAGGGACCTGGCCAGGCGCAGTTCCTCGTCCGCGGGCCCGAGCTCGCCGAGCTCGACGAACGCCCTGGCCGTCTGGTTGCGCATGCGGGCCTCCGCGGCCCGGTTCCCGAGGCGGCCCGCGGCCAGAGTGCCCAGCCTGCCCGCCTCGATCCAGTCGGCGTAGTGCTTGCGGCTGTGGTGCAGCACCCACAGCGCCTCGACCGTCTGCCAGACGACGTCGTCCCATCCGGCCCGCTCCGCGAGGCGGAGGACGGCGAGCATGTTGCCGCGCTCACCCTCCAGCCAGTCCAAGGCCTGCCGCGCCGAGGAGAACGTCACCTCGGGCTCGACCGGCTCGGGGGCGGGGGCCAGACGCAGCCGGGACCTCGTGACCGCCCGGTCGGCCGCCATGGCGCACGCCCGGTACCAGCGGGCCATCCGGCCGAGCGCCGCCTCCCGCTCCCCGGGGGCCTCCTCCCGCTCGGCGAGCCGGGCCGCGTGCAGCCTGACCAGGTCGTGGAACCGGTAACGCTCCTGCGCGGTCTCCTCAAGGAGATTGGCCTCAAGGAGCTCCAGCGACTCCTCCGTCTCCCGCTCCCCCGTTCCCGCCACGACCTGCACGGCCTGGACCGAGAGGTCGGCGACCGGGACCGCGCCAAGCAGCCGGTAGAGCCGTCCCGCCCCGGGCGGCAGCGCCCGGCACGCCGTCTCGAACACCGCCTCCACGATCGTCTTCCCCCCGACCGCCAGTCGTTCCAGCCTGCGGCGCTCGTCGGTCAGCTCCGTCACCAGCCTGGCGATCGGCCGTCCGCGCCGCTGCGCCAGGCGGGCGGCGGCCACCCGCAGCGCGACCGGCAGCCCTCCGCACAGCCGCGCCAGCTCCCCGGCGGCCTGCGGTTCCGCGTGGACGCGCTCCTCACCGAGCACGCCCGCGAGCAGCCGTACCCCCTGCTCCTCGTCGAGTGGTGCGAGCGGGACCGGGACCGCGCCGGTGACGACCAGCTCGCCGAGCCTGCTGTGGCTGGTCACCACGACGACGCCGCTCCCGGACGCCGGAAGCACCGGCGTCACCTGGGCGGCGTGTTCGACGTCGTCGAGCAGGATGAGAAGCCGCAGGTCGGCGGTCCTGGAGCGGAACAGGGCCGCCCGCTCGGACGGGTCGGCGGGGATGCCCGCCTCGCGGACGCCCAGGGCCCGCAGGAAACCGCCGAGCACGTCGCTCACCGCGACCCCGCCCCCGTGACGCAGGTCGCCCAGGCTGGCGTAGAGCTGACCGTCGGTGAACCGCTCACGCACCCGGTGCGCCCAGCGGCGGCTCAGCGCGCTCTTGCCCACCCCGCCGAGGCCGTTCACGACGGCCACCAGGGGCGCGGAACCGTCACCGCCCTCGTCGAGGAGCCGGTCCAGCTCGTCCAGTTCCCTGACCCTGTTGACGAAGTCGCGCGGCTCGGGAGGCAGCTGCCGGGGAATCTCGGCGACGGGCGGCTCCTGGGCCGCGAACGTGAGGTGCTGGATGACTCCGGCCTGCACGACGTTGCCCCCGACCTGGCCGGAAAGCTCGTTGCGCGTCCCGCTCGCCCCTGACCGCTCGTCATCGGATTCGATCACCATGCTCAAGCAACCGCCTCAGGTCTGGTCACACTTCGGACGGCGGCCCGCCACCGGGAACACGCCTGGGGTAAATGATCGCAACCACGACGCCACTTCACGAGTGGCTCAGGGCCTCGAAGCCTGCCGTGCGTCTCCCGCTTCTCGAAGACCGGCCCGGTCCGCCGGAATCCGGCGGTGAACGTCTCTGCACATGTTCCGCATCGCCACGTGGAAGACCTCGGCCTGGTGGGCGCCGATGAACGTGGTGTGCCCGAACACCTCCAGGGCCACGAGACCGTGCATGCGCCCCCACGCGTCCAGGAAGAGGGACACCGCGGGGGGCGGCAGGGCTCCGAGGCCGTCCGAGGGCAGGTGTTCCAGGTGCGCCCTGAACGAAGGTGAGAGTTCCGGGGTGTCGGCCGCGGCCAGTTGCTCCGTGGAGAACTCACCGAACAGTTCACGCATGAATATGGCGCTCATCCGACGGACGGCCTGGGTGGTCGGCCCCTCGGCAGGCGCCTCGTAGTGCCGCAGCGGCGTTCCGTAGATGAGCTGGAACCGCTCGGGATTGAGCATGGCCCAGCGCCGGTAGCCCTCGGCGGCCAGCACCGCACGCGGCACCGTCGTCCTGTCCGGGGCGGCGTCGACGGCACCCTGCACGGCGTCGGCGAGGTCGTCGTACGCCTTGGCGATGAGTGTCGTGACGAGGTGGTCCCGGCTCGGGAAGTAGTGGTAGAGCGCCTGCACGGTCATTCCGAGACTTCGGGCGACCGCTCGCAGGGACATCGCGGCGGGCCCGTGTTCGGTGAGGTGGCGCTCGGCGGCGGTCACGATCTCCTGGACGGCGACGGCCCGGCGCCGCCGACGCAGTGGCGGTACGTCGGTAGCCGCTTCGTCGGATGTCATGCGGTGACCGTACGGCATCCCCTTCACGGCTCCAAGGAAATCGCGCCCTGTTCGGAAAATCTAACACTGCCAAATTCTCTTTCCGCTCACTAGCGTGATGAACGCCCACGGGAAACGGCCCAGCCCACAGGAGGGGTGGTGACCGGCACCGACCCGGGACGCCGGGATCCGCCGCCCCTGCGGTGCCGGACATGTGGTGGAGCGCTCTGCCGAAGAGGCATCCGGGCGGCGGCGCCGTCCTCAACGCGATATCCGTCCGGCCGGACCCGAACCCCGTCGGCAGGCCCACTCGTCCACCGGTATTGGAGTACCCCTATGACCGCCTCGCCCGCCCCCAGGACCAGCCGCCGCCGGTGGTGGGCACTGTGGGGGCTGATGGCCGTGTCCGCGATCGGCATCACCGCCTACGCGGTGCCCCCTTACCTGTCGGGGAACCCGGCCGACAGCAGCGTGCCGATCGACCCGAACGTGGCGCTGCACTACCTATCCCTCGCCGTGCACGCCGTTCCCGGCGGTCTTGCTCTGATCATCGGCCCCTTGCAGTTCATGACCTGGCCGCGCGTCCGCAGGCCCGGGCTGCACCGGGTGATGGGCCGGGTCTACATGATCTCCGTCCTGATCGCCTCCGGCGCGGCGGCGTTCGCCGCGACGTTCTCACTCAGCGGCTTCTCGATCCAGGTCGCGTTCTACCTGCTCGTCGTGGCCTGGCTGTACACGCTGGCCGAGGCGTACCGGAGCATTCGCCGCGGCGACGTACAGCTGCATCGGATCTGGATGATCCGTAACTACGCCCTGACCTTCGCCGCCGTCTCCCTGCGCGTCTATCTGGCCGTCGGCCTGCAGCTGAAGCAGTCGTTCGTCTCGTTGCCGTTCGACGAGATCTACGACGCCAGTGGCTGGGCGTCCATCCTGGTCAACGTGGTCGTGGCCGAGTACTTCATCATCCAGCGCACACTGGCGTCGCCGGCCCGCCGAGCAGCGTCGGCAGGCCTCCCCGACCGCGACCCGCTGCGGCGGTGAACAGGGCGGTCCGGGGCGCATAAGGTACATCGTGACCTCCATCCTGCTCGTCGAGGACGACGACGTGATCCGCAGAGGCGTCTCGATGGCACTTGAGCGGTACGGCTACCGCATGGCCACCGCCTCGGACGGCCTGGGCGGCCTGGAGTCCTTCCTGGCCGGTGACCACGACCTGCTGGTGCTCGACGTGATGCTCCCCGGGCTCGACGGCATCGGCCTGTGCCGCAGGGTCAGGGAGACCAGCCAGGTGCCGATCCTGATGATGTCGGCGCGCGGCGACTCCCCCGACGTGGTCTCCGGGCTGGAGGCCGGGGCCGACGACTACGTGGTCAAACCGGTCGACATCCCGGTGCTGGTGGCCAGGATCAGATCGCTGCTGCGGCGTACCACCGCCCCGGTCTCCCAGCCCGGCGTGCTGAGGTTCGGCGAGCTGACCGTCGATCCGGCCGCCCTTGAGGTACGGCTCGGCGGGCGTCCGGTGGCGCTGGCGCCGACCGAGTTGCGGCTGCTGCTGGAGTTCGCGGCCAACCCGGGGATCGTGCTCGAACGCGCCACCCTGCTGCGCGACGTGTGGGACTACGGCTGGGACGGCGACAGCCGGGTCGTCGACCTGTGCGTGCAGCGGCTGCGCAAGAAGATCGGCGCTGACCGGATCGAGACCGTGCGCGGGTTCGGTTACAAGCTGCGCAAGGCATGAAGCCCTCGCTGCGCTGGAAGGTGGCGGCGCTGATCACGCTGGCCTGCTGCGCGGTGACCGCCGTGGTCGGGGTGCTGGTCCACCGGACGACCCTCGACCGCACGATGGGGCAGGCCAAGGAGCGGGCGGTGGAGTCGGTCCACAAGGCCGTCGAGGGTTACCGTGCGAACGCTCCCGCCGAGGATCCCGCCGCCTGGATCGGGCGGATCGGGCGGCTCGGCGAGCTGCCCGACTCCCTGCGGGCTCTGCTGACCGGCGACGAGGCCGTCGCCTGGTATGACGACGGCAGGCCGACGCGGCCGTGGATGTGGGCCGCGCAGCGGATCGACGGGGATCTGGTGGCCTTCTCCCGGCTGGAGATGGGCTCGGAGAGGGTGAGGTTGCACGCCCTGGACCGTGCCATGGTCCAGGCCGCGCTGATCGCGCTCGCGGTCGTGGTCCCGGTCTCGGTCGGCCTGGCCGAGCTGACCAACCGGCGGCTGAGACGGGTCGCCGCCACCGCCCGCAGGATCGCCGACGGCGACCTGGACGCCCGTGTCTCCGCCCCGGGGCGCGGGCTCGGGCGTGACGAGATCGCCGACATCTCCGTGGCCGTCGACTCCATGGCGGCGAGTCTGCAGTACCGGCTGCTGGCCGAGCAGCGCTTCACCGCCGACGTCGCCCACGACCTGCGCACCCCGCTGATGGGTCTGGTCACCGTGGCCGGGCTGCTCGACGAGGGGGAGGCGGCCGACCTGGTGCGTGACCGGGTCGGGGTGCTGCGCTCGCTGGTCGAGGACCTGCTGGAGGTCTCCAGGCTGGACGCGGGCGCCGAGGTGGCCGAGCGGGTCCGGGTGCCGCTGGCCGAGCTGGCGCGACGGTCGGCGGCCCGCGTCGGGGTCGAGGTGGCGGTGACCGTCTTGGGGGATCCGGTGGCCGAGACCGACCCGCGCCGCCTGGACCGCATCCTGGCCAACCTCGTCCTCAACGCCCACCGTCACGGCGGCCCGCCGGTCGAGATCACCGTCGGGGACAACGTGGTCGAGGTCCGCGACCACGGGCCGGGTTTCCCGCCCGAGCTCCTGGCCGACGGGCCGAAGCGCTTTCGCACCGGTGCCGCAGAACGCGGCCGGGGCCACGGTCTGGGGCTCACGATCGCGCTCGGCCAGGCACACGTCATCGGCGCCGGCCTGACCCTGGCCAACGCCCCTGAGGGCGGCGCCGTCGCCACCCTCAGGCTCCCTGCCTGATACACGGCTGATACACGATTAAGCCACGGTGAAGACACGACGGCGACGGGCCGGAGACATCAGCGGCACACCGTTTCACGTATGCGATATGTCCTGGCTTATCTCCTGGCGTTCGTCCTGCTGAGCGGCTGCGGCGCCGTACCGGCCGTCTCCGGAGCCACGGTGCCCGGCGTGCCGCTGCCGTGGCCCGCCGAGGGGCAGGCCACGGTCGAGGTCGAGGGGGTGGGCAACCTGGGTCTCAGCGGCGGGCGGCGGCCGGTGCCCATCGCCAGCGTGACGAAGGTGATGACCGCCTACGTGATCCTGCGCCGCCACCCGCTGCGGCCCGGCGAGAACGGCCCGCTGGTCACGGTCGACCACACCGCCGCCAACGAGTCCTACCTGCCGCAGGAGTCGACCGTCCCGCTGCGGGAGGGCCGCAGGGTACGGCTGCGCCGCATGCTTGAGCTGATGCTGGTGCCCTCGGGCAACAACGTGGCCCGTCTCCTGGCCCGCTGGGACTCCGGCTCCCAGGAGCGCTTCGTCGCGCGGATGAACGCCGAGGCCCGCCGCCTGGGCATGAAGGCCACCACGTACACCGGCGCCAGCGGCAACGAGGACAGCACCGTCAGCACCGCCTCCGACCAGCTCAGGCTGGCCAGGCAGGCGATGCGCGACCCGGTCTTCCGTGAGGTGGTCTCACGGGCCGAGACCGTCGTCCCCGGGGACGCCCTCAGGCTGGCCAACACGAACACGCTGCTGAACAGGCACGGCGTCATCGGCGTCAAGACCGGCTCTGGCACCGCCGCCGGAGGCAACCTGGTCTGGGCCTCCCGGGTGCGGGGACGCCTGGTGCTCGGGGTGATCCTCTCCCAGGCCGCGGGCACCAACCCGGTGGCCGCAAAGGCCGCGGCGCTCGACGTGGGCGGGCGGATGAGCGAGGCGGTCGAGCGATGGCTGACCGGCCCGGACTCCCCGCTGCCCGCCCGGTGAGAACCGGGCCGGTCAGTGCCGCCCGAGCCGTGCGCAGACCGTCTCCAGCACACCGAGCGCGGCGGTGAGGGCCGGCCGCCGCCCGGTCGCGGTCCGCCACACGCCGTAGACGCGGCGCAGCGGGGCCGAGCCGACGGGCAGCGCGCGGACGGTCGCGGGCAGCGGCCCCCGGCCCATCCTGGGGACCAGGGCCACGCCGAGACCCGCGCCGACCATCTCGATCTGGCTGGCGTACTCGCTGACCATGTGGGTGAAGCGGGCCGTACCCGGCGCGTCGCGGTAGGCGTTGAGCAGGAAGTCGTGGGCCACGGACCCCGGCTCGTAGAGCCAGCTCTCCTCCCGCAGGTCGTCGAACTCGACCGAGGCCCGGCGGGCCAGCGGGTGGGTGTGGGAGACGAGCACGTCGGAGACGTCGTCGCCCAGGTGGCGGGAGTGCAGCCCCTCGGGCAGTTCGAGTGGCATCGCGGCCCAGTCGTGGGCCACGGCGAGATCGACGGTGCCCTTGGCCACGAGTTCCACCGCCCGGTGGGAGTCGACCTCGACGAGCTGCGGTTCCAGCGACGGCCAGGTCTGCCCGAGCTCCCGCATCGCCGCCGGGATCACCCCCCGCGCCGCGGTGGGGAAGGCCGCGACGCGCAGCGGGCCGGTGACCGTCTCCGTCTGCGCCTGCAGCTCGGCGTTCATGCTCTCCAGCTCGATCACGATGCGACCGGCGGCCTCGGCGAGGATGCGACCGGCGACCGTCAGGGTCATCCGCCGTCCCTGGCGGTCGATGAGGACCTGGCGCACGTCGCGTTCGAGCCGGGCGATCTGCTGGGAGATGGCCGAGGGGGTGTAGCCGAGGGCGCCCGCGGCGGCGGTCACCGACCCGTGGGTCGCCAGGGCGTCGATGGCGCGGAGGCCGGCGAGGCTCAGGTTGGTCACGGATGTCACCTCGTTCCCGTCGTGGTTCCCGCCATGGTTCCCGCCGTGGTCCGCGGGACGCGACCGGCAGGACACGCCGTCGGCCTACGGCTCGTGCTCGTCCGGCAGCTTACAGCGATGGCCTCCGGGGGGTCGAGCGTCGCCCTCCGCGGGCGGGGCGGGCAGGTGGAGGACCGCGTCCACCTCGACCTTCACCTCGCGCAGCCCCGCGACCACCGTGGTGCGGGCCGGGCGGTGGCCGCCGAAACACTCGGCGTAGGCCGCGTTGAACTCGCCGAAGTACTCGGGCCGCGCCAGGTAGGCGGTGACCTTCACCACGTCCCCGAGGCCGCCGCCCGCCGCGTGGGAGATCTCGGCCAGGTTGCGCAGGGTCAGCAGTGTCTCGGCGCGCACGTCGGCGGGCGTGTAACCGCCGTCCGGCGCGCGTGGTACCTGGCCGGAGACGTACACGAAGTCGCCCGCCCGTACGGCCTGGGCGTAGTGCCCGGCCGGGGAGGGCGCCCGTTCGGTGTGGACGGGTACGGTGCCGTGCGCCGGCGGCGAGGCGGTCCGGTGTTCCTCCCGGGTGATCGCGTCCTTGGACGTCTGGTCGCTCGGCTCCATGGCGGCTCCTCACTGTGGGCGACGTGCCCCGGCCCCGTCCCGAACCCTGCCGGGGCGGACGGCGGCCACGGGAAGAGGTCCCGTCGCCGACCGCAGAGTCTGCCAAAAAGCCCGGAGACCGGACAAGAAACGTTTTCGAAATCGGTGTTTTAACGTCCGCTAAAAAAGCGGGCCGGGCGGCGACCGCGCCGGGGCCCGTTAGCAAAGCTAAAAGAGACGGTGCAGATTCCCGCGCTTGCCCGTTTCCCGGGGGTTCCCGTTCACTTGATTGACCGCGGCGGTTCCGAGACGACCCACCGGCCACCGCCTCGACACGACGGGACGCGTCGGCGACTTCAACGGAGCGAACCACATGAGAGCGACGGGGCATTCCATGGAACAGAACCCGGAACCGCAGCCGCGATCACAGCCGGGGTCACGGCTGGAGTCACGGCGCCTGCGGGCGACCCACCTGCCGGAACGGGCGCGGCTCATCGGCTCGTCCGTGCGTGAGGCCGATCTCAGCCTGCGGCTGGACGGCGCCGGGCACGGACTGCTCGACACGACCCATTTCGACACCGTGCGCTTCCCGCCGCCGGACTGGGCGCTGGAGACCTTCGCCCTGGCCGCCGGGGACGGTGAACTGGCCTACACCGCCTACCGGGGCGGCGACGGGGTACGGCGGGCCTGCGCCCGTCCCGTCGCGGAACTGCTGGGCGTGGACGTCGATCCCGACCGTCACCTCGTGCTGACCGCCGGGACTCAGAGCGGCCTGTTCACGACGCTCAGCGCGCTGGTCGACGACGGCGACACCGTGGCGCTCGCCGACCCGGAGTACCTGTTCGTCGAGCGGATGCTGCGTTTCCTCGGCGCCAGGGTGGTGCGGGTCGGCATGGTGGACGGTCCCGACGGGCCGCAGCTCGACCTGGACGCGCTCGACGAGGTGGCCGGGAACGGGATCAGGCTGCTGCTGACGTCCAACCCCAACAACCCGACCGGCTCGGTCTACACCGAGGAGACGGTCCGCGGCTTGGCGCGCCTGGCCGTACGGCACGACTTCCTGGTGGTCGTCGACGAGCTGTACTGCAGGCTGGTCTATCCGGACGTCCCGTTCTTCCATCTCGCGGCCCAGCCGGGGATGGCGGAGCGGACGGTGACCATGCTCGGCGGGTCGAAGACCGAGTCGCTCAGCGGTTACCGGATCGGGGTCGTCGTCGCGCCCCCGGAGATCGTGGACGCGATCGAGCAGGTGATGGCGATGACCTGCCTGCGCGCCCCCGCCTACGCCCAGCAGCTGCTCACCCGCTGGCTGGTCGACGACCGGGAGTTCGTGCGGCGCCGGGTCGAGGAGCTGCGCGTGATCCGCGACCTGACCGTCGAGCGGCTGCGTCAGGTCGACGGCCTGGTCGTACGGCCCGGCGCGGGCACGGCCTACCTGTGGCCCGACGTCTCGGCGCTCGGCCTCAGCGACGTGGCGGTGGCCCGTCTCCTGCAGCGGGAGGCGGGGGTCGTGGTGAGTCCCGGCTACCAGTTCGGGCCGTCGGGGGTCGGGCGGTTCCGGGTCTGCTACGCCAGGGACGAGGCTCAGTGGGAGGCCGCCCTCGACCGGATGGTGAAGGCGCTGAATGACACACCTGACCGACATCGCTGACTCAAAACGGACATTACCCGCACAATAGGCTAGCCTTCCCTAATCATGACGTCGGGAGGCGCGGGTGAGCCGGTCGAGGTCGCCGGGACAGGTGGTTCTGCGCCGGGCGCTCGGCGGGCGGCGACGCCTGGTCCTGGCCGGGTCCGTGCTGCGCGCCGGGCACCAGGCGGGAGAGGCCACGGTTCCGGTGCTGATCGGCCTGGCCGTGGACCAGGGTGTCGTCGCGGGTGACCTCGGCGCCCTGCTGCGCTGGCTCGCGGTCCTGGCGGTCGTCTATCTCGTGCTGTCCTTCAGCTACCGGTTCGGCGCCCGTGCCTCCGACCGCGCCATGGAGGAGATCGCGCACACCCTGCGCGCCGAGGTCGTCGGCCGGGTCCTGCATCCCGGCGGCGGCGCCGAGTCCGGGCGGCTTCCCGGCGCGCTCGCCGGAATCGCCACCGAGGACGCCAGGCGGGTCGGCGCGCTGGCCAACGCGATCCCCGGTGCCGCCGCCACGTTCACCGGGCTGCTGGCCGGGGCCGCCGTGCTGCTGTGGATCTCGGTCCCGCTCGGCCTGGTCGTGCTGGCAGGCGCCCCGGCGCTGCTGTGGCTCGGTCACCTGCTGAGCAGGCCGCTCGAACGGCGCAGCGCCACCGAGCAGGACCGGGCCGCGCGCGCCTCCGGCGTGGCCGCCGACCTGGTCGCCGGGCTGCGGGTGCTCAAGGGCATCGGCGCGGAACGGGCCGCCCTGGACAGGTACCGCGCGACCAGCCGCGACTCCCTGGCGGCGACGATGCGCGCGGCCAGGGCGGAGGCGCTGCAGAACGGCGTGGTCCTGGCGTTGACCGGCTGCCTCATCGCGGTCGTCGGGCTGTCCGGCGGACGGCTGGCCGCCGGCGGGCGGATCAGCCTGGGCGACCTGATCTCCGCGGTCGGGCTCGCGCTGTTCCTGATCGGGCCGTTGCAGTCGCTGGCCCGGGTCAACACCGCCTTCGCCCAGGCCAGGGCCTCTGCCACCAGGATCGCCGAGGTGCTGGCCGCGCCGCCCGCCGTCACCCCCGGCGCCGTACGGCTGCCGCGTGACCTCCGGGGCGGTCTCAGCCTGCGCGCGGTCGGGCACGCCGGGCTGCGCGGGATCGACCTGGAGGTCGCGCCCGGCGAACTGCTCGGTGTCGCCGCGACCGACCCGGCGGACGCTCTCGCGTTGCTGCGCTGCCTGGACCGGCGGGCCGACCCGGAGACCGGGACGGTCGAGCTCGACGGGGTCAGCCTGCGCGACCTCGACCCCGGTGACCTGCGCTC
Organism: Streptosporangium jomthongense; assembly: GCF_042650425.1. Classification (NCBI taxonomy): domain Bacteria; kingdom Bacillati; phylum Actinomycetota; class Actinomycetes; order Streptosporangiales; family Streptosporangiaceae; genus Streptosporangium; species Streptosporangium jomthongense. Next base: position 91,689 of record NZ_JBHSBC010000036.1, on the reverse strand, counting down.
CGCCGTCCTGGTCGCCGCGCACGACGCCGACCTGTTCGAGGGCACGCTGCTCGGCAACGTCGGAGCCGTCGCCGAACAGGACGCCGACCTGGGGCGGGTGATGGCCGCGGCCGGAGCCGACGAGGTCGCCCGCGCCCTGCCGTACGGGCAGGAGACGGCGGTCGCCGAGCGCGGCCGGTCGCTCTCCGGCGGGCAGCGGCAGCGGGTCGCCCTGGCCAGGGCGCTGGCCGCCGACCGGCCGGTGCTGGTGGTCCACGACCCGACGACGGCGGTCGACACGGTCACCGAGGCCAGGATCGCCGCCGGGATACGCGAGCTGCGCCGGGGCCGTACCACGATCATGGTCACCACCAGCCCGGCGCTGCTCACGGTCACCGACCGGGTGGTGCTGCTGGACGGCGGCCGGATCGTGGAGACCGGGCCGCACACCGAGCTCGCCCGCCGCAACGAGACCTACCGCTCGGCGGTGCTGACGTGACCCGGGACCGCGGGAGGGAGCTGGAGACGGCGCCGCCCCCCGAGGGAGCGCTGCCGACGGCCTCCCCGGCGCGGACCCGCGCCCTCGTGTGGGAGCTGCTGCGGCCGCGCCGCGGGCTCGCCGCCGCCGGGTTCGCCGTGATGGTCGGCGCGACCGCGTTCGGGCTGCTCCCCCAGCCGCTCCTCGGGCGCATCGTCGACCTGGTCGCCGAGGGCCGTCCCGCCACGGAGCTGACCGGTCCCGCCGTGCTGCTGGTGCTCGTCGCGCTCCTGCAGGGCGGCGCGACGGCGCTGGGGCTGACGCTGGTCTCGCGGCTCGGCGAGACCATGCTGGCCGCGCTGCGGGAGCGGTTCGTCGAGCGCGCGCTGCTGCTGCCGCAGGAGCGGGTCGAACGGGCGGGCTCCGGCGACCTGACGGCCCGGGTCACCGGTGACGTGTCCCGGGTGGCCGAGTCGGTGCGCAACGCCCTGCCCGAACTGGCCCGCTCCCTGCTGGCCATCGTGCTGACGCTCGGCGCCATGGCGCTGCTCGACTGGCGCTTCCTGGTCGCCGCGCTGCTCGCGGTGCCGGTCCAGGCGCACACCGCCCGCTGGTACGTGCGCAACGCGGTGCCGCTCTACGCCCGCCAGCGCGTCGCGGCCGGGGCGATACAGCAGCGTCTGCTCGACACGATCGGCGGCGCGGAGACCGTACGGGCCTTCCGGATGGAGGAGGAACACGCCGGGCGGGTCGCGAACGCCTCGCGGGCGGCGATCGAGCTGACGATGCGCGGGGTCAGGCTCGTGGTGGGCTTCTACAGCCGGCTGCACATCGCCGAGTACATCGGGCTGGCCGCGGTACTGTTCGCCGGATTCCTCCTGGTTCAGGATGGCTCGGCGTCCATCGGCACCGCGACCGCCGCCGCGCTGTACTTCCACAGTCTGTTCGGCCCGATCAACAACGCGCTCGTGCTGCTCGACGACGCGCAGTCGGCCCTGGCCGGGCTGGCGCGTCTGGCGGGGGTCGCCACGCTTCCCCCGGAACCCGGGACGGAGCCGGAGGCCGGACGGGAACCGGGCCCGGAGCCGCGGACGGTCACCGTGACCGACGCCGGGCACGCCTACGAGGTGGGACGACCGGTGCTGCGCGGGGTGGACCTCGTCCTGCGCCCCGGTGAGCAGGTCGCGCTGGTCGGCGCGAGCGGGGCGGGCAAGTCGACGCTCGCCAGGATCGTCGCGGGCGTCCAGCGCCCCTCGTCCGGGACCGTACGGCTGCCCGCCGCCCGGCCGGGCGCGCGGCGCGCGGTGGTGCTGGTCACGCAGGAGTCGCACGTGTTCGCCGGGCCGCTGGCCGAGGATCTGAGGCTGGCCAGGCCGGAGGCGGACGAGGAGGAGCTGTGCTCCGCGCTCGCCCTGGTCGGCGCGCTGGAGTGGGCGCGCGCGCTGCCCGACGGGCTTGACACGGTCGTCGGCGAGGCCGGGCACCGGCTCACCGCCGCCCAGGTGCAGCAGCTCGCGCTGGCCCGGCTGGTACTGGCCGACCCGGAGGTCGCGGTGCTCGACGAGGCGACGGCCGAGGCGGGCAGCGCGGGCGCCCGCGCGCTCGAACGGGCCGCCGCCCGCGCCGCCGAGGGCCGTACCGCCCTGGTGGTCGCGCACCGGCTGACCCAGGCCGCGACGGCGGACCGGATCGTCGTCATGGAGGACGGACGCGTGGCGGAGAGCGGCACGCACGAGGAGCTGCTGGCCGTGGGAGGGCGCTACGCCGCCCTGTGGGAGGCCTGGTCCGACACCCGCGCCACGGCGGAGTGATCACCTGTCACCGTTCCCCCACCCCCGGTGACAGAGTGACGGAAGATACTTATAAGGTAAGCCTTACCTAAATCTCCCTCCGTCACTTGGAGATCGCATGCTCACCGCCGTACGGTCGCGATCCAGGACCGCACTGGCCGCGCTGGTCACCCTGACCGCCCTCGCGCTCGCCGGGTGCTCCGCCTCCCCCGCCGAACCCGGGGCGCGGTCCTCTCCGGGCCAGGCCGCCTCCCCCGCCGTGCCCTCCGGCGACGCCTTCCCCGTCACCATCCCCAGCGCGCTCGGCGACGCCGTGATCACCAAGAGGCCGGAGCGCGTGGTCACCTGGGGCTGGTCGAGCCAGGACGCCGTGCTCGCCCTCGGCGTGGTCCCGGTCGCGATGCCCAGGAACACCTACGGCGGGGACGCCGACGGCGTGTTCCCCTGGGACGCGGACAAGATCAAGGAGCTGGGCGGGGCCACCCCGGTCCTGCTCAGCTCCGACAGCGGTGAGGTGCCGTTCGAGGAGATCGTCGAAGTCCGCCCCGACGTCATCCTCGCCCCCTACTCGGGCATCACCAAGGAGGAGTTCGCCAAGCTCAGCAGGATCGCCCCGGTCGTCGCCTACCCGGAGAAGCCCTGGGCGCTGCCCTGGCAGGACCAGGTCGAGATCATCGGCAAGGCCCTCGGCCGCAGCGCCGAGGCCACGGCCCTGAAGGAGAGGACCGCCGCCTACGTCGCCTCCCTCGCCGCGGCCAACCCGGTCCTGAAGGGCAGGTCCTTCCTGTACGGCGCCGCCAACGAGGCCGACCAGCTCAACGTCTACCGGGCCAGCGACCCCCGGGTGGCGCTGCTCGGCGACCTCGGCATGACCGTGAGCCCCAGCGTCGCCGCGCTCGACGCCGACCCCAAGGCGGGCTCCTACTTCTACAACGTCAGCTACGAGAACGTCGGCAAGATCGAGGCCGACGTCCTGGTGATGTACTTCGGCTCCCAGAAGGAGGCCGACAGGTTCGTCGCCGACCCGGTCATCTCGGCCATGCCCAACGTCAGGGACAAGCGCTTCGCGCCCATCGTGGGTGAGTCGTTCGTGATGGCCAGCAGCGCACCGACGGTGCTGTCCATCCCGTGGATGCTCGACCGGTACGTCCCGCAGCTCGCCGCCGCCGCCGCGAAGGCCGGCGCGTAGCCCTCTGGAGATCCGTACGTGCCCGTCCTGTCCGCGCCCCGGGACGCCCGGGGACCCGCGGTCCCTGCCGGTCCCGCGTCCCGGCGCCGGACCGGCCCCCTGGTCGCCGGTCTGCTCCTGCTCGCCGTCGCGCTGGTCGCGGTGTGCGCGTTCAGCCTCGCCGTCGGCGCCAACGCCCTGCCGCCGCGCACGGTGTGGCAGGCGCTCACCCACTACGACCCGGCGGACCCGCACCACCTGGTGATCGTCGAGAAGCGGCTGCCCCGGACCCTCGTCGGGGTGGTGGCCGGGCTGGGCCTGGCCGTGGCCGGGGTGGTCGTCCAGGGGCTGACCCGCAACCCGATGGCCGACCCCGGCCTGCTCGGCGTCAGTTCCGGCGCCTCCCTGGCCGTCGTCGTCGCCGTCAGCGTCCTCGGCGTCCAGGACGGCGGCAGGATCTGGTTCGCCTTCGCCGGGGCCGCGGTGGTGACCGCCTTCGTGTACGGCGTCGCCGGGGCAGGGAGACGCGGCGGTGCCGGCCCGGTCACCCTGGTGCTCGCCGGGGCCGCGGTCACCGCGGCGCTCACCTCGCTGGTCACCGCGGTGCTGCTCACCGACCGCTCCGCCCTCGACCAGATGCGCTTCTGGCAGGTCGGCGCGCTGGCCGCCCGGGGGTTCCCGGTGTTGTGGCAGACACTGCCCGGCGTCGCCGCCGGGCTCGTCCTCGCCGTCGCGGTCAGCAGGCCGCTCAACGGCCTGGCCCTGGGCGAGGACACCGCCCGTGGCCTGGGCCAGCGGGTCGGGCTCACCCGGGCGCTCGCCACGCTGACGGTGGTGCTGCTGTGCGGCTCGGCCACCGCCGCCGCCGGGCCCGTCGCCTTCGCCGGGCTGATCGTCGCGCACACCTCACGCGGGCTCGCGGGACCCGACCACCGCTGGATGGTCCCGTACGCGGCGCTCTCCGGCCCGATCCTGCTCATCGGCTGCGACGTGCTGGGCCGCATCGTCGCGCGCCCCGGCGAGCTCCAGGTGGGCGTGGTGGTCGCGGCGGTCGGCGCCCCGCTGCTCATCGCCCTGGTACGGCCGCGCGGGAGGGGACGCCGATGACCGTCACCGGATCACCGACCGGCAGGCTGCGCAGGCGGGCCCGGCTGCGCGAGGCCTGGGTCACCGCCGTGCTCGCGGCCGGGATCGCCGCACTGGCCGTGTGCGGGCTCGCGCTCGGCAAGGCGTCGGTCAGCCCGCAGGAGGTCCTCGGCGCCGTCCTCGGCCGCGCGGACCCGATGACCGGGTTCGTCATCATGGAACTGCGCATGCCGCGCATGCTCACCGCGCTGCTGGCCGGGGCGTGCCTGGGCCTGTCCGGCGCGCTGCTCCAGTCGATCCTGCGCAACCCCCTGGCCAGCCCGGACGTCATCGGTGTCACGCAGAGCGCGGGTGCGGCCGGGATTCTCGGGCTCATCGCCTTCGGGCTGAGCGGCCTGTCGTTGACCGGTGTCGTGCTCGGCGGCGCCCTGGTCGCGACCGCCGCCGTCTACCTGCTGTCCTGGCGGCGCGCCGGTCACCGCCTCGTCATCGTCGGCATCGGCGTCTCCGCCCTGTGCACGGCCGTCGTCTCGTACGTGCTCACCAGCGGCGACGTGCGCGACACCCAGGAGGCGCTGGTGTGGATCAACGGCAGCCTGGGCAGGGCGGGCTGGGACACCTCCCTGACGCTGGCGGCCTGCGGGGTGGTGCTGGTGCCCGCCGCGCTGGCCGCGGGGCGCGGGCTGCCCGTCCTCGAACTGGGCGACGACCCGGCGACGGCTCTCGGCGAGCGGGTCGGGCGCGTCCGGACGCTGGTGCTCGGGCTCGCCGCCGCCCTGGCCGCCACGGCCGTCGCCGTCGTGGGGCCGGTGCCGTTCGTCGCGCTGGTCAGCGCCCCGGTGGCGCGCCGCGTCGTCCGGACGGGCTCCGTCGCCCTGCTGCCGTCCGCGTTGGCCGGGGCCGCGCTGCTGCTCGCCTCCGACCTGGTCGCCCAGTTCGCGGTGCCCGGCGTGCCGCTGCCCGCGGGTGTCGTGACCGGTGTCGTCGGCGCGCCGTACCTGCTGTGGCTGCTGGTCAGACGCCGCTAGAGCAGGTATCGCACCCACAGGTACGGCGTGGCCACGGCGACGGTGACGAGCGTGACGACGAGGCCGTACCTCGTGAAACCCCAGAAACTGATCGGGGTGCCGTTGCGGGCGGCGATGCCGAGCACGACGACGTTGGCCGCGGCGCCGACGGCGGTGGCGTTGCCCCCCAGGTCGGCGCCGAGCGCGAGCGCCCACCACAGCACCCTGGCGTGCTCACCGCCTCCGGCCGCGTTCACCAGGTCGGCCACGATGGGGCTCATCGTGGCCACGTACGGGATGTTGTCGACGATCGCCGAGATCCCGGCCGACCCCCACAGCAGGCCCGTGGCGGCCACCCCGAGCCGCCCCTGGGTCGCCTCGACGGCGGCACGGGAGACCTGTTCGATGACGCCGGTCTCGACCAGCGCTCCGACCATGACGAACAGCCCGGCGAAGAAGGTCAGGGTCGGCCACTCCACCTCGGAGATGGCCTCCTCCGCGGTGACCCTGGTCGCGGCCACCAGGAAACCCGCCCCCAGGATCGCCACGACGGACGGCTCGTAGTGCAGGACGGGGTGGAGCACGAAGGCCACCAGGACCAGGGCCAGCACGACCAGGCTCTGCCACAGCAGCCTGCGGTCGGTGATCGCCTCACGTTCGTCGAGTGCCATCACGTCGGCCGCCCGCGCCGGGTCGTGCGCGAACGCCCCGCGGAACAGGAACCGGCACAGCACCACGAAGACCACCATCAGCAGCACGATCAGCGGCGCCAGGTGGACCAGGAAGTCGTTGAAGGTCAGGCCGCCGCGGCTGGCGATGATGATGTTGGGCGGGTCGCCGACCAGGGTGGCGGTGCCGCCGATGTTCGAGGCCATCGCCTCGGCGATCAGGAACGGCGCCACCGGTACGGCCAGCCGTTCGCACACCAGGAACGTCACCGGGGCGATGAGCAGCACGGTGGTGACGTTGTCCAGCAGGGCGGAGGCCAGGGCGGTGATGACGACCAGCAACACCATCAGCCGGTACGGCCTGCCCCTGGCCCGTTTGGCGGCCCAGATCGCGAGGTACTCGAAGACGCCGGTCTGCTTGAGCACGCCGACGATGACCATCATGCCCAGCAGCAGGAAGACGACGTTCCAGTCGACGCCGGTGTGCTGGGAGAAGAACGCGGCCTCGGCATCGGTCGCGTGGATCAGCAGCATGATCCCGGCACCGCCGAGGGCGGCGGCGACCCGGTGCACCCGTTCGGTGGCGATCAGCGCGTAGGCGCCGAGGAAGACCGCGACCGAAAGCCAGGCGAGGGCGCTCACGCGGCCAGGACCCGGTCGAGCAGCGTCCGCAGGGTGACCGCGCCCACCAGGCGGCCGTCGTCGACGACCGCGGCCAGCGGGCTGTGGGTGCGCGCCATGAGGGCGGCGACCTCAAGCACCGTCGCGTCCGGGTCGGTGACCGGCAGTTCCCTGCGTTCGCGGGGCATCGCCTCACGTACCGTCCGTCCGGCGACCGCCCGCAGGAAGCCGTCGGCGTGCGCCTCGTCGACCACCCGGGCCAGCGCCGGGTCGTCCTGGCAGTAGCCGGGCACGGCCAGGCGCAGCACCTGCGTGCCGGGCAGGATGCTGATGGGCAGGCCGTCGCCGTCGACGACGATCAGGCCGGGCAGTCCCTGGTCGGCCAGCAGCCGGGCCGCCTCGGCGACCGGGGTCTCAAGGGTGACCGTGGGAAAGGCGGTCAGCAGGTCGCGTGCGCGCATCGGAGAGTCCTCCTCGCCGCGGCGACCCGCGGCACTGGTTCCGGTGACGTGGGTCCTCCGCCGGGTGGGCGGTGGTTCCCCGGGCGGGTCAGGAGCCCGGCGGGCGGGGACGGAGACATCGGCGAGCACCTTCCAGGCCATACGGCATGACAGCGCCGACCAGGCTTCCCGGCTCACCGGGGACGACTTTATCAGTGCCCTGTTCTCACCCACGGGACAGGAACGAACCCTGATTGAGCAATCTTGCCAGCTGATCGTGATGCTCTCTCGGCACCATGAGCAGCAGGCGTTCTGTTCCACGATTCCTGGAGGCCAGCCCTGCACTCCCCGGCGCCGGAGATCCATCGCAGATCACAGGCGGTACTCAAGATCCTTCCGTTCGCGGTGATGGGCGCCGTCGGCCTGACCGACATGCTCGCCGGTCCGAGGCTCGGCTTCCTGCCGCTGCTGACCCTCGGGCCGACCTTCGCCTCGGTGTCCGGCGGCGTACGGCGCACCGTACTCGTCGGCGCGCTGGCGCTGGCCATCTGCCTGCCGCTCTCGGCCTACAGCGGCGTGCTGTTCAACCGGCAGAACAACCTCACGATCGCGACGATCACCGCGGTGACCGGTGCCAGCATGCTGGCCGCCCACCTGCGCATCCGCCGCGAGCGCGAACTGGCCAACGTGCGGATGGTCGCCGAGACGGCCCAGCACGTGCTGTTGCGCCCGGTGCCGCGCCGGGCGGGCGACCTGCGCATCGCCCTGTCCTACACCTCGGCCGCGGCCGAGGCCCGCATCGGCGGGGACCTCTACGAGGTCGTCACCACACCGCAGGGGGTGCGCCTGCTCATCGGCGACGTGCAGGGCAAGGGGCTGCAGGCGGTCGAGACCGCCGCCTGGACGCTCGGCGCGTTCCGCGAGGCGGCCTACGACGAACCCGACCTGCCGGGCATCGGCGACCGGCTCGAAAACAGCCTCGCCCGTCACCTGGGAGGCGAGAGGTTCGTCACCGCCATCCTCGCCCAGGTGCACGAGGAGGAGATCTCCCTGCTGAACTTCGGCCACCCGCCGCCCCTGATCATGCGCAGCGACGGCCGGATCCTGCTGGCCGAGCCGGAGGAGGAGATCCCCCCGCTCGGCCTCGTCTCCCTCGGGCCCGCCGTCCCCGCCCCCTACCGGGTGCCGTTCGGGACCGGCGACCAGATCCTGCTGTACACCGACGGCGTCATCGAGGCCCGTGACGCCTCCGGCGCCTTCTACCCCCTCCTCGACCGCGCGGGGGTGCTCGGCGGCTCCGACCCCCAGGCCGCGCTTGAGGAACTGCGCGCCGACCTGCTCGACCACGTCGGCGGGCCGTTGCAGGACGACGCGGCGATGCTGCTGCTGCGCCGCCATTCCCGCCCTCCGGCGAGGGACGGCGCCGGGATCACCAGGTGACCGGGATGCGGTCGACCCCTCCGGTGAGCGAGTCGCTCTGCTCGGTCAGCTCCTCGGGCGGCACGGTCAGGGCGAGCGTGGGGAAGCGGCGGAACAGACCGCCGATCATCTCGCGCATCTCGATCCTGGCCAGGCTCGCCCCGATGCAGTAGTGGATCGCGTAGCCGAACCCGAGGTGCTGACTGCCGGGGGCGCGCCCGATGTCGAAGCGGTTGGGTTCGGTGAAGGCCCGCTCGTCCCGGTTGGCCGCCGTCATGGCGATGATCACCGCGTCGCCGCGCTCGATCGTCACACCGCCGATCGTCACGTCCTCGTGCGCGTAGCGGGGCAGGCCGTGGTTGCTCGGGGCCGCGATCCGCAGGATCTCCTCGACCGCCCTGTCGATCATCTCCGGGGTGGCGACCAGGGCGTCGCGCTGCTCCGGGTTGGACAGCAGCAGGAGCACGCCGTAGTCGATCTGGTTGATGGTCGTCTCGTGGCCCGCGAACAGCAGCCCGGCGGAGAGCATGGCGACCTCCTCGTCCGACACGTCCGCCCTGGCCAGGTCGGAGAAGACGTCCTCGCCGGGATTCTCCCGCTTGTCGATGACGATCTTCCTGGTGTACTCGCTCAGCGCGTCCATCGCGTCCTGGGCCCGGCGCGGGTCGCTCAGGTTGCCCACCGTCTCGGCCAGCTTCCTGAAGTAGCCGCGGTCGGCGTACGGCACGCCGAGCAGCTCGCAGATCACCAGCACGGGAAGCGGGAGGGAGATGCGCTCCCGCAGGTCGGCCGGGGGGCCGTGCTCGGCCATGTCGTCGAGGAGCGTGTCGACGAACTCCCTGATGCGCGGCGTGAGGGCGCTCATCCTGCGGGCGGAGAAGGCGGGGGCGAACAGGCGGCGCATCCGCTCGTGCTTGACCTTCTCGACCTCGATGGTGTCGCTGCGCGGGCCGCCCAGCAGCACCGAGTTGGAGATCCTGGACACCCGCTCCGGGGTGGGGGTCGAGCGGCCCAGGCGTCGCTCGGCGAAGGCCTCCCTGGCCTCCTCGTAGCCGGTCACCAGCCAGGCGACGTCGCCCGCCTGGGTGCGCACCCTGGCCACCGGTTCGTCGTTGAGCAACGCGTGGTAGGTCTGCGGCAGGTCAAGAGGGTTACTCCGCGCGAAGGGGAGCGCGGGCAGGTCCGCGGAGTCCGCGAGGTCGTTGACGTCATCAACCATGGCCGGGAAACACCTCTCGAAGTGGACGACGAGCCGTTTTCCCAAGCTCTCACTGAATGGTTTTCCCGACAAGGATGTTTTTGTGGAAAACATTAACGTCCCGAGGCGACACGGCGGTGTCGTTAAAGTTCCATACAGCACTTTTTGGGCCGGACAAAAGGCCAGAAAAGCTCGCTCAAGCCATCAATTCGGGCCGTTTCCGGCCTCTGCTTTCTCTGTCCCGCACCGCGCCGAAGGGTACACAGAAGTCTCTCCCACCGGCCAGGACAGGGCGGGAAGGAAGCGGGGGAGCACGGTTCCAAAAAGCGCTTCCGGCACCCGGTCATGTGACACGACGACCGCGAACCAGGCAAAGACCTTTCCCGGCACGACTTCCCCGAAGAACCCGTATTAAGGAAATGTTTCGGCTTCGGGCCCGTGCCGTCCGGGTCCCCGTCGTGCGGTGTTCGTCACCGGACGGCGGCCGTGCGCCGACGGGCCCACCCCGGCCTTGACGACCACAGCGGCCTCGATGGCCCGATGGTCTCGGTGGCCTCGGTGAACCCGCCGGGCTCCGTCATCGCCCTCATTACCCCACGAGCTCGGCGATCACCTTGGCGAACAGCTCGTTGTGCCGGTCGACGTCGGACTCCTCCGACAGTGGCGAGAACAGCGCCGCGCCGCTCATCCCGTCGAGCGCGATCCCCCGGTTGGCCAGGTACAGCCACAGCGCCTCACGCAGCGAGGCGCTCCGGGGATAGGGCTGCCCGGCGTTGCGCGGCGGCTCCGGGGTGAAGGCGTACATGACGCGGCCCCCGAGGCGGCCGACGTGCCAGGGCAGGCGGTGCGCCGCGACGACCTCCTCGATCCCGCGGCCGTAACGGTCGGCGAGACGGTTCATGTGCGCGTACGTACGCTCCGTCATGACCTCTTCGAGCACCGCCCGCATGGCCCTGACCGCGAGCGGGCCGCTCGCCAGCGTGCTGCCGAGACCGCCGTCGCCGTCTTGGGTGTAGCGCGCCGCCGCCGCGGCGACCTCCTCGGACATGCCGTACACGCCCGCGGGGACGCCCCCGGCGATCCACTTGCCCATGGTGACGAGGTCCGGTTCCAGGCCGAACTCACGGACGCAGCCGCCCGGACCGGCCGGGATCGTCTGGGTCTCGTCGATGAGCAGCAGGGTCCCCGTACGGCGGGTGATCTCACGCAGGCCCGCGTGGAATCCGGGGTCGGGGTGGATCACCGCGCCGCCGTTGGTCATCACCGGTTCGGCGATCACCGCGGCGACGTCCCGTGGCGCGAGCTCCCGTTCCAGCGCGTCGAGGTCGTTGAACTCGACCACCTTCGTGGTCCGCCGCACGTCCACGCCGCCCGTGTCGACGCCGGGCAGCGGCGTGACGCCCTCCTCGGTCAGCACGGCGTAGGTCTGCTCGACCGCGCCGTGGTAGGCCCGGTTGAACATCAGGATCCGCTCCCGCCCCGTGGCCACCCTGGCCAGCAGCAGCGCGAACCGGTTCGCGTCGGTGGCCGAGACGGCGAACTGCCAGCACGGCAGGCCGAAACGGTTCCGCAGTTCCTCGGCCACCCACACGTGGTCCTCGTTCGGCCACAGGGTCACGCTGCCCCGGCCGAGCTGGTCACGCAGCGCCGCGACGATCGCGGGGTGGTCGTGCCCCCACAGCGCCGCCGTGCCCGCCAGGCCGAAGTCGGCGTAGTCGTGCCCGTCGACGTCGTGCAGGCGGGCGCCGGTGGCCCGCTCGACCGTCAGCGGCACCGGCGGCGGGAACTGCCTGATCCAGTGCTGCGGTGTGCCGTGCAACTGCGAGGCGCGGGCGCGCTCGTACAGCGCCGCCGACCTCGGCCTGCCCTCGATCCAGGCGGCGCGCTCCCGCGTCAGCAGCGCGGCGAGGCTTCGTTCGTCGATCCCCTGCGGCACGACGGCCGTCCGGTCATCCGTCATCGTTCCTCCTGTGCGGGCGGGGCCCCCGGCAGGGGCCGAGCCTGTGGGACGGCCGAACGGGCCATGTCGGCGCGGACCCCGGATCGACGCTACCTTCCACCATGAGTCCGGAAATAGGACCGGATTACCAAGTTTGCCGGGACCGCAGACCTCCCCCCGGCCCGGTCGTCCTCAGGCTGTGACGGCTCCCCGCGCGGCGGTGGCCAGGGACCGGGTGTAGGGGTCCGCCGGGTCGTCCAGGACGTCGCCGGTACGGCCGTGCTCGACGATCCGCCCCCGGTGCATGACCGAGACCTCGTCGGCGACCGCGCGGACCACCCCCAGGTCGTGGGTGACGAACAGCACGGTCAGACCGTCACGGCGCAGCGTCGTGAGCAGCTCCAGGACCGCGGCCTGGACCGAGACGTCGAGCGCGGAGGTGATCTCGTCGCAGATCAGCACGCTGGGGTCGCAGACGAGGGAACGCGCGACGGCCACGCGCTGGCGCTCGCCCCCGGACAGCTCCCCGGGACGGCTCCTGGCGATCTCCGGGCGGAGCGCAACCCGGTCGAGGGCGTCCAGTGCCCGCCGCCGCGCCTCGTCCTGCGAGACGCCGAAGAGGTGCCTGATCGGGGTCCGCAGGATCTCGGCGACCGTGTGCCGGGGGTTGAGCGCGCGGTAGGGGTTCTGGAACACGTACTGGATCCGGCGCCGCAGCTCGGCGGGCCTGTCCGTCCCGGCGACCGCCAGCGGCGCCCCCGCGTAGGACAGGGTGCCCGTGACATGGCCGCCGAATCCGGACAGCACCCGGGCGAGGGTCGTCTTGCCCGACCCCGACTCCCCGACCAGCGCGTGGAAGGCCCCCTCCCGCAGGTCGAGGGAGACCTCGTGCAGCACCCGGTGGGCGCGACCGTAGGAGAAGGAGACGTCGCGGGCCCGCAGCAACGGCTCCGCGTCCGCGCCGGGCCGTACCTCGGGGAGGTCCGCGACGACGTCGGCGACGGCGGTCTCCGGGACGGCGACCGGGTGGTGGCAGGCCACCAGGTGCTCCGGCCCCTGTCCCGTCTGCGAAGGCGTCTCCTCCCGGCAGAGCGCGTCGGCCCGGGCGCAGCGCGGCGCGAACGCGCAGCCGGCCGGCCTGGCCGTCAGCGACGGGGCGTGGCCGGGGATGGACCGCGGCGCCCGGCGGACGGCGACGTCCGGGGAGGCGGCCAGCAGGCCACGCGTGTACGGGTGCCACGCTCCGGCGGACGCCCCCGGCGTCCCGGTCGTCCCGGTCGTCCCGGTCGGGAAGAACGTGCCGAGGGGGGCGGTCTCCACGACGCGGCCCGCGTACATGACCGCGATCCGGTCGGCCAGGCCCCGCACGACCCCCAGGTCGTGGGAGACGTAGACCGCGGCGGCCCCCCGGTCCCGGCACATCTCACGCACCGAGGCCAGGACACGCGCCTGGGTGGTGACGTCGAGGGCGGTCGTCGGCTCGTCGAGCAGGACGAGCCGGGGGCCGGGCAGGAAGGCGAGCGCGATGAGCACCCGCTGCTGCTGGCCTCCGGAGAGCTGGTGCGGGTAGCGCCGCAGGAAGGCCTCCTCCGAGGGCANNNACCTCGGCGGCCGCCGCCCGGCCGCGCAGTCCGGGCCGGTGCACGGCCACCATCTCGGCCAGTTGCGTGCCGATCCGCAGCGCCGGGTTGAGGGCGGTCGCCGGGTCCTGGGCGACGTAGCCGACCAGCCCGCCGCGTGCCCGCCGCAGCTCACGCGGCGACAGCCCGAGGACGTCGACGCCGCCGACCGTGACCGAGCCCCCGGTGATCCGGGCCCCCCGCCTGGCGTGTCCGAGCAGGGCGGTGGCCAGCGTGGTCTTGCCTGAGCCCGACTCCCCGACCAGGCCGACGATCTCGCCGGGGCCGAGGGTCAGGCCGACGCCGGACAGGATCTCGGGGCCGGTGTCCAGGGCGACCCGCAGTCCCTCGACGCGCAGCAGCGGATGGGCGTTCACCGTTCCTCCTCGACCGGCGCGACGGTACGGCCGAGCCCCTCGGCCAGGGTGTTGACGCCCAGCGCGAACAGGGCGATCAGGACGACGGGGACGAGCACCGCCCAGGGCTGCAGGCGCAGGCCGCCGTGGTTCTCGTTGACCATCAGCCCCCAGTCGGCCGCCGGGGCCGCCACGCCGTACCCGAGGAAGCTCATCGCGGCGATCAGCCCGGCCGACCAGGTGAGCATCGCGCCCAGGTGGACCAGCAGCGGCGTGGTGACGTTGGGCAGGATCTCGCGGAACAGGATCCGGCGCCGGGGGTAGCCCAGGAGCCTGGCCGCCTCCACGTACTCCTGCCCCATCACGCCGAGCGTCAGGCTCCTGGCGAGCCGTACCGTGCCGGGCAGCAGCGTGACGGCGACGGTCGCCACGACCAGCGGGCGGGAGCGGCCGAGCATCGAGACGGCCAGCAGCACGAGCACCAGGTGCGGGAAGGCCAGCAGCACGTCGGCGCACCACAGCACGGCCCGGTCGGCCAGGCGCCCGGTCCAGGCGGCCGACATGCCGATCGCCGCGCCCGCGAGCAGCGCGAGGACGGCGGCGCAGACGGTCGTCAGCACGAGGGAGCGCCCGCCGAGCAGCACCCGTGACAGCACGTCGGCGCCCAGGTAGTCGTAGCCGAGCGGCGCCCCGGGGGCGGGCGCGCCGTAGGCCGGTCCGACCAGTTCGTCGGCCGCGTACGGCGCCGCCACCGGTCCGAGCACCGCGACCAGCACGACGAGGACGGTCAGCAGCGCCCCGAACCTGACCTGCCGGTCGCGCAGCGGGCGAACGGCCCCCGCCAGGACGTTCACGACCGCGCCCGTTCCCGCCCGCCGGTCGCGCGGGAGACGGATCGCGCTCACCGCTCCCCCGTCCTGAGCCTGGGGGTCAGCAGCACGGTGACCAGGTCGGCCAGGAGGTTGACGACGACCACCCCGCCCGCGACGAGCAGGGCCGCCGCCTGGATCACCGGGATGTCGCGGGCGCCGACCGCCGCGTTCAGCGCGCCGCCGAGGCCCGGATAGCTGAAGGCGACCTCGACGACCAGCGAGCCGCCGAGCAGCACCCCGGTGGTCAGCGCCGTCGCCTGTACGGCGGGCACCAGCCCGTTGGGCAGGGCGTGGCGCCAGATCACCCGGCGTTCCGGGACGCCCCGCAGCCGGGCGGCGGTCGCGTAGTCGGACTCCAGGGCCTCGGCCACCGAGGAGCGGACCTGGCGCAGCAGGTAGGGCGTCTCCGCGGCGACCAGGGTCAGGGCGGGCAGGACGAGATAGTGGGGCTGGGCGAACGGCGACACCCCGGGTTCGAGCAGCGAGGCGGCCGGCAGGACCGGCCAGACGGTCGTGGCCAGCAGGACGATCAGGGCGACGGCGACGACGAAGCCCGGTACGGCCTGCAGGGAGACCGCCACCGAGGTGACGACGCGGTCGGCGAGGCCGCCCCTGCGCAGCGCGGCGAACAGGCCGAGGGCCAGCGCGAGGGCGACGGCGACGGTCAGCGCCGAGGCCAGCAGGGCCAGGGAGTTGACGAGCCTGCCGCCGAGCAGGGACGCCACGTCGGTGCCGGAGTCGAGGGATCGGCCCAGGTCACCGGTGAGGACGCCGCCGAGCCAGGTGAGGTACCGCTGCCACAGCGGCCGGTCGAGTCCGAGGTCGAGCCGCAGCCGGGCCAGGCTCTCCGGGGTCGCGTCCCCGCCGAGGATCGCCATGGCCGGGTCGGAGGGCAGCGCCTGGGTCGCGGCGAACACCACGACGCTGGTGGCCCAGACCGCCGCCGCGCCGTACGCGACCCGGCGCAGCAGCCACCTCCCCCGACGGCCCGCCCGGGGGCGCCCCGGTTCCTGTCCGGCCATGTCAGGTCGTCTCCTTGACCCAGAGCTTCTCGAAACGCCAGGTCGCGAACTGGGTGTGCTCCGAGGTGACGCCGCCGACGCCGGTCGAGACCGCGTCCAGGGCGTTGTTGAAGCCCCAGATGACCATTCCGCCCTTCGCGTGCTGGATGCGCTGCATCTCGTGGACCAGCTCGGCGCGCCTGGCGGTGTCCGGCTGGGTGACGGCCTGTTCGAACAGCTCGGTGAAGCGCGGGTCGGAGAAGTGGGTCTTGTTCGCGGCCGAGACGGGCGCGTCCAGGTGCAGGGCGCTGGACAGGAACGACTCGGTCAGCAGGCCGCCGGTGCTCATCGTCCAGTCCAGGCGCCGCGGGCCGTTGAAGGTCGCGGCGTCGACCTTCTTCACCGTGACGGTGATCCCGGCCTTCTTCGCCTGGGCGGCGAAGACCAGCGCGGCGGCGTCCCCGCCCTCCCCGGAGACCAGCTCGATCTGCAGGTTCTCCCGGCCCGCCTCCTTCAGCAGCGCCCTGGCCCGTTCGACGTCGTGGGGACGTTGCGGGATGCTCCGGTCGAAGGTGGGGTCCTGCGGCGAGTAGAGGTCGTTGGCGAGGCGCCCGTGGCCGGACAGGGCGCGATCGACCAGTTCCTGCCGGTCGGTCAGCAGCCGGAACGCCTCACGCACCCGCTCGTCGCGGAAGGGCTCCTTGCTGAGGTTGAGGTCGAAGGACTGCCAGTTGCTGGTCTCGGAGACGACCACCCTGACCCTCGGGTCGCCCTGCAGCAGCCTGACCTGGTCGGCGCCGATGCCGTTGGCGAGGGAGATCTGGCCGGCCTGCAGCGCGGCGATCCGGGACGCCTCGTCCTGGAAGTCGATGATCTCCAGTTCGTCGGCGTACGGCCGGCCGTCCTTGAAGTAGTTCTCGAACCGGGTGAACAGCGACCGCCGCCCCGGGGTGAACTCCTTGAGCTTGTACGGCCCCGCCCCGACCGGCCTGGCCGGGTCGTAGTCGACGGGGACGACGGCGCCGAAGTTGGTGAAGGTGTCGGGGAAGGGCACGAAGCCCTTGCCGTCCTTGAAGTGGAAGCGCACGGTCCGTTCGTCGACCTTGTCGATCCGCTCCCGGTCGAGGGTGAACAGCAGCGCCGCCCAGGGGGAGCCGAGCGCGGGGTCGGTGAGCCGCCGGGCCGAGAAGATCACGTCGTCGGCGGTGATGGTCTTGCCGTTGTGGAATTCGAGCCCCTGCCTGAGCCGTACGGTCCAGGTCGTCGCGTCGGCGTTCGCCTCGGTCTCCTCGGCCAGGGCGGGGGACCAGTTCATCTCGGCGTCCCACTCCCACAGCTTGCTGTAGACCGCGAAGCCCCTGATGATCGAGCCGATGGTGAGCGGCTTGTGCGCGTCGAGCGTGCCCGCCCTGTCGCCGTCGACCACGCCGAGCCTGAGCCTGCCGCCCCGCCTGGGGGCGCCGTCGGCGACCGCGGCCTGCTGGATCGTTCCAGGGCGCGCGGCCTCCTGCCCCGGGGCGCAGCCGACGAGCGCCGCCCCGCCGAGAAGTACGGCTCCGCCGAGGAAGCCACGCCGGGTGATCTGGCTGTTCATCGAAGTGTCTCCTGAGGGGTTACGCGTCCGCGCGCAGCGAGGGGATCTCGAAGCCGTGGTCGAGGTCGAGCAGGGGGAAGAGCAGGTCGGCGACCCGGTGCGCCTCGGCGATCAGCGGGAAGCCGGACAGGATGAAGGACTGGACGCCGTGCTCCTGGTACTCGCGGATGCGGGCGGCGACGTTCTCCGCGCTGCCGACCAGGTAGGTGCCCGAGCTCGGTGAGACCACGTCGAAGCCGAACAGGCTGGGCCCGGTCCAGACGTTGGGGTGGATCTCCAGGTCGCGCACGTCGGGCAGGCGCCCGGAGCGAAGCGCCTCAAGACGCCGGTTGACCCGCTGGTCCTGGCTCCGGTAGGTCTCGATCGGTTCGGGCAGGTTCCACTTGGCGAGTTCGAGGGCGGTCTCGACCGAGGTCGCGCGCAGCAGCGAGGCGGCGTGCTCCCAGGCCTCCTCCTCGGTCTCGCGCACGATGATCTGCAGGCGGGTGCCGTATCTCAGGGTGCGGCCGTGCTTGGCGGCCTCGGCACCGACGTGGCGGAACTTCTCGCCGAGGCGCTGCGGGGTGTCGGCGAAGCTGAGGTAGACGTCGAGCAGGCCCGCCGAGTGGGCGACGCCAGCGGGTGAGGTGCCCGCGCCCCACAGCGGTGTCGGGCGTACGGCCGTGCCCCACGGAGACAGCGGTCCCCCGGGCCCCGCCCGGCCTGCCAGCCGGACGTGCCTGCCCTCGTACGGCTCCGGCTCGCCGAGGTAGACGCGCTGGAAGGCGTCCCAGTACTCGGCGCTGAAGTCGTAGCGCTCGTCGTGGCCGAGGTGCAGGCCGTACTGGGCGAGGGTGGCGTCGTTGCCGTTGACCACGTTGAACAGCAGCCGCCCGCCGGAGAAGCGGTCGATGGTGTGCGCGATCTGGGCGAGTTTGGCGGGTGAGGTCAGACCGGGGTAGACGGCGGTGAGGAAGCGCATCCTCCGGGTGGCCCCGGCCATGGCCGCCGCGACGGTCAGCCCGTCGTCCCGGCCGGTGCCCAGCAGCGCGCCGTAGTAGCCGAGCCGGTCGATCGTCTCCGCGACGTGGCGCAGGTGGTCGAAGTCGGTGGCCCATCGGCCGCGCTCCTCCCAGGGGTACGGCCCGTCAGGGGCGGTGAGGTACCACAGGAGCTGGGCGGGCGGGACGGTCATCGGTGTTCCTTTCCGGGGATTCGGCGCAAAACATACTATACAGATAGGAAATAAATGCAATTACGGACGGCCTCCAACCCGATCCGGGCAGGCCGGAAGCACCGGAGGTGACGGACGGCGGACACATCCCCGTACGGTGGGCAATCGCCTGATTGCCTGCCGTCGCCCTCACGTTCGTGATCTGATGACCTTCCCCGCTCCCTGCACACCGTCCGCGAGCACGCCTGCCCCGGCGCGCCCGCGGACGCCCGCCCGGCCGTTC